>CP119326.1:659356-1318712 GCA_029202665.1 Candidatus Brevundimonas colombiensis
CGCGCCCCTTGGTCGTCCGGCATAGCCGCTAAGCGCGAGTCCGTCGATGACCCAGACCCCAGTTGCGGCGCCCGCGCCCGGCCCCGACGCGCGCATCATCTGCGCACTGGACGTTCCGACCACCGACGAAGCGGCCGCCCTGGTCGAGCGGATCGGCGATGCGATCGGCTTCTACAAGATCGGGCTGCAACTGTTCGCGGCGGGCGGCATGGACCTGGCGCGCGGCCTGAAGGCCCAAGGCCGCCAGGTCTTCCTGGACTGGAAGCTGCACGACATTGGCGCGACGGTGGAGAAGGCCACGGCCAATCTGGCGGGGGCCGGTTGCGATTTTCTGACCGTTCATGCCCGACCCCAGGTGATGGCGGCGGCGCGGCGCGGCGCGGACGGATCGACGCTGAAGGTGCTGGGCGTGACGGTCCTGACCAGTCTGACGGCCGACGATCTTTTGGCCGACGATCACAGCCTGTCGCCGGCGGCACTGGTGGAACTGCGCGTGCGCCAGGCCCTGGACGCGGGGATCGACGGCGTCGTCTCCAGCCCGCACGAGGCGGCGCGCGCCCGCGCCCTGGCCGTCGCGGCGGGACGACCCGAGTTCCTGATCGTGACGCCCGGCGTGCGGCCTGCGGGCGCGGCGCTGGACGATCAGGCGCGGGCGGCGACCCCGGCCGAGGCGCTGCGGGCCGGCGCGACCCATCTGGTCATCGGCCGCCCGATCACCGCTGCGCCCGACCCGCGCGCGGCCGCCCGGTCCATCGCCGACGAAATCGCCCCGATCTGAGACAGACCGGGGCGACGGTTACGCTTCAGCGTCTTTGGGCGATCAACCCCGCTCGCCGGGCTCCTGGGCATAGCGGTGACGCGGCGGCGCATGGGGCGCCGGCGCCTCGGGCGGCGGCAGGTCGCCATAGTAGCCGGACGGCGGGGGCGGAGGGGGCGGCGGGGGAGCCGTGTTCACCTCCGGCGGCGCGACATAGACCTGGGCCGGGGCCACATTGACCGGCGCCGACTGCACATAGACGGGCGACTGATCGACATAGACCGGACCGCCGACCTCCACCTGAGCGGGCGCGACATTGACCTGGGCCGGGGCGACCTGAACCCGCTGCGGACCGATGTTGACCGGCGCGGCCTGAGCATAGATCGGGGCCTGATCGACATAGACGGGCGGCCCGACCTCGACCTGGGCCGGGGCGATGTTGACCTGGGCCGGGGCCACCTGCACGCGCTGAGGCCCGATATTGACCGGCGGCGCCTGCACATAGATGGGCGGCTGTTCGATATAGGTGGGCGGACCCATCTCGACCTGCGCCGGGGCGATGTTCACCTGGGACGGGGCGACATAGATGCGCTGCGGCGCGACCTGAACCGGCGGCGCCTGAATATAGACGGGCGGCTGTTCGACATAACGTTGCTCGTAACGCTGCTCATAGCGTTGTTCGTAACGCACCGGCGGGCGCGCGGGCGGGCGGCAGTTGCAGTCGACCGGGCGGCCCGGATACGGACGCCAGCCGATGTAGTCGCGACCGAACCCATAGACCGGATAGCCGACCGGAGCGCTGACGGGCGGGCGACCGACCAGGACCGGGGCGGAGGTCACATAGCCGCCGCCATAGCCGCCGCCGTAGTAGCCGTCCGAATAGCCGCCGCTTCCCACATAGGTTGTGCCGCCGCCGACATAGCCGCGCTGAAAGCTGGATGAACCGGAATAGGACCGGGCGTTGATGGCCGAATAGGCTGTCGCGCCGGCGTAGGCCCCGGAGTTGGCGTAGGCGTTGGAATAGGCGGAGCCCCCGCCGTTCACGTTCACATTGACGTTGTGGTTGGCGTTGTAGTTGCCGCCGCCATAGTGGCCGCCGCCTCCACATCCGCCGCCGCATCCGCCCGGCATGCCGCCATGGCCGCCGCCGTAACCGCCATGGCCGCCTGGGCCTCCGGCCAGAGCGGGCGCTGCGGAGAGCAGCAGAGCCGCCGACGCGGCGGTGATCATCGACTGTATCGTCACGGGACAGACTCCTCTGAGTTGTCCCCACACTGGCAAATCCGGCGCCCGTTTGTTAAGCGAAGGTTAACGCCGCGCGGGTGGCGTGGCGCCGACGCCGTGTCAGAAATCCACGGCGATGCCCTTCTTCTCCCAATCGCCGAACCGGGTCGGCTCCGGCCCCCTTGGCCCGCCATGCTCGGGATCGACCTGGACGTCCGCCGCCTGCTTCTCTTGCAGCGCGCGGCGATCCGCCGCCTCCTGAAGCGCGCGGCGGGCGGCCTGGCTCAACGGGCGTTCGGGCGTGGCGTGGGGCACGTCGGCGTTGAAGACGGGACCTGTCGGCGCCGTCTGATCGTCGCCGTCCGGCGCGGGGGTGGGATGTTCGGTCACAGGGCGGCTCCCTTGAGGCTTGGTGCGCCTTTCCTCAAATAGACGATCGAACCCGTGACGCCAGACGCAGCGGCCGGATCGGGCATGGAATCGCGATGAACCATCTGAAGACTTTCATCCTCCTCGCTGCGATGACCGCCCTGTTCATGGGCCTGGGTTATCTGATCGGCGGCGCGACCGGCATGGCGATCGCCCTGCTGTTCGCGGGCGGGATGAATCTGTTCAGCTACTGGAACGCCGACAAGATCGTGCTGAAGATGTACCGGGCCCAACCGGTCGACGAACAGCATCCCAACGCCGTGGTCAGGAACTATGTCGCCGACGTGCGCCAGATGGCTCAGGACGCCGGCCTGCCCCAGCCCCAGGTCGCCATCATCCCCAGCGATCAGCCCAACGCCTTCGCCACCGGCCGCAACCCCCGGAACGCCGCCGTCTGCGCCACGACCGGCCTGTTGGACATGCTGACCCGCGAGGAGGTGCGCGGCGTGATGGCGCACGAACTGGCCCATGTGAAGAACCGCGACACCCTGATCATGACGGTGACGGCGACCATCGCCGGCGCCATCGCCGCCCTGGCCAACTTCGCCCTGTTCTTCGGCGGCAATGATCGTGAGCGTCCGGGCGGGATCATCGGAACCCTGGCCCTGATGCTGCTGGCGCCGATGGCGGCCGGCCTGGTGCAGATGGCGATCAGCCGGGGCCGCGAATACGAGGCCGATCGGGTCGGCGCCGAGATCGCCGGCGACCCCCAAGCCCTAGCCAGCGCCCTGCAGAAGATCGAGGCCTACGCCAAGCGGATCCACAATCCCACGGCCGAACGCAATCCCGCCTCGGGTCAGCTGTTCATCATCAATCCGCTGGCGGGGCGCGGCGCGGACAATCTGTTCTCGACCCATCCGGCGACCGGCAACCGCGTGCGGGCGCTGATGGAGCTGGGCGCCAGGATGGGGATGCAGCCCCGGTCGCAAACGCCCGATCTGACACAGCCCCGTCCGGCCGTCGGCTTTACCGCCTCGACCACCGGCGTGCCGCCGACACCGATGGAGCCACGCGGCCCCTGGGGCTGATATTTGGGGATAAGCTGAGGCTGATCGTCGCGGCGAACGGCGCCATTGCGGTTTGCACTCCTTAGGCGGATCGCATCAGATGCGCCCCTGTTCAGCTAAGGGGAATCCATGTCGCGTCTGCTCGCCTTCGTATCCGCCGCCGCCCTTCTCGCCACGCCGGTCGCCGCCCAGTCGGTGGACCGCGTGGCCGTCAACGGCATTATCGACCAGGGGCTCAACCACAGCCAGGTGATGCAGACCGCCGCCTATCTGACCGATCGCATCGGCGGGCGGATGACCAACTCGCCCCAGATGCGCGAGGCCGAGCGCTGGGCGCAGCAGCAGTTCCGCGACTACGGTCTGTCCGACGTGCGTGCGGAGGGGTTCGAGTTCGGTCGGGGATGGTCCATCGTCCGCGCCAGCGCGCGGATGACCGCGCCGCGCCCGCTGGACCTGCGCGCCATTCCCGTGGCTTGGACGCCCTCGACCAACGGCACGATCAGCGGCGGCGTGATCGTCGCGCCCCTCTCCAAGGTCGAGGATTTCGACAAATGGCGCGGCAAGCTGTCGGGCAGGATCGTCATGATCTCCCAGCCGGGCGCGGGGTCCGAGCCGACCGAACCGGCCTTCCGCCGCTGGACCAGCGCCGAACTGGCCGAGCGCAACACCTATAACCAGCCGCAATATTCCCCCGCCGCCATCCGCAAATCGCTGGAGACCGCCGACTTCGCGTCGAAGATGGACGCCTTCCTGGTCGAACAGGGCGCCCTGGCCTGGGTGCGGATATCCCAGCGCGACGGCGGCCTGCTGCACGGCACGGGCTATACCTATCAGGTCGGCGCCACGCCGAAACTGGCGGGAATGGAGTTGGCGGCGGAGGACTATCGCCGTCTGGCGCGTCTGGCCCTGACCGACGCCCCGCCAACGCTGGAGCTGAACAGCGAGGTGCGGTTCCATGACGAGGACGTCAACGCCTACAACATCCTGGCCGACATTCCCGGAACGGCGCGCGGGACGGAATACGTCATGGCCGGCGCCCATCTGGACAGCTGGGTCGCCTCGGACGGCGCTCAGGACAATGCGGCCGGCAGCGCGGTCGTTCTGGAGGCGGCGCGCATCCTGAAGGCGCTGAACGTGCGGCCCAAACGCAGCATCCGTTTCGCTCTGTGGAATGGCGAGGAGCAGGGCATCCTGGGCTCGCTGGCCTATGTCGACCGACACTTGGCGACCCGCGCCCCATCCAACGACCCCGCCCTGGCTGGCCTGCCGAACAACCGCACCTGGCGCAGCCGTTGGCCGATCGAACCCCGCGCCGGCTATCGCGACCTGGTCGCCTATTTCAACCTGGACAATGGCTCGGGCAAGATTCGCGGCATCAACGCCGAGGGCAATGTGGCCGCCGCCCCGATCTTCCAGGAGTGGCTGGCGCCCTTCGCCAGCATGGGGGCGACCACGGTGTCGCTGCGCAACTCGGGCGGCACCGACCATGTCTATATGCAGACGGTGGGCGTGCCGGGGTATCAGTTCATTCAGGACCCGCTCGACTATTCCGCGCGCATCCACCACACCAGCATCGACAGCTACGACCACCTGAAGGCCGAGGACCTGCGGCAGGCCGCCGTCATCCTGGCCAGCTTCCTGCTGAACGCCGCCAACCGCGACGAGCCCCTGCCCCGGATGCCGCTGCCGACCCAGCCGACGCCCAACGATCCGTTCGAATATCCGACGGATTGAGGACCGAAGGGGCGAGGGAAACCTCGCCCCTTTTTTCTAATCGGATCAGGCGCGCTCGACGCACATCGCGACGCCCATGCCGCCGCCGATGCACAGGGTCGCCAGACCCTTCTTCGCGCCCGACCGCTTCATCTCGAACAGCAGGGTCGTCAGGATGCGCGCGCCCGAGGCGCCGATGGGGTGGCCGATGGCGATGGCGCCGCCGTTGACGTTGACCTTGACCGGATCGAGACCCAGTTCCTTGACCACGCACAGGCTCTGAGCGGCGAAGGCCTCGTTGGATTCGACCAGATCCAGATCGGCGACGCTCCAGCCCGCCTTCTCCAGCGCCTTCTTCGACGCCGGGATCGGCCCCGTGCCCATGACCGAGGGATCGACCCCCGCCGTGGCGTAGGAAACGATGCGGGCCAGCGGCTCCAGTCCGCGCGCCCTGGCCTCGTCCGCGCTCATCAGCACCAGGGCGGCGGCGCCGTCGTTCAGGCCGGACGCATTGGCCGCTGTCACCGATCCGTCCTTGGAGAAGGCCGGACGCAGCTTCTGCATCGCCTCGATGGTCGCGCCGTGGCGGATGTATTCGTCCTTGTCGACCGTCACATCGGCCTTCTTGCCCGGGATGACCACGGGAACGATCTCGTCGTCGAACTTGCCGGCGGTCTGGGCGGCCTCGGCCTTGTGCTGGCTGGCCAGGGCGAAATCGTCCTGAGCCTGGCGCGAGATGTCCCATTTCTCGGCGATATTCTCGGCGGTCTGGCCCATGTGATAGCCGTTGAAGGCGTCCCACAGACCATCCTTGATCATGGTGTCGACCAAGGCCACGTCGCCCATCTTTTGACCGGCGCGCAGCTGCTGGGCGTGCGGCGCCTGGCTCATGCTTTCCTGCCCGCCCGCGACGACGATCTTCGCATCCCCCAGCGCGATCTGCTGAGCGGCGATGGCGACGGCGCGCAGTCCCGAGCCGCAGATCTGGTTCAGGCTCCAGGCGGCGGCTTCCTTCCTGACGCCCGCCCCCACGGCGGCCTGACGCGCCGGGCCCTGACCGGCGGCGGCCTGCAGCACATGGCCCAGGATCACCTCGTCCACCTCGTCGCCGGAGACGCCGGCGCGCTCCAGCGCGGCCTTGATGGCGACTTCACCCAGTTTGGACGCCGGCAGGGCGGCCAGACCGCCCATGAAGGCGCCGACGGGCGTGCGGGCGGCGGAGACGATGACGACCTCGGTCATGGGATTTCACTCTCTGCGGAATAAGGATGCGTGGCCGTTTTGCCGCATCGCGAAGACTTCGTCACCTGCGACGAAGCGTACGGCTGCGGATTCAGCCTATCGTCACCCTGTCGGCGCATTCTGGCGGAACGATAAAGGCGATCTGGGATTGGATTGGCCATGCTGCGCACGATCAAACGTCTTGTCGCCCACGTCTGCACGCCGGACGAATTGGATATGATCGACCATTATCCGACGCGGGCCGAAAAGCTGGCGGATCTGTGGGTCCATGTGGTCGGCCTAATGCTGGCGGCGGTGGGCGGCATCATCCTGGCGGGCCTGGCGGGGGTTTACACCGGCATCGGCGGCGTGCTGGCCACGGCCATCTACGCGCTGTGCCTGGTTGGGATGCTGACGGCCTCGACCATCTACAACTGGACCAATCCGTGCGCCGCGCGGCCGGTTCTGCGCCGCCTGGACGAGGCGGCCATCTTCCTGATGATCGCCGGCAGCTACACCCCCTTCACCACCCAGCGGTTCGAGGGGCTGTGGGCGGTGGGCTTCACCAGCCTGATCTGGACCCTGGCCTTCATGGGCGCGGGCGTGAAGCTGTTCGCGCCGCGCATCTCGGACAAGTTCTGGAGCGGCGTCTATGTCGTCTTCGGCTGGCTGGCGGTGGCGGCGCTGAAGCCTATGGTCGAGACGGTGCATCCCGTCGCTCTGGCTCTGCTGGTCATCGGCGGCCTGATCTACACCGCCGGGGTCTTCGTCTTCATCAGCCCCAAGGTCCGTTTCCGCCGCGCCATCTGGCATGGATTCGTCGTGACCGGGGCGACCGTCCACTGGGCGGCGGTGCTGGTCGGGGTCGTGCTGGCGCCCGCCCTTACGCACTAGGACGACGTTCCGAACCCGGCGCATTGTCGCCCCCTCTGGCGCTGGAGCGCGCAAGAGGGGATAGTGACGCGTTGCAACATCGCGAGAACAAGCGTGGCTGACGAAAAATCCAAGGGCGGAAACAAGAATGCGGCCGAGACGGTCGTCATCAAGAAGTATGCGAACCGGCGTCTCTACAACACGCGGACCAGCGCCTATGTGACGTTGGAGGACCTGGCGACCATGGTGCGCGAGGGGGTCGATTTCGTGGTCTATGACGCCAAGACCAATGACGACCTGACCCGCCAGATCCTGACCCAGATCATCTTCGAGGAGGAAAGCCGGGGCGAGGCCCTGCTGCCGGTCCAGTTCCTGCGCCAGCTGATCGGCTTCTACGGCGGTCAGATGCAGGGGGTGCTGCCCTCCTATCTGGAGATGTCTCTGGCCAACTTCGGCCGCCAGCAGGAACAGTTCGCCAGCCAGCTGAGCCGCGCCTTCGGGACCGGGGCGGGCGCCAGTCTGATGGAGGACGCGGCCCGCGCCAACATCGCCATGTTCGAACGCGCCATGCAGATGTTCCCCGGCTTCGGCTATGCGCGCGCCGAACCGACCGAGGCCAGGGTCGAACCGGCCCCGTCCGCCGAGACGGCCGAAAAGACGCCTGACGCCCTGGACGAGATGCGCCGTCAGATGGACGAGATGCGTCGCCAGATCGACAGCCTCGCCGGCGCCAAGCCGAAATGACCGACCGCATCGGCCCCATCGGCGGGCCTGAACGCATCGAGCGACGCGAGGGCGAACGCCGCGAACGCGAGCGGCGCGCCCGCGCAGCCTCGCGCGATCTGGTCCCGCTGGACCCGCCCGAACCGCAGACCCAGACGCAGGATCGCCCGGCAAGAGCTGCCGTGCAGCCCGCCGCCGAACCGGGCGCGGCCGCCTTCGTCGCCCAGCAGATGGGCCAGGGCGGTCAAAAGCGCGGCCTGCGCGGCGGCCCGCCCGTGCTGGACGCGGCCCGCTCCGCCTATCTGGGAACCGAATATTCGGGCGCGGCCGAGCGTCGTCCGACCACGGGCAAGACGACCAAGACCGACATCTGATCCGACGGCACGGCGTTTGCTGGAAGGGACGCCAGTCGCCCCCCGCCGGACCCGCCCATGCCCGCCGCCTTCAGCCTCGCCGCCAAAGTCTTCGACGTCGCCGTCGTCGCCCTGATCTTTTCGATATTCTCGTAGAACAGGTTTCTTCGGCCTACCGCGCTTCGCGCTGCTTGAGGCCATCGTTGTGTGGCCTACCGCGCTTCGCGCTGCTTGAGGCCATCGTTGTGTGGCCTACCGCGCTTCGCGCTGCTTGAGGCCATCGTTGTGTGGCCTACCGCGCTTCGCGCTGCTTGAGGCCATCGTTGTGTGGCCTACCGCGCTTCGCGCTGCTTGAGGCCATCGTTGTGTGGCCTACCGCGCTTCGCGCTGCTTGAGGCCATCGTTGTGTGGCCTACCGCGCTTCGCGCTGCTTGAGGCCATCGTTGTGTGGCCTACCGCGCTTCGCGCTGCTTGAGGCCATCGTTGTGTGGCCTACCGCGCTTCGCGCTGCTTGAGGCCATCGTTGTGTGGCCTACCGCGCTTCGCGCTGCTTGAGGCCATCGTTGTGTGGCCTACCGCGCTTCGCGCTGCTTGAGGCCATCGTTGTGTGGCCTACCGCGCTCCGCGCTGCTTGAGGCCGGGCGTCACGCCCCGCCGAAATCGAAATCCTTGCGCGAGGCGACGATGGTGACGATGAAGCCCGCCAGCACGTCCAGCAGGATCATCGTCACGATCAGGAAGAAGGTCGAGGTCGCAAAGCCCGGCAGCAGCAGGAACTCGATCAGCACCCCGATGAACAGGATCATCGACAGGGCGTGATTGATGATGGCCACCCGCTGGCTGGACGTCGACTTCAACAGTTCGAAGAACAGCAGGATCAGTCCCAGGAACAGGATCAGATCGCCCGCGCCGATGGTCCATTGGGCGCCGGACGTCATGGTGACGGCGAACAGCGGATCGCGCAGCAGAACGTCCGCCTGAGCCACGCCGGCGTCGCCCGATCCGCCGAACAACACCACGATATTGTAGAGGACCACCGGGATCAGCAGCAGCGGAATGGCGATCAGCATGGTCGGTCCTCTGCGCGACCCACCCCCCGTGCGTCGCGTCCATTCATCATGAATAGCGCCGATTGCGCCTCGCCGCCACAGACCCGCAGCGACGCCGTGGGGGATCAGGGCCGAGGAAAACGGCCCGCCCGGCTGAGCGCCGACGGCGCCGGCCGGCCGATGGCCTGACCGATCCACCGCGCCGTCTCGATCAGGGCGTCCAGGTCATAGCCCGTCTGGAACCCGCCGCGCTCCAGCATATAGACGAGGTCCTCGGTGGCGATATTGCCCGTGGCGCCGGGCGCAAACGGACAGCCGCCGATGCCGCCGACCGAGGCGTCCAGCACGTCGATCCCGGCCTCGACGCCCGCATAGGCGTTGGCCAGGCCGGTGTTGCGGGTGTCGTGGAAATGCAGGCGCAGGACCGCGCCGGGCGCCGCCGCCCTGGCCGCCTCGACCTTTTGCGTCACCGCCCAAGGGTCGCCCGCGCCGATGGTGTCGGCCAGACCGATCTCCTTGATCCCCATCGCCGCAATGGCGCCGACCATGTCCGCGACCTGACCCGCCGAGACCTCGCCGTCGAACGGACAGCCCCAGACGCAGGAGATGACGGCCGACAGCGACGGCGCGCCCTCCGACGCCTCGGCATTGTGCCGCCGGTTCACGATGTCGCCCAGCATGGCCAACTGGTCCTTCACCGCCAGGCCCTGGTTCTTCAGGCCGAAGCCGTCCGTCGCGGCGACCGAGACATTGACTTCGTCAATCCCGGACGCCAGCGCCCGATCATAGCCCTTGCCGTTCAGCACCAGGCCGATCCGGCTGCGGCCGTCCTGATGCGGCAGGGCGGCCATGACCTCTTCGGCGCCCGCCATCTGCGGCACATATTTGGGATGGACGAAGGAGACGGCCTCGATCCGTTTCGCGCCCGCGCCCTCCAGCCGTCGCACCAGATCGGCGCGAACGGCAGGTTCCAGCAAGGCCTTTTCGTTCTGCAGGCCGTCGCGCGGCCCGACCTCGACGATCTGGATGAACCGGCCCATCAGGACGCGCCTCCCACATCATCCGTTCCGGTGCTGGTCCCGGGCGGCGGCGCATAGACCGTCAGACTGACCTCGTCCCCGGCGGAATAGTTGTAGCCGGTGACCACCCCGACGGCGCGGCCCGACACGCCCAGCCGCGCGGCGGCGGCGCGGAAGGCGTCCGCGTCGTGCGCCTCGACAATGGCGGGCCGACCCTCGGCCAGGGCCTCGGCCGCCCCTTGCGCGTCCGTCAGGTCGGTGTCGCGCCCGGTCAGGAAGACGAAGCTGGGTTCATGGAAGCCGGTGATGGCCACCGGCCCCGGCGTGCGTCCCTGGCGTGGATGCAGGTCGGCGGCCTCCAGCGTCCGCTCCAGCTGGGGCGAGACGGCCAGGGGGCGCAGCTGACGGATCGTGCCGGCCAGGGCGGCATGGGCGACGACGCCGAACGCCAGCGACGCGACCAGGGCTGCCACCGTCGCCCGGTTCACCAGCAGGAAAGCCCCCATGGCCCCGGCCGCCAGGGCCATGACCACCGTCAGCGCCGCCCAGGTCTGTGCCGTCGAGGTGCCATAGACCGTCAGCCCATAGACGGTGACCCCGACGATCAGAAGCGCGGCGAACACCGCCAGCACGGCGCCCGTGACGCGCGAGACCTTGCCGATGGGCCGGGCCAGGGCGGCGGCGGCCAGCAGCGCCAGCCCGCCGAAGGTCGGCAGGGTGTAATGCCACAGCTTGGTCGGCGCCAGTTCGAACATCAACCAGCCCGGCAGCACCCAGCAGACCAGGAACCGGATCGCCGGCTCCGCCCGCCGGCTCCACCCCGTCGAGACGGCGGCAGGCAGCAGCAGGGTCGAGGGGAAGAACAGCAGGGGCGCCAGCAGCAGATACATGCCCGGGAAGCCCGAATGGCTCTCATGGGCGCCGGCGATCTTGGGCGCCAGGTCGCCGCCGATGGCCTCGCGCCAGAAGCCGCCGTCGGTGGCGATGGTGATGGCGATGGCCCACGGCCCGACCATCAGGGCGACCAGCGGCAGGCCCCAGCCCCAGCCCAGCCGATACAGCCATTTGACGTTCCGGTCCCAGATCGACACGGCGATGACGGCCAGGGCGACGACCAGGAAGCCGATCGGTCCCTTGATCAGAATCGACAGTCCCAACCCCGCCCAGAACAGGAATTTGTGCAACCGTTCGGGCCGTTCGCCCGCCCGCGTCGCCATATAGATGCGCGCCAGGGCCGCCATGGCCAGGGTGGTCGCCCCGCACAGCATGGCGTCGGTCTTGGCGATGCCCGCTTCGGTGGACAAGAGGAAGGTGGCCCCCATGATCGCCCCGCCGAAGAAGCCGACGCGGCTCCCCAGCATGGCCGACCCGGCCCAGGCCACGGCCCAGGCGGCCAGCATGGCCCCCAGCAGCGATGGAATCCGATAAGGCGCGATCTGGCGATCCTCGACGTCCGAGGTCAGGCCCACGGCGACCGCCTGCATCCAGTAGATGCCCACCGGCTTTTTCCAGCGCGGCTCGTCCTGATAGCGGATGTCGACATAGTCGCCGCTTTCCAGCATCTGAGATGTGGCCTGGGCGAACCGGCTCTCGTCGCGATCCAGCGGCGGCAACAGCAACAGGCCGGGCAGGCCGGCGATCAGCGTCAGCAGGGCCGCAAGGACCGGGCCTCGCCAGCCGGCGATGCGGCCATCCAGATCGAAAGTCTTCATCCGGCGATCCTTACACGGCGACCGCGTCCTCGTCAGCCGTCTCCCCTAAGCCTTCGTTCTCGTCTATGGAGCGGCGATGAGCGCTGAAACCCCCGAGATTTCCGTCGTCGTTCCCGTCCATGACGAGGCGGGCGCCGCCGTGCCCCTGGCGCGCGAGATCGCCGCCGCCTTCGCCGGGCGCTCGTATGAGATGATCTTCGTGGACGATGCCTCCAGGGACGCGACCCTGGCGGAGTTGAAGGCCGCCATGGCCGAGCTGCCCGCCCTGCGCGTCCTGTCGCACGGGACCAATGCGGGTCAAAGTCGCGCGGTCCGCACCGGCGTCCTCGCCGCCCGCGCCCCGGTCGTGGTCACGATGGACGGCGACGGTCAGAACCCGCCCGCCGACGCCCCGCGCCTGATCGACGCCCTGATGGCCGCTCCCGCCGATGTCGGCCTGGTCGGCGGTCGCCGCGCCAAGCGCCAGGACACCCAGGCCAAGCGCCAGGCGTCGATCTGGGCCAACCGCATCCGCCGCAAACTGCTGGGCGACGACGCCGACGACACCGGCTGCGGGCTAAAGGCGTTTCGCCGCGACGTCTTCCTGCGCCTGCCCTACTTCGATCACATCCACCGCTATCTGCCGGCCCTGATGATCCGCGAAGGGTTCAAGAACCAGTATCTGGACGTGGATCACCGCCATCGCGAGACGGGGCGGTCCAAGTACACCAACTGGGGCCGCCTGCGCGCGTCGGTCTCGGATCTGCTGGGCGTTATGTGGCTGAAGACCCGCTCGCGCCAGCCCGGCGCGATTTCCGAGTTCTGAAACACCCGCTGTCTCCTCCCCATTTTATGGGGAGGTGGCGCGACGCCTCTTCGCGTCGTGACGGAGGGGCTGGCGCCGCACCACGGGCGCTCCTGGCGAATTCAAACGCCCTCCACCGCGTAGCCTGTCCTCGGGCTCGCCTTGAGCGAGACCCCGGGGGCCGTCCCCCTCCCCGCTTCGCAGAGAAGAAACGCACAAAAAAAGGGCGGAGCCTTGCGGCCCCGCCCTTCTGCGTTTCAGCGTCGGAAGGCTTGGACTTAGAAGTCCATGCCGCCCATTCCGCCCATGCCGCCCATGTCGGGAGCAGCAGCGCCGCCCGACTTCTTGGGGGCGTCGGCGACGGCGGCTTCCGTCGTGATCAGGATGCCGGCGACCGAAGCGGCGTCTTGCAGAGCCGTGCGGACGACCTTGGCCGGGTCGATGACGCCCATCTGCACCAGATCGCCGTATTCTTCGGTCTGGGCGTTGAAGCCGAACGAGGCGTCGCCGTTCTCCAGCACCTTGCCGACCACGATCGAGCCTTCGACGCCGGAGTTTTCGGCGATCTGACGGATCGGAGCCTGCAGGGCGCGACGGATGATGGCGATGCCGGCGTTCTGGTCGGCGTTGTCGCCCTTGACGTCAGCCAGGATCTTCGAAGCCTTCAGCAGCGCGATGCCGCCGCCGGGAACGATGCCTTCGTCAGCGGCGGCGCGCGTGGCGTTCAGGGCGTCGTCGACGCGATCCTTCTTTTCCTTCACTTCGACTTCGGTCGAACCGCCGACGCGCAGAACCGCGACGCCGCCGGCCAGCTTGGCCAGACGTTCCTGCAGCTTTTCCTTGTCGTAGTCCGACGTGGTGTCTTCGATCTGGCGCTTGATCTGGGCCACGCGGGCTTCGATCTCTTCCTTGCCGCCAACGCCTTCGACGATGGTGGTGTCTTCCTTGGTGATCGAGACCTTCTTGGCCTTGCCGAGCATGTCGAGCGTGACGCTCTCAAGCTTGATGCCCAGGTCTTCCGAGATGACCTGGCCGCCCGTCAGGATGGCGATGTCTTCCAGCATGGCCTTGCGGCGATCGCCGAAGCCCGGAGCCTTGACGGCGGCGACGCGCAGGCCGCCACGCAGCTTGTTGACGACCAGGGTCGCCAGGGCTTCGCCTTCGATGTCCTCGGCGATGATCAGCAGCGGACGGCCCGACTGCACCACGGCTTCCAGGATCGGCAGCATGGCTTGCAGGCTGGTCAGCTTCTTTTCGAACAGCAGGATGAGCGGCTCTTCGAGTTGAACCTCCATCTTGTCGGCGTTGGTGATGAAGTAGGGCGACAGATAGCCGCGGTCGAACTGCATGCCTTCGACGACGTCGACGGTGGTGTCGGCGGTCTTGGCTTCTTCGACGGTGATGACGCCTTCGTTGCCGACCTTGGCCATGGCCTGGGCGATCAGCTCACCGATTTCAGAGTCGCCGTTGGCCGAGATGGTGCCGACTTGCGCGATTTCCGAGTTGTTCGAGACGGGCTTGGACTTGTCCTTGACCTCTTGCAGCACCAGGCCGACGGCCTTGTCGATGCCGCGCTTCAGGTCCATCGGGTTCATGCCGGCGGCGACGGCCTTCAGGCCCTCTTGCACGATGGCCTGCGCCAGAACGGTTGCGGTGGTGGTGCCGTCGCCCGCCTTGTCGTTCGTCTTGGACGCGACTTCGCGGATCATCTGGGCGCCCATGTTCTCGAAGGCGTCTTCCAGCTCGATCTCTTTGGCGACAGAAACACCGTCCTTGGTCGAGCGCGGGGCGCCGAAGGACTTCTGGATCACGACGTTGCGGCCCTTGGGCCCCAAGGTCACCTTGACGGCGTTGGCGAGGACGTTGACGCCGCGCAGCATCTTGTCGCGCGCGTCGGTGTTGAAGTGTACGATTTTAGCGGCCATGCGGGCTGCTCCTTTTGAATGTGTGGCGAGTGGTTAGTGGCGAGTGGCAAGGGATCTGAAACTGGGGCGGCGGCGGCGGTTTCACTCGGAAACCTGCTCGCCACTCGCCACTAATCACTCGCCACTGAGGGCTGAGCCTTAGCTCAGCACTCCAAGCACGTCCGACTCTTTCATGATGATCAGGTCGTCGCCGTCGATCTTCACTTCCGTGCCCGACCACTTGCCGAACAGGATGCGGTCGCCGGCCTTCAGTTCCAGAGCATTGACCTTGCCGCTTTCATCGCGGACGCCGGGGCCGACGGAGACGACTTCGCCTTCCTGCGGCTTTTCCTTGGCGGTGTCGGGGATGATGATCCCGCCCTTGGTCTTGGATTCTTCTTCAACGCGCTTGACCAGCACGCGGTCGCCGAGCGGACGGAACGCCATCGGACTTCTCCCTTAAAAACCCCCGGATCGGGGCGTTCTGAAACGGTGAGCCAGCCCTCTCGCGATCGCCGTTTTGGCAGCCGACCGCAGAGAGTGCCAACACACCGCGCAAGTAGGGGCGGGCGTCGGGACCGTCAAGGAGAGGCCGGTGAAACAAATGCGAAGAAACGGACATTGACGCGCCAGGCCCGCGCCCTGACGCCGCTGGGCGCGGTGAACCCAGGATGAACGACCGTCTGGCGGTGCGTTCAGACGCGGACCGCTAGAACCCTCTCAACGTCGATGCGCTGCCACAGATCATCGACCCCCGAAACAAAGGAGACGGATATGTCCAAGCTGCTGAAGATCACCGCCGTCGTCGCCGCCCCGGTCGTCGCCATGACCCTGATGGCGGCCCCCGCCTCGGCCCAGTCCCGTGACCGGGACAACACCGGCCGCAACGCCCTGATCGGCGCGGCGGTGGGCGGTCTGGCCGGCGCCATCTACGGCAACGGCGACGGCAACTATATCGCGGGTGGCGCCCTGGCCGGCGCGGCGGTGGGCGCGGTCGCCAGCAATCGCGGCTCCAGCTGCGGCTATTATCGCGGCGGCCAATGCTACCGGAACCAGGGTCATTGGGAACGCGAGCACGGCATCGACAGCAACCGATACGGCTACGACTACCGCTACGATGGCCGCCGTTACGATTCGCGTTACGACCGTCGCGATTATCGTCAGGACGATCGCCGCGACTATCGCTACGACCGTCGCTGGTAAGCTGTCGGTCCAGAGCGGCCGAGGGCGTCTCGAAAGAGACGCCCTTTTTCGTCGTCAGGCGGCGTCGCGACCATGCCCCCAATAGGGGAAGGGATCGTCAAACCGCGCCCAGCCTTTCGGACCGCGCTCCATCTCGAACCGCGTCAGCAGGGCGGCGTCGAACTGGGCGGTCAGCCGCTCGCGGTCCATGTCCTTGCCGATCAGCACGATTTCCTGGCGACGATCACCGTAAGGCTGGCGCCACACGGCCTCCAGACCCTCGCGCCATTCGTCATTGTCGGTCGGCCAGCGGTCGCGCGGCGCCGAGGCCCACCACAGTCCGCCCCATTCATGTTCGGTGACCGCCCCCGCCTGGCTCCAGGCGCCGACCTGGTCCATGCGGCTGGCCAGCCAGAAAAAGCCCTTGGAACGCCATACGCCCGGCCATTCCCGCCCGAACAGGTCGTGCAGGCGGCGGGGATGAAACGGACGGCGGGCGCGGTAGACGAAGCTTGAGACGCCATATTCCTCCGTCTCGGGCGCCACCTCGCCGCGCAGGGCCTGGGCCCAGCCTGCCGCGCTCTCCGCCCGCGCCATATCGAACAGCCCCGTGCCGATCACCTGACCCAACGGAATCTGGCCGCGCACCGCCTCCACGATCCGCGCGTGCGGATTGAACTGGCTCAACATGGCCTTCAGCACGCCCCGTTTCCCCTCGTCCAGCAGATCGATCTTGTTCAGGACGATGATGTCGGCGAACTCAACCTGGTCGACCAGCAGATTGGCGACCGTGCGTTCATCGCCCTCGCCCATATGTTCGCCGCGCGCCTTCAGCCGGTCGGTCGAAGGATAGTCGCGATGGAAGTTGAAGGCGTCCACCACCGTGACCATGGTGTCGATCCGCGCCAGGTCCGACAGGCTGAAGCCGTCCTCGTCGCGGAAATCGAAGGTGGCGGCGACCGGCATGGGCTCGGAGATGCCGGTGGATTCGATCAGCAGATAGTCGAACCGCCCTTCACGCGCCAACTTGCCGACCTCCAGCAGCAGGTCTTCGCGCAGGGTGCAGCAGATGCAGCCGTTCGACATCTCCACCAGCCGCTCCTCTGTGCGCGACAGGTCGGCGCCGTCCCGAACCAGGGCCGCATCGATGTTCACCTCGCTCATGTCGTTCACGAGCACCGCGACGCGCAGGCCGTCGCGATTGGCGAGGACGTGATTCAGCAGGGTCGTCTTTCCCGCCCCCAAGAAGCCCGACAGTACGGTGACGGGCAGTTTGCGGAACTCTGACAAAACCTTCTCCCTTGAAGCCTGGCGTTACAGCCGGTATCGGAGTTTGTTATATTATAACACTTACGGTCATCAAGGTCTTTCATGGCGGTCGGCGCAGTCGTTCAGGGGGTCACGCCCACGGTCTTCACCACTCTGATGGAGCCTCAGGTCAGGATGGCGGTCTGGTCGCGCCCTGCGCCGAATCCGGTCGACGCCCCCGATCTGTTCGAGGCGACATGCGACGGAATGTGGATCGCGCCGTCGGGCCCGGCCCCCGACTGGCTGCTGGACGACATCCAGGGGCTGGGCGACATACTGGCCGCCGTCAGCGGCGGGCCGATGTGGCGCGCACGGTTTCAGACCACGACCACACGCGTCTGCCCGCGCTTTCATCAGGACGCGGTCTCGGTGCGGCTGATCGCGACCTATCAGGGCCTGGGGTCGGAATGGGCCTTCGCCAGCGAGATCGGCCACGACCTGAACGCGCGTCGCGCCGAGACGCGGCGGCGCGTCCGCACCCTGCATCCGGGCGACATCGCCATAATGAAAGGCTCGGCCGAAGGCTGGGCGGCCTGGCCTGAGTTTCCGGTCGTGCTGCATCGCTCGCCGCCGGCCAGCCGCAGGGCGATCCGCCGCGTCCTGACCATCGACGCCGTAACGTCCGGCTGAGGTCCTAACCCATCAAGCGCCTCATCAGCGCCGCCGTGGACGGGTCCAGTTCGACGGACGGACCGCCCGCATCGACGTCCTTCAGAATGGCCTTGGCCAGCACCTTGCCCAGTTCCACGCCCCACTGGTCGAAGCTGTTGATGTCCCAGATCACGCCTTCCACGAAGGTCTTGTGCTCATAGAGGGCCAGCAGGGCGCCGAGCGTCCGGGGCGTCAGCCGATCCATCACGATGGCGGTCGAGGGGCGGTTTCCCGTAAACGTGCGGTGGGGCGCCAGGCGGTCCGCCTCCGCTTCCGACAGCCCCTGGGCCAGACCCTCGGCCTTGGCCGCCTCGGTCGTCTTGCCGACCATCAGCGCCTGCCCCTGCGCCAGGGCATTGGACCACAGCGGCGATTCCGGTGCGTCGGCGTGCGTCCTGGCGACGATGACGAACTCGGCCGGCACGACTTGCGGCCCCTGATGGACCTGCTGGAAGAAGGCGTGCTGGCCGTTGGTGCCCGGTTCGCCGAAGACGACGGGGCAGGTCTGACGCGTCACGAGCGCGCCATCGCGATGCACCCGCTTGCCGTTCGATTCCATCTCCAGCTGCTGCAGGAAGGACGGCAGGCGACGCAGGACGTGGGCATAGGGCGCCACCGTGCGGGCCGGCCGGTTCAACCCGTCGACGTTGAACACCTGGGCCAGGGCCAAAAGGATGGGCGCGTTCCGCTCCAGCGGAGCCGACACGAAATGATCGTCCATGGCCGCGGCGCCGGCCAGCATCTGTTCGAAGGCGTCCCAACCCAGGGCGATGGCGCACGACAGGCTGACCGCCGACCACAGGGAATAGCGTCCCCCGACCCAGTCCCGGAAGGCGAAGGTGCGGCCGCAGCCGAAGGCCGCCGCCCGGTCCGGCGCCGCCGTCACCCCGATGAAATGTCTGGTCATGCCTTCGGCCGGCAGGGACGCCGCCAGCCAGGCCTTGGCCGCCTCGGCGTTGGCCAGGGTCTCCTGGGTGGTGAAGGTCTTGGACACCACCACGACCAGGGTCGTTTCGGGGTCCAACCCGGTCAGGGCCTCAGCCATGTCGCGCGGGTCGATGTTGGCCACGAATCTCAGATCGATGGCCGGGTTCAGCGGACGAAGCGCGTCCCAGACCACGCGCGGCCCCAGGTCCGACCCGCCGATCCCGACATGGACGATGGCCTCGAACCGGCGCCCCGTCGCCCCGGCCTCGGCGCCCGAGCGCACGGCGTCGGCATAGGTCTTCATGTCCGCCCGCACCGCGTCCACCTCGGCCGAGACCGGCTGGCCCAGCGCCTTGAAGTCGGCGCCCGGCGCAGCGCGCAGGGCGGGATGCAGCACCGCCCGCCCCTCGGTCAGATTGACCGCCTCACCGGCGAACAGGGCCGCGCGACGCCCCTCGACATCGGACGCCCGCGCCAGGTCCAGACAGGTGTCGAACGCCGCGCGGGTCCAGCTTTGTTTCGACAGGTCCAGATAGAGGCCCGCCGCCTCGACCGACATCCGCGACAGCCGATCGGGATCGGCGGCGAACTGATCGACGATCCGCGCGGAGGCGGCCTCGGCGGCGGCTTGGTCGAAGGCGGTCCAGGCGGCGTCGGACGTCATCGTCGTCTCCATCAGGCAAATGACAGGGTAAACACTCGTTTACGGCTGGGGCGTATTCAGGTTCAACGTCCCAGCGGACGCTGAAACAGGAAGTCACCTCAATGTCCTGCGGCCTTGCTCTCACGATCGCCCTGGCGATGTCCAATCCCGCCGTCGCCCTGGCCGCCGAACAGCCGACGGCGGTTCCCGGCGCGCCAATCTCGGTGGCGGGCGAGCCGTTGTTCGCCAACATCGTCTCGCGCTCGACCAGCCTGAAAGCCATGGTCGACGGCTGGGCCGCCGCCAAGGCCGCCGACGACGCCGCCTTCTTCACCAGCCAGGCCTTCACGGGCTTTAAGGCCCAGGCCGAACAGCTGGCCGCGCTGGACATGCAGGGCCACCTGATCCTGAAGGAACGCGGCACCGACGGCGACCTGAAATGCATCCTGCGCGGCATTTCCGAAGACATGCCCCGCAAGGTCCAGGCCGTTCAGGCCGCCGCCAATCCGGCCGACCGCGCCGTCGCCCTGTCCGAACTGTCCTATCTGCTGAACGACAATGTCGAGGTCATCACCGCCCCGCCCAAGCCGGAAGTCTGATCCGATCTAGAGGGCTTTCAACGTCTCCAGCACGCCCTTTCCGTAGCGATCCCGCTTGGACTGACCGACCCCTGAAATCGCGCCCAGACTGTTCAGGTCGCCCGGCTCGGCGTGGGCGATCTCCAGCAGGGTCTTGTCCTGGAAGATGACATAGGGCGGGACGTGCTGTTCCGAGGCGCGGTCGCGGCGCCAGGCCCGTAGAGCCTCGAACCGGGCGCGGACATCGGCGTCCATCGTCTCCAGCGCCGCATTGCGCCCCTCGCCCGACCTGTCGCGGCGGCGTGGGGCGGCGTCCGCCCGCAACGGGGCGCGGCGGACCTCGATCTGGCGTTCCGATTTATAGACCGCGCGCACGGCCTCGGGATCGCCTAGTCCCACCAGCGGCTTGCCGTCGTTGGGGTCTTCGACCAGCAGGCCCTCGAACAGCAGATGATCGACGATCTCGCGCCACGACGTCAGCGAGATTTCACGCCCGATGCCCCAGGTGGAGAGCGACTGCTCCCAAGGCTGGACGTCCTTGGTGCGGGCGGTCAGGTGATCGACGACGCGGTTGCGCCCGAAGCGGCCGCCCAGCCGCTGCACCGCCGCCAGGGCTTTCTGGGCCGGGACGGTGGCGTCATAGAGCTGGGGCGGGTCGCCGCAGATGTCGCAGACGCCGCACGGTTGGGCGTCGTGTTCGCCGAAGTATCGGCGCACGGCCTGGGCGCGGCAGACGGCGCCGTCCAGCATGGCGAACAGCTGGCGGGTCTTCCTGACCTGAACCTGTTTGACCTCTTCGGCCATCGGGCGGCTGTCCAGACGACGCAGGGACCAGGCGATGTCGGAGGGCCCGTACAGGGTGATGCCCTCGGCCGGTTCGCCGTCGCGCCCGCCCCGGCCGATCTCCTGCCAATAGGCCTCAAGACTGCCGGGCGGATCGGCATGGATGACGAAGCGGACGTCGGCCTTGTCGACCCCCATGCCGAAGGCGATGGTGGCGACCATGACGGCGCCTTCCTCGGCCAGAAACCGTTCCAGCCGACGGTCGCGTTCGCGCGTGTCCATGCCGGCGTGATAGGCGATGGCGTTGGTCCCGGCGTCGCGCAGCGCCTGGGCCACGCGGTCGCAGCCGTCGCGGCTGCCGCAATAGACCACGCCCGACTTGCCCCGCCGCTCGCGGACCAGTTCGATGACCCGCGCGTCGGTCTTGGCGCGCGAGGCGCTCTCTTTGCGCTCGGCCGACAGTTGCAGGTTCGGGCGGGCGAAACTGTCGACGAAGACCTTGGCGTCTTCCAGCCGTAAGGAGCGCAGGATGTCGTCACGGGTGCGGGCGTCGGCGGTGGCGGTGACGGCGATGCGCGGCGCATCGGGGAACCGCTCGGCCAGCAGGCCCAGATTGCGATAGTCGGGGCGGAAATCGTGACCCCACTGGGACACGCAGTGGGCCTCGTCGATGGCGATCAGGCTCAGCGGCAGTTCGGCCAGCCGATCCATCATCGCCCCCGCCGCCAGACCTTCGGGCGAGACATAGAGCAGGTCCAGTTCGCCGGACCGCGCCGCGCGCCAGATGGCCGAACGCTCGTCCAGGGACACGCCGGAATCCAGACGCGCGGCGGCCACGCCCTGCTGTTTCAGCGCCTCGACCTGATCGGTCATCAGGGCGATCAGCGGCGACACCACCAGACCCAGGCCGGGGCGCAGGATGGCGGGGATCTGATAGCAGACGCTCTTGCCGCCGCCGGTCGGCAGGACGGCCAGCACATCGCCGCCGGACAGGATCTGCTCGACCACCTGCCCCTGCAACCCCCGGAAATCGGCATGACCCCAGACGCGCGACAGCAGGGCCCGCGCCTCGTTCAGATCAGGCGTGTCGGTCGAGGAGAACTGGGACTGCGTGGCCGGCATTCTTAAGCTGTGCACTCTTTGTTCCCATATGCGAAGCGCCGCCGGCCGCGAAAGCGACCGACGGCGGCATCGGATGGGGATGGATCAGTAGGCTGGCGCTGCGGCGAACTGGCCGCCGACGCGGTAGCGCCACAGATAGGACGGCGCGATCGCCTCCATGCCTGTCGCATGATCGATGCCCAGGGCGTCGAGGCCCCGCGCATCAGCGCCGACGACATTGTCGTTTTCCAGCATGAAGACCTGATCCTTGGTCAGCGGCGGGGTGACGCCGATCAGGCCGGTCAATTCCAGCAGAGACCCCAACGGCTTGGCGACAAAGAACGGCACCGAGACCAGCAGGCGGTCGCGGCCGGTCTCGCGACGGACCAGCTCCAGGATTTCGCGGAAGGTGAAGACGCTGGGCCCGCCCAGCTCGAAGGTGCGGCCGGCCGCATCGGCGCGGGTCACGCCGCGCGCGACAGCCTCGGCGACATCGCCGACATAGACCGGCTGGAATCGGGTCTCGCCGCCGCCGATCAACGGCAGGATCGGCGACTGCACGGCAAGGGCCGCGAAACGGTTCAGGAAGCCGTCGCCGGCGCCGAACACCAGCGACGGACGCAGGATCACGGCGTCGGGATAGACGGCGCGCACCGCATCCTCGGCCTTGGCCTTTGAGCGGCCATAGGCGGCGGGGCTCATGGCGTCCGCCCCGATCGCCGAAATCTGAACCAGACGTTTGACGCCCGCCGCCTTGGCGGCCGAGGCGATGGTCTGGGCCGCCTGGGCATGAACGGCGTCGAAGCCGCGCTTGCCGCCGCCGTCGTGCAGCACCCCGACCAGATTGACCACCGCGTCCGCGCCGCGCACCGCCGCCGCCACGTCCTCGGCGCTGGTGATGTCGCACCGCATGAACTGGATCTGGCCCGGGTCGCCCAGCGGCTGGATCTCGATGGCCAGGACCGGGTTGCGCACGGCGATGCGGATGCGCCAGCCGCGCCGCGCCAGGGCGCGCACCGCCTGCGACCCGATGAAGCCCGATCCTCCGAAGAGGGTCACGACGCCGGGGGCGAGGTCAGCCATGGGGAAACTCCAGTCGAAAATCCGTGTCGCGGGATAGACGATAGGGCGCCGCACCGCAACGCGGGCAAGCATCTTCGTGAATGGACCGGCCGCTTTGCGATGGCTGCGGCCTTCCTCCCCACGAGTGGGGAGGAGATGATGATGGACCCTACGGCCGCCCAACCAGTTGGTCGACCGAGCCGGTGGTCACGGGGTGATACAGCGGCCGGGCCTCGGCGTAGATGCGGCGGGCGTTGGCGCGCCCCCAGTCGCCCTCGTTCCACAGGGTCTGGAACAGGGGCAGGACGAACTTGCGGCGGCCCTGGCTGGTCAGGAATTTCTCGGCCGTGGCGACCGCCGGCTGATAGCGATGCGCCAGGGCGATCTGCAGCCAGGCGAAGGTCAGTTCGCTGTTGCCCTCGTTCGCCAGGTTCAGCGTCCGCTCCAGATCGGCCAGTTGCGCATCGGTCAGCCAGTCGGCGCCGGTGCGCAGGCCGTCGGGACGCCAGCCCAGGAAACGCTGGCGCTGCTGTGTGTTCCAGTTCGCCCACGGAATGGCCGAGGCCGGTCCCTTGTCCTTGAAGAAGGCGACGGCGGCCGCGTCCACCGGCTCGAAGGCGTGCGAGACGGGGGCGACGGCGTTGGACGGCAGGCCGGGCTGATAGACCCAGGCGTCCAGCTGCAGTTCGGATTCCAGCGCCGCGTCGCCCTTCACCAGATTGGCGCGGATGTCGTCCAGGAACATGGCCGTGGTCATGGGCCGATAGGCGTTGCGGTCGAAGTAACCGCGCAGCCAGGCGTCGAACCGCTCGCGGCCGACGTTGCGCTCGACGGTGCGCAGGAACAGGGCGCCCTTTTCGTAGGCGATGTCGTTCATGCCGTCGTCGGGATCGCGGCCCTTCAGGTCCAGATGCAGCCGGGTGTCGGCGGCCGGCAGGGACTTCAACGTGTCCTGAAGGCTGTCCCAGCCCAGCACCTGTTCCTGCATGGCGCGGTCATGGCCATAGACCGAATCCATGATCCGGTTTTCGAAATAGACGGTGAAGCCTTCGTTCAGCCAGAAGTCGTTCCAGGTGGCGTTGGTCACCAGATTGCCGGACCAGGAGTGCGCCAGTTCGTGCGCGACCAGCGACACCAGCGACCGGTCGCCGGCGATAATGGTCGGGGTGGCGAAGGTCAATTTGGGGTTCTCCATCCCGCCAAACGGGAAGGAGGGCGGCAGAACCAGCAGGTCATAGCGGCCCCAGCGATAGGGGCCATACAGCCGCTCGGCGGCCGTCACCATCTGGGCGGTCGGCTCCAGCTCCCACTGAGCGGCGCGCAGGCGGCTGGGCTCGGTCCAGACCCCGGAGCGGCCGTCGAACGGGGCGAAGGCGATGTCGCCGACGCCCAGCGCGATCAGATAGGGCGGGATCGGATTGTCCATCCGGAAGCGCCAGGTCTTCATGCCGTTGGCTGCAGGCTCGCCGTTCGGCGTCAGGTGGTCGGCGCTCATGACCACGGTCAGGTCGGCCGGTGCGGTGATGCGGGCCGAATAGGTCTGGCGGATGCCGGGGCTGTCCTGGGTCGGGACCCAGGTCCGGGTCAGGATCGCCTGGCCCTGACTGAACAGATAGGGTTTCTGGCCGCCCGCCGTCTGGCTGGGGTTCAGCCATTGCAG
This sequence comes from Candidatus Brevundimonas colombiensis, assembly GCA_029202665.1. Taxonomy (NCBI): domain Bacteria; kingdom Pseudomonadati; phylum Pseudomonadota; class Alphaproteobacteria; order Caulobacterales; family Caulobacteraceae; genus Brevundimonas; species Candidatus Brevundimonas colombiensis. The sequence goes on from CP119326.1 coordinate 684,020, forward strand.
CGCCGCCGCGTCGGGACGGGTCGAATAGCGGATGGTGATCTTGCGACGCTCGTTGGCGGCGAAGGCCGGGAAATAGACGGTCAGGGGCTGGCCCTTGATGGCGTCGTCATCCCCCACCACAAAGCGCAGCGGCTGACCGGCGGCGTCGCGCACGTCCTGGATATCCAGGTTGCGGATGTCCAGGATCACCTCGTTGGCGCCGGGAACAGCCAGGATGTCCAGCGTCGCCGTGCCCGACAGGGTCTTGGCCTCAAAGTTGGCGGTCAGGTCCAGCGCCACATCGACCACGCGGGCCACCTCGGGCCGAGCGTAGGTGTGGCTGTCGACCGCCTCCGGCCCCGGAGCGGGGGCGATGGCGGGCGGGGTCATCGCAGAACCGCCGGTGGCGGTGGAACAGGCGCTGACCCCCATAGCGGCGGCGAGGGCGAGGGCGGAGACGAGGCCGAGCGCTTTGCGCTTCATTGGGATTTTCCTGGGCTGACCGTAACGATTGGCCCGAGAACGCGCGGAAACGCCGAAAAGATCAAGTCTCGGTCTAGGCGCTCGCGACCGGCGGCAGGTGGTGCGACCGGAACAGCCGGCCGCGTTCGGCGAACAGCACGCATACCAGGGCGACCAGGCCGAACAGGGTGAAGCCTGCCGCCATCGGGACCGTGGTGCCGTTGAACTGCTGACCCACCGCAAAGCCCAGCAGCGAGCCGACGATGGTGGAGACGAACCCCTGGATCGAGGCGGCGGTGCCCGCGATGTGGCCCATCGTCTCCATGGCCATGGCGCCGAAGTTGCCGGCGATCAAACCAAAGCAGAACATGGTCAGGGTCTGCAGCACCGCGAAGGTCCAGAGCGATTCATGCCCGCTGAACGCCACCGCCGCATGGAGGGCGGAAATGGCGGTGAAGCCGATCAGGGCGGTGTGCGAAATCTTGCGCGACCCCAGCTTGACCACCATGCGGGCGTTGACCAGCGACGCCGCCGCGATCCCGCCCGCGATCAGGGCGAAGATGGCCGGGAACGCCGCCTCGGCATGGAAGACGTCGGCGAAGATCTGCTGGGACGAGTTGATGAAGCCGAACAGCGCCCCGGTGATCGCCGTCATGGCCAGCGTATAGCCGACGGCGGTGCGGTCGGTCAGCGCGACCCGATAGGCCGAGGCCAGGCGTTTGACCTGGATCGGCAGACGATCCTCGGGCTTCAACGTCTCGGGCAGCCGCAGGGAGGCCCAGACCATCAGGCCGACCCCGATCAGGCCCAGCCCCGCGAAGATCCAGCGCCACGGCCCGACCAGCATGATCATCTGGCCGATGGACGGCGCCAGGATCGGCACGCCCAGGAAGACCAGGAAGCTGAACGACATGACCCGCGCCATGGTCCGCCCCTCGTAACGATCGCGAACGATGGAGACGGCCAGCACGCGGGTGCAGGCGCTGCCCAGCCCCTGGCCGATCCGCGCCAGGATCAGCATGTCGAAGGTCGGCGCCAGGGTCGCCAGAAGGCTGAACACCACATAGAGGCCCACTCCCACCAGCAGCACGGGCTTTCGCCCGAACCGGTCCGCCAGCGGCCCATAGATCAGCTGCGCCCCGCCGAAGCCCAGCAGATAGGCGGTGACCACCCACTGGCGGCTGTTGGCGTTGGCCACACCCAGGTCGGCGCCTATATGCGGCAGGGCCGGCAGCATGGAATCGATGGCCAGGGCGTTCAGCGCCATCATCAGGGCGATGAGGCAGACGAACTCGACGAAACCGGGTTCCTTCTTGGCGGGTGCTGACGCTAGGGAAGTAGACATCCGGGCCAGATGCGCCCCCATGCCCCGATCCGCAACCGTGCGTCCGTCATAAATTGCTGCAACGCAGCGAAATCGAGATTGACCGGCGGGCGCCTCGCCATTGTCACGAAGCTTCGCTAGAGGAAGTCATGACAGAACAGATGACAGCACAGGCGGCGCTGGACCGCCTCGAAACCCTCTACACCCAATCCGTGACCAACCTGCGCGACGCCGTGCGGGATTTCGTCAATACCGGCGAGCGGCCCGATCCGCTGAAACGCGCCGAAGGGGTGTTCGCCTATCCCGAACTTCGCATCCGCTGGGACGGGGACCGCCCCCAGGACCTGGAGCCGCGCGCCTACGCCCGGCTGTCGAAACAGGGCAGCTACGCCACCACGGTCACGCGGCCGGACCTGTTCCGCCCCTATCTGACCGAACAGCTGGGCCTGCTGGAGCAGGAATATAACGCGACCTTCGAGGTCGGCGTGTCGCGTCAGGAAATCCCCTTCCCCTATGTGACCGACGGGCTGGAGGTCGCGCTGGATCGGTCGATGACGGCCGCCCTGGCGCGCTGGTTCCCCACCACGGACCTGGCCCATATCGGCGACGAGATCGCGGATGGCTTGTTCGAGATGGGCGGCGACTTCCCCCTGTCGCACTTCGACGGCCTCAGGACCGACTTCTCGCTGGCGCGGCTGAAACACTACACCGGCACGCCGGTCGACGACGTCCAGTCCTACGTCCTATTCACCAATTATAATCGCTATGTCGACGAGTTCGTGCGCTGGGCCATAGAGCAGCTGCAGACGCCGGGTTCGCCCTATGAGACCCTGTCCTGCGCGGGCGGCATCGTCATCACGCGCGACACACCCAATCCCGAGGCGGCGATCAGCGATACGGCCTGGAAGAAGCACCAGATGCCGGCCTATCACCTGACCGCGCCGGGCCATCAGGGCGTGACCCTGGTCAACATCGGCGTCGGCCCATCCAACGCCAAGACGATCACGGATCACCTGGCCGTCGTGCGCCCGCATGTCTGGCTGATGATCGGTCACTGCGGCGGCCTGCGCGCCAGCCAGACCATCGGGGACTATGTGCTGGCCCACGCCTATCTGCGCGACGATCACGTGCTGGACGCGGTGCTGCCGCCGGACATCCCCATCCCCTCGATCGCGGAGGTCCAGCGCGCCCTATACGACGCCACCAAGTCGGTCAGCGGAATGCCGGGCGACGAAGTCAAGCTGCGCCTGCGCACCGGCACCGTCGTGACCACCGACGACCGGAACTGGGAGTTGCGCTATTCCAAGTCGGCCCTGCGCTTCAACCAGAGCCGCGCCGTCGCCATCGATATGGAAAGCGCCACCATCGCCGCCCAGGGCTATCGCTTCCGCGTGCCCTACGGGACGCTGCTGTGCGTGTCGGACAAGCCGCTGCATGGCGAGATCAAACTGCCGGGCCAGGCCAATCGCTTCTACGAGGGTTCGATCTCCGAACATCTGCAGATCGGCATCCAGGCGGTCGATCTGATGCGCAGCGAGGGCTCGCGCCTGCACTCGCGCAAACTCCGCGCCTTCGACGAGCCGCCGTTCCGATAGGCACAAAGTCTCCTCCCCACGCGTGGGGAGGGGGGACCGCGCGAAGCGTGGCGGAGGGGCTGTTGAAGCCCCGCCGTCGCCCGTAATGTTGTAAACAGCCCCTCCGTCACGGCGCTAAAGAAGCGCCGCGCCACCTCCCCATGAAATGGGGAGGAAACGGTTCAGACCGCCGCCTTCTCCAGTTCCCCCGGTTCGACGGGGCTAGGCGCCGTGGCGGCCTTGCGAGTGTCTTGACGGCGCGGCAGTCGCCAGACCTGATGGGACCGATAGCTCGCGCCATCCCAGGCCAGAGCGGTGACGGTGATGGTCTTGGCGTCCCAGTCGATCTGGTTGAAGCCGGGGGGCGCGCCGCGTTCGCGGTGCGACAGGGTTCCGCATCCCACCGCATAGGAACAGTGGTCCGCCAGCGGGATCGGCATGGCGAAGGGCACGTGGACATGACCCGTCATGATCAGATCGACCCCAGCCTCGGCGAAGATCAGCGCCGCCTCGTCACCGCGTTTGACATCGCCGGTCATCGGCGTGCCGACCATCTCGATCAGCGGATGGTGACAGGCCAGGATTCTCAGCGCGCCGATCGGCGCCTGACGCAGGGCCTCGGCCGCACGCCGCGTCTGGTCCAGGTCGATGACGCCCTTGGACCAGTTGGGCCGGGCCTGCCAGCCGCGCGCGGTGACCACGCCGCGCACCATAACCGCGTCGCTGAGAAACTGTCCATCGTGGGCGGGAAAACCCGTCGCTGTCTCGAACGCCCGCCACGGATGCAGCACTCTGGCCACCGCGTCCCAATAGGGCACGTCGTGATTGCCGACGATGACGAAACGCGGTTCGGGCATGGCGCGCATCCATTCCCCCGCCGCCTTGAACTCGGCAGGGAAGCCCTTCTGGGTGATGTCGCCGGTGATCAGCACCAGATCGTTGGTCGTGGCGTGGGCGTAGTCCAGGGCGGCGGCGCACGCGTGTTTGTGTTCACAGCCGAAATGGACGTCGGAGAACTGAAGAACCCGCCCCATTACAGGCTGTCCTCGGCCGACGGCGGCCGGGGCGCCAGGGCCTTGAAGGCCTTGGGCACGAAGCGGATCACGGCGTCGGGCTTGAGCAACAGGGGCTCGCCGTCGATGACCGCCGGAATCTTGGAGCGGGCCCGCACCTCTATAAGCTTGGCCGGTCGAGTGGAGACGGCCGGGTCGTGCCGCCAGTCGCTGAACAGGGCGTTGGCGGCCAGGCGGAAGGCCTGGGTCGCGTCGGTTGGATCCATGGCGGCGGCCTCCAATCCCACGGGGTCCTCCATCGCCTTGGAGATCATGGGACTGATCAGCACCAGCGCCTCGGTGCGCCGCTTCTCGCCGCCGTCCAAGGTGAAGCGCAGCCGACCGGAAAAGGCGCGTTTGAAGGCCCGGCGCGCATATTGCCAGGCCAGCTTGATCTTGCCGGTCCGCATCGCCTCGCGCGCCGGGGCCCACAGGGCAGGCGAACCCAGGATGGCCGCGCAATAGAAATACTCCCCCTGCACCTCGCCGCCCGAGACAGGCTGGGCCTCGCCCTCCTCCAACGCACGCTTCAGGGCCAGCTTCCAGTCGGCGGTGCCATACAACGCCTTGGGCAGCATATTCATGGTGCCGCCGGGCAGGGGCGCGATCATCGGACCGTCGGGCCGGGCCTTGGACGCGACCGAGCGCGCCGTGCCGTCCCCGGCCAGGACGAAAATCACGTCGGGCTTGGCCGCGAAGGCTTCGGCGATGGCCTTGTCGAAGCCGCCGCCCTCCAGAGTGACGACCTCGGCCTTCAGCCTGTAGTCGGCCATGATCGCCTCGACCTCGGCGGCGGCGCGCGGCCCCACGCTGCCGGACAGGGGATTGACCAGCACGACGGCATGGGTCAGCGGCGCATGCGGCGTCAGCCTCGGCACCTCGTCGGCGTCCGGCGGCGCGGGAGAAACGGCTGTCGTATCAGAGGTCATGTCGCCCGAACGTCCGGCAGCCGCGCCCGTTCCGAACAAGCGTGGCCATATTTCACTTGGCTGACGGAACCTATGCCGTCACATCACGTTTCGGGACCCAGGGGCGACACCCAGGCACAGAGGATTTCACCATGAACAAGGCGATCATCGCGATTGCAGGCGCCGGCCTGCTGGCTTCGGCCTGCGCCAGCGACCCGTACGGCTACAACAACGGCCCGAACCAGACCGTCCGTCAAGGCGCTGTGGGCGCGGGCCTCGGCGCCGTCGCCGGCGCCATCATCGGCAACAACGTGGGCGGCGGCAACGCAGCCACCGGCGCCCTGATCGGCGGCGCCCTGGGCGGCGCAGCCGGCGCGATCCGCGGCTCCAACCAGGACCGCAACAACCAGCAGCGTTATCGCGACAGCCAAGGTCGCTATTACTACTGCTACGACAACCGTCAGGACGAGTGCTACTGGGACAACGGTCAGCGTCGTTATTGATCGCTGTTGAAAACTTGTCGGTCGCGGAACTCGCAGACCGGCGCTAGGTTGAAGAGGCGGCTGGTCCACGGACAGGCCGCCTCTTTTGCGTTAAGGGCCGGTTCGCCGGCGGGAGGGCTGAGATGATGCGACCTATTGGATTTGCAAAAGGACTGGCGGCTGCGGCGATCCTGTCGGCAGGCGTCGTCGCGGCCTGTGCGCCGACGCCGAAACGCACCGCCCTGGTGGTGGGCGAATCGCTGTGCGCGCCCGGACGGTTCGACATCTATTTCGTCGAGAACCAGGCGCGGCTGACCGAGCCGGCGGCGATGGTCCTGCGCGCGGCGGCGGACAAGGCCAAGGGCTGCGACGTGCGCCGCGTCCGCGTGATGGGCCTGGCCGACGCCACCGGCGCGTCGGAAGCCAATCTGACCCTGTCGCAACGGCGCGCCCGCGCCGTGGTGACAGCCCTGACCGAGGCGGGGCTGCCGGCGCCGATCTTCGAACTGAGCGCGGCAGGCGACGCGGGCGCCGTGACCGCCTCGGGCAAGGACGAGCCGCTGCGCCGTCGCGCCGAGGTCGTTTACGAGGCCTATCCGCGCTGATCGACGCGGGCGCCTGACGAGCGATGGCAGAGAAGCGCGCAAGACGTTAGGTTGCGCGCCTCCTCCCCCTTTCGGAAACCGTCTTTGCGCCCGTTCGCTTTTTTCCTCGGCCTTCTGCTATTGCTGACGGCGGGCTCGGTTGGGGCCCAGCCGGTCGCCGGACCGGCGTCGGGCCAGGTCGCTTTCGGGCCGCAGCGGACCGAGCGGATCGAGGCCGAACTGGTGCCGATGTCGCAATGGGTCGCGCCGGGATCGACCACGGTGGTCGCCGTGCGCCAGAAAATCGCGCCCGGCTGGCACACCTACTGGCGCAATCCCGGCGACAGCGGCGGGGCGACCAGCCTGACCTGGACCCTGCCCCAGGGCGTGACGGCCGATCCCATCCTGTGGCCCCTGCCCGGTCGCCAGCGGCTGATTAGCCTGATGAACTACGGCTATTCGGGCGAGGTGTTTCTGCCGGTAGCGATCCATGCGCCCGCCTCGGCCCGGCCGGGCGAGATCCTGACCCTGACGACGGACGCGCTGTTTCTGGTGTGCAACGACCAGATGTGCGTGCCCCAACCGATGACCCTGTCGCTGGCCCTGCCGGTGCGCGACGGCGCCGCACCCCTGGCCAGGCCCTGGGGCGCCCAGATCGAACGTCTGGTCGAGACCGCCCCGCGCCCGGCGGGCATAGAGGCCCGATTGACGGCCCAGGGTGGCCGACTGACCCTGACCGCGACCGGCGGGCCGCTGGCGGGCGGCGACGTGGGTCAGGCCTATTTCTATCCCTATGACGGCGACCGCATCGACCATGCGGCGGCCCAGACCGGACAGGTCGGCCCCGACGGGCTGAGCCTGATCCTGACGCCCGGAAAGCGCGGCGCGGGCGGCCCCATGTCGGGCGTGCTGGCGACCGACAGGGGCGCCTGGGAGATCGCGGCTCGACCCGGCCCCGTCCTGCCTGGCGCCGAAGGGCGCGGCGACCTGTCTCCGCTGGCGGAAACGGGCGAAAAGCCCACGGGCGGCGTCTGGACGTTCGTTCAGGCCCTGGGGCTGGCCCTGCTGGGCGGACTGGTTTTGAACCTTATGCCCTGCGTCTTCCCGGTGCTGGCGATGAAGGCGGCGTCGCTGTCGGCGGCGGCGCACGATCCGCGACGGGCGCGCAGAGACGGTCTGGCCTTCACCGCCGGGGTGCTGGTCAGCTTCCTGATTCTGGCCGGCGGGCTTCTGGCGCTGCGGGCGGCGGGTCAGGCCGTGGGCTGGGGCTTTCAGCTTCAGTCGCCCGGCGTGGTCGCGGCCCTGGCCCTGATCATGCTGCTGGTCGGGCTGAACCTGTCCGGGGTCTTCCATGTCGGGGCGGGGCTTCAGAACGCCGGGTCAGGTCCCTTGTCCCGCCTGCCCGGCGCGGCCGGCGCCTTCTTCACCGGGGTTCTGGCGGTCGTCGTGGCGGCGCCCTGCACCGCCCCCTTCATGGCGGCGGCCCTGGGCGCGGCCCTGGTGCTGGCCTGGCCGATGGCGCTGGCGGTGTTCCTGATGCTGGGACTGGGTCTGGCCCTGCCCTATCTGGCGATCAGCTTGTCGCCCGGCCTGTTGTCGCGCCTGCCCCGTCCCGGCGCCTGGATGGCGCGGCTGAAGGGGGTGCTGGCCTTTCCGATGTACGGGGCGTCCCTGTGGCTGGTCTGGGTGTTCACCAGACAGGGCGGCGCGGACGCCCTGGGCCTGTTGCTGACGGCGGCCCTGTCGCTGGCCTTCGCCGCCTGGCTGGCGGGGCTGGCCCAGGAGGCGCGCCTTAAGGGGCGGCGACCGGTGATGGCGACCCTCTGCGCCATCATCGCCGGGGTTGCGGCGGCGGGACTGGCCGGGGTCGCGGCCGGCGCGGCGCGGACGGCGGATGCGGCGCCCCGCAGCGAATGCGGCGCGCTGGACGCCCAGCCCTGGTCGGCGGCGGCGGTGGCCCAGGCGACGGCCGCCGGACGACCGGTGTTGGTCAATCTGACGGCTGATTGGTGCGTGATCTGCAAGATCAACGAACGCGCCGCCCTGTCGTCGCCGCGCGTCGTCCAGGCGGTGAAAAAGGCCGACGCCGTCTATCTGGTCGGAGACTGGACCCGCCGCGACGACGCCATCACCCGCGAGCTTCAGGCGCACGGCCGGTCGGGCGTGCCGCTGTATCTGCTCTATCGGCCGGGCCGGAGCGAGCCGGACATCCTGCCGCAACTGCTGACCGAAGGGGTTGTGATCGACGCGCTGAAACCCTGAGGCTCAGGACAGGAAGCGCCGCACCGCCGTCAGGAACGGCCCCGGCTGTTCGATCATGACCTGGTGCCCCGCGCCTTCGATCCGCTCGAACCGGGGCGGGTGGCGAAGTCCCTGAAAGCCGTAGCGATACAGCCCCTCCAGCCGGTTGCGCGGATTCTCGGGATCGCGCGTCCAACCATAGACCACCGTCACCGGGGCCGTGATCTCAGCCAGACGCGGGCGCAGATCGACGGTCAGGGCCTCGTACAGGCCCTGGGCCAAGACGCGACGATCCCCACCCTGAAGCCCCAGGCCCTGAAACACCATATCGCCGGCCAGACCCATGTCCACGCCAAGGGTCGCCGCTTGGCTCTTCAGGGCCTGATCGCCGAACAGCAGCAGGGCCTGATAACCCAGCCGGGCCAGCGGCTCGACCTGGGCCGAAGTGGCGCGCGAATCGACCAGCGACGGGAAGAAGGGCGAGGAGTCGACCACCATCACCCGCCCCACGCCGTCGCCCATGCCGGCGGCGACGCGCAGGGCGATCTGGCCGCCCAACGAATGACCGATCAGGGCCGGATGCACCAGGCCCTGCTGACGGATATAGCGTTCGATCTCGGCCGCCGCCGGACCGGCCAGACCGCCGTTGGCGTTGCCCTCGATCGCCGTGTCGCCGAAGCCGCGCAGGGTGATCAGATGCACCCGATAGCGATCCTGAAGCCGGTCCGCCGTCGAGCGCCAGGCTGCGCCGGTCGAGCCCAGCCCTGGAATGAAGACGACGTCCGGCCCCGAGCCGCGCGTCTCCACGATGATCCGGTCAGAGACGAAGACCGGCGGCGACGCCGGCGCAGGCGCAGGCGTCTGGGGCCGCGCCTGGACGGCGGCGGGGACGAGCAGGAACAGGCAGGCGGCGAAGGCGGCGAACAAGCGGATCATGGTTCTCGCCTAACGCCCGATCACGGCGATCGGTTGACGATGGGCGCGCGCCTATCGGCCCTTGAAGTCGGGTTTGCGCTTTTCGACGAAGGCGGACATGCCTTCCTTCTGGTCCTCGAAGGCGAACAGCGAGTGGAACAGGCGCCGTTCGAACTGCACGCCCTGGGTCAGGGTCGTCTCCAGCGCGGCGTTGACCATCTCCTTGTTGGCCATCACCGCCAGCGGGCTTTGCGCGGCGATCCGGGCCGCGATCTTGCGGGTCTCGTCCAGCAGGGTTTCGTGGGTGAAGACGCGGGAGGCCAGGCCCGCGCGCTCGGCTTCGGCCGCATCCATCATCCGTGCGGTCAGGACCATGTCCATGGCCTTGGACTTGCCCACCAGGCGGGTCAGGCGCTGAGATCCGCCGATGCCGGGCGCGACGCCGAGATTGATCTCGGGCTGACCGAACTTCGCCTTCTCCGACGCCACGATGAAGTCGCACAGCATGGCCAGTTCGCAGCCGCCGCCCAGGGCGAAGCCGTTGACCGCGGCGATGATCGGTTTTCTGAACCGGGTGATCCGGTCATGACCCAGGGCGAAATAGTTGCCCGTGTACATTTGGGCATAGGTCTGATCCGCCATCTCCTTGATGTCGGCGCCGGCGGCGAAAGCCTTTTCGCCCGCGCCGGTCAGGATCAGGCAGCGCACGCTGTCGTCCTGTTCGACGCTGTCGAGAAAGTCCGCCAGGTCCTTGAACAGGGCCGCGTTCAGGGCGTTCAGCGCCTCGGGCCGGTTCAGGGTGACGACGGCATAGCCGTCGGCGTGGCGTTCGATCAGCAGGTTGGCATAGGCGTCGGCCATGGTCGGTCTCCTTTGACGACGGTCATACAGGGGCGCGGTCGGGCGATCCAGCGCGCGGTCTAGCGACGCGGCATCAGGGCCAGGGTCAGGGCCGCGCGCGCCAGCTCGACGACCACGACCATGGCCAGCAGCAGATTGGCGGCGATCACCTGGCCGCGCGCGCCCGACAGGTCCAGCGTCCAGCCGAACACCGAGGACAGGGCCAGAACCAGGGCCGAGATCAGGATCAGGCCGACCAGCAGCATCAGGGCGACATGACCCGCCTTCAGCGCCGCCTGCAGCGTCGGCCCGTCGTCCAGCGCCCGCGCACGGCGACGAAACAGCCGCGCGATCAGGCCGGTGGCGGCGGCCTCGGCCACGGCGGCGACGATCAGGGCCGCCACGAACCACCAGACCAGGCCGCTCAGGTCGCCGCTGCGCAGGCCCTGGACGAAGTGGACGAAATAGGCGCCCCAGACCAGGACGCCGACCACCAGACTGATCCAGAGATGGATTTTGCGCATCGTGATTACGCCTTCTGGCAGGAGGGGCAGTAGAAGGTGGAGCGGCCGCCCTGGACGATCCGGGCGACGACGCCGGTGCATTTCTCACCGCGACACGGCTCGCCCTCGCGACCGTAGACGTCGAAGCGGTGCTGGAAATAACCCTGGCCGCCCTCGGCGTTGGCGAAGTCGCGCAAGGTCGAGCCGCCCGCCGCGATGGCGTCGTTCAGCACATTTCTGACTTCGCTCGCCAAACGCTCCAGCCGCGCCTTCGACAGCGATCCGGCCGCGACCAGAGGCGAGATGCGCGCGCGATACAGCGCCTCGCACACATAGATATTGCCGAGGCCTGCGACGATCCGCTGATCCAGCAGACTGACCTTGATGTTCTGTTTCTTGCCGGCGAAGGCCTCGATCAGATGAGCGCCGGAAAAGCCGTTGCCCAGGGGCTCCGGGCCCAGACCCGCGAACCAGGGATGGGCCTCGATCTGGTCGGTCGCGACCAGGCCCATGAAGCCGAACCGGCGTGCGTCGGCGTAACCGATGCGGGTCGCCGAGGCCTCGCGGATGGCGCAGCCGCTGAAATGTTCGTGCTTGCCCGCGATGGGCGCCGCCTCCTCGAACTCGCCCAGCAGCGCGCCGTCCAGGGTGAACCGGCCGGTCATGCCCAGGTGAGTGATCCAGGTCTCGCCGGTCGACAGAGGCATGAGCAGATATTTGGCCCGCCGGTCGATCCGCAGCACGGTCGCCCCGTCCAGCCGCTCCACGAACCGATCGGGAAAGGGGAAACGCAGGTCCGGGCGGTTGATCCTGACGCGCGACAGACGCGCGCCCTCCAGCACCGGCGTCAGGCCGCGTCGTACGGTTTCGACCTCGGGAAGTTCGGGCATGGCGTTCGGTCCTAGTCGTTCCGGCGGCCGGGGCCAAGCGGCTCTATCGCCGCCGATAAGAAAGCTTCACCGCAAGGCCGTCTCGTCGCCATGGATTTCACATCTGGACGACACGCATCTGGGGCAAACAGCAGGCATCGCGTTCGGGGGAACGATGTCCGAAACCACCTTGGCCCGTCCCGTCCACGCGCCGCCTCGGGCCCGTGCGCCCCTGGTTCGAAAGGGCGCGCGCCGCTGGCGTCTAGGCCCGGACGGCGGCGCCATCCTGGCCGCGACGGCCATACTGGCGCTGACCGCCGGCTTCCTGCTGTTTCCCGGCGTCGACATCGCGGTCAGCCATCTGTTCTACCGGCCCCAGGCCGGCTTCTTCCTGGGCGGCGACCCGGTGCTGAAGGCGCTGCGCAGAAGTTCGACCCTGGTCATCGGCCTGATGCTGCTGGGCGCCCTTGGGCGGATGCTCTGGGTCTGGGGTCGAGGCCGGCCATGGGGCGATGCGGCGCGCCGCGCGCTGTTCGTCGTATCGGCCCTGGCGCTCGGGCCGGGGCTGACGATCAATCTGGTGTTCAAGGAACTGTGGGGTCGCGCCCGGCCCGTCCAGATCGAAGCCTTTGGCGGTGACGCCGTTTTCACCCCGGCCTGGATGTTCAGCGACGCCTGCCGCTCCAACTGCTCCTTTGTTTCGGGCGAGGGCGCCGGCGCGGCATGGATGGTCGGGGCCGTCCTGGTTCTGACGCCGGCGCAATGGGGGCCCGTGGTCGTCCCCTTGGCGATCGCCTACGCCTTCGCCCTGTCGATGAACCGCCTGGCCTTCGGCGGGCATTTCCTGTCCGACATCCTTCTGTCCTGGGGGCTGACGGCCATGATCATGTTGGCGCTCCACCGCATGACCTTCACCCGGCGCAGCCCGGATCGAAGGCGGGTCTGGCGCGCGCGGACCCTGCCGGCCTGACGGCCGCTTTCGCCTCTCCGCGTCGTGCGCCCTGTTGCCGCCTGCGACATAATGCGCTTACGGTCCGGCCGAACGTGGGACCCCATCTATGACAGACGCCTCCGCCGCCCCGAAAGGTCGGCTTGAACTGACGCTCCGCGCCCTGGTGCTGGGCTGCCTGCTGGCGGTGATCTTCACCGCCGCCAACACCTATCTGGGGCTGCTGGTCGGCCTGACCTTCGCCTCGGCCATTCCGGCTGCGGTGATCTCCATGGCCATGCTGCGGGCCTTCCGCACCTCGACCATCTGGGAGAATATGACCGTCCAGACCGTGGCCTCGGTCGGCGGCGCCATGAGTTCGATCATCTTCGTCCTGCCGGGCCTGGTGATGATCGGCTGGTGGCTGGAGTTTCCGTTCTGGCAGTCGGTGGCCATCTGCATCCTGGGCGGCGTCCTGGGCGTCACCTTCTCCATTCCGCTGCGTCGCGCGCTGGTCGTCAACGGCGGCCTGCCCTACCCCGAAGGCGTCGCCGCCGCCGAGGTGCTGAAGGTCGGTTCGCGCGGGGCCGAACAGACCGAAAGCGCGGTTCGCGAAAACAAGTCCGGTTTGTGGGTCGTGGTCGCGGGCGCCGTAGTCTCGGCCGGTTACGCCCTGCTTGTGGCGGGCCGGGTGTTCGCCGGCGAGGCGGCCAAATTCTTCAAACTGCCCGCCGCGCTGGGCGGCGGTGCGACCGGCATGGGCTTTGGCATGCAGTTCGCCCTGCTGGGCGCCGGCCATCTGATCGGCCTGACCGTCGGTCTGGCGCAACTGTTCGGCCTGGTGCTGGCCTGGGCCATCGCCGTGCCGATCCTGACCAGCCCGGACACCGTCGCCTGGCTGACGGCGCACGGCATCCCTTCCATCGCCTCGACCCTGCCCGCCGGCGTTCCGGCCGAGGAACTGGCCACCACGGTCTGGGCGCGCGAGGTCCGCTTCATGGGGGCCGGCGTCATCGGCGTGGCCGCCATCTGGACCCTGATCAAACTGGCGGGTCCGCTGATCGGCGGCCTGACTTCGGCGCTCGCCGCCAACGCCCGCCGGTCGCACGGCGAGATGCTGGAACGGACGGAACAGGACCTGCCGATCAAGCTGGTCGGCGCGGTCTCGGTCGCCTCTTTGGTCGGCATCGCCGGTCTGTTGGCGTGGTTCGCCCAGAGCGCGCCCGCGCTGGCGTCCTCGACCCCGCTGCTGGTGATCGGCGGACTGGTCTATGTGGTGCTGATCGGTTTCGCGGTCGCGGCCATCTGCGGCTACATGGCCGGTCTGATCGGCTCATCCAACAGCCCCGTGTCGGGCGTCGGCATCCTGGCCGTGGTCATCGCCTCCCTGCTGATGCTGGGCGTCATGGCGATCGCGGGCGTGCCGGCCGATCCGTCGATCATCGCCTTCGCCCTGATCGTGACGGCGGTGGTCTTCGCCGTCGCCGTCATCGCAAACGACAACCTCCAGGACCTGAAGACCGGCCAGCTGGTCGAGGCCACGCCGTGGCGCCAGCAGGTCGCGTTGATCGTCGGCGTCGGCGCCGGCGCCCTGGTGATCCCCTTCATCCTGAACCTCTTGAACCAGGCCTTCGGCTTCGAAGGCGGCCCGCCCGCCATCGTCGAAGGCGCCAAGACCCTGGCGGCGCCCCAGGCGACCCTGATCTCGGCCCTTGCGCGCGGCGTCATCGGCGGCGACCTGCGCTGGGACCTGATCGGCCTGGGCGCGGTGATCGGCGCGGTGATCATCGTGCTGGACGCGGTGGTCTCCAAGGCCACCAACGGCAAGGTCAAGCTGCCGCCGCTCGCCGTCGGCATCGGCTTCTATCTGCCGGCCGCCGTGACGACCATGCTGGTGATCGGCGCGGTCTGCGGCTGGATCTATGACAAGGCCGTCTCCAGCACCCGCTACGCCGATGTGGCGCGCCGGATGGGCGTGCTGCTGGCCTCGGGCCTGATCGTGGGCGAGAGCCTGTTCGGCGTCTTCACCGCCGGCGTGATCGTGGCGACCAGGGACGACGCGCCCTTCGCCATGCTGCCGGCCGATTCGACCTGGCCGGCCATGCTGGCGGGGATCATCGGCTTCGCCGCGGCGGTGTTCGGTCTGTACGCCTGGACGCGGAGCCGCGCCCAGAAGGTCTAGGTTCGACCCAGGTCGATCCGGTCCAAAACGAAGGCGACCCGCTCCGCGATGGTCGCCTTCGGCAATTCTACGAGTTCGTAGTCATAGTTTGGATAGACGCGGACCATGGCGGCGAAGGTCCGTTCGGCCTCTTCGAAGTCCTGTCGTCGTTCCGCGTCCTGACCGAAGATTTCGGGCCAGGGCGGGGCGATGAAGACCCTGGGATGATAGCGCAGGGTGCGAGCGGCCTGATCCGCTTCTTTCGACACCGGCAGCTTGCACAGCGTCAGATAGCCGACCACGTCAGGCACGCCTCGATCATGAAAGGTCAGCCTCCCATTTCTCTGACTGCGGCCATGCGCGGCGATGTCGTGGTCCAGCATCTTTTGGGCGAACAGGGCGCGATCCCGCCAGGGCAAGGCCTCGCCGCCCCGTTTCTGTTCCTCGCCGATGATGGCCCGACCAGCCTCGGGTTCGACCGCATACCCCGCCTGCGCCAAGGCTTCGAGCAAGGAGGTCTTGCCCGACCCAGGCCCGCCCGTCAGCACCACGCCGGTCATGCGTTTCTGGTCGCGACCATCATATAGTTGATCCCCGCATCGTCCGACTGACTCCAGCGGTCGTTCAGCGGGTCGTAGTTCAGACCATAGGGACCTTCGACCGTCACCGGCTCGGCGGACAGCATGGCGCGGATCTCGTCGGGCTTCAGGAACTGGCGCCAGTCGTGCGTGCCGGCCGGGACCCAGCGCAGGACGTATTCGGCGGCGACCTTGCCCAGGGCCAGCGATTTCAGCGTGCGGTTCAGCGTGGCGACCATCATCACCCCGCCGGGCCTGACCAGGCGCGAGCAGGCGCGCGCAAAGCCCTCCGGGTCGGCGACGTGTTCGATCACCTCCATCGTCAGCACGACGTCGAAGGGGCCGGCGCCCTCGGCCTCGATCTGTTCGACCGTGGCGGCGCGATAGGCGATGTCCAGCCCGACCATCTCGGCATGGGCCCGCGCGGTGCCGATGTTCTCGCTGGAGGCGTCGATGGCGGAAACCGCGAACCCCATCCGCCGCATCGGCTCGGCGATCAGTCCGCCGCCGCAGCCCACGTCCAGCAGGGTCAGCCCCTCGAACGGACGGATCGCATTGGGATCACGGCCCAGCCGCGCGCACAGCTGTTCGCGGATCAGTTTCAGCCGCGCCGGATTGAACCGGTGCAGCGGCGCGAACGGCCCGCGCGAATCCCACCATTCCGCCGCCTGGGCCGAGAAGCGGGCGACGTCGGCGGGGTCGATCGATGCGCCGAACGCGCTTTCGGACGAATTTTGCGAAAAACCCTGCCCCGAACGGGGTAGGCGAGGCGAGGCGGCGCCGTTAGAAGCGGTCATGACGCGAGGGATGGACCTTTGCGGCCTTTCACGCAAGCAGGGGGCGAAACGCCACGATGACGCGGCCCGATACGACACGACTGGTGATGAAGTTCGGCGGCACCTCCATGGGCGACCTCGAACGCATTCGTCGTGCGGCGCGCATCGTCGCCGCAGAGGCCGCGACCGGCAAGAAGGTCGCCGTCGTCGTCTCGGCCATGGCGGGAAAGACCAACGAACTGGTCGCCTGGACCGACGGGGCCGGCCCGGCCGGCGCGGGCCTTCCGCTGTCGGACGACGAATATGACGTGGTGGTCGCCTCGGGCGAGCAGGTGACGTCGGGCCTGCTGGCCATGACGCTGCGCAACATGGGTCTGAATGCGCGCTCGTGGATGGGCTGGCAGGTGCCGATCGTCACCGACGACGCCCACGCCCGCGCCCGCATCATCGATATTCCCGGCGAGAAACTGGGCGCGGCCCTGGACGCGGGCGAGATCGCCGTCATCCCCGGCTTCCAGGGCGTGACCCCGGACGGCAAGATCACCACCCTGGGCCGCGGCGGCTCCGACACCTCGGCGGTGGCGGTGGCGGCGGCGCTGGAATGCCCCTGCGACATCTATACCGACGTGGACGGCGTCTATACGACCGACCCACGCATCGAGAGCCGCGCCCGACGGCTGAACCGCGTCTCCTTCGAGGAGATGCTGGAGATGGCCTCCCTGGGGGCCAAGGTGCTTCAAACCCGCTCGGTCGAGCTCGCCATGGCCAAACAGGTGCCGGTGCGCGTGCTGTCCAGCTTTATCGAACCTGACGAAAACGGCGCCCTGCCCCACGAGGCCGGCACCCTGATCTGCGACGAGGAGGAGATCGTGGAAAAACGCATCGTGTCCGGGGTGACCATGAGCCGCGACGAGGCCCGCATCACCCTGCTGGGACTGTCGGATCGGGTCGACGCGCCCGCCGACGTCTTCACCCGCCTGGCCGAAGCCAATGTGAACGTGGACATGATCGTCCAGAGCCAGGCCCGCACCGCCAATACGGTCAACCTGACCTTCACCACCGGGCGCCGCGACGCCGTGCGCGCCGCCGAACTGATGAAGGCCGCGCAGGATCAGCTGAGCTTCGAGGAAATCCGCGTCGACGAGGACGTGGCCAAGGTGTCGGTCGTCGGCGTGGGCATGCGAAGCCATGCGGGCGTGGCCCAGACCATGTTCAAGGCCCTGGCCGACAAGGGGGTCAAGTTCCAGGCCATCTCGACCTCGGAAATCAAGATCAGCGTCCTGATCGACGCCGCCTACGCCGAACTGGCCGTGCGCGCCCTGCATTCGGCCTACGGTCTGGACGCGCTATAGGTGATCTGAAGAAAGCGCCTACATCAGACGAAAGGGCGCGGGAGACATGATGCCGGCAGGCGGCGCGATGACCAGGGGACCTCGGATCCTCCTGCGCCAGATCCGCGAGGCTCTGGGGGGAGCGGGTGCGGGCGCCACGCCGGCGCAGGACCGGCTGAACATGGTCGTCCGCATCATCGCCCGCTCGATGGTCGCCGAGGTCTGCTCCATCTATCTGCGCCGCGCCTCGGGCGAGCTGGAGCTGTTCGCCACCGAGGGCCTGAACCCCGAGGCCGTGCACAATACCCGGCTGCGGCCCGGCGAGGGCCTGGTGGGCGAGGTGGCCCGCATGGCCCAGCCGATCAGCCTGTCGGACGCGCCGTCGCACCCGGCCTTCTCCTATCGCCCGGAAACGGGCGAAGACCCCTATCACGCCTTTCTGGGCGCCCCCTTGCTGCGCGGCGGACGGGCCATCGGGGTCCTGGTCGTCCAAAACCGCACCGAGCGGCGCTATGACGAGGAGGAGGTCGAGGACATCCAGACCATCGCCATGGTCCTGTCCGAGACGGTGTCTTCCGGCGAACTGCTGGATCAGGACGAACTGCGCGACGTCGAACTGGCGCCCCATCGGCCCGAACGGCTGAAAGGCCAGAAGTTCGCCGACGGTCTGGCCTTCGGCCATGTGGTCCTGCACGAGGCGCCCCTGGCCCCCGAACGTCTGCTGTCCGACGATCCGGCGATGGAGGAGGCGCGGCTGAAGCTGGGTCTCGCCACGCTGAAGACCGGCCTGGACGTTATGCTGGACAAGGGTCAGGGTCTGGCCGGTCCCTCGTTCGAGGTGCTGGAGACCTATCGCATGTTCGCCGACGACCGGGGCTGGAACCGGTCGCTGGAAGAGGCCGTTCGCAACGGCCTGACGGCGGAAGCCGCCGTGGACCGGGTCAGGAACGAACACCGCGCCCGCTTCGCCCAGGCGCGCGACCCCTATATCCGCGAGCGGCTGCACGACTTTGAGGACCTGGCCAACCGGCTGCTTCGGGTGCTGGCGGGCGACAAGCCGGGCGAGCGCGAACTGCCCGACGACGCCATTCTGGTGGCCCGTAACCTTGGCCCCGCCGATCTGCTGGAATATCCGCGCGACAAGCTGAAGGGCCTGTTGCTGGAGGAAGGATCGGCGGCCAGCCACGCCGCCATCGTGGCCCGCGCCCTTCAGATTCCCTGCGTCGGCCGCCTGATGGGGCTGCGCGACCGGCTGTCGGAAGGCGACATGATCATCGCCGACGGCGAGACGGGCGAGGCCTATCTGCGGCCCCGCCCTGACATGCTGGAGGCCGTCCAGTCGCGCATGGCCGTGCGCGAGCAGCGCCAGGCCGAGTTCGCCCAGCTGCGCGATGTTCCGGCGGTGACGCTGGACGGACAGCGGATCACGGTGCTGACCAATGCGGGCCTGGCCGTCGATCTGGAGAATATGGTGGAGACGGGCGCGGAGGGCATCGGCCTGTTTCGCACCGAATTCCAGTTCATGGTGTCCGACGAACTGCCGCGTCTGAACACCCAGACGGCGCTTTACAAGCTGGTGCTGGATGCAGCAGGCGACAAGCCGGTCACCTTCCGCACCCTGGACATCGGCGGCGACAAGGTGCTGCCCTATCTGGAGGCCGAGCGGGAGGAAAATCCGGCGCTGGGTCGGCGCGCCATCCGTCTGGGTCTGGACCGGCCGTCGCTGTTGCGGATGCAGTTGCGCGCCCTTTTGGCGGCGGGGGCCGGACGCGAACTGCGCGTCATGTTCCCGATGATCGCCACGGTGGACGAGTTCCGGGCCGCGCGCGAACTGGTCGACATCGAATGCGCCTGGGCGCGGCGTCGCGGACGGGCGCTTCCGGCCCTGCTGCGGGTCGGGGCAATGGTCGAGTGCCCGTCCCTGCTGTGGCATCTGGACGCCCTGCTGCCCCTGACGGATTTCGTGTCGATCGGCACCAATGACCTGTTCCAGTACATGTACGCCGCCGACCGAACCAATCCCCTGGTGTCGGACCGTTATGATCCCCTGTCGCCGCCAACGCTGCGTGCGCTCCAGACCATCCAGAAGGCTTGCGCCGACACCGGCACGCCGGTCTCGATCTGCGGAGAGCTGGCCGGCCGGCCGCTGGAGGCCTTCGCCCTGATCACCCTGGGCTTCACCCGTCTGTCGGCCCCGGCGGGGGGCGTGGGGCCGGTCAAGCGGATGATCCTGTCGGCGGACCTGAGCGCGGCGCGGCGCGGCATGGCCAATCTGCTGAACCTGTCCACCGGTTCGGTCAGGAACGAGATCCAATCCCTGGCGCGCAAGCTTAACGTCTCGGTCTGAGCGCATCGGCGGCGTTGCTGGCGATGTCGCAATCGTCTATCTCGGCGGTTGTTGCACGACCGTTTGAACGCGGTTCTGCCCGGACAGGGATTCAGGCCTGATGGCGTCGAATGCGGGGATCGCCCCCGATGCGTTGAAGACCGTCGCGGACGGCGCGGATCCGACCGCCGCCTTCGCCGACGCCGCCAGCTTCGGCGAAGGTCTGCGCCACATCCGCGACCGGTCGGGCAAGTCGATGGCCGAACTGGCCGCCGAGACCAAGGTGAATCGTCGTTTCCTGACCGCCCTGGAACAGGGGGACTGGTCGTCCCTGCCCTCGCGCGTCTTCGCCCTGGGCTATGTGCGGGCCTATGCCTCGGCCCTCGGGCTGGACGAACAGCTGGCGGTCGAGCGGTTCAAGCGCGAAAGCCCCGACACCTCGGCGCCGCTGAAGGCGCCCATCGGCATCGCCTTCCAGGACGTGCGCCGTCAGTCGCCCCGCATCGTCGCCGGGATCGCCGTCGTGGCCCTCGCGGTGATCGGCTGGAACGTGTTCCAGCGGATCAGCCTGCGCCAGACCGCCCACCCCTCCGACATCGCCGTGGCGCCCCAGACCTGGGCCGGCGGAAACGCGGCCGACCCCCGGTTCGCCCTCAGCGCGCCCATGGCCGCGCCGCCCGACCAGACCACGCCCGCCCCCTACATCACCCGCGGCCTGGAGGCGGAACTGACCGGCGTCGATCCAGCCGATCCCGCAGCCTTGGCCGCCGCCGCGAACGCCGCGCCGGTGCAGAAGGCCTTCAACCCGCGCGGCGCCGTCTATGGCGCGCCCGCCAACGCCTCCATGGTGGTGATCCAGGCCCGCCACGCCGGGGCCCTTGTCGTGCGGCTGGGCGACGGGCAGGCCCTGTTCGCGCGCCAGATGGCGCCGGGCGAGGCCTGGCGCGCGCCGACCGGCGTGGCCGCCACGGTGGACGTCTCCGATCCGGCGGCGTTCGACGTCTATCTGAACGGGGAATACGGCGGTCCGCTGGCCGGGGTGCTGACGCCCCTGGCCCAGTTGAACAGCCGCGCCGACCAGACCGCACGACAGCTGGCGGCGGTTCAGGCCCGCGCCCAAGCCCAGGCCCAGGCTCAGGCCCAGGCCGCTCAGGCGCGAATTCAGGCGGCCGCGACGCCCCCCGCAACGCCTGCCGCCGCCCCCTCGCCCGCCCCGACCGCGCCGAACTGATCGGTCCGCCGTGGTCCCGCCGTCATCATCGGCCTATATGAGCACACGATGAGCGACCATACCCACGTCCGCCCCTGGCGCCATATCGAGCGCCGCAAGAGCCGCCAGATCCGCGTCGGCTCCGTCCTGGTGGGCGGCGACGCCCCGATCAGCGTCCAGTCGATGACCAATACGCCGACCTCCGATGCGGCCGCGACCCTTGACCAGATTCGCCAGCTGGAAGAGGCGGGCGCCGATATCGTGCGTGTCTCCTGCCCCGATGTGGAGTCCACCGCCGCCTTCAAGACCATCGCGCGCGAGGCCAAGGTTCCATTGGTCGCCGACATCCATTTCCACTACAAGCGCGGCATCGAGGCGGCCGAGGCGGGCGCCGCCTGCCTGAGGATCAATCCCGGCAATATCGGCAGCTCCGACCGGGTGCGCGACGTCATACAGGCGGCCCGCGACAACGGCTGCTCCATGCGGATCGGCGTCAACGCCGGGTCGCTGGAGAAGGAGCTGCTGGAAAAATACGGCGAGCCCTGCCCCGACGCCATGGTCGAGAGCGCGCTGAACCACGCCCGCATCCTGCAGGACAACGACTTCCACGAGTTCAAGATTTCGGTGAAGGCGTCCGACCCCTTCCTGACCGTCGCCGCCTATCAGCAGCTGGCCGAGGCCATCGACTGCCCCCTGCACCTGGGCGTGACCGAGGCGGGTCCGTTGCGCACCGGCACGATCAAGTCGGCCATCGGCATGGGGTCGATGCTGTGGGCGGGGATCGGCGACACCATCCGCGTGTCGCTGGCGGCCGATCCGGTCGAAGAGATCAAGGTCGGCTTCGACATACTGAAGTCGCTGGGCCTGCGTCACCGGGGCGTCAACATCATCGCCTGCCCGTCCTGCGCGCGCCAGGGTTTCAACGTCATCGAGACGGTGGCGGTGCTGGAAGAAAAACTGGCCCATATCTCCACGCCCATGAGCCTGTCGGTGATCGGCTGCGTCGTGAACGGGCCGGGCGAGGCGCTCTACACCGACATCGGCTTCACCGGCGGCGGCAAGGGCGCGGGCATGATCTATCTGAACGGCAAGATCGCCCACAAACAGGCCAACGACGGCATGATCGACCACATCGTCGCCCTGGTCGAGGAAAAGGCGGCCGAGTTGAACGCCGCCCGCGCCGCCGAGGTTCAGCCGGCGGAATAGGCATCCGCGCGCTCCTACCGGTAGCAACCTTCACAGTCTCCGCGCTAAAGACGTAGATCGGCTTTGACCGATTCTCGTTATTCCTCGGGGGAAATCAAAATGAAATCGAATATCTTCGCTGGCTTGGCCGTGATGGGCCTGCTCGGCCTTGGCGCCTGCGCGACATCGGAGGATATCGTCCCGGTGCCCTATGCTGTCAGCACCGCGACCGCGACGCCGGGCGCGCAGAACATTCGCGTCACTGTCGCCTCCAGCGACGCCCGCACGGAAAATCGTGCGCGAATCGGCGTCCAGATCAACGGTTACGGCATGGAGATGGCCGCGATCCGGTCTCAGGTCGAGGTGACCGATATCGTGCGCGACGCCATCTCCGCCGAGCTGCGTCAACGCGGCTATCAGGTGGGTGACGCCGGCGCGCGCGTGAACGCCGAGGTTACGACCTTCTACAACGACTTCTCGGTGGGAATGCTGGCGGGCAAGTCCAAGGCCGATGTCGGTCTGACCGTGACCGTGACCAACGCTTCAGGCGCAGAAGTTTATCGCCGCGCGATCGCCGGACAGGCCGAGCGGACCGTGCAATTGGCCAATGGCGGCAATGCAGCCACGACGCTGTCTCAGGCCTTGAGTCTGGCCCTGAAGGAACTGATGGCCGATCCAGCCTTCGTCGCCGCCTTGACGCGCTGAGGAAGGAAGGGCGGGACGCGGATCGCGCATCCCGCCCCCTGTCTTAGGCGCCGAACGCGCGCTTGCAGATTTCCTGGCCGAACGCGCCGGTCATCTGCTCCTCGGCCTGGCTCATGCCTGCGGCCGCGATCAGGCCGCCGCCGCCGACGGAGCGTGCGATATCAAAGTCCGCGACTTTCTGGCCGGTCGCCGGATCGATCAGCACGGCCTGCCCCTTGATGACGTTGGAATCCCCGACCAGGAAGGTCATGGCCGGATTGGCGCGCTTGAATTCGATGATGCGAACCTCGAGCCGCAGCGGCGTCGCGCCCTTGGCGCATTTGTCCATTTCTTCACGGACCTGGGTGGCGAAAACCTGATCGAAGTCGGCCGAGACATTGTCCGGGCGGCTGGTTAGGACGATTTGTCCAACCGACATGCGCGCCGCCTGTTCACGCGGCATCGCCAGAATAGTGTCGCCGCTGCCCGACGAAACGCAGCCGCTAACGCAAAGCGCCGCCAAGGCCGCGCCAACATATTGAAGTTTCATAATAAGCCCCTCGCGCAAAACCGCGCCGGGCGAAGATACCTGGAAACGCAGCGTGCGCAACCGGGCGTATGTCAGATCAGTTTGAACAGCCGAAGCGCCTGGTAGCCCGCCGACAGCAGCACCACCGCGCCGACGCCGTAGGTCAAGACGCGACGCGGCGCGATGCGGGCGATGACGCCGGCCAGCGGCGCTGCGAACAGACCGCCGACCACCAGGCCAAGCACGGCCATGGCGTGGCTGGAGATGGCCTCGGCCTCCTTCCAGTGGCCGGTCAGCAGGGCGACCAGGAAGGTGGCGGAAATGGCCGAGGTGACGAAGAATTCGGCCGTATTGGTCGTGCCGATCGACACGCGAGGGTCTTGGCCGGTGCCGACCAGGGTCGTCGTGACCGTGGGTCCCCAGCCGCCGCCGCCGACCGCATCGAAGAAGCCGCCCACCAGACCGAGAGGTCCGGCGAACTTTCTCGGGAATATCCGTTCGCGCGTCTGACGGGTGGCGCGCCAGATGATGACCAGGCCCATGACGGCCAGATAGGCGGTGATCCACGGACGGATGGCGTCGCCATCGATGCTGGTCAGGACAAAGGCCCCGATCCCGCCGCCGACTACCCCGCCCAGGGCCAGGGGCGCGAAGAGCTTCCAGTTCACGTTCTTGTTGACGGTGTGAGAGCCGGCCGAGGCGGCGGTGGTGAAGACCTCTGCTGCGTGAACACTGGCCGAGGCGGTAGCGGGCGGCACCCCGAACGACAGCAGGACGGTCGAGGAGATCACCCCATAGGCCATGCCCAGGGCGCCATCGACGATCTGCGCCAGAAACCCGACGGCGAGGAAGAGAAGGAAATCTTGCATGACGGCCCCAAAGATGCGCGAACGGTGCGGTCTATTTTCCTAGCGGGTCAATAGGAGAAGAATTGACGGCGGCTTGCAGCAGGGATCGCGCCTCGAACACCGCCGCCAGAGCATCGCGCCCGTCGCGAAGCACAGGTTGAAGCGGACAGGTCTCGACATCGGGGCAGGTCTCGCAGGGACCATAGGCGGTGCGCGAGGCGCAGGGCGCCAGGGCCAGCGGCCCCTCCAGCGCGCGGATCACGTCGGCGAAGCTGATGGCGTCGGCCGGGGCCGCAAGGCTGTAGCCGCCCGACCGCCCGCGCCTGGAGACCAGCAACTGCTGTCGCCGCAGGTCCAGAAGGATGGCCTCCAGAAACTTGCGCGGGGCGGCGGCCGCCTCGGCGATCTCGGCGATGGTCGCCGGCCCGCCCCCCGGCAGGCCGGCCAGATGGACCATGGCGCGCAACGCATAGCGGGACCGATTGGACAGCATGGCCTGTGATCGCGCGCCGCCGCGATGGGCGCAAGACGCGATCGTCCGGCCCGACCACCGTCACCCGGCCTGACCGAGGCGGGCGACAGCCTCCAGAATCTGAGCGGCGTTGTAGGGTTTCAGCACCAGGGCCTCGGCCAGATCCGCGTGACGGGCCGCCGCGCTGACGTCGCCGGAGATGAAGATGACCCGCACGTCCCACCGGGCGGTCAGAACCTCGGCCAGTTCGACGCCGGTCATCTCGCCCGACAGATTGATGTCCAGCAGGGCCGCGTCGATGGCGTGCAGGGCCGCGGCGGCCTCGGCGACGGCGGCGCTGTGGAAGGGGCCGACGACGCTGTGCCCCGCCTCGGTCAGCAGTTCCGTCAGGCTGGCGGCGGCATCGGCGTCGTCCTCGACCACCAGAAGCGTCAGGGCCTGGGCGTTCTCGCGCGGAGCCGCGTCCTGCGCCGCGTCCGGGACCTGGCGCGTCACCACGGCCCGCAGGTCCCGCCAGATCTCGGCCGACGACCGGTCGATGTCCAGATCATAGATGGCGGCCATGGCCTTCAGCTCGCGCGCATCCTCGGGCGACAGATCGCCGTCGGTCTGGGCGAGACGGGTGTCGTAGAGCCGGCACAGGCGCTCTACGCTGCCGGCGAGGGGATCGGCGCCGGCGTTGTCGGGTTCGGTAATGGGCGGGCGGTCGAACATGGGAGCCTCCTTACAGCCTTGCCTTGCGATCAGCTAAACAGCCAGGACGGCGTTCGCCACCACGTCTGACGCCATCGTGACCATGAGGTTATCCTCGATCACGAACGCCTCATCGACGGGCGGCAGGCGGCGGGACCGGCTTGCAATCGACACGACGGCCCCCGCCGGGTAAGGACAGGCCCCCTGTCGCCCCTTCCAGGATACCGTCTTTTGCGTCTGCCCCAGGCCCGTCTCGATCAGGTGCTCGACCGTTTTCACGAAGTCGAGGCCCGCATGGGAGCCGCGACCGACGGTGCCGAGATCGTGCGTCTGTCCAAGGAGCACGCCGAGTTGAAACCGGTGGCCGACGCGGTCCAGGGTCTGGCCCGCGTCCGCGCCGAAATGGCCGATCTGGACGCCATGACCGCAGATCCTGAAATGGCGGCGATGGCCCAGGACGAGTTGCAGGTTCTGAACGACGCCCTGCCCGGTTTGGAGCGTGAGGTCGCCCTTCTGCTGGCGCCCCGCGACGCCGACGAGAACGCCTCGGCCGTGCTGGAGGTGCGCGCCGGCACGGGCGGCGACGAAGCGGCCCTGTTCGCCGGCGACCTGTTTCGCATGTATTCGCGCTACGCCTCCACCCGCGGCTGGCGGATCGAGCTGGATTCGGCGACCGAAGGCGACGCAGGCGGCTATAAGGAAATCATCGCCACCGTCACCGGCGAGGGCGTGTTCGGGCGGCTAAAGTTCGAAAGCGGGGTCCACCGCGTTCAGCGCGTGCCGACCACCGAGGCGGGCGGTCGCATCCACACCTCTGCCGCGACCGTCGCGGTTCTGCCCGAGGTCGAGGATGTCGAGATCGAAATCCTGGACAAGGATATCCGCATCGACACCTTCCGGGCGTCGGGATCGGGCGGCCAGCACGTCAACAAGACGGATTCGGCGGTGCGGATCACCCACCTGCCGACGGGGATCGTGGCGACCAGTTCTGAAAAGTCCCAGCACGTGAACCGCGACAAGGCGATGCGGAACCTGCGTGTGCGGCTGTACGACATGCAGCGCCAGGCCAAGGATCTGGCGCGCGCCGATACACGCAAGTCGCAGGTGGGGTCGGGCGACCGGTCAGAACGCATCCGCACCTACAACTTCCCGCAAGGCCGGGTGACGGATCACCGGATCGGCCTGACCCTGCACAGCCTGCCGCAGATTCTGGAAGGCGACATCGACCCGTTGCTGAACGCCCTGATCGCCGAGGATCAGGCGGCGCGTCTGGCCGATCTGGAAGCCGAGTTCGGCTGAAACTTCAGGCCAGCACCCCGGTCAGCGGCAGGAGCATCACCACGGCCGTGGCGGCGGTGTAACCGGCGAAGGCGTGGACCGACCGGCGGCGACCGGCGGCCGAGGGATTGTCCAGATTTGAACGATTGGCCCACAGCAGATAGGCCGCCTGTATCGCCCAGCCCGCTGAAAACGCGATGACCGCCCATGCGCTGAGCACGGCCAGCGCCAGGCCCGAGGCGAGAACCAGAAGACCGCCCAGCGCGATCACCCCATCCGCCAACTGATCGTTGAAAGAGGTCGAGACCAGACCCGACAGGGCCTGTTGGAGCCGCCAGTTCAACCAGGCCTGATACAAGAGCATCAGCCCGCCCAAGACGTAAAACACCCCGATCGCGCGCGCTGCCCACTCCATGGCGAGAATATGGCCATGAAATCCGGTGTCCTGAAATGAGATAAATCAATCGGGATCGATGATGCAGCCGAACCGAAGCCGCCAAGACACAACCGTTGGTATCTCAGACCGCCCGCGCAGCCTCCCAGGCCAGCACGCGCTGGACGGCGGGACGCCGGGACATTCGTTCGAAATGGTCTGCGACCCTGGGGAACCGGGCGATGTCGACCCCGTCGCTTTCCAGCCAGCCCGAGAAGACGAACAAATAGGGATCGGCGACCGAATATACGTCGCCCATCACCCAGTCGCCGTCCAGCGACGCCTCGATCCGTTCGAAGCCGGTGCGCATATTGTCGCTGACCTTGGCGGCCATGCTGGTCTGGGCGGCGGCATCGTCGCTCCAGCGGGCGGCGCGACGGCCGTGGGCGTGGGCGACGTGGATGGTCGAGGCCAGATAGAGGTTGAACGCCTGCATCCGGGCGAAATCGAACGGATCGGTCGGCGCCAGTCGGGCCTGAGGCGCCAAAGCCGCGATATAGGCCAGGATGGCCGGGCCTTCGGTCAGGACGCCGCGATCCGTGACGAGGGCGGGCACGCGGCCCTTGGGATTGATCGCCAGGAAGTCCGGCTGGCGCTGATTCCCCTTGGCGAAATCGACGAAGCGGACCTGATAGTCCAGCCCCGCCTCTTCCAGCGCGATATGGCTGGCGCGGCTGCAGGAGCCGGGAGCGGTGTGCAGCGTCAGCATCTGCGGACCCTTTTGCGCGAACGAAAAAGGGGCGGCCTGATCGGCCGCCCCTTCGTGACTTACAGGTCCAACAGGGCCCGCTGCGGATCTTCCAACAGCTCCTTGACGCGGACCAGGAAGGTCACCGCCTCCTTGCCGTCGACGATCCGGTGATCGTAGCTGAGGGCCAGATACATCATCGGGCGGATCTTCACCTCGCCGTTGATGGCCATCGGGCGCTGGACGATGTTGTGCATCCCCAGGATGCCCGACTGCGGCGCGTTCAGGATCGGCGTCGACATCAGCGAACCATAGGTGCCGCCGTTGGTGATGGTGAAGGTGCCGCCCTGCATCTGATCCATGGTCAGGGCGCCGTCACGGGCGGCCTTGCCCAGGGCGCCGATGCCCTTTTCGATGCCGGCGAGCGACAGGGTGTCCGCGTCACGCAGGACCGGAACCACCAGACCCTTGTCGGTGCCGACGGCGACGCCGATGTCGTAGTGGTTCTTGTAGATGATGTCCGTGCCGTCGATCTCGGCGTTAACGGCCGGGATTTCGTGCAGGGCCGCGACCACGGCCTTGGTGAAGAAGGACATGAAGCCCAGCTTCACGCCGTGGCGCTTCTCGAACACATCCTTGTACTGGGCGCGCAGGGCCATGACGTTGGTCATGTCCACCTCGTTGAAGGTGGTCAGCTGGGCGGCCGTGTTCTGGGATTCCTTCAGGCGACGGGCGATGGTCTGACGCAGGCGCGTCATCTTCACCCGCTCTTCACGCGGCTGGTCGGCGCGCGGCGCGGCAGGCGCGGCGGCGGCGGCCGGGGCAGGCGCAGAGGCCTGACCGATGGCGGCGATGGCGTCGGCCTTGGTGATATTGCCCTTCGGCCCCGTCGCGGCGATGGCCTTGGGGTCCAGATTGTTTTCACCGACCACCCGCTGGACGGCGGGCGACAGGGTTTCGTTCTTGGCGCTCGAGACCTGGGCCGAGCCGGTGTTGGCCGGGGCCGAAGCAGCCGGGGCCGGAGCGGCGGCAGCGGGGGCCGAAGCGGAGCCCGAGGCGGCGACAGAGCCGATCTTCTGGCCCGGCGTGACGGTCGCGCCTTCGTCGGCGGCGATGGTCAGGACGCCGTCGGCGGGGGCCGACACTTCGACCGCGACCTTGTCCGTCTCGATCTCGACCAGCAGTTCGTCCTTCTTGACCTGATCGCCGTTCTTCTTGACCCACTTGCCCATCGAGCCCTCGGCGACGCTTTCACCCATGACCGGCACGGTGATGTCGATGTCGGCAGCGGCGGCAGGCGCGGCAGCGGCAGGCGCCGCCTTGGTTTCAGCCTTTGCGGCCTTGCCCGATGCGGCGGACGGTGCAGCAGCGGCCGATGCGCCTTCGGTCACCGAACCCAGGACCGCGCCGGGAACGACGTTGTCGCCCTCGGCCGCCTTTATGTCGCCCAGCACGCCATCGGCGGGCGAGACGACTTCCAGCGAGACCTTGTCGGTTTCCAGTTCGACCAGCAATTCGTCCTTCTTGACCGGGTCGCCGACCTTCTTGGTCCACTTTGCGATGGTGGCTTCGGTGACGGATTCACCGAGGGCGGGGGTCAGGATGTCGGCCATGTCAGGTCCAGCTCGTCTCTAGTTCGGTCTTTTACGTGTATCAGGCGAAGGCTTCGGTCGTGAAGGTGTCGAGTTCCTTCAAGTGGCGGCTCATCAGGCCGGCGGCCGTGGAGGCCGAACCGGGACGGCCGACGTAGCGCGCGCGCTTGGAGGCGACGTTCAGCTTGTCCAGCGTCAGTTCCAGCCACGGATCGACGAAGGTCCAGCCGCCCATGTTCTTGGGCTCTTCCTGACACCAGACGACCTCGGCCTTGGGGAAGCGGGCCAGTTCCTTGCGCAGCGACTGGATCGGCCACGGATAGAACTGTTCCAGACGCAGGATGTAGACGTCGTCCACGGCCTGGCCGTCCTTGGCCTTCTTCTCGCGCGCGTCCAGCAGGTCGTAATAGACCTTGCCCGAGCACAGGATGACGCGGCGGATATCCTTGTCGGCCTTGATCGTGATCCCGGCGATCTCGGGGCGCGTCTGGGCGTCGTCGTGCAGCACGCGGTGGAAGGCCGAACCCTCCGCCAGGTCCGCCATGGACGAGACCGCCTTTTTGTGACGCAGCAGCGACTTGGGCGTCATCAGGATCAGTGGCTTCCTGAACGGCCGGTGCATCTGGCGACGCAGGATGTGGAAATAGTTGGCCGGGGTCGTGCAGTTGGCGACCTGCATATTGTCTTCGGCGCACTGTTGCAGGAAGCGCTCCAGACGGGCCGAGGAATGTTCCGGCCCCTGGCCTTCGTAGCCGTGCGGCAGCAGCATGGTCAGGCCGCTCATCCGCAGCCATTTGCGTTCGCCTGACGAAATGAACTGGTCGATCACCACCTGGGCGCCATTCACGAAGTCGCCGAACTGGGCTTCCCACATGACCAGCGTATTGGGGTCGGCCAGGGAGTAGCCATACTCGAAGCCCAGCACCGCCTCTTCCGACAGGGCCGAGTCGATGACCTCGAAATTGGCCTGGCCTTCACCCAGGTTGTTCAGCGGGATGTAACGCTCTTCGGTCGTCTGATCGATGATGCCCGAGTGACGCTGCGAGAAGGTGCCGCGCACGGAATCCTGACCCGACAGACGGATCGGGAAGCCTTCGTCGACCAGCGAGGCGAAGGCCAGGCTCTCGGCCGTGGCCCAGTCCAGACCCTGACCCGAGGTGATGGCCTCGCGCCGCGCGTCGATGACGCGCTTCAGCGTCTTGTGCATATCAACGCTGTTGGGAATGGTAGTCAGACGGTGGCCCAGGTCGGTCAGCTTGGCCAGCGGCACGGCGGTGTCGCCGCGCAACTCGTCCTTGGGCGCCTGGAAGCCCTGCCACTGGCCGTCCAGCCAGTCGGCCTTTTCGGCGGACCAGGTCTTGCCGGCCTCGAACTGCTCGTCGAGGAATTTCTCGAAACGCTCGACCTCGGCGTCCACCTCGGCCTGGCTGATCACGCCTTCCGCCACCAGACGCTGCGAATAGAGTTCGCGGGTCGAGGGCTGGGCGCGGATCTTCGAATACATCAGCGGCTGGGTGAAGGTGGGATCGTCGCCTTCGTTGTGGCCAAAGCGGCGGTAGCAGAACATGTCCACCACCACGTCCTTGTGGAACTTCTGGCGGTATTCGGTGGCCACCTTGGAAGCGAAGACGACCGCCTCGGGATCGTCGCCGTTCACGTGGAAGATCGGGGCCTGGACCATTAGCGCCACGTCCGAAGGATAGGGCGACGAACGCGAGTTGCGCGGGCTGGTCGTGAAGCCGATCTGGTTGTTGATGACGAAATGAAGCGTGCCGCCGGTGCGGTAACCCTTCAGCCCCATCAGGGCGAAACACTCGGCCACGACGCCCTGGCCCGCGAAGGCGGCGTCGCCGTGGATCAGCAGCGGCACGACCTTGGAGCGGTCCAGCGCCCACTGGCCCTCGGGCACGCCCTCGTTGGCCTCGCGGATGTCGAACGCCTGTTTGGCGCGCGCCTTGCCCAGCACGACCGGGTTGACGATTTCGAGGTGAGATGGGTTGGCGGTCAGCGACAGGTGGACGTGGTTGCCGTCGAACTCGCGGTTCGACGAGGCGCCCATGTGATATTTGACGTCGCCCGAGCCCTCGATGTCGCTGGGCACGGCCGAACCGCCCTGGAACTCGTGGAAGATGACCTTGTAGGGCTTGCCCATCACGGCGGCCAGCACGTTCAGGCGGCCGCGGTGGGCCATGCCCAGCACGACCTCGTCGACGCCCAGTGAACCGCCACGCTTGATGACCTGTTCCAGCGCCGGGACCATGGCCTCGCCGCCGTCCAGGCCGAACCGCTTGGTGCCGGGGAAGCGTTTGTGCAGGAAGCGTTCGAAGCCTTCGGCCTCGACCAGCTTGGACAGGATGGCCAGCTTGCCTTCCTTGGTGAAGGCGTTCTGCTCGAACTTGTCCGGGCCTTCGAACCGCTGCTGAAGCCAAGCCTTCTCCTCTGGCTCGGCGATGTGCATGTACTGGATGCCGACCGTGCCGCAATAGGTGCGCTTCAGGATGTCCAGGACGTCGCGGATCGTGCCGGTCTGCAGGCCCAGGACGCCGTCCAGGAAGATCGGGCGGTCCAGATCGGCGCCGGTGAAGCCGTAGAATTCAGGCGTCAGCTCGGGATTCTCAACCGGCTGTTCGATGCCGAGAGGGTCAAGCCTGGCCTGCAGGTGTCCGCGCACGCGATAGGCGCGGATCAGCATCAGGGCGCGTATGGAATCATGGGCGGCGGCGCGGATGGCGTCGGCCGACACCTCGACGGGCGCGACCTTGGCCGGCGAAGCGGCAGGCGCGGCGCCCGGCTTTTTGGGATCAGGCTTCGGAGCCGGCCAGCGGCCGTCGAACACGCCGGTTTCCTCGGTCGGTTCGGTCGCCACGCCCCGTCCCCAGCTTCCCGCTCCGGCCGAAGCGGTCACCAGGGCCGCATTGTCGCGCAGCTGGTCGAAGAAGGCCTTCCATTCGGCGGAAACGGAGCTGGGGTCTTTCGCCCACTTCTCCTGAAGCTCCTCCACATAGGCCGCATTGGACCCGTAGAGGAATGAGGTCTCGGCAAAGACCTGGTTCAGCCGACCGGCATCGTCCGCCATCGTTTCGCAATCCCTGAACCCCTTCGGACACATCTCCGTGAGGGGCGCGCCCGTCATATAGGCGTCGTTTCCTTATGGGTCATGACCGAAACAGGGCAATTCGGTGAGAAATTGGTCGCAGGCCAAAGAAAAACGCCCCCGGCCTGAGCCGAGGGCGTCCATTGCCGCCCAAAGCGGCATTTTCTTCTCCCTCTCCGCTCCGGGAGGGGAATGCGTGCGCCTCTTAACCCTTGAGCACGTCCACCAGGGTCTTGCCCAGGCGGGCCGGCGATTCCGACATGCGGATGCCGGCGGCTTCCATGGCCGCGATCTTGGATTCCGCATCGCCCTTGCCGCCCGAGACGACGGCGCCGGCGTGGCCCATGGTGCGACCCTTGGGCGCAGTGCGTCCGGCGATGAAGCCGGCCATCGGCTTCTTGCGGCCCTTCTTGGCTTCGTCGATCAGGAACTGGGCGGCGTCTTCTTCCGCCCCGCCGCCGATCTCGCCGATCATGATGATCGAGGTGGTTTCCTCGTCGGCCAGGAACAGCTCCAGCACATCGATGAACTCGGTGCCCTTGACCGGGTCGCCGCCGATGCCGACGGCCGTGGTCTGGCCCAGGCCTTCGTTGGTGGTCTGGAACACGGCCTCATAGGTCAGGGTGCCCGAACGCGACACGATGCCGACCGAGCCCTTCTTGAAGATATTGCCCGGCATGATGCCGATCTTGCATTCGTCCGGCGTCAGGATGCCCGGGCAGTTCGGGCCCAGCAGGCGCGACTTGGAGCCTTCCAGGCGACGCTTCACCTTGACCATGTCCAGCACCGGAATGCCTTCGGTGATGCAGGTGATGAAGGGGATTTCGGCGTCGATGGCCTCGATGATGGCGGCCGCCGCGCCCGACGGCGGAACATAGATGACCGAGGCGTCGGCGCCGGTGGCGTCCCGCGCTTCGGCGACCGAGGCGTAGATCGGCAGGGTTTCGCCGTGCGAGCCGGTCCAGTTCGTGCCGCCCTTGGACGGGTGCACGCCGGCGACCATCTGGGTGCCGTGATAGGCCAGCGCCTGTTCGGTGTGGAAGCCGCCGGTCTTGCCGGTCAGGCCCTGGACGATGATCTTGGTGTTCTTGTCGACGAGGATGGACATGAGGTCTCGCTGGTTGGGTTAGGCGGGAAGGAAAGGATTTTCGACGCGGACCGACCCGTAGATCTGACCGTGACTGAGGTCTTCGGAATAGAGGATTTTCGCCCCTAGCCGTTCTGCGGCGGCGATGATCGCACCGTCCCAATAGGAGATTTGGTATCGCTGGGCATTCTCGATGCCGCTGCGGACCACCCTGTAGTCAATCGGCTGGAAGGGCTTCTTGGACAACCGCAACACCCACTCCTGAGCCTTCTCTGGCGTCAGAGGGCGAGCACCCTTGCGTTGAGCGTTGACGTAGAACTCGGCCAGAACCTGCCCCGAAGTGCCGAAGCGTCGGGTCAGCAGTTCAAGCGCACGTTCGTACTTCGCCGGCTCGTCTACAGAACCGAGCGCGGCGTAGATCAGGATGTTGGTGTCCAGAAAGACTTCAGCGCCAGCGATCAAAACGAGGCTCGCCGCTATATGCATCTTCCCTGGTGGGACGCCAGTCGCCCAACCGGCCTTCGCTTTCTCGGGCCAGCTTCAGCAAGGCTTCGGTCGCCTCGTCGTGTTCCGTCTCTTCCTCGACCAGTCGAGCCAGGAAACCGCGCACCATCTCGTTGACGCTCGTCCGCTTCATGGCGGCCAGCACACGCACCTTGTCGAGCAGGGCGTCGTCGATGGCGAGGGTCAGGTTGCGGGTCACGTTGGTGGCGATGGCTTACACGGGTTATGTGGAGCACATAGACCGCGTGGGCCAGGCGGGCAAGCGCGGTCAGATGTCCAGCAACAGGCCCAGGCGCCGCAACACCGTCTGCTGCCAGGGCCTGAGGGCGTAGAGGTCGCCGAACAGCGCGGCCTCCGTCCCGGCCTGTCGCGCCTCGACATAGGCGGCCTGCTGGCGACGGCGGCGGCGGCCCATTTCGACAGTGTCGCCCGCCGCTGCGCGCCGGTCCCACTTGGCCCGCCAGACATCGAGGCCGATGGCGTCGTAATGCAGCAGCCAGGCCGTGCGGCCGGTCCGGGGGTCGCGCGCCAGCGCCGCCTTCAACGGCCGGTCGTCGCGCTTGGACTCGTGGATGCAGACCCTGACGTCCGCCAGCCCGCGCCGCACCGCGTGCTTGCCCATATGGTGCGCCAGAAGACCGCGCACGAAGAAGCGGCCGCGCCCGGGATAGATCAGATCGGCGAACTGATCCGGGAACGGCCCATGATAGGGTTTGCGCGCCAACCGCGCCCCGTATTCCTGCGTCAGGTCGTCGCCGGCCCGCCACACCGCCTCGATCGAGGGGAAGATGACCGCCTCGCGCTCGGCCGGCACGGCGCCCAGCACGGCAGCCACGTCGACATCGCCCAGGATCATTTCATCGATGTCGACGACCAGCAGCCAATCGGCGGCCAGGGTGGAATAGGCGTCGGCATAGACGACCCTCTGCCGATCCTCCACCGTCGCGGGCCGACCGCCGCGCGCGACCCAGAAGGCGGCGTCGCAGACGATCAGATCGTCGGGGCCTAGCCCGACCTCGGTCGGGTCAGGCGCCCGGTCACCGTCGAAATAAATCCTGATCCGCGCCGCGCGCCGACGCCGATAATGATCGACGAAGGCCGCGAGATGACGCGCGGGGGCCAGGGCCATCGCGACCACTTCGAAATCCGGCAACATCCCCTCCCCGTCCCTATGCGACGACTATGGCGGGGCGCCGGAGCCGTCCGCAACGAGAAACGGCGACGCTGCAAGCAGCGCCGCCGTCACGCGACCACCAGGGTCTTTTGGTCTTAGCCGACCGCCTTGACGATCTTTTGGGCGGCGTCGTCCAGGTCGTCGGCGGCCTGGATGGTCAGGCCGGATTCGTTGAGGATTTTCTTGCCCAGTTCGGCGTTGGTGCCTTCCAGACGCACGACCAGCGGCACCTTCAGGCCCACTTCCTTCACGGCCGCAACCACGCCTTCGGCGATGACGTCGCACTTCATGATGCCGCCGAAGATGTTGACCAGGATGCCCTGGACGTTCGGGTCGGCGGTGATGATCTTGAAGGCCGCCGCGACCTTCTCCTTGCCGGCGCCGCCGCCGACGTCGCAGAAGTTGGCCGGTTCCTTGCCGTACAGTTTGATGATGTCCATCGTCGCCATGGCCAGGCCCGCGCCGTTGACCATGCAGCCGATGTTGCCGTCCAGCGAGACATAGGCCAGGTCCCACTTGGAGGCCTCGATCTCCTTGGCGTCTTCTTCCGTTTCGTCGCGCAGGGCCTTGATGTCTTCGTGGCGGAACAGCGCGTTGCCGTCGAAGCTGACCTTGGCGTCCAGAACGCGCAGATGGCCGTCCTTCATGACGATCAGGGGGTTCACCTCCAGCATGTCCATGTCCTTCTCGACGAAGGCCTTGTACAGGGCGGGGAACAGCGACTTGGCGTCCTCGGCGGCGGCGCCCGTCAGGCCGTAGGCGGCGACGATCGCGGCGACGTCGGCGTCGGTCACGCCCGCGCTGGGGTCGATGACGATGTTCTGGATCTTCTCGGGCGTGTCGTGGGCGACGGTTTCGATGTCCATGCCGCCCTCGGTCGAAACGACGAAGGCGATGCGGCCATAGGCGCGGTCGACCAGCAGCGAGCAGTACAGTTCACGATCGATGTCGGCGCCGTCCTCGATATAGAGGCGGTTGACCTGTTTGCCGGCCTCGCCCGTCTGGGCGGTGACCAGGGTGTTGCCCAGCATTTCCTTGGCGTGGGCGACGGCCTCTTCGACCGAGAAGGCCAGGCGCACGCCGCCCTTGGCGTCGGCCGGCAGTTCCTTGAACTTGCCCTTGCCGCGTCCGCCGGCGTGAATCTGCGACTTCACGACATAGAGCGGGCCGGGAAGGGATTTGGCGGCCGCCTCGACCTGATCGACCGACGTCACCGCGACGCCGTCGGCGACGGGGGCGCCGAAGCCCTTGAGAACCTGCTTGGCCTGATATTCGTGAATGTTCATGGAAACCGCCGCAATCTTCGCTGGGGAGAGTTGCGGGGCTTATAAGCCCCGCCCCTTCGCAGGTGCAACAGTATGTGAACGGGGAATTTAGTCGACCCAGTCGCGTTTCAGCGTGCGCGAGGCCCCGATCAGCAGGATGGCGGCCAGCACATAGAAGCCCATGCCGGTGTAGATGGCCCATCTCAGGCTCTCTTCGCCGAAGCGCGGCGCCAACAGGTCGCTCATCCAGCCGAAGTAATAGAAGCCCACCGCGATCCCGAGCAGGTTGTTCACCAGCAGGAACAGGGCCGAGGCGGTCGAACGCATGGCCGCCGGAACCAGATGCTGCACCGCCGCCGTGATCGGACCCAGCCAGGCCAGGTTCAGCCCTGTCGGAAGCAGGAAGATGAAGAAGGCCAGGGTCAGCTGCTGAACGTGACTGCCGCCGCCCGGCAGGACCAGTCCGATCAGCCACGGCGAGTTCATCGCCAGGATGAAACAGGGCGCCGAGATCAGAAAGGCGATGGCGGGCGTCAGCGGATAGGCGCCCTTGCCCTTTTTCGACAGCTTGTCGGCGATCGTGCCGCCCAGCCAGATGCCCAAAAGGCCGCCGATCAGGGCGATGCCGGCGTAATAGACGCTGGTCTGTTTCAAGGTCAGGTCGAAGCTGCGCATGAAGAACAGCGGCAGCCAACCGGCGACGCCGTAACCGCACACCGACGACGAAGCGGCGCCCAGGGCCAGCAGCCAGAAGCTGGGTTTCCTGATCACCACCGAGGCCGTGCGCCGCGCGATCGTCAGCGACACGCCGATCACCACCGCCAGCAAGCCGCCGAAGCCCAGCACCAGCGGATTGCCCAGCGACGTCCCCATCAGCCAGCTCAGACCGGCCAGGATCAGCAGGCCGACGCCCAAGCCCAGCATGATCTGGGCGGCGATCTTGCCGGCTCGGTCCGCGCCAAGAGGCGCAGCGGCGGTGTCCGGCGCGGGGGCCGCGACCTGGGCCTCGGTCCTGACCGCATCCATTCCGCCGCGTTTGGGATCGCGCACCGTCAGGCGAAGCAGCGGCGCGACCAGCAGGCCCAGCAGGCCGACCACCACGAAGGCCGTGCGCCAGCCATACGTCGCCGCCAGCAGCCCGCCGACCAGGGTGCCCGCCGCCATGCCCAGCGGAATGCCGAAGGCGAAGGCCGCCATGGCCCGCGCCCGCTGATGCGGCGGGAAATAGTCGGCGATCAGCGAATAGGCCGGGGCCACCCCGCCCGCCTCGCCCACGCCCACGCCCATCCGGCACAGGAACAGCTGCCCGAACGATCCCGCCATGCCGCACAGGGCGGTGAAGCCCGACCAGACGGCCAGCGCCCCGGTCATGATCCAGACCCGGCTGAACCGATCCGCCATCCAGGCCAGAGGAATGGCCAGTGTCGAATAGACCGAGGCGAAGGCGATGCCGCCCAACAGGCCGAACTGGCTGTCGGACATGCCGAACTCAGCCTTCAGCGGCGCGGCCAGGATGCCGATGATCTGCCGATCCAGGAAGTTCAGCATGTAGATCAGGATCAGCACCGCCAGCACATAGTAGCGATAGCCGGGGCGTTCGTGGCGCGCCCCGCCCTCGACGGGATCGTCCTGAGCCGCCAGCGTCTCCGTCGTCATCGCGTTTCCCCCTCGGCGTCTTTTTGTCGGAGCGAGCCTAGCCGCAAGCCTGCCCCCTGCAAAGCAAAGGGCGACGGCCGCAAGACCGCCGCCCTCGTTCAGGCGTTCAGATCGCGATCAGAACTTCAGGCCCAGGGTCGCCGTGACCGTGCGCGGCGGGCCGTAGAAGCCGATGATCGAATCTCCGGTCAGCGCGCCGGGGAAGCTGTAGCCGCCGACACGGTAGCGTTCGTCGCCCAGGTTCTTGCCGTGCACGCCGAAGGTCAGTCGGTCGTTGGACGAGGTCCAGACGATACTGGCGTCATACATCCAGTAGGCCCCCTGATCGAGCAGGGGCGAGGGCGTCTCGAACTGCTGATAGGCGCCGCGATAGGCGACCGACGGAATGAAGGCGATCGACGAACCGTTGGCCATGAACCAGTTGTAGGTCGCCCCGATCGAGCCGGTCCATTCCGGCGTGTTCTGGAAGTGGCGCTGCGACGACACGTCGACGACGCACCCCGGCAGGGTGGGGCAGGAGGTATTGCCCGAAGCGGTCGGGATATAGGCCAGGAACTGGTCGAACTTGGCGTCGATATAGCTGAGCGAGGCGTTCAGCGTCAGGGCGCTGGTCGGACGGAAACGCCCTTCGAACTCCCAGCCGCGGATCGAGGACGAACCGACATTGTCCACCACCGAGGCGACGGTGGCGCCGGCGGGGTATTGGGTCGTGATCTGCTGGTCTTCATAG
Organism: Candidatus Brevundimonas colombiensis; assembly: GCA_029202665.1. NCBI lineage: Bacteria > Pseudomonadati > Pseudomonadota > Alphaproteobacteria > Caulobacterales > Caulobacteraceae > Brevundimonas > Candidatus Brevundimonas colombiensis. Next base: position 722,975 of record CP119326.1, read on the forward strand.
CTGGAGTCGAAGATCGCCGTGGCGAAGGTCAGACGGCGATCCAGCAGCGAGCCCTTCAGACCGATCTCATAGGTCTCGACGGTTTCCGGCGCATAGCCGTTGACGGTGGCGGGATACAGAACCGCATCGCCGCGCATGTCGAAGCCGCCCGACTTGAACCCTTCGCCCCACGAGGCGTAGGCCGTCAGATCCGGGCCGAACTTGTAGTTGACCGAGACACGGGGCGTGAACTTCTCGAAATCACGCGTGCGCGTATAGTTGGTGCGCGGCAGGCCCAGCGGCACGGCGGCGTTGTTGCCGAAATAGGGGCTGCGGATGCCCAGATACTGCTGACGGAAGACCGTGCCTTCCTTCTCGTCCTTGGTGAAGCGGCCGCCGACCGAGACCGACAGGGCGTCGGTCACGTCATAGCTGAAGTCGGCGAAGGCCGCGTAGCTTTTGGTCGCCACCGAGCCCGAGGTCAGGGTGGTCAGATTGGCCAGACCCACCACGGTGTCGAAGGCGCCCGAGGCGTTGGCGTCCATGTAGAAGACGCCGGCGACGCCGTTCAGCCGGCCTGCGCTGACCAGAACCTGAAACTCCTGGCTGAACTGGTCGTCGTTGTAGGCCGCCGGAATGTCCAGAATAGGCTGCGGCAGGTTGTCGAAGTCGATGTTGCCGCGCGTGAAGCCATCCCGATAGGCCGTGATCGACTTGAAGGTGAACATGTCGCTCATCTCCCACTCGCCGGTCAGCGACAGGCCGCGCGTCTGGACGCGATTCTTGTCACCCGCGCCAGCGTTGGTGTCATAGACATCCGACGGCGACGGCGCGACCTCGCGGTGGCCGTGGCGGGCGTTGGAATCGTCGTTCACCAGATCGCCGGCCAGTCGGAAGAACAGATTGTCGGTCGGGGACCATTCCGCGCTGGCGCGGAAGGCGGTGACGTCCTTGTTGTAGTGTTCGTTGCCGGTGTTCAGGTTCGTGCCGTAGCCATCGCGCAGATAGCGGGCCAGGGCGGCGGAGACCTTGAACTGGTCATTGAAGGGCAGCTGGGCGCTGGCGATCACATCGCGCTGATTATAGCTGCCGTAGGAGGCGCGCAGGCGGCCTTCCGGCTCATCGGCGTTGATGCGGCTGGTGACATATTTGATCGCGCCGCCGATGGTGTTGCGGCCATACAGGGTGCCTTGCGGACCGCGCAGCACCTCGACGCGCTCCACATCGAAAATGTCCAGGACGGCGGCTTGCGGCCGGGCCACATAGACGTCGTCGATATAGAGGCCCACGCCGGGATCGAAGCCCCACAGAGGATCCTGCTGGCCCACGCCCCGGATGAAAGAAATCAGGGTCGAGTTCGACCCCCGCGCCGCGTTCAGCGTCAGGCTGGGCGTCGAACGCGCCAGTTCGGTGATGTCCAGGGCGCCCCGCGCCTCAAGCTGTTCGCCGCTGACGGCCGTGACCGCGACCGGCACATCCTGCAAGCTCTCCACCCGACGGCGCGCGGTGACGACGATGTCGTCGACAGTCGCCGCATCCTGATTGGCGTTGGCGGCCTGAACGGCCGTCTCGACGTCCTGGGCGACCGAGGCCCCCGCAAGCACGCCCCACGCCGCGCCGGCCAGCAGCGCGCACTTCACATGACGATTCATGGTCCAAACCCCTTTGTCGTTTCCAGCCCGTTGACGCTTTTATTCAGCGTTCAATGATTTTCATGGAAACTGACCCGGTTTCGTCCGGCTGTCAAACATTACGCTGACGTTGCGTCACGTCACGGGCCGACCGTGGCGCCGCTGCACCGTCGTCGGCGTCACGGTCGGGGCGCCACGGCCGGGACGCCATCGTCGTTGCGCCATCGTCGGGGCGCGCCTAGCCTTGGCGGATGAGCAAGACAGACGCCGCCCTGCCCGCTACCCGCCCCGTGGCCGCCGCGCGCCGCAAGGCCACCGGCGCAGTGGCGACCAGGCGCGGCCGCCCGCCCAAGACCAAGGCCCAGGCGGCGGGCGAGACTCGCGACCTGATCCTTGACGCGGCCGAGGACCTGTTCTCCAAACACGGCTTCTACGGCGTGACCATCCGCGAAGTGGCGCGCGAAGCTGGCGTGGACACCGCCCTGGTCCACTATTATTTCGGCGCCAAGCGCGAGCTGTTCGACGCGGTCTTCCTGCGCCGGGCCGAGGTGTGGAACACCGACCGGGTCGCCGCCATCGACCGCTATGCGGAAGGCGCGGGCGAGGACATGACGCTGGAGGGGCTGCTGGAAGCCTTTCTGAGGCCGCCATTCGAATGGTCGCTGAAGGGCGGGCCGGGGTGGAAACACTATGCCGCCCTGGTGGCCCAGACCAACGCCAACCCCAGTTTCGGCGGCGAGACGATGGCCCGCTATTTCGACCCGGCCATCCATCGGCTCATCGAACTGATCGCACGGGTGCTGCCGGGCGCCAGCGAGATCGACCTGTACTGGGGCTATCACAATCTGTCGGGCGCCCTGACCCTGACGCTGGGCGAGACGGGACGGCTGGACCGGCTCTCGAACGGGCGGGCGCGGTCGGGCGATCTGGAGACGGCGGGCGACTATATGGTGCGGTTCGCGGCGGCGGGTTTCCGGGCCGTGGCGGGGATGTCGGCCGACAAGGGCTGATCCGTCACCCCGGACCGAAGAAGACCGCCCACATCAGCCGGCCAGGCAGGAAGGTCAGAAGCCCCGCCACGATCAGGCCGCCCACGAACATGCCTGTCATGGCGCGCCGGTGGGCCGCCACCCGATGCCGCCGGGCGGCATAGACCGCCATCGGCAGGCCGACCACGGTCCAGCCGCTGAGCAGATGGATCAGCGACAGCCCCGCCGGGCCGTCCGGATTGATCTGGTGGATGAAGAATGAGCTGACCGCCGTCGTTCCCATGGCCAGGACCCACAGCCAGCCCAGGGTCCGGTGCAGCCTGTCGCCCTTGACGCCCGCCAACAGGACCACCCCGATGGCCAGGGCGATCAGGGCGGCGGCGACGTGAATCTGGATAGCGCCGGGGGCGGCCAGAAGCAGGGGCAAGCGCGGGGCGTGAAGGCCCCACGCCCCCGGCCCCGTCAACCGACCGCCGGCGCGGGTCAGATAGCCGACCAACGGCCATCCCAGCAGCAGGAGGGCGAGGGCGGAGGATGCGAGGCGGGTCGAACGGGTCATGACGAAGCTCCTGTCGTTAGGCCGTCCTGTCAGGCGGGACGGACGGCCGCACCCGGCCTTTCGCCAACGGCCACGGCGCCTGCGCCAACGCCCACCTGCTTTCGCCCGAAAGGAAATCATGGTCTCAAGACGCGATCGTCCGCCCTTGCCGAAAGCCGCCCGCCCGTTATGAACCCAGCCGCCGCAGACCGGCGCCGCGCCTTCGTCAGGGGGCTGATCGTCGCCGTGGCGGGCGGCGCCTTCCTGGCCGCCACGGGAGCGTTCGGAACCTCGGGCGCGCCGTTCGGCCCGCGCCTGGCCTATTGGGTGGCAGTGATGGTGGCGGGCGGACTGTGGGGGCATCTGTGCGGGGCGCTGGTCAGCCGGTTCCTGGATATGGACGAGCGGCCCTGGCTGAACATCGCCGTGATGACGGCGGTCATCACGGGCCCCTTGAGCGTGCTGGTCTGGGCGGCGACGGGGCTGTTCTTCGTCCGGCGCCTGTATCCGCTGGCGGCCCTGCCGCAGCTGGTTCTGCCCGTGCTGATCGTGACGGCGGCGGTGACGACCCTGACCGTCTTTCTGGGGCGCGCCCATCCGGTGCAGACCCACGCACCGACGTCCAGCGAACCGGCGCGCCCCGCCCGGTTCCTGGATCGACTGCCGCTGCGGCTCAAGGGGGCGACGATCCGCGCAGTCCAGGCCGAGGACCATTATCTGCGCATCCACACCGACCGGGGATCGGACCTTATCCTGATGCGGCTGTCGGACGCGGTCGAAGAGCTGGAGGGTCTGGAAGGCGCCCAGACCCATCGCAGCTGGTGGGTGGCCAAGGACGCCGTGCGCGGGGTCGAGCGCGGCGACGGCCGCGCCACCCTGACGCTGGACGGGGGCCTGTCGGCGCCGGTCAGCCGCCGCTACGCCCGGATGCTGCGCGACGCCGACTGGTGGTGAACCCGCCGACGCCATACGCTCAGGAAGCGAACTGGGCCGTGAGACGGGCGACCAAATCCTCCACCGCCGTCTCGGCCGCCGCGATCGAGTTCGCCAGGCGCGCATCGCCGAATTCGTCGTATTCGATCGCGATCGTGTCGCTCTCGCCAAGTCCGATATAGGCCAGCGGCGTCTTCAACCCGGCCTCGACCAGATTGAGCTTCTCCAGACGCTCGCCTTCGCCATAGCCGTAATCGCCCCGCGCCGTGAGAATGACCAGGCGCTTGCCCGCCGGCAGCATGGGCCAATAGGGTTCGCCCGGCCTGTTGCGATCGAAACCGAAGGTCACGCCGACGCGGACGACATTGTCGATCCAGGCTTTCAATGTCGCCGGCAGGCCGAAATTATACATCGGGGCGCCGATCACCACGAGGTCGGCCGAAATGAGCGCGGCCGTCAAGGCGTCGCTTTCCGCCAACACTGCCTTTTGCGCCCCGCTGCGCTGATCCGCCGGGGTGAAAGCGGCCGCGATCCAGGCGTTGTCGACCGGCGACGGCGGATGCGAGAGCAGGTCCAGATGGGTGAAGACGTCGTTCGGCCGGGTCGCCGACCAGGCCTCGACGAACCGGCGCCCCAGCCGCCGCGTATGCGAACCGTGACGAACCCGGTCCGATTCGCCGAGCCGGGCGCTGGCGTCAATGTGAAGCAGGCGGCGAACAGGATTTCGCGACGGAATCATGATGTTATGGACCTTATGTATATAAACGTCAGGCCACAGGCTTAAGCTTGTAAATCCGGCGCGACGAACGCGGATTCTTCAGCCGATGAATAAGCTTGGATCATCCATGAACAGACATCGCCGCCTGCCGCCCCTGGGAGCGTTGCGCGCATTCGAGGCGGCGGCCCGCCACATGAGCTTTCGCCGTGCGGCGACCGAACTGGCGGTCACGCCGACAGCCGTAAGCCACCAGATCCGCCTGCTGGAGGAGACCCTGGGCCAGCCGCTGTTCGTGCGACACGTCCGCCGCGTCGCCCTGACCGAGGCCGGAGACACCCTCTATCCGGCGTTGCGTGACGGATTCGACGCTCTGGATCGCGCGGTCGAGACCTTGCGGGAGAGGAAACGACGCCCCTCGGTGACGCTGACGGCGACGACCCTGTTCACGGCGCGCCGCCTGTTGCCGGCCTTGGACGAATTCCGACGCCGCAATCCCGATCTGGACCTGATCCTGCACGCCAGCGACGAGATCGTCGATCTGGCGACCGGGACCGCCGTGATCGCGGTCCGCTATGCGGCGGGGCCGTTCGACGGCCTGATCGCCGAGCCGCTGATTGTCGACCGTTTCGGCGTCCTGTGCAGCCCCGGCCTGGGGGTGAGGACCGTCCGCGACCTTGTCGGCGCCACCCTGCTGCACATCCAATGGAAGCGGCCGGGCGACGACCCCGATTGGAGCCGATGGGCCAAGGCGGCGAACATCGCCGACCTGCCCGTCGCGATCGGCCCGCGCTTCACCGACGACAGCCATGCGCTTCAGGCTGCGGTCGCGGGCATGGGGGTGGCGATCGGCTCACTCGAGCTGGCGCGGCAGGAGATCGAGGCGGGGCTGCTCGTCAATCCCTTTGGGCCGATCCTGCCGGGCGAAGCCTATCATGTCGTCACCACGCCGAGAGCCGCGGCCGATCCCCATGTCGCGGCCGTAAAGGCCTGGCTGAGGGCCTGCGTCGCAGGCGTGACCCCCCGCGATGATCGCCCGGCGGCTCCGTCTGACGAATCAGAACCTAGCCGGCCTTCCCCGTGATCATCGCCGTCGGCGCCGCGCAGCCGCTGAAGGTGTCGGCGCCGATCTCGACCCGCGCGGTCAGCGGGTAGGTGCGGTCGCTCATCCCGTCCGAACATTCGGTGGCGATCAGGGTGACGTTCAGCGCCTGGTTCAGGTCGGTCGAACTGGCGAAGGTCGCGACCGTCCCCTGGATCGTCGCGCCGCGATTGGGGGCGCGCTGGGTCGGCTGATCGACGCGGGTGTAGATCAGGGCGTCGCGGGTGATCTCCACCGCCCAGAAGGGTTCCGTGCCCAGGGCGCGGACCGGCTTGCCCAGATCAACCCCGGCCAGGACGGCGGCGGCCTGGGGCTCAGGCGCGGCCTTGGGCTTGGCGTCGTCGCGGTCGTAGCAGCCCGCCAGGGACAGGCCGGCCAGAACGGCGGATGCGGCGAGGATGAGCGGGATGGGACGCATGGCGGTCTCCTCGACGGACGGCTAGGATTGGGCGTAGGGCCGCAGGTGAGAAGCCGGACCGCCTCGGTCAAGGGGCGCCGCTGGGTTATGGTGACGCCATGTCGATTCGCCCGACCGCATACGAGTTCTTCGCCGGGGGCGGCCTGGCGGGCCTGGGCATGGCCAGTCGAGGGCAATCCGGTCGAGATGGAGCCGGTCTCGACACGATCTTCGCCAACGACATGGATGCGGCCAAGGCGCGGGCCTTCACGACAAACCATCCGGGGACGCCGTTCCGCCAAGGCGACGTCTGGGGCCTGACGGTCGGGGACCTGCCGGGGCGGCCCGATCTGGCCTGGGCCTCGTCCCCCTGTCAGGACGTCAGCCTGGCGGGCGCGCGCGGTGGGCTGGAGGCCGGTCGGTCGGGCGCCTTCTGGGGGTTCTGGCGGCTGATGCAGGGTCTGGCGGCCGAGGGGCGCGGGCCGCGCGTGGTGGTGCTGGAGAACGTGATCGGCCTGCTGACTTCTGGTCATGGACGGGATTTCGCCGCCGTCTGCACGGCCATGGCCGAGGCGGGCTATACGGTCGGGGCGCTGGAGATGGACGCGGCCTGCTGGCTGCCTCAGTCGCGGCCGCGCCTGTTCGTGGTCGCCATCAAGGGCGAGGCGCCGCGCGCCGACGGGCCGAGCGCCCCCTTCCATTCGGCGCGCCTGATCGCCGCCCACGCCCGCCTGCCCGAGGCGGTCAAGGCGGCCTGGGCGTGGTGGGCCCTGCCCCAGCCGCCCCGGCGCAATCTGGACTTGGCCGCCGTGCTTGAACCGGATGACGCGGTCGCCTGGCTGGACGATCCCGAGGCGATCCTGGCGCTGGCGGCGCCGCTTCATCAGGCGCGGATCGCGGCGGCCCTGGCGTCGGGCCAGCGCACGGTCGGCGCCGCCTATCGCCGGGTTCGCGTCGAGGACGGGCGCAAGGTCCAGCGGCTGGAAATCCGTTTCGACGGCCTGGCCGGCTGCCTGCGGACCCCAGCGGGCGGATCATCGCGGCAATATGTGGTGGCGTGCGACCAAGGTCGGGTCAGGGTGCGGCGGCTGACCGGGCGCGAGGCGGCGCGGCTGATGGGGGTGTCGGACGCCTATCGCCTGCCGGCCAGCGAGAGCGCGGCGCTGAAGCTGATGGGCGACGCCGTGGCCGTGCCGGTGGTGCGCGCCCTGACCGAGGGACTGCTGCTGCCCGCGCTGGCGGGGCGTCGGGCGGCGGCCTGACCGGACCTGACCGGCGGCCCTTGCACCCGTGAAAAGGGTGCAATTCCAGGACGGAAAACGACCAACACACTGTTTTCACGTATGTTTTGATTGCACCCAAATTGCACCGTGCAATTTGGGTGCAATTTCGGGGCGTCGTCGGCGTAGCGGGTGGCGATGTCAAAGACCGGACGACGATCCTAACACCGCCTGAGCGCCCGATAGGTCGAACGCCGCTGCTCGGCCACAAACCGTTCAAATCGCTGGACTTGCTTGCGGCCGATAGGATGGCGGGCGGACGCGGGCCGCCCGCCGGTCAGCGCTGGACCCACTGGCCCTGGGCGTTGCGATACCATTGGCCCGACGAGATGCGCGGCAACAGCTGGGCCTCGAACATCCGGGCGCCGGCCACGTCGGGCGAGGTTCCGGCGTCGGTCGCGCTGCGGGCGTAGGCGGCGCGGCGGCCGGCGTTGGTGGCGTCCACGGCGGCGCGCAGACCCGCATCCGAGGTCGGGGTGCGGAAGCCCAGATAGCCGTCGGCCTGTTCGCCCACGACGCCGGCGGACTTGGCCTGGTCGATCTGGGCCTTCTGGGCGCTGGTCTGGGCGATGGCGGCGCCGGCGAAACCAAGGGCGGCGAGGGCCGCGCCGACGACGAAGATTTTGCGGAAGGTCATGTCAGCCTGTCCTTTCAAGAAAGCGGCGATCAGAAGAGGTTGGGATTCTGCTGCAGCAGTTGCTGCAGCTCCTGGTCCAGGCGGACGCGCACGTCGGCGTCCAGCTTGGCGTAGATCTGGATCGGCGCAACCTCCAGACGGATGGTGGGGGCGCAGGCCGATACGGCGACCACGACGGCTCCAAAGCCAAGGCCCGCCAACTGGCGCTTGTTGATCATGACGTAGGCTCCGGTTCGGCCAAGGTTGATAAGGCTGAATAGCACGCCGAGGGGTGAACGCGCGCTGAATGGCGACGATCCCCCGACATTATCCCGAACACGATCCACGACGCGATCATGGCCGGCCCGCCCGGACAGTCGCCGGGCCGGTCTGCGGATCCGGGGCCTGAGCCGGCTGATCCTGGGCCTGCTGGCCCTGACGGGCGCGGTTGACCGCCATCAGGTCCGAAATCAGTTGGTTGGCGTTCAGGGTCGTGTCCAGCGTCAGATCGATCTGGGTGTTGGACGGCAGCGGCAGTTTGCGGTTCAGGAAGCTGCGGCTGATCAGTTCGGACAGGGTCAGACGCAGTTCCTGACGCTTGGGCGGATCGTGGCGGCCGCGAATGTGGAACAGGACCGCCATCCGGCCGCCGTCCAGGCTGTTCACATCGGCGCTGAGCTGGTCGAAGGACAGATTCTCCATGGCCTGATAAGCCAGATCCTCGACCATGTTCTCCGACACCTCCTGCCCCCCGCCGCTGGCCGCGACGTCGGTCAGGACCTCGCGCTTGATCGACAGACGGCCGGGCTGGACGGCCTCCAGCTTGCCAGCGGTGATCTTCAGGCCGCGCTTGGGATCCATGATGAAGGGCAGCCGGCCCGAGACCACCGCGTCCAGCAGCACCTTGTCGTCGAAGCCGGTGTCGGCGATCACGTCGCCCAGTTGCACCCGGTCCAGCACGATGACGCCGCTATAGGCCTGGGTCGCGTCCAGCGGCACGGTCAGAGGTTCGACCGAGATGGTCCCGCCCCCGGCGACGATCTGGGCGCCGTCGATGATGATGCCCGCCTGGTCGATGGCGAAGGTCAGGTCCAGAGCCGTGACCTGCGCGCCGACCGACAGGCTGTCGGCGGTCAGATGCTGGTTGGGGGCCGTGATCAGGGGGGTCAGGCTGGTGAAGGCGATGTCGCCCTTCAGCCCCTTCACCGCGCCGGCGGGGCTGACGAAATCCAGGCCGGGCGTGGTCAGCCGGCCGCTGGAGGTGGGTTCGGCGTCCTTGGTCCAGTCGAAACGGCCCTCGAACCCGACCGAGCCCTCGACCGGCGACTGGATGAAGTCGGCGACCAGGGGGCTGAGCATGGCGGGCTGCAGGCTGTGTTCGGCGAAGGTCACGTTTGGCGCGGCGATGGCGATGCCGCCCGCGCCGGTGCGACCGTCGTGCGCCAGGGTCAGACGTCCCAGGCCATAGGCGGCGGCCTGACCCGTGCCTTTCAGGTCGAAGGCGCCGCTCCAGCGTTCGTTGGCCAGGGCGATCTCGCCGCTGGCGGCCAGCGGTTCGAACCGTTCGGGGGTCTCGGCGTCGATCACCCGCCCGTCCGCGACGCTGGCCCTGAGACCTATGCCCGACTTGGCCCCATCGACCGTCAGGCGGCCGGCGGCGTCGGCGAACCGCATCCCCAGGAAGGGCGCCTGGGCCGACAGCCGGTCGAAACCGGCCGAGACGCGCCAGACCCCATCCTTCGACGTCAGCAAGGGCCCGGCGTCGGGGCACAGCCGGCCGGCGACCTGTTCGACGTCGTTCTCGTCCATCTCCAGCCGTTCGACGGTCACATCAACGCAGTCGCGGGCGACATAGGTCAGGCGGCCGTCGGCCAGGGCCAGGACGCCCCGCGTGCGGGCGTCGATGCCGCGCGCCAGGTCGAAGTCCAGCCGCGCCCGGCCGTCCAGCGTCGCCTCGAAACCGCCCTCGGTCAGACGCCAATCCGGCACGGCGACCGCCAGTTCTGGCAGGCCCTTGCCGCGCGTCGCCGTCAGCGTCAGGGCGCCGCCGCCCAGCCGACCCGGCTCGGCCTGATAGACGCCCTGGCCCGCCTGAGCGACCGTCAGCACCCCGCCGTTGGCGGGCGCCAGCGTCACCGGGCGCGGCAGTTGCACCGTCGTCCCGCCCGAGCCGGTCGAGAACCGTATGGACGGGGCGTTCAGGGCGAAGGCCGACAGGGCGCGCTTCATCTCGCCCAGCTCGACGATGTCGTCGCGCGCGGCCGGGCCGAACAGGGGCCAGGCCCCGTCCGCCGCCCGCAGCGCCCCTTGGGCGTCGATGTGAACGGCGCCGTCGCTGACCACATCCAGGTCCAGGTCGGCGCGGCCCCGCTTCAGGGCCAGGTCGCCGAAGCCGAAACGGTCGAAGACGGCGGTCAAGGGGCCGGTCGCCTCGAAGGCCGCATCCTTGCCGCCCAGGGTCAGGCCGCCCGACGTCAGGGTCAGGTTCTGCACCTGGGTCTGGCCCGAACGGGCCGAAGCGGCCGTCAGCGACAGCGGCGTCTGCACACTCCAGCGCAGGGCGTCGTCGCGCGAAATCTTGACCTGCGCCTGGCGCGCCGACGCCGAAACGGCGCCGGCGGCAAGGTCGGCCCCCTCGACCGCGCGGGCGGTCAGGCGGGCGTCGGCGGCGCCGTCCAGACGGAAGGTCTCGATCCAGCCGGACACCACCCCGTCGAACCGCGCGGTCAATTCGGCGCCGCGCGCCCGGGCGGACGGCGCGCCCAGGACATCGCCGGTCAGATGCGCGTCAAGCACCGCGCGCCCGTCGCCGCGCCGCGTCTTCAGGTCCGGATAGGGCAGGTCGCCGGTCAGGGTCAGGGCGGCCCCCTGCCCCTGCGCGGCCGGGGTTCGGAACCGGTCGGCGGTCGCGTTCAGCTGCACGGCCACGCGGTCGCCCGTGGTGGTCAGGTCCAGGGCGGCGGCCAGACCCGACGCCTCGACATCGCCGCTCTTGAGCGCGCCGTTCGGCAGGCGGGCGGCCAGACGCATCAGCTTGCCGTCGTCGACCCGCGCGTCGGCCAATAGGTCGATGGTTCCGTATTCGGTCGACAGCCGTCCGCGCCCGCCCTCGACGATCACCAGGGGCCCTCGGGAATCCGGACGCGGCGGACCGCCCGTGAACTCTTTCACCAAGGGATCCAGCGACCCCAGGGACAGCTTGCCGCCCTTCCAGCTGGCGCGGACCACGGGGCGGACCAGACGGATGCGGCTGGGGGCGACGCCCAGGCCCGACCTGGACCAGGGCATGGCGACGGCGTAGTCGACCTCGGCCCGCTCCACCGTCACGTCGGGATTGTTCGGATCGCCGATGCGGATACGGCCGACAAAGCCGTCCAGCTCGACCCGCTCGACCTCGACATCGGCGGGGATGCCGCGCTGGTCCAGCCAGCCCACCAGCACGTCGCGCGCCACCGCCCGCCGGTTAAGATACAGCAGAACCGCCGCCACGCCGATCAGCAGGATCAGGATCAACGCGACCGTCGCGGCGACGCGCACGGCCCGGCGCGGACGTCGCGGTCCGGACCCGGGCTTTGGTCCCGGCTTGGGCGAAGGAACGGCGGAGGATGCGGTGGCGTCGGTCAAACGGGTCGATCGGCAGCTTTTGATAAGGCGTTGCGACCACCTTCGTCATCCTGACCTGAAGCACAAGATCAAAGCACGACCATGGGTCGAAAGCCGCGGATGCATGGCCGCCAAGCTGGGCGAGAAAGGGGCGCGGCGACGTCTGCTGCCACCCGCCGGATCCGAACAGGGTAAGCGCCGCGTTAACGCTTTGTAACAGTCTGCTTCCCAAAATGAGTCGAGCAGGCTATAGGACCGCCTTTCGCGCCACGGGCGATGGGCGCGAACTTCGAGAACGAGTAAAGCTTTGGCGCCGCTTGGCGTCGCAATACGACGGGGACCGATGGCTCAGTTCGACCCACGCCGCCAGCCTATGCGCCTGGCGCCGCACGCGCTTACCGCCGCAGCCGCGATCTCCGTGGCGATGATCGCGGGCAGAGCCTATCAACCCGCCCAGGCCGAAGAAGTTCCCGCCATGAGCTCGGCCCAGATGGCCGCCATGGAAGCCAAGGCCTTCGCCGCCGCCAACGCCCCCGCCGGCCTGACCGCCCCGGAAGCCGTTCCCGTCCAGATTCGTCGCGGCGAGACCTTCGAACAGGCCGTGCGCCGCACCGGGGTCGCCCCCGAGGAAGCCAGCGCCGTCGCCGCCACCGTCGCCAACGCCTTCGACCTGGCCGACCTGCGCGCCGGTCTGAAGTTCGAGACCGCCATCGCCCGCCCCCGCGACGGCCGGGGCGACGCCCGCCTGATCGGCCTGACCATGCGCACCGGCCCGGCCAGCCAGCTGACCGTCTCGCGCAGCTTCGACGGCGCGCTGCGCCTGCGCTCGCTGGAGGAAAAGGTCACCCACGAGACGGTGGTGCTGAAGGGCGACGTGGAGCGCAGCCTGTCGGCCAGCGCCCGCGAACTGGGCGCCACCGCCTCCATCGTTCGCTCGGCCAGCCGCCTGTTCGCCACCAAGTTCGACATGCAGCGCGACATCCGCGCCACCGACGAATTCACCATGGTCTTCGACCGCGACGTGACCGAGGCCGGCCGCACCGTCAATGTCGGCGACCTGATGTACGCCGAACTGCGCGGCGTGACCTTCTATCGCTTCACGCCAGCGGGCGCCAAGGAGCCGCAGTTCTTCGACGCCAACGGCAAGAACCTGCGCTCGGCGATGATGCGCACGCCCCTGCAGAGCTTCCGCCGGGTGTCGTCGAGCTTCGGTTTCCGCACCCATCCGATCTCGGGCTACAAGAAGATGCACCAGGGCATCGACTTCGCCGCCACCACCGGCACGCCGGTCGTGGCGCCCGCCGACGGGGTGGTGGTCGAGGCGCGGCGCTGGGGCGGCTATGGCAACTGGCTTCGCATCCGCCACAACAACGGGCTGGAAAGCGGTTACGGCCACCTGTCGCGCTACGGCTCGGGCATCCGCGCCGGCCAGCGGGTCAGCCAGGGCCAGATCGTGGCCTATGTCGGCTCGACCGGCGCCTCCACCGGGCCGCACCTGCACTATGAGCTGTGGCGCGGGGGCCAGCGGATCAATCCGGCGGGCGTACGCACCCAGGAAGGCACCGAGCTGGCCGGCGCCGATCTGGCCGCCTTCCGCGCTGAAAAGAGCCGCATCGACCGCATCATCGCCTCGGGCGGCCAGAAGCGTCCGGCGTTGCAGCAGGCCTCGGCCGAGGGCCTGCGTCCCGCGCGCGGCTAAAATTCGTTTCGAAAACCCGGTCTCAGCCGACCAGGCGCGGCGTGGATTTCTGCTGATCGGGGCAGGACAGGCCGTGGACGACGACGTCCGCCTCGCCCAGTTTCAGACCCAAGAGGTCGAGGACCGGGTTCAGCACCCCATCCAGAACCGGACCCAGCGGCGCCAGCAACTGACCCAGGGCCCGGGTCAGATCGCCGAGGTCCAGCCCCAGCACCGTCAATTCAAGCCGCTCCAACAGGCTGGAAACCAGGCCGCTGGCCAGGCTGCGCGACGTCATGACCTTGATCCGCTGCGCCTGGATGTCGGCGGCGTCGAAGCGCAGGGGCCGGAAGCCGACGTCGGCCACCTCAACATCCGCCTTGGCGGTGACGGAGACCAGGCCCAACACTGACAGCAGGGTCGCCGGTTTGGGCGACAGCGGCGTCTTGAAATCGTGCAACCGCGTTTCGTCCACCACGCCGATGACGGCGCGGGCCAGACCGGGACGCACATCGACCTCCACGGCCCGCGCCGGATTGCACGTCAGGGATTTAAGCCGCGCCTCCGACGCCGCCAGTTCAACCAGGATCGGCAGTTCGACCTGCGCCAGACTCGACAAGGATTGAGCCGTCCGTGCACGGACATACAGGCGCGCCTGGGCCGTGCGGATCACCGGCTGGCCGTTGGCCGTCACCGTCAGCCACGGAGAACGATTGGGGCGCTCGCCGATGGCCAGCGTGGTCCGCAGGTCGGCCAAACCGGCCTGCACGCCCAGGTCCAGGGCGATCTGGCGCTGGCCGCCGCCAACCTCCAGCATGGCCATGATCAGGTCCATGGCCGAGACCGAGGCGTCCAGCCCCTGGCGAACGCCGTCCGGCGCCTGGACGTCCACGCCGATCAGGTCGCCCAGGCGGACCTTCACTCCCGCCGAGGCCGAAGCCAGTCGACCCAGCGCCCCGCCGTCCTCCCCGCCGGCCAGCCGCTCCAGAATCTTCAACGCCCGGCCCGCATCGACCTGGGTCGCCAGCAGCCGGTCGTAGTCGCCCACATCAACCCCCAGGTCGATCGCCAGGGCGTCGAAGAAGCCCAGCAGATTGACGTCCAGGTCGATCAGTCGCCGATAATCCATCACGCTGAGCGAGACCTTGGAGCCGGTCAGGCCGCTCAGCAGCTGGTTCGCCACGCCGCCGTCCAGGCGCGCCAGACGCGAACCGATGGCGATCATGGCCTTGGGCGGGGCGCCGCCTATGCGCGCGGCTACGGCGCGACGCGTGACGACGACCTTGTTGCGGCCCAGCAGCAGGGGAACGAAGAACATCGGCGCGGGGCTGGTCGCCTCCACCCGTGCGGCGTTCGCCGCGCCGCCCGGCTGGAAACGCTGGTCGCGCGCGGTCTTGGGATCGGGCGTATAGACGCCGAGGGTGGTGGTCACCGACACCACCGCCTCGGGCGCGACATTGGCCTGAACCGTCCGGTCCGCCGCGCTGCGCGCCGCGACCTCGCCCCGATCCAGAACCCGCACCGCCGACAGGGCCGCCAGATCCGCCGCCCCCTGCACCCGGCGGGTGTGCAGCACCAGAACCCCCAGATCGATGACGGCGGCGGTGACCAAACACAGAAGTCCGCCCGCGACCGCCGCCATCACCGCGACCGCGCCGCGCCGATCCTGAGCCAAACGGGCGGCCAGGCCGGTCATGACGGATCGCCGACCTGGATCACGGCGACGCGGCGGATGACCGCCGGCGGCCGGGGCAGCATGCCGCCCATCAGCATCAGGGGAGTGTCGCTGGAGTCATAGGCCACGACGACACGCAGCCGGCCGGCCTCTTCCGTCACCAGGATCGTGGTGCGGTCGGGGTTCAGGGCGACGCCGCGCACCGCCCCCGTCACTTCGCTTCGCACCAGCGCCTCACGCTCGACGGCGTCCAGCCCGCCGATCGCGGCCCGCGCCCCCTCTGACGCCACCGCCTGAACCGTCTGCGCCGTCAGGAACCAGCCGCCATAAACCACGATGCCGATCAGCAGTAGTATCAGGATCGGCCCCACCAGGGCGAACTCAACCGCCGCGGCGCCTTCGCGCGCCCGCTCCCGTCGTCCTTCCAGAATGGCGCGATACATCGGCATATTCCTTTAGAAACACTCAGTAGTTGTATTCCTTGCTGGTTAAGAGACTGTTTCTCCGATGATGAATGATATGACGCTGCGATATGAACCGCCCCGCGCTCGCCATAGCTGCAAAGCTTCGGTCTGGCGGCGCATCCGCTCGGCGGACAATTTGGCGTGGAGGCAGGCGTTTTTACGCCTGGTTGACGCGCCTTCTGACAGGCTTCCGAGGCGACCGGCGGTTGAACCAGAAGGTGTATACGCCGAAGCCGCCCAGCGTGATCAGCGCCAGGCCGGACAGGGTGATGGCGCCGATCCAGAACCAGCCGCCGATCTTGCCGGAATGGATGGGGTATTCGTAGGCCGCGATCCGGGCGCCCGTAGGCAGGGCCCGGGCGTCGCGCACGCCGACCAGGGCGCCGTCGGCCGGGTCGAACCACAGGAAGGTGCGGCCGTTGGGCGTCGGCTCGCCGCTTTGGCGCAGTCGCACGGCGATCAGTGCGCCGGGTTTGGAGGGGACGGTGATCACCCGAACCTGCGCGTCCGGAAAGCGTCGCCCCGCCGTTTGCAGGATACGGGCCCAGTCGGCGCCGCCGGGAACATAGGCGCCGCCTTTGCGCGCAGGAATGGCGACGGCGGCGGCCAGATCCGCCCTGGACGAGAACAACGACAGCACGGCGGCCTCGATGGGCTTGAGCGTCATCATCGCCCCGGTCGCGAAGGTCACGATCAGCAGCGGCGCGGCCAGCACCCCCAGATCGCGGTGGTGACGCAGGATGCCGAACCGGGTCCAGGCGCGCGGCCACAGGCGCCACTCGAATGACCGGCGCGTCCGCCACCACAGGATGACCCCGGTGACCACGAAACCGATCCCCGTCAGTCCGGCGAACCCGGCGACCGTCTTTCCGACGTCGCCCGCCAGCAGATAGTGATGCAGGTCGAACAGCCAGACCTCTGGCCGCGCCCATTTGCTGTCCCAGCGCGTCACCACCCGGCCGGTCTGGTCGACATAGGCGCCGTGGCCCACATCGCCATAGGTGACGCGGTGCACGCTCAAGGACGGACTGGCCAGAATGACGCTGGTCGCGCGCGGGTCGGAAAAGATCGCCGTCATGGCGCTGACGGTGCGCCCTGCGTCCGTCGACCGGGCATCGGCGGCGTGCGGCAGGGTCGCACGAAGCCAGGCGTCCTTGTGCACCAGCGTCAGGCCGCTGAACCCGATCACCACCAGCAGCAGGCCGATCAGTCCGCCGCTCCACCGATGCAGGCCGTCCAGCAGGCGCATGACGTCGAAACGTTGCGCTCCTCCGGGACGACCGCGCGCCCGGCTCACCAGACGCGCTTCAGCGACACGCTCAACGTCGCGCCGTTCGCCGGCACGCGGCTGGTGTTGGTGTTGCCGCGCAGAAGCTGGCTGTAGACCGGCAGATACTGGCTGTTCAGCAGGTTCTCGACGCCGACGGTCAACTGGTCGCGCGCGGACAGGCGATAGCGGCCGATCAGGTCGACGACCGTATAGTCCTTGACCTCGCGCCGCCCGAAGCTGGCCACGCCGTTCAGGCGATAGTCGTGTCCCGCCGAGTGCAGCCCCTGAAGCCGCACGTCCCAGACCGCGTTCGGCGCATAGGTCACATAGGCCGTCAGCTTCAGCGGCGGAATGCGATAGCCGGTCATGTCCTGGGATCGGACGGCGGCCGCCCCCTTCTCATGGCCGCTGAGATAGGTCGCCGTGCCGCCGAAGCGCCAGACGTCCTGCGCCGCGCCATAATCCACGGTCGCCTCGACGCCGTTGATCCGCTCGGCGGTCCGCAGCAGGATCAGACCGTTGTTGAAGCTCTGGACGTCGCCGAAATCGGACGTGGTTCGGAAGGCGGCGAACGACGCCGAAACCTGGTCGAACCGACCGCGCCAGCCCGCCTCATAGCTGTCGATCTTGACCGGCTGCAGGTCGGAGTTGTCGATGCTGAACCCTGCGCCGGCGTTGCGCAGTTGCAGGCCGATGTCCGGCAGTTGGAAGCCCTGCGAGAAGCTGGCGTACAGTTCGTGGCCGTCGACCGGCTCCCATGTCGTCCCGGCGTTGAAGGTCCAGGCGTCGAAATCGATCGCGCCGCCCTGGACCACGAAGGGCGCCGCCGACTGCGACTGCGACAGGGGCGTGAAACTGTCGAACGACGCCTTGGCCCGGTCGTAGCGGACGCCAGCCTCGACGCCGATCCGATCGGTCAGCCGGTGCTGCACCTGGGCGAAAGCGCCCTCGGTCCGGGTGGTCAGTTCCGGCATGTAGATCAGGGTGCGCAGACGATTGAACACCAGGCCGCCGCTGGCGTCGTAGGCGGCTGGATCGAACACATCCAACGGCATGTCGCTGACCTCGTGGTTCACGTCGCCGCCCCAGGTCAGGGCTGTGCGCTGGCCAAGCGGCGTCTTGATCGTCAGCCGCCCTCCCGCGACCGTGGTGTTCTGGAACACCTGATCGACATTGCGGCCTCGCGTCGCCACGCCGCGCGCATCGAACGGCGTGAACCGGGTGAACAGGTCGCGGTAATAGGCCAGCACGCTGACGTCGCTGCCGAACACATCCCGGTCGCGGTAGGCCAGGGTGGCGACCTTGCTCTCGATCTGGTTCTGGTCGGCCAGTTGCAGGCCCTTCAGCGGCCGGGCGATGGCGGCGCCCGCCGGCAGTCGGCCGGGCGCCGGGTCGGCCGCATAGTCGGTGTCCTGATGCGCCTGATACCAGCTCAGCGACCCTTGCAGATAGCCGTCGTCCCCCACGCGGCGACCGAGCTTGCCGCCCAGGCTCCAGACCGTGCTGTCGAACAGGTCGCCTTGGCTGGGTTCGGGCGCACGTCGATCGCCCTTGGCGTCGAAACCGGCGCCGATATGTTGCCAGCCCGCATTTGCGGCGAAGTCGAAGCCGCCGGCGGCGCCGGACACGAACTGCTGCACCCGGCCGCTCAGCCCGTCAGACGAAGGGTGCGACAGCGAGGTGATCCCGGTCACCATCGTCTCAGCCCGGAACGGCCCGCCGGCGGGGCGGGTGTTGATCGAGATGATGCCGCCCGTGGCGCCGCTGCCGTAAAGGGCGCTGCCGCCGCGCAGAACCTCAACCCGCTGGATATTGGCCGGATCGACGCTGATCAGATTGCGGGCGCTGTCGCGGTTGGTGTTGTAGGGGACCCCGTCCACCAGCAGGAGCGCGCCGCGTCCCCGCAGCGACTGACCATAGTCGGTGATCGTGCGGCTGGAATCCGCCAGACCCGGCACGGCCTTGGCCAGCACGCCCGACAGGGTGTCCGACACGGCGCGGCCCGCCTCCACCGTCTCGCGGTCCAGGCGGGTGATCGGGTGGCTCGGCGCGACCAGCCCATCGGTCGACCGGTTGGCCGTCACGACGATTTCGCCCAGGTCGTCCTGGCTCGCCCCCTCCGCCCCCGGTTGCGCCTGCGCCAGAGCTGCGGCAGGCGCAGCCAACACGGCGACAGCCCCCAACGGCGCCAGGGCGGACGATAGGGAAACCTTACGGGACATGGGCGCTCGACAAACGAAGGACAGGGGAGGCGCTTCCTCTGTCGCTATTGAGACCCATTTGCAAGCGAAGAAGCTTGAGCTTGGCTGCGCTGATCGTGCTGGTGGTCGTCGGCGCCGTCGATCTCGACGTCGTCGCCGGGCTTCCGACCTCCTGCCCGCACAACACCGCGTTGATCTACGCCTGGTTGAACCTGCGCTTATTGGCTGTTTCGCGCCGTCCCCCAGGTTAGGTCCGTCTCCTTGATGAACAGCCTCTCACTCAAATCGGGGAAGCCGGAAGGGCGCGCGTCAGGCGGCCTCCGCCCCGCACGAAGTGCAGCAGGACCAGGCCGACGACCATCAGGATGACGATGGGCGCAAAGCCCGCCTGTTGGCTGTGGAAGGTCCGGGTGAAGGCGTCGACCAACAGCGGCCCCAGCCACATGGTCGCGGTCTGCGACAGCGCGAACAGGCCAAAGAAGGTTCCGGCTTCCTGCGGCGGCGTCAGACGGGTCATCAGGGTGCGTGACGACGCCCAGGACGCTGTGCCGAACACCGACACGACGATTACGGCCAGCAGATAGACGACCTCTGGCGCCGAACCGAACAGTCCGTCCCAAAGACGCAGATCGTCCGCGGGAAAGAAGAACAGGAGACGCGACGGCGAAGTCGTGATCTGGGCGATCAGGGCCAGGATCGTCACCCAGATCTCCAGCTTGAAGGCGCCTCGCGGTCCCAGCAGATTGTCCAGCCAGCCGCCGAAAACCCCGCCAAGCACGCCGGCGACGCAGGCGATCAGGCCCAGGGCCAGAAGCTCCGTCACGCCCCAGCCCATGACGCCCGCCGCATAGACGCCGCCGAACACCAGCAGCGCCATCTTGCCGTCGATGTAGAACATCCGCGCCAGCAGATAGACGCCGACATCGCGCGGCACGCGGGCCGACCGCACCAGGCCCGTCAGATGTCTGGCCCCATCGCTGAACGCCTTCAGCAGAGGCGCGCCGGTGGGTTTGACGTCTCGCGCGAACAGAAACAGCGGCACGGCGCCCAACAGCAGGAACAGGCCGACGATCGGTCCCGTGATGCGTTCCGGCTCCCGCAGTGCGGCGTCGAGTCCAAACAAGGGCTGCAACGGCAGGATCGACCACCCCGGCTGTCCCGGCAGGACAAACAAGGCCAGCACCGCGACCAGCATGACGATCGCCGTGGCGTTGCCGAGCGAGAAGGCCAGGCCCGACGCGGCAGGCTGCTCCGACGGCCGCGCCGCGCTCATCAGCATCGCATTGTAGAAGACATCCGCATAGGACAGCAGGATCGCGATCAGGGTCAGCATCACGACGCCGGCCATGACCCCCAGTCCAGGCGTTCCGGCAGGGGTCAGAAGCCACAGCCCCATGATCAGGGGCGCCGTCATCAATGTCAGCGCCAGCATCCACGGCTTGCGCGCCCCCATCTGATCCACCGCAGCGCCCAGGAAGGGTGCGGTCAGCGCGACAAACAGGTTCGACACAAGACTGAAGCCCGCGACGACCGACTGGCCGCGCACCGCGTCCCCGACCACCGCCGTGGCGAAATAGGGCACGAAGACATAGGTGCCGATCAGGATGATATAGGGGTCGCGCGCGGCCTGATACAGCGACCAGGCCCAGGCGCTGAGGCCCAGACGCGAGCCGTGTCCCTCAGAACCGGCGGCGGCGACATCGGGGGCATCGACAGCGCCACTCATAGAGCTGTCTTTCCGGCTGATGCCTCAGCAGAATGTCGTGACGGAAGGCGGGATGCTGGACCGCGCGTCATCATGCGGTCTTTTCCGGCGTGACGCCGAAACGGGTCAGGACGTTGCGCGTGATCTGGGCCAGATAGGGATCGCCAGACGCCAGACCGTGCGCCCATTCCGTCGTGCCGGTGTTGAACACCTCGCCCGCGCCGCGCTTGAAACTGGCCAGCACCGCATGGCCCTTGAGAACCCGGGCCTGGGATTCCGGCGTGTCGTCGCCGTAGACGACCTTGGCGATCACATCGAGCTTTTCAGGTGGGATGATCGGGGCGTAGCCCCGTCCCGCCTCTTCACCAAAGGCGCAGGGGACCAGACCGATGATCTCCAGATTCTCGGGCACGCCCAGCATGGGGGTGGCGCGGGGCAGGCCGTTCTCATCGAACTGGAATCGGCAGCCATCGCTTTCATAGCCCACCAATGGAGCTTCATCGCCGATGACGTCGCCATAGAACAGATCGGTGTCTTCCAGCGCCCAATGCCGGTCATCGTAGATGGTGAAGCCCGCCTGGCCGCGCGACGCGCACATGCCAAGCCGGTGATACCCGCCGAACACGAAGCTCAGCCCCGTCAGCTCGGCCTCTGGTCGGGCGAAGTCCGGGTGCGACCACAGGTGCGTGGCGTCGGCGGGGTTGTCACGATCTTCGGACGCTTCGAACCCACGCCATTTCTTGTTGACGTAGGTCTTGCCCTCATCGTCCCAGCGCACCTTCCAGAAACAGGTGTTGCCCGACAGGACAGCCAGACCGCCGCCGGCGTCGACAAACCGTTCAACCTGCTCGCGTTCGCGCCCGGACCAGTATTCGCTGTGTCCGACGAACAGGGCGCAGCTGTAATCCTTCAGGACGTCGTCCTCGACGTCGAGATCATAGTCGGTGTGGTAATCCAGCGCATAGCCTTCCGCCTCGGCCCAGGCGGCGAAACGATGCTCCCATTTGTTCAGGAAGCCGGCGGAGCCGTCGTAGGGCGAACAGCCGTGCGCCATGATCCATTCGAAATCGGCGGCGAAAGGCTGCTCTTTCAAACCCCGCTTGCGCAGATTGATCAGACGGGGCGCATCCTCGGGCGCACCGACGATCAGAGGCGTGAACGGACGCTGGGTGGACAGCACCCCTATGGCGCCGTCCATGGCGTCGGCGAATGATTTCCGTCCCGTCATCAAGGCGGTGACATCACTATAGGCGTTGGCGCCGCCCCACCAATTATAGGCGTGATAGGTATTGGTCGTCAGAATGATCGCCGCCCGGCTCTTCGGCTCGCCGGCGGGGGGGCGGACACAGACGAAATGTCGCGACGTCTGCCCATCGGCATCGGTCAAAAGCAGATCGTAATAGCCGGTGGGCCAGTTCCCGACCGTCACCGACAGGCATGACGGCCAGCCGCATCCCTTGGCGTCCGCATCGGCCGGAACAGGGTGTTCTTCTGTTTGAACATCGACCAGGGTTTGAACGACGACGCGTTCTCGCCCGACCCTGGCGATTTCCAGCACGCAAGGCCCCTTGGCGCTGGCGTGAACCTGAAAAACTTCGCCGGGTCGGATGCTTAGTCGATCCGTATAAAAGGCGTTCATCAGTCGATCCCCCATCGTGACGATATGATAGTGAAGATTATCGTTTGATGGTTGTCAAACGTTTCCAACTCGATAATTCGACATCACCGACGCGCCGCAGAAGCCAGGCCGATTGAACTCCCGGCCCGACACGATTTCCAAGAATTCATGCCGGCCCGTAAAAAATAGTATTGACTATCTTATTTAAGTTCGGACGATTGTCACGCAACCTTCGCAAGGCCAGTTCGGGGATTCTAGCCGTGAAGACCATTTTCCTGACGACCGTATCCATCGCCTCCGTTCTGGCAGGCGCCGCCGCCGCCCAGTCCGAACCGCCAGCCGCTTCGCCTTCGACCGTCGACGACATCGTCGTCACGGCGCAGAAGCGCTCGGAGCGTCTTCAGGACGTGCCCGTCTCCATCAGCGTGCTGGGCGCCGAAACGCTTGAAAACAAAGGGGTCGGCAACGTCGCCGCTCTGAACAACCTGGCGCCCGGGCTGCGGGTTTCAAACGGCGACGCCGCCGCCAGCCCCAAGATATTCATTCGCGGCGTGGGCCTGAGCGATTTCAATCCGAATGCGTCCAGCGGCGTCGGCATCTATGTGGACGGGGTCTATATCGGCTCGCCGCTGGCTCAGATGGCGGGCTTCTATGATCTGGCCCAGCTCGAAGTTCTGCGCGGTCCCCAGGGAACGCTGTACGGACGCAACACCAACGGCGGCGCCATCAACATAACAACCAAGCGGCCGAGCTTCGAATGGGCCGGCGACGGTCGGGTCGAATACGCCTCGGACAATGCCGTAAACCTTCAGGGCGGCGTCGGCGGCCCGATCATCAAGGACGTGCTGGCCTTCCGGGCGGCAGGCCAATATGTGGCCAGCGACGGCGCCACCCACGACCGCGTCACGGACAGGGATGTGAACGCCATAGAATATTATGGCGGACGGTTTTCGCTGCTCTACACGCCCCGCGCCGACTTCAGCATCCTGGCTTCGGTCAATCATTTCGAAAACCATGGCGATGCGACCGCCGCCCAGCATCGCGCGCTGTTCCCGACGACGGCGGCAGTCACCGGCCCCGACGGACTGTGTCTGTCCAGCGCCTATTCAAGCGGCCTCTGTACGGACTTGCTGGGCTACGTCGACACAGACAACGACATTCGCGCGGGAGACTATGGCGCGGCCACAGGCAAGGACAAGGTGCGTCTGAACGGCGCCTCGGTGCAGATCGACTGGACCTTGGGCAATGTCGATCTGGTGGCCATCTCCGCCTATCAGAACGCCAAGCGAAATGCGTTCGAGAATACCGATTCCAATCCTCTGCGGATGATCGAGATCAATTACCGATCTCAGGCCGAATCCTTCAGTCAGGAACTGCGCCTGCAGAGCAACGACCCGGCCGCGAAACTGAAATGGGTCGTCGGCGCCTATTTCATGGACGAAACCATCAAGGACAGCGCGACCCAGGACGTGCTTCGCGATCTGCGCCCGCTGTTCATCTCGCCAGAAAATCCAACCGGCTTCAGTCCGGAAAACAGCGTCGGCGAGTTCGGAAACCCCTATACGCAAAAGACCAAGAGCTACGCCCTGTTCGGTCAGGCGGACTATAAGCTGACGGATCGCCTGATCGCGACGGCGGGTCTGCGCTGGTCGTCCGATGACCGGAATTTCGACTATCGCAGCGAGATCGACCGCGGCCTGGCCACCATCCTGACCTACAAGGACAGCAAGACCTTCTCGGCCTGGTCCGGGCGTCTGGGCCTGCGCTATGAACTCAGCCCCGAAGCCAACATCTATGCGACCTACAACCGCGGCTTCAAAAGCGGAGGCTTCTTCGGCGGCCTGGCCACTTCGGTCGAACAACTGCAGCCCTATGATAACGAGCAGCTCGACGCCTATGAAGTCGGCTACAAAGGTCAGTTCTGGGATCGCAGGGTGCGTCTGAACACCTCGGCCTTCTATTACGCCTACAAGGATCAGCAGGTCTTTGCGCAGGTGCTCCGCAACGGCCTGACCGTTCTGGTGCTCGACAACGCCGGTGACTCCACCGTCTATGGCGCCGAAATCGAAGGCAGCGTCACGCCCATCGACAACCTGGACATCAGCGTCGGTCTATCGCTGCTGCACGCCAAATATGACGAGTTCATCTCTGAAGGCGAGGACTACAGCGGTCATACCCTGCCTCAGTCGCCGAAGGCGACGCTGAATGCGTCGGTCGCCTACACCTGGCCGCTGCCCTCGGGCGGAGATATAATCGCCAATATCGACACCAGCTATTCGTCCAAAATCTATTTCGACAACTCCAACCGCGAACGCCTGTCGCAAGACGCGGTCTGGAATACGGGCCTTCAAGTCAGCTGGCGTTCAGGGTCAAGCGGCATCGAGGCCGGTGTCTTCGCCCGAAATGTCTTCGACGAAGACTGGATCGTCAATATTTCGGCGATCGACAGCCTTGGCATGGACTTGCTCAACTATAACCGTCCGCGCAGCATCGGCGTCTTCCTGAAATACAACTATTGATCTGATTACACAGCCAGCGGGGGCGATGGCGGATGAGGACGAAAGCGGGCGAAAACGGGGATATGGGCCTGCCGCAGCAGACGACCTGCCTGATGATCGGGGTGGTCGCGCTTCTGATCGCGGGCCTTCAGCCCTTGATTCTGGGGGGCTGGGCGCACGAGGGGCGGTTGTCCGAAGCCGAGATCGGCCTGGCCGCCATGGGCGAACTGCTCGCTCTGGGCATCACCACCAGCCTGGCGGCGGCTTTCCTGAAACCCACGCACATGCGCATCAAGGTCGGCCTGGCCTGCGTGGGGCATGGCGTCATCACCCTGGCGGGGCTGAGCCTGTCCTCCATATGGCTGGCGGCGGATCGCGCGGTCTCGGGCGTGTTCGAAGGCCTGATGCTGTGGGCGGCCATCAGCATGATCGTTCGGTCCAGGTCCGCCGAGCGATGGGCCGGAGTGTTCGCAACCGCGCAGACCCTGGCGCAGATGATGGTTTCCGCTGCTCTCGCCTTGTGGATCATTCCTCTGCATGGGGTGAACGGAGCGCTGTTTCTGCTGGCCGCCCTGTCCGTCGGCGCGGGACTGGCCGCCATTACGGGGCCAAACCGCATGGCTCCATTGCCCAAGGCCGCCAAGGACGCGGATGGGCCCCTTTCCATCCGTCCCGCGCTTGGCCTTGCGGGCATATTTCTCTCGATGGCCTTCATCGTCTCGGCCTGGGTCTATCTGGACCCCCTGGCCAGAAGAGCGGGCCTGTCCGGCGAGATGGCGGGCTTGATGGTTTCCCTGGCTCTGGGCGCCCAGGTCGTCGGCAGCCTGACCGCCACGGCCATAAGCGGCCGGTGGCCCGCCGCCCCGATTCTGGTCGGCGTAGCGGGACTTCAGGCCCTGGCCCTGATCGGCATGGGTCTGGCGCCGACAGCCATGGTGTTTGCAGGCTGCGTGATCCTGTTCGGCTTCCTGTGGATGTTCGCCATTCCCCTGCACGCCGCCCTGATGATCGAACTGGACCCGACGCGACGCGCCGCCCTTCAGATTGGCGCGGCCCAGTTGCTGGGCTCCAGCTTCGGACCGCTGACGGCGGGTCTGATCCTGGGCGACAAGCCGGTCGCGAACGTCCTGTTTGTTTCCGCAGGCCTGCTGGTCCTGTCGACCCTGATGTTCGCAGCGGTGATGACGAACCGTTCGCGAAAAGCGCCTGCCGCGAAGATGCAACTCGACGCATAGAGCACAGGTGAATATGATCCTGCATTCGCTTTACGCGATATCGACCCTTGGCGCCTCGGCCGATCCGGGTCCATTTCAGGCGTCTGATGACCAATCCAACGGGCCGAAGCCGCGCCCGCACAAGAAACAAACCCCGTGCTGATGCCCAGCCGACCGTCTCCCTTGAGACAAAGCTCAAGCCTTCACAGGTTCGCGCGCAGCTGACCTTCGAGGCCATTCTGGTCGTTGCAGGCGAACTGTTGGCCGAGGTGGGGTTCGAGCGGCTGTCCACCAATCTGGTATGCCAGCGCGCAGGCCTGACGCCGCCCGCGCTTTATCGGTATTTCCCGAACAAATACGCCATACTGAGCGAACTGGGGCGACGGCTCATGCTGGCCCAGGATCAGGCGGTGTTCGACTGGATGGACGCCGGCGGCCTGGAGGCCGACTCCATGGACACGGCGATCGCCAAGAACCGTCAGATCCAGGAGAAGGTGAACCAGATCACGCGCGACATGCCTGGCGGCGTGTGGATTCTGCGGGCCATGCGGGCCGTGCCTCTTCTGCAGGACATCCGCATCGCGTCACGCGACATCGTGGCCCGGAACATGGCCGACAGACTGCTGAAACAGTATCCGGCCTCCAGCGCGGACGAGCTGTTCGCGGCGACCCGGATCACCATCGAACTGATGATGGCCGCAACCGAAATGGTGCTGGAGCAACCCGATACGGACGAGGCCATGGTCACCCAGGAAGTGTGCCGCATGGTCTATCTCTATTATTCGCAGTTCGGCGAGACCCGAACGGCCGGATAGGTCCGCTCCGGGCGCAGACCCCGTCCTAACGGCGGATCTGACCGTTCAGATATTTTCGGATCGCGGGACCGAACGGCGGCCGCAGGTCCTTCAAGGGACCGATGTCCTTGGCGATCTGCTGAAACACCGCGCGACGATGGCTGAACGCCATGAAGCCGTCGCGGCCATGATAGCTCCCAAACCCCGATGGCCCGACGCCGCCGAACGGCAGACGCTCCTGCGCCACATGGAAGATGACGTCGTTCACCGTCACCCCGCCGCTGCGCGTGCGACCGAGGACAAGATCCCGCTCTGAGGCATCCTCGCCGAACCAATACAGGGCCAGCGGATGGTCGCGGTCGTTCACATAGTCGACGGCGTCTTCGACCCGGTCATAGGTCATGATCGGCAGCAGGGGGCCGAATATTTCCTCCTGCATCACCGTCATCTGCTCGGTGGCGCCCAAGATCAGGGTGGGCGCGATCTTGCGGCTGTCCGGCGGAACAGTCTCGCCTTCGGGCCGCACCTCGATGATACGGGCGCCCTTGGATCGGGCGTCCTCCACATAGGCCTTCAACCGGGCCACATGGCGGTCGGCGATCACGCAGGCATAGTCCGGGTTGGCCTCGATGGTCGGAAAATAGGCCGCCGCCGCCGCCGCCGCATGGCCCGCGAAGGCGTCCAGGGCTTCGACCGGCGCCAGGACATAGTCCGGGGCCAGGCAGATCTGTCCCGCATTCAGCGTCTTGCCGTTCATGATCCGAGCGGCGGCGACCGGCAGGTCCGCCGTGCGTGACAGGATGGCCGGGCATTTGCCGCCCAGTTCAAGCGTTACGGGCGTCAGGGACTGGGCCGCCGCCGCCATCACGCTGCGGCCGACCTGCCCTCCGCCCGTAAAGATCAGGTGATCGAAGGCCAGGGCGGAGAACGCCTGCCCCACCGTCGCATCCCCGGTCACCACCGCGACTTCTTCGGGCGAGAAGGCGTGCGCGATCAGGTCCTGCATCAGAGCAGAGGTCCTGGCCGTCAGTTCAGACGGCTTGATCAACGCGCGGTTGCCCGCCGCCAGCACGCTGGCCAGTGGCGCAAAGACCAGAAAGACCGGAAAATTCCACGGCGCCATGATGCCGACGACACCCTTGGGCTGGATCTCCACCCGCGCCCGGGCCCCTAGAAGGCCCAGCAGGCCCGGCGTGGGCGATACCCGTTCAGGCCGCATCCAGCGCCTCACATTCGACCGCGCGAACTTGAGGGCGGAGACCGAGGCGGCGATGTCCGTCAGACGCGAAGCTTCCGGCGCCCGCGCGCCGAAGTCCGCCCGCATGGCGTCGCACAGAGCGTCCTGATGCTCGACCAGCAGGTCGATGCCTCGGGTCAGCCGGTCGATGCGCACGGCGGCGTCCGGCGGTCCGTCGCGCAGCACGGCCTGCTTCTGAGCCTGAAAGACGGCGGTGAGCCTCTGCTGGTCCTGCGCCATGATCAAGCCTCCCTGACGGCTGTCTTTGATAGTGTTTCCAAGTCTTGACGCGGATCGTCACGCCGGTAAAGATAGTGAAGACTATTTTATCGAGGGTTGCGGAAATGAGCTGGACCAATTCGGCGGATCGGAGCTTGCGTGAACGTGCGGAGGCGGTGATCCCCGGCGGAATGTACGGCCACCAGTCGGTGACCCTTCTGCCCGACGATTTTCCCCAGTTCTTCTCCAGGGGCAAAGGCGCCTATCTCTGGGACATGGATGGCAATCGCTACGTCGACTACCTGTGCGGGTATGGCCCCAGCCTGTTCGGCTATGGCGTGGAGTCCATCGATCAGGCCTACGTCAAGCGGATGGCCGAGGGCGACACCCTGACCGGCCCCGCCGATGTCATGGTCGACCTGGCCGAAGCCTTCGTCGCCCAGGTCAGCCACGCCGACTGGGCCATGTTCTGCAAGAACGGCACCGACGCCACCACCATGGCGCTGATGATCGCCCGCAATCACACCCAGAAGAAGACCATCGTGCGGGCGCGGGGCGCCTATCATGGGGCCGCGCCCTGGTGCACCCCCCTGCCGCTTGGCGTCACCACGGCCGACCGGGCCAATCAGATCTTCTATGACTACAACGACGTCGAAAGCCTGGAAGCGGCCGTGGCGGCGGCGGGCGACGATCTGGCGGCCATTTTCGCCTCTCCGATCAAGCACGACACCTTCGTCGATCAGGAGCATCCCACCGTGGCCTATGCCCGGCGCGCGCGCGAACTGTGCGACGAACGTGACGCCCTGCTGATCGTTGACGATGTGCGCGCAGGCTTCCGTCTGGCCCGTGACTGCAGCTGGTCGCTGGTGGGGGTGAAGCCGGACCTGTCCACCTGGGGCAAGGCCATCGCCAACGGCCATCCGATCTCGGCCCTGCTGGGGGCTGAAAAAGCAAAGGGCGCGGCGACCTTCGTCTATGTCACCGGCTCCTACTGGTTCTCTGCGGCGCCCATGGCCGCCGCGCTGGAGACCCTGCGCCTGATCCGCGAAACCGACTATCTGGAAAAGACCCAGTCTCTGGGCCAGCGCCTGCGGGCGGGCCTGACCGAGACGGCTGCACGGCACGGTTTCGGCCTGCGCCAGACGGGTCCCGCGGAGCTGCCGTTGATCATGTTCGAGGACGACGCCGACATGGCCAAGGGCTATTTCTGGACCAACGCCCTGATCCGTCGCGGCGTCTACTTTCACCCCTGGCACAACATGTTCTTCTCGGCGGCCATGACCGAGGCGGACATCGACTTCACCCTCGAGGCGGCGGACGAGAGCTTCAAGCTGCTGAAGACGGCGGGCCCGCTGGAGCCTGTCGGCAAGCTGCAGATGGCGCATCAGGCGCTGCAGATGATTCAGCCGCTGTGAAGGGGGATCGGGACGTGTCGAACAACGGACTGATCTGCATCGGCCTGACGACGCTCGATGTCGTCGCCCTGCCGATTGACGCCCTGCCCACAGACGAGGGCACCACTTTGGTCGAGCGTATCGTGCTGGCGCCGGCGGGAACAGCGGCGGGGGCCGCCATGGTCGCCGCCACCCTTGGTCTGAAAAGCCGACTGGCCTCGGCGGTCGGCGGCGACCTGACGGGCCGCGTCGTGCGCATGGCGCTGGAGGAACAGGGCGTGGACCTGTCGCTGACAGAGACCCTGCCTGACCTGCCCACCTCGACGACCATTCTGGCGGTCAACTCTCAGGGCGGACGCCCCAATTTCCACGCCATGGGCGCGGGCTTCTTCGCCGGCGTTTCCGAGGCGACGACCGAGGCGGCCAGCCAGACCCGGTTCCTTCATTACGGCGGCGTCGGCGGGCCTCGTCTGGATGGCGGCCCAGGCGCGGAACTGCTCAAGACCGCCAATGCGGCAGGCGCCGTCGTCAGCTGCGACCTGATCTCTCCCCAGCCGGGTGCGATGGACGAGTTGCGACGCCTGCTGCCGATGGTGGACTATTTCCTGCCCAGCGCCGCCGAAGCCGTCATGCTGTCCGGCCATGACGATCTGGCCGATGCGGCGCGGTTCTTCATCGATTGCGGCGCCGGGAACTGCATCATCAAGGCGGGCGCGCGCGGCGCCGTCGCCGTGCTGGACGGCGCGGTCGTCGCCGTCCCCGCCTATGAGATCAAGCCGGTCGATACGACAAGCTGCGGCGACGCCTTCTGCGCCGGCTTCCTGACGGGGCTGGATCGCGGGCTCGAAGCCATCGACGCCTGTCGTTTCGCCACCGCGACGGCCGCTCTGGTCGCGCAGGGACCCGGCACCCTGGGACAACTGACCGGCGTTCAGGATGTTGAGACAGCGATGAACACCCTGCCGACGAGGGCCGCATGACCACAGAGAACGAAGAGCGTCTGCGCGTCGGCATTGTGGCCGTCATGCAGGCCATGGATGCGCGCGGCCTCAATCGCGGCACCTCCGGCAATGTCTCGGCCCGTCTCGGCGACGCCATGCTGGTCTCGCCCAGCGGCGTGCCCTCCAGCCGCATGACGCCCGAGGCCGTGGTCAGGGTGGAGGCCGATGGTTCGACACCAGCTGGGTCGCTGAAACCCTCCAGCGAGTGGCGGATGCACCAGCGGCTGCTGGCCCTGCGCCCGGACTGCAACGCCGTGGTCCACTGCCATTCGCGGCACGCCACCATCCTGGCCTGCGCGCACAAGCCCATTCCCCCCGCGCATTACATGGTCGCGGTCAGCGGCGGCGCCTCGGTGCCCGTCGCGCCCTACGCCACCTTCGGGTCGGAGGCCCTGGCCGACGCCGTCGCCGACACCCTGAAAGGACGCTACGCCGCCCTCATGGCCAATCACGGCCAGGTCGTCGTGGCGCCGGGGCTGGAGCTGGCCCTGCTGATCGCCGAGGAAATCGAGGAACAGGCCGCCGTCTACTGGGGCGCCATGGCCCTGGGCGGCCCCGTCCTGCTGGAAGAGGCCGAAATGGGCCGCATCCTGGACCGGTTCAGAAGCTATGGGCAGAAGGGGGCGAGCCCGCACCCTGCCCAGCCGACCAAGCAGAAATAGTTCTCAGGATCAGCCACGGCGGCGCGCCAAAATATCCCGCATCGCCAACGATACGATCGGCAGGGCCGACTTGGCCTATGCCGGCCAAGGTTCCGAGATCAATCCGCGTCCGCGAGGCCCCGTTTGATGGCCAGCACGCCATCGGCGAGCCCTTCCGCCCGTGCGCGGGACATTGAAGCGATGACCCAAGTTCGACACACATCGAGCCCCTGCAGCCGAGCGCTGCATGCGCGTGTCGATGGCCTCTGGATGTCAGGGCTGGCCCGGGGCCTCCGCTGCAGAGGACCATGCCGGCAGACTCACCGTGACGGTGAGCCCGCCTTGGGGCCGGTTTCGCAGATCGACGCGGCCGTCGTGGCTCTCCACGACCGCCCGCACCAGAGCGAGTCCTAGGCCGATGCCCCCTGTTTCGGCGCACCGGGATTGCTCCAGGCGCACGAAGGGCTGGAATACGGTCTCCAGCTGATGCTCGGGCATCCCGGGTCCCCTGTCCTCAACGGTCAGCTGCGCCGTTTCGCCATGCAGCGACAAGTCGATTGAAATGTCTCCTTTACCCCCGAACTTTACGGCGGTCGGCAGGGGTGGTCAAAATCCGCTCTCGATGGCCAGCGGCCTGACCGATTTGGCGCCGGCGCTGCGCGCCGCCGTCGGCGAAGACCTGCAGGTCGCCCGCTTCGCACGCGACACCGATCCCCGAACCCTCGAAACGGGGAGCGAACGCTACTGGGTCAGCGTAACCGAGGCGGATCCCCAGTTGTTGGACGTCTTGGATTTCGGACGCGCGGCCGCGACGCTCGGCGTTGGGCTCGGAAGGCCCGACGGGATCGTCCTCACCCATGATCTCGCCGCCGAAATCTTCGGCGCGGCCGACCCGGTCGGGCAAACGGTGCGACTTGGCGCCCAAGGCTATACGGTCTCCGGGGTGATCGATCGATTGGACCCGAATTCGAGCTTTCAGAACGATCGCGCCTTCATCTCCAGCCAAGGCCCTGCGAGCTCATTGCGCCAGACCGACGCCGCCGGTGCAAGCCTGACCTACACCATCGGCGGGGCGACGACCCTCGTTCGTCTGGACGACCCCAGCCCACAGTCAGTCAGACGGGTGGAGGCGGCCGCTGATCGACACGGATCGGCCGCTCTCGGCCGCTACCTTGCGGCGAACCCTGGGGCGTCAGGCGCCGGACTGACGCTGGGCCATCACCTGGTCCCTTTTCGGAACCTGGAGCAGGCCGTAGCTCTTGGCGCCCGTTCCGATGGGACCCGGTTCGACCAGCGGACGCTCGCCCTGCTCTCCGGCGTCGCCTTGGTCATTGTCCTGGTGGCCAGCCTCAACGCCGCCAGCCTGAACGTTTCCCAGACCCTTGCCCAGGCGCCCGTCATCGCCGTGCGGCGCGCCTTCGGGGCGGGCCGCGCCGGCATCGCCCTTGGGGTCATCCGCCAGGCGGTGCTTTCCGGGCTTTGCGCGGCCGTTCTGGGCATGGCGACGGCCTTCCTGTTGTCGGGCGCTTTCGGCGCACTGATCGATCGCCCGCTTCTGCGCTGGCCGGATCCGATCACTCTGGCGACCATCCTCGCCGCCGCCGTCCTCTCCGGGGGACTCGCTGGCGCCTATGCGGCATGGATCACCGGACGGATGCGACCGAGGGACGTTCTTTCGGCGCGCGACGTTCGGCTGCCTGGCATGGGCTGGATCCGTCCGATGCTCGTGACCCTTCAGATCGGCGGCAGCGCCGCCACCCTAGTCTTCGCCGTTGCCGTTTCGGCCCAGCTCGACCATCTCGCCGGTAGCAGCCTTGGGTTCGAACCGCAGGGCGTCACCGCCTACCGCCTGCCCGAGAGTCTGGCGGCGGACGACCCTCGCGGACCGACCCTTCTGGCCGCCGCCCGTCTGGCCGCCGGAGAGAACATCGCACTGGCAGTCGCCCTGCCGACCGAAGGCGGACTGTCGCGCCAGACGGTCGCCCGCGAGGGCCAAAGGATGGAGATCGCCGCGGCGGGGTGGCGGCCGGGCTATCTAGAGACCCTCGGAGCCACGCTTCTAGCTGGCGCCCTACCCCGAAGCTTGCCGACCGACCAAGCGGCCGCCGAGGCCTCGACCCAGGCGGCGGTGATCAGCGCCACCGCAGCGCGCCGGCTCGGGTTCGGCGCGCCATCCGAAGCCATAGGCGCAGTGTTGAGCACGGAGCGTGCAGACACGACGTGGCGGGTCATCGCTGTCATCGTCGACATGCCGCTAGGCCAGCTGCGCAAAGGCGATGTCGCCACGGCGCTTATACAGAACGGCGCGCCCGCTGGATTTCTTATCGCACGGGCGCTCCGCGGTTCGGAGGCGCAGCTCGACCAGGCCGTCGCCAACGCCTTTCCCGGTGAGCCCATCGACCGGGTGTCCCTTCAGGATCAGGTCGACATCGCCTTCGCCGACCTCATCCGGCTGCGCGGCCTGATCCTGGCCTTCGCGGCCGTCCTGACCGCGACGGCGGCGATCGGCGTCCTTGCCATGACGCTCGATCGCGCCCGCCAGATGCGCAAGGAGGCAGCGGTACGGCGCGCGTTCGGTGCAAAGACCGCGATGATCGGCGGCCTGCTGGCGCGCCGCATCCTCACCCCGGTTGCGATCGGCTTCGCCATCGGCGCCGCGACCGGGGTTCTGGGCGCGAGGGCCTGGTTGAGCGCCTATCCCGATCGGGCTCCCTTCCTTGCATCCTCGATCGGGATCACCTTCGCCGTACTCGTCGCCGCCACGGCCCTGGCCGCGGCCGCCGAGGTATGGCGTCTGAGCGTGGCGCGACCGGTCGCCGCCCTTCGCGAAGACTGAACCGGACGTCATGTCCGAACGGGATCCGCCAACCATGACCCGCCGTGGTTTTGGGGTCGCACATGATAGGGGATGATCATGACCGGCTTGACCGAATGTGACGTTATCTCATAACACGCTCCCTTCCTCTCTCGAAGGTCCCCGACATGCGTTCCTCTCCCGCTCTGCGTTCGCTGCTTCTGGCTGCGGTCGGCTCCACCGTGCTGGCCGGCGCCGCCGCCGCGCAATCGACCGCGAACACCCCGACAGCCGTCGACGACGTCATCGTCACCGGCGTTCCCTATGGCGTCAGCCAGCGAGCAGCGGTCATCGCCACCGATGTTCTTGACGAGCAGACCCTGGCCACAGCCCCGGCCACCTCTTTGGGCGACCTGCTGAACGGGCGTCCGGGCGTCCGCTCGACCGACTTCGCGCCGGGCGCCAGCCGGCCGGTCATCCGGGGCCTGAGCGGGCCGCGCGTCCAGGTGCTGACCAACGGCATCGGCCTGATCGACGCCAGTTCGGTATCGCCCGACCATGCCGTGGCGACCGACCCCGCTGAGGCGAACCGCATCGAGATCATCCGGGGTCCCGCCACGCTGGTCTATGGCGGTTCGGCCATCGGCGGCGTGGTCAATGTGCTGGACGACCGTATCCCTACGGCCATCCCCGAGGGCGGCGTCGAAGGCGTGGTCTCGACCCAGGCCTCCAGCGTCGACGACGGCCGCAGCGCCTTCGGCCGCGTCACAGTCGGGGCGGGCAACTTCGCTTTCAACATCGACGGGGTCAAGCGCAAGACCAAGGACTATGAAATCCCCGCCCCGGCCATCTCGGCTCGCCGCGCCGCGGCCGAAGGCATCGCGCGTGGCGACGGCGACAAACAGCCCAACAGCTATACCGACCTGGAGACCTGGGGCGTCGGCGGGTCCTACATCGGCGACAAGGGCTTCGCCGGCGTCTCCTACAAGAACACCGACAGCGAATACGGCACGGTCGCCGAGGAGTCCGTCTTCATCAAGCTGAACCAGAAACGCTGGGACGCGCGGGGCGAATACCGGTTCGACGACGGCCCCTTCTCTGCGATCCGGGGATCCTACGGCCATGCCGACTATACCCACACCGAGTTCGAGGCCGTGGGCCAGCCCGGCACCGTGTTCAACTCGGACGGCTGGGAGGCGCGCGCCGACCTGGTTCAACGTCAGCGCGGCGGCTGGAACGGCGCCCTGGGCGTCCAGGCCCTGTCGCGCAACTTCGAAGCCATCGGCGAAGAGGCCTTCGTGCCCACCGTCAAGATCGACGAGGCGGGCGTCTATACCGTCCAGCGCCTGGACCGGGGCGACCACGGCTTCGAAGGCGGTCTGCGCTATGACCGGCGCGAGCTGTCGGGCACGCCCATCGGCGGAACCAGCGAGGTGAACCGCACCTTCGACAACTGGTCGGCATCCGCCGCCGCCTTCCTGCGCCCCGCGACCGGCCTGTTCCTGGGACTGAGCCTGGCGCACAACGAGCGGGCGCCCAGCGAAGTCGAACTGTTCGCCAATGGCGTCCACATCGCCACCGCCGCCTATGAGACCGGGGACCTGAACCTGAACAGCGAAAAGGTCACGACGCTGGAAGGCACCGCCCACTACGATCGCGGCCGGTTCACGGGCGACCTGCATGTCTATCATTCCTGGTACGACGGCTTCATCGACGAGCGGCCGACCGGCGAACAGTTCTTCTTCGAGGAAGAGAACGAGACCTTCCCCGTCTATCGCTTCGTTCAGACGAACGCACGGTTCTACGGCTTCGAGCTGGAGGGCGCCTACGCCCTGTGGCAGGACGGCGATCGCAAATTGTCGCTGGAAGGATCGGCGGACTACGTCCACGCCCAGACCGATTTCGGCCCGGCGGCGCGCATTCCGCCCTATTCCGTCACCGGCCGCCTGGCCTGGACCTCGACCCGCTTCGACGCCAGCGCCGAAGTGCGTCATGTCGGCGAACAGGACCGGGTCGCCAACGAATTCGAACTGCCGACGAACGACTATACGCTGATCAACGCCGCGTTGGCCGTGCGTCCCTTCTCCCAGCAGAACGTCACCCTGTTCGCCGAGGCGCGCAACCTGACCAACGAGGAAGCGCGCGAACACGCCTCGTTCCTGAAGGACATCGCTCCCCTGCCCGGCCGCAACCTTCGCGTCGGCGTAGCCTATCGCTTCTGAACCTTGAAGGGATCGGAGACGCCTTCAACGGCGGCTTCGATCCCGATCGCTTTCGTCCGGCGACATCCATCCAAGCCGGGTCGGCGCGGCCGTTTCCTGGCGCTAATCACTGGGTGACAGGAGGCGTGGACGAGATGTCCGATCCGCCTTCACTTTCACAAACATTTTGTGGGCAAGCCGATACTCAGCTGCGTCCCAAATTCTTCAGGTAGCCGTCATTGATGAAGGTGCCCAGGGGGATGAAGGCCGCCAGGGTGGTGCGCAGCCATCCGACCAAGCCCGCGCGACTGACAATCAGGGCCGGCGCCATCGCCAGCAGATAGGCGATGAAGGCGACGCCGTGCGCCATGCCTGTCGTGGGAACCAGGGCAGGATCGCCCGCCAGGTATTTCAGAGGCATGGCGACGAAAAACAACAGGATCGTCGTCACGCCTTCAATCAGCGCGATCAGGCGAAAGACCCTCATCATGTAGAATATCCCTCCTGAACGGCGCGGGCGGAAGTCTGCGCCTCCGCACGCCCTCGCCCGTCATGCTGCGGCGCCCTAACGAGAAGCATTCGCCTGGCCCGCCTGTCCCGTAACACCGCCTCCGAGCGCGCGGTAGAGCTGGACGCTGGCGCTGGCCTGGGCCGCGCGCAGGTCAACCAGAGCCAGTCGGGCCGCATAGAGCTGACGCTGGGCGTCCAGCAGCTCCAGCCGACTGTCGACCCCGGCGCGGAACCGCAGGTCCGACAGGTCGGACCGTCGTTTGGCGGCCGTCACGGCGCCGTCCTGGGCGTCGATCTGGCGCTGATAGGTCTCGCGGGCCGCCAGTCCATCCGCGACTTCGCGGAAGGCCGTCTGAACCGTCTTTTCATAGGTGGCGACCGCCTTGTCGCTGCGGATCTCGGCAATGTCGAACTCGCCCTTCAGGCGGCCGCCCTGGAAGATGGGCAGGCTTATCCGCGGGACAAACGACCAGGTGTCGCTTGCGCCCTTGAACAGGTCGCCCAGATCGCCGCTGGCGAAGCCTAGCAGGCCGGTGAGCGAGATGCGCGGGAAGAAGGCCGCGCGCGCCGCCGCCACATCGGCGTTGGCCGCCGCCAGTTGATGCTCGGCCCGGCGAATGTCGGGGCGGCGTTCCAGCAGATCGGCAGGAACCCCCGCCGGAAGTTCGGTCAGCACGGGACGGTCCGCCAGCAGCATCGGCGCAGGCAGATCGGTCGGCAGGGGGGCGCCGACGGCCAGGACCAGGGCGTTTTCGGCCACCTGTCGGGCCCGGATCGCGGCCTCCCGGTCCGCCTGAGCGGTCCTGACCTGACCCTCGGCCTGCGCCACCTCCAGACCGCTGCTCTGGCCCGCCGTGCGCAACTGTTCGGCCAGACGCAGCGACGCCTGCCAGTCCTGAAGCGTGGCCTCGGTCAGACGCAGCCGCTCGTCCGCCGCGCGTTCGGCCAGATAGGCCTCGGCGACCGTGGAGATCACCACGATGCGGGCGGCGTCGCGGCCTTCCTCGGCGGCCAGCCAGGTTTCGAAGGCGCTGTGCGACTGGGCGCGCAGGCGGCCGAATAGATCAAGCTCGAACGCCGTCAGCGCCAGCCCGGCCGAATACTGCGACTGGGTCGTCGCCCCGGCGCCCTGGGCGGTGTTGGCGCTGGCCCGTCCGCGGGTCATGTCCGCATTGGCCTCCACCTGCGGAAGCTGATCGGCGCGCCGGACGCGCAGCTGGGCGCGGGCCTCCTCGGCGTCCAGCACGGCGAGCCGCAGATCGCGGCTGTCGACCAGGGCCAGCGAGACCAGACGCTGCAGACGTCCGTCGCGCAGAACATCCTGCCAGGCCGCGTCCGCCGCATTGGCGGCGTCGGCGGGCGAGGCTAGCGGATAGCGGGCCGCGACGACATCATCGGCCGGCGCCTTCGGTGTCGTCTGGCACGCGGCGACGGAGAGGACCGCCGCGATCACGGCCAAGGTGGTTGACGCTTTCATATCCCTCAGCCCTCCTTGGCTTTCTTGAGCGACGGCGGCTTCAGCCGTCCCATGCGCTGGGCGATCTGGCTGATCGCGGTCAGGGTGAAGACGAAGAAGACCGGCACGAAGAAGATCGCCAGGACAGTCGCCGTGACCATCCCGCCGAACACGCCGGTTCCGATGGCGTGCTGGGTGGCGGCGCTGGCCCCGCTGGCGATCATCAGGGGCACGACGCCCAGGGTGAAGGCGAGCGACGTCATGATGATCGGACGCAGGCGCAGACGCGCCGCTTCGATGGTCGCCGGGACCAGGGCCATGCCCTGAGCCTGAAGCGTCCGGGCGAACTCCACGATCAGGATGGCGTTCTTGGCGGACAGGCCGATCAGGGTGATCAGACCCACCTTGAAGAAGACGTCATTGGGCAGATCGCGCAACAGCACGGCCAGCACCGCCCCGATCAGGCCCAGCGGCACCACCATCATCACCGACAACGGAATGGACCAGCTTTCGTACAGGGCCGCCAGCACCAGGAAGACGACCAGCATCGACAGGGCCAGCAGCATGGGCGCCTGGCTTCCGCTTTCCTTTTCCTGAAGCGACTGGCCGGTCCAGGCGACGGCGTAGCCTGCGGGCAGTTGTTCGACCAGCTTCTCCATCTCGGTCATCGCCTGACCGCTGGACACGCCCGCCGCCGCGCCGCCGCTGATGCGGACCGCCGGATAACCGTTGTAGCGAACCACCTGCTGCGGGCTGGAGGTCCAGACCGGGGTCACGACCTCCGACAGCGACACCATGCGGCCGGCGGCGTTGCGGACATAGAGGCCCAGGACATCCGAGACCTGCATCCGCGCGGGCGCATCGGCCTGGACGATGACCTGTTGCAGACGTCCGTTGTTGGGGAAGTCGTTGACGTAGGACGAGCCCAGGGCGGCCGAGATGGTGTTGCTGATCGCCTCGAACGACACGCCCAGCGCCTCCGCCTTCGGCCGATCAATCCTCAGCTCGGCGCTGGCGCCCGGCGGCAGGCCTTCGGAATAGACGCCGGTCAGTTTGGGATTGGCGGCGGCCAGGGCCAGCAACCTGTTCTGCGCCTCCAGCAGTTGCTCGGTGCTTTGCCCCGCAAGAGCCTGAAGGCGCATGGCGAAGCCGGACGAGTTGCCCAGCGAGTCGATCGCCGGCGGGTTCAGCGTCATGACGGAGCCGTCGGTGACGCCGCTCATGGCCTCGGTCGCGGCGGCGACTTCGCCCTGCGCCGTCGCGCCGTCGCGCTTGTCCCAGTCGACCAGGTTGGTGAAGATCATGGCCGCGTTCGATCCGGACCCGCCGAAGCCGAAGCCCATGATGGAGAAGCTGTCGCTGACGCCGGGCCGTTTGGCCATGTGCGCCTCGTATTGCTTGACCACGTCCAGGGTGCGGGCCCCGGTCGCATCGGCCGGCAGGGTGATCGAGGTGATCAGGCTGCCCTGATCCTCGTCCGGCAGGAAGGCCGAGGGGATCTTGGTGAAGGCGAAGGCCGTCACCCCGACCAGCGCGAGGAAGACCGCCATCGCCCGTCCCGTGCGTTTCAGCAGACGGGTGACCGACGCCGAATAGCCCTGGGTGAAGCGCTCGAACTGGCGATTGAACCAGCCGAAGAAGCCCTTCTTGTCATGATGACCGGGCGCGACGGGCTTCAGGATCGTGGCGCACAGGGCGGGCGTCAGCGACAGGGCCAGGAAGGCCGAAAACAGGATGGACACGGCCATCGAGACGGTGAACTGGCGATAGATGGCGCCCACCGATCCCGACGCCATGGCCATGGGCAGGAAGACCGCGCACAGCACCAGGGTGATGCCGATCACCGGGCTGGTGATCTCGGTCATCGCCTTCTTGGTGGCCTCCTTGGGCGACAGGCCCTCGGTCGCCATGATCCGTTCGACGTTCTCCACCACGACGATGGCGTCGTCGACGATGATGCCGATGGCCAGCACCATGCCGAACATGGTCAGCACATTGATGGAGAAGCCGGTCACCAGCATGAAGGCCAGCGTGCCCAGCAAGGCGATGGGCGCCACGATCGCGGGAATGACCGTGTAGCGGATGTTCTGCAGGAACAGGAACATCACCAGGAAGACCAGGATCATGGCCTCGACCAGGGTGTGAACCACCTTCTCGATGGACACCTTCACGAAGGGCGCGGTGTCATAGGGCACGACGTAGCTCATGCCCGAGGGCAAGGCTTTCGCCAGTTGATCCATGCGGGCGCGGACGCCCGCGGCGGTCTTCACCGCATTGGCGCCGGGCGACATCTGTATGGCGATGCCGCTGGCCGGCTTGCCGTCCTGATAGGTCGAGAAGGCGTAGGTCTGCGGCCCCAGCTCGACGCGCGCGACATCGCCCAGGGTCAGACGCGAGCCGTCGGTTCCGGCCCGAAGGGTGATCGCGCGGAACTGCTCGGGCGTCGTCAACTGGCCCGTCGCGGTCAGGGGAATGGTCACGGTCTGACCCGCGACGGTCGGATCGGCGCCGGTCCGGCCCGGCGCGATCGGCGCGTTCTGCGCGGCGATGGCGTTCGTCACATCGCTGATGCCGATATTATAGGCCGCCAGCTTCTGGGGATCGACCCAGACGCGCATGGCGTACTCGGAACCGAAGTTCTGAACCCGGCCGACGCCCGGCACGCGTTTCAGCTCCTCGACCACATTGCGGCTCATATAGTCGCCGAGCTGTTCGGCGTTGAACTTGCCGCCTTCGGAGATCAGGGCGATCATCATCAGGAAGCCGGAATCGGCGGCCTCGACGGTGACGCCGCTCTGGCGCACCACCTGCGGCAGGCGCGGCTCCACGCTCTTGAGCCGGTTCTGGACGTCGATCTGCGCCAGTTCGGGGTTCGTGCCGGGGCGGAAGGTCGCCGTGATGCTGGCCGTGCCCGAGGTGTCGCTGGAGCTTTCGAAATAGAGCAGGTTCTTGACGCTCGACATCTCGCGCTCGATGGGCGCGATGACGCTGTCGATCATCGTCTGGGGGGTCGCGCCAGGATAGGTGGCGTAGATGCTGATGCTGGGCGGCGCGACATCCGGGAAGCGCGCGATCGGCAGTTTGGGCAGGGCCAGCAGCCCCGCCAGAATGATGAAGATGGCCACGACCCACGCAAAGATGGGGCGCTGGATGAAGAACTGGGGCATCGCGTCTCTCCCGGATCAGGTCGCAGGCGCGGACGAAGCCGCCGGGGCCGGGGCCTTCCACGGCTTGGCCACGACCGTCTGGTTCGGCTGGACCCGATCCTGGCCTTCGACGATCACGCGCTCTCCCGCCCTCAGGCCGGACAGCACGACATATTGGCCCTCGATCACGTCGCCCAGTTGGACCGGGCGCGATACGGCCTTGCCGTCCGCCCCCAGGACCATGACGCTCGCTTGGGCGCCGTTCCGCACCACGGCCTGTTGCGGGATGCGCGGCAGAACCTGTTCGGCGCCGCGCGGCAGGCGTGCGCGAACGAACATGCCCGGCAGCAGCCGCTGCGAGGCGTTGTCGACCAGAACCCGAACCGTGACGTCGCCGGTCGCCGGATCGACGCTGAGGTCCGAGAACAACATCCGTCCCGTCATTCCGGTCGGCTTGCCC
This sequence comes from Candidatus Brevundimonas colombiensis, assembly GCA_029202665.1. Taxonomy (NCBI): domain Bacteria; kingdom Pseudomonadati; phylum Pseudomonadota; class Alphaproteobacteria; order Caulobacterales; family Caulobacteraceae; genus Brevundimonas; species Candidatus Brevundimonas colombiensis. Next base: position 764,934 of record CP119326.1, read on the forward strand.
TCGCTGTCCAGAATATCGACGGCGCTGGAGCCCTGCCCCGCCCCGCGCAAGGCCTCCAGCCGCGACGCCGGCTGGCGCACGTCCACATAGACCCGGTCGATCTGATGAATGGTGGCCAGGGCCGCAGCGTCGGCCGTTCCGACCAGTGCGCCCTCGGTGATGGACGACGCGCCGATGCGGCCCGCGATGGGCGCGGTCACCGTGGCGAAACCGACGTCCAGACGACGACGCGCCAGCGCCGCCTGGCTGGCGGCGACATCGGCCTGGGCCTGCGCCAGTTCGGCGGCGGCGTTATCATAGGTCTGGCGGCTGACCGCGTCCGCCGCCAGCAGCGGCTCCAGCCGCTGGACCTGAAGACGCGCCCGGTCGCGCACGGCCACCGCCCGTTGCAGGGCGGCCGACGCCGTGTCGGCCTCGGCCCGGAACGGCGCCGCATTGATCTGGAACAGCGGCTGCCCCGCCCGCACGACCGCGCCTTCGGTGAACAGCTTGCGCTGAACAATGCCGCCGACCTGGGCGCGGATCTCCGCCGTGCGGAAGGCCACGACACGCCCCGGCAGACTGTCTGAGAACTGGACCGGGCCGGTTTCGACCGTGGCCACGGCGACGGTCGGCGGCGGCGGCGTTCCTTGATCCTGTTGAGCGCCGCACGCGGTCAGCAAGACAAGCACCGCCCCGCCGATCAGCAGGTTTCTGTGCGGATGGCGCACCATGTCATCGTCTCCGAAGAATCCGCCTGATGGCTGAGGCCCGGCTCGTCGCACCGCCGCATGGGATTTGCGTCGAGAATTCATGGACGACGCATGGATAGGCGTTGGTTGGGCTGGACGGCGGCGCCCGCGACGCCTCATCTATGCTTCGACGGAGACAGCATGAGCGCCTTGATATTGATCGCTGAGGACGAGCCGGACATCGCCGCCGTGCTCGACGCCTATCTCATGAGAGAGGGATTCCGCACCGTGCGCGCAGGTGACGGCCAGATCGCGCTGGACCTGCATCTGGCGCTGAAGCCCGATCTGGTGCTGCTCGATGTTCGCATGCCCAAACGCACGGGCTGGGAGGTGCTGAGCGAAATTCGCAGGCGCGGCGACACGCCCGTCATGATGATCACAGCGCTGGATCAGGACATCGACAAGCTGCAGGCCCTGCGGGTCGGCGCCGACGACTATGTCATCAAGCCCTTCAACGCCGCCGAGGTCGCGGCCCGCGCCCACGTCATCCTGCGTCGCCGCCAGGGCGCGAGCGACAATCGGGTTCTGCGCGTCGGACCGCTCGAAATCGACCTGGAAAGCCACCTGGCGATAATCAGAACGGCGGCCGACGAGCAACGCCTGAACCTGACCCTGACCGAGTTCCGCATCCTGGCCTTCATGGCGCGTCAGCCCATGCGCGTCTTCACCCGAGGCGAACTGGTCGACGCCTGCCTGCCCGGTCAGGACGTCTTGGAACGCACCGTCGACAGCCATCTCAGCAAGCTTCGCAAGAAGTTGGACGAGGCGGGGGCGGCCCAGCTGCTGACCGGCATCCGGGGCGTCGGCTATCGATTGGAAAACCCGCGATGAGGCCGCCATCCGGCCTGGGTCGAAACATCGCCATCTACATGTCGGTCGTGACGACGCTGGGCCTGTGCATCTCCACGGTCGGCAGCTACTTCATCTACGGCTGGCTGTTCACCAAATACCCGGACTATTTGGGTTTGTCCGCATGGTCATTGCAGCCGATCGACATTCTGGTGACCCTGGGCTTCATCCTGCTGTCCGTCGCCCTGTCGATGGCGGCGGCCTTGCAGTTGTCCAAGCGCATCGCCCGGCCATTGTCCTCGCTCGCGCTCGCCGCGCGTCAGATCAAAAGCGGCGACCTGACGGCCCGCGCCGCCGCCGACGACCGTTCGCTGGGCGAGGCCACCGAGATGGTCGAGAACTTCAACGCCATGGCCGAACGGCTTGAGAATGTCGCCGACAATCTGGCGACCTGGAACGCCTCCATCGCCCATGAGCTGCGCACGCCCGTCACCATTCTGCTGGGACGGCTTCAGGGGGTGGCTGACGGCCTGTTCGAGCTGGACGACGCGCTTCTGGCCAGCCTCATCAAGCAGATTGAGGGGTTGGCGCGGCTGATCGAAGACCTGCGCGTCGTCAGCCTGGCCAACAGCGGCCATCTTCACCTGCGTTTCGAAGCCGTGGACATGGGCGAGGTGGTCGGCGACCTGCGCGGCGCGGTGGACCCGGCGCTGACCGAGGCGGGTTTCCGCATCCTCTGGTCCCTGGATCGCCTGCCGGCCGAATGCGACCCGTTCCGGGTTCGCCAGGCTGTCCTGGCCCTGATCGACAACGCCCGTAAACATGCGACGCCCGGCCTGCTGCGCGTCTCGGTCGAACCGCGCGACGAGCACGCCGCCATCGCCGTCTCCGACGTCGGGCCAGGCCTGTCCCCGGCGGCGGCCCAGAGACTTTTCGAACCCTTCACCCGAGGCGACACCGGCGGCGAGGGGTCCGGCCTGGGCCTATCGGTGGTCCGCGCCGTCGCCGCCGCCCACGGCGGGGAGCTGAGATGCCGTCTCAACGCACACGGCGGCTCCACCTTCGAACTGCTGCTTCCCGCCGCCCAGACCGATCAAGCCATCCGATCAACGCCATAACGCCAGACATGACCCTGCCGTCCTAGGCTCAGAACCCATTGAAATGGTTTGCGCCATGCCCGAGGGCTTGAACTGGGGTACGCAGGTGCATCCGACGCCGAAATCATGGCGCAGCTCGAACACACCACCGAACGAGCGGCGCGGATTTACCGCCGGCAGGCGGAGCGTCGCCGCATGGCGGACAGCGGGCAGGACCGAGTCGATAATGTCGTAGCGCTCAAGGCAGAGAGAAAACGGTCTTCGAACGGGGCGTGAACGCCGACTGTAACGAAGGGTGTAAAACGACTGTAACAACGCGACCAAAAAGCACGCGTATCGACCGCTAAGTCATTGAAAAGGAATGGCGCACCCGGAGCGATTCGAACGCCCGACCCCCAGATTCGTAGTCTGGTGCTCTATCCAGCTGAGCTACGGGTGCGGCTGCCTTGCGGCGAGGGCGGGTCTTTAGCGGGTGGATCGGCCGGACGCAAGCGGGGGAATGCAGTTTCTGCACATCGAATGGTTGGCGTGAGGCCGAGGACCGCCTAGGCGTTGGACGACGTCTGTTCGTTCGATCCCTTTCGTCTGATCCTGGATACCCCCATGCGCCCCCTTCGTCATCGACTGGCCGCCCTGTTCATCCCCGTGATCCTGGCCGGGTGCCAGACGTCGACGGCGGGCGATCCGGTTGCGACGGCGCCCGCCGCCGAGACCGTTCAGGCGAGACGCGGCGCAGCGCACGGACCGTTCGTGGCGGCGGCCAATCCGCTGGCGGCCGAGGCGGGGATGGCGGTGCTGCGGCGCGGCGGGTCGGCGGTGGATGCGGCGGTGGCCATCCAGGCGGTTCTGGGACTGGTGGAGCCGCAGTCTTCGGGCCTGGCCGGCGGCGGCTTCCTGATGGCCTATGACGCCGAGACGGGGGCGGTGACGGCCTATGACGGGCGCGAGACGGCGCCGGCGTCGGCGACGCCCGAGCTGTTCTATGAGAACGGCAAGCCTTTGGCCTTCATCGACGCGGTGCTGTCGGGACGCTCGACCGGCGCGCCGGGGGCGGTGGCCATGCTGGCCATGGCGCAGAAGGATCACGGCAAGCTGGCCTGGCGCGACCTGTTCGGAGACGCCGAACGCCTGGCGCGCGACGGTTTCACGGTCAGCCCGCGCCTGGCCGGCATGATCAACGGCGACAGTCCCCAGGCGCACACCCGCTGGGCGACGGCCTATTTCACCCGGCCGGACGGGCGGCGCTATCAGGCCGGCGACAGGCTGAAGAACCCCGCCTACGCCGAAACGGTGACGCAGCTGGCGGCCCAGGGGCCGGGCGTCCTGTACGGCGGACCGATCGGCCGCCGGATCGCGGCGACGGTGCAGGCGGGGCCGCGTCCCGGCGGTCTGAGCGAGGCGGACATCGCCGGTTACCACCCCTTGCGCCGCGACGCCCTGTGCCGGCCCTATCAGGCCTATGTGGTGTGCGTGCCGCCGCCGCCGTCCAGCGGCGTGGCCCTGCTGCAGTTCCTGGGGATGGCGGAGAAGACCCCCGATCTGGACAAGGGGGCGCAGAGCCCGGAGGCCTGGGTGGCGTTCGGGCGGCTGCAGCGGCTGATGTATGCGGATCGCGACCGCTATGTCGGCGACAACGACTTCGTGGGCGTGCCTATCGCGGGCCTGCTGGATCCCGACTATGTGGCGGAACGCGCGGCGCTGGCGCCCCAGGTGAACGGGCCGGTCGAGGCCGGGGCGCCGACCGGATCGCCCCCGCGCGGCGCGGACCGGACGGCAGAGCCGGGCGGCACCTCCCACTTCGTCGTCGTCGACGCCTGGGGGAATGCGGTCAGCATGACCACCACGGTCGAAAGCCTTTTCGGCAATGGGCGGATGGTCGACGGCTTCTTCCTGAACAACCAGTTGACCGACTTTTCCTTCACCCCGACCGAGGACGGCCATCCGGCGGCCAATGCGGTGGCGGCGGGCAAGCGGCCGCGGTCCTCAATGACGCCTGTGCTGATCCTGGACCGGCAGGGGCGGCTGGTCGGGGCGATCGGCTCGCCCGGCGGGTCCAGCATTCTGGCTTATGTGGCCAAGGCGCTGGTCGGGACGCTGGAGTGGAACCTGTCGATGCAGGACGCCATCGCCCTGCCCAATCTGGTGGTGCGGGGCGAGATGGTCGGAGCCGACACCCAGATGATGACGTCCCAGATCCGCGACGCCCTGGGCGCGGCGGGGATGCCGTTGCGGCCGAACGCGACCGAGACATCCGGCCTGCACGGCGCGATCTGGCGCGATGGGCGGTGGGACGCTGGGGCCGATCCCCGCCGTGAGGGCGTGGCGATCTCGGCGGTCCGCTAGGGGGGAATCGTCAGCGGCTGGGACGGATCGACAGCTGGAAGGCCAGCAGCCCCTCGCTGACGTCGGTGTCCAGGCCATTCATGCCGCGCAGGCCCTTGCCGGCGTCGATCTCGCGATAGACGACGCCGAACGAGGTCTGCATGTCGCCCTTGCGATAGGCCACGCCGATCGAGGCGTCGCCCAGGAAACTGCCCTTGTCCTGGGTGTAGCCGGACCGCGTATAGTCGCCGTCGCGGGTGCGGGCGAAGTTGTATCCCACGGCCCGGCCCGAACCGGCGGCGTAGACATACCAGCGCGCCCGCTCTCCGAAGCGTTCGGCGCCGTTGGGGGCCAGACGCTCCAGTCCTTCACCGATCTTGAGCGTCACGCCCGCCTCGGCCGAGCGGCCCTCGCTGCCGACACCCAGGCCCGCGTGGGGCGTCAGACTGACCTCAAGGCCAGAGGGGGTATGGCCATAGGCGCCCCGGAAACCGCGCACATAACGCAGGTCATAGGCGTCGGGGGACAGTTCGGCCCGGTCGATGGGGGTGACCGGCAGGGGCGAGCCGTCGGCGCGGCGCAGGCGGCCGGCGGTCTCCAGAGTCACGCGGTCGGAGAAGGCGGCGCGGTCGATCCAGACATCGCGGCGGGTGGTGGCCTCCAGCCCTGAACGGTCCTCATGCTGGAAGGCGGGAGGCAGTTCGATGTCGCCGCCGAACCGGGCGGCGGGCGCGACGCGGAAACGGGTCTGATCGTTCAGTCGGGCGGCGGTGTTGTCGGCAGGCGTATCAAAGGCGTTGGGCGCCCAGGTCTGGGCGCGGGCGACATCGGCGCCCGTCCCGACCGAAGCCAGGACGCCGCACCCCACCATCATCAACGCCTTGGAACGCATTCGGTATCCCCACCGATCCGCTGGCGACGCCCCTGCAAGCAAGAGACGCAGGAGCCCAACGGAGTTTCGACACTGTTTTGTCGCTTTTCAACGGCGATGCGCGGCGATGGGTTCCAGAACGAAAAAAGGCCCTGCGGTCGCAGGGCCTTTTCCACGGGGTCGGGCGTCGGCCTTACTGGCAGGCTAGGCACTCGTCGTAGTCGGTCTTGGGCATCGAGAAGAGGTCGGGCTGGTTCGGATCGATCACCGCCTCGGCCTTGTCCTCGGCGCCGGCGAAGGCCGCGCGCTGAACCGACTTGGAGCGCAGATAATACAGCGACTTCACGCCGCGCTCCCAGGCCGACCAGTGCAGCATGTGCAGGTCCCACTTGTTGACGTCGCCGGGGATGAACAGGTTCAGCGACTGGGCCTGGCAGATTTCCGGCGCGCGATCGGCGGCCAGTTCGACCACCCAGCGCTGGTCCAGTTCGAAGGCGGTCTTGAACACGCCCTTCTCGTCCTCGTTCAGGTCGTCGATGTGCTGGACCGAGCCTTCATGCTCCAGGATCGAGTTCCAGACGGTCTCGGTGTTGATGCCCTTTTCGTCGAGCAGGCGCTCCAGATAGGGGTTCTTGACCGCGAAAGAGCCCGACAGGGTCTTGTGGGTATAGATGTTGGCCGGGATCGGCTCGATGCCGGCGGACGTGCCGCCGCAGATGATCGAGATGGAGGCGGTCGGGGCGATGGCCAGCTTGTGGCTGAACCGCTCCATGACGCCGCGCTCCTGGGCGTCCAGGCAGGGACCCTTCTCCTCGGCCAGGGTGCGGCTGGCCTTGTCGGCCTCGCGGCGCAGATGTTTGAACAGGCGCATGTTCCACGACTTGGCCATGGCGCTTTCGAAGGCCACGCCCTGACCCTGCAGGAAGGAGTGGAAGCCCATCAGGCCCAGACCCACCGAACGCTCGCGCTTGGCCGAATAGACGGCGGCGGCCATGGCGGGCGGGGCGCGGCGGATGAAGTCCTCCAGCACATTGTCCAGGAACCGCATCAGGTCCTCGACGAAGCGCGGCTCCTCGCGCCATTCCAGGAAGGTCTCGGCGTTGACCGACGACAGGCAGCAGACGGCGGTGCGGTCCACGCCCAGGTGGTCGCGCCCGGTGTGCAGCATGATCTCGGCGCACAGGTTCGACTGTTTGACCTTCAGGCCCAGGTCGCGCTGGTGCGGCGCCATCTGGCGGTTCACCGTGTCGGAGAAGATCAGATAGGGTTCGCCCGTCTGCATGCGGATGTCGAGCAGCTTGGTCCACAGCGAGCGGGCATCGACGGTCTTCAGGACTTCGCCGTCCTTGGGCGATTTCAGGTCGAAGGTCGCGCCGACCTTCACCGCCTCCATGAATTCGTCGGTGACGTTGATGCCGTGGTGCAGGTTCAGGGACTTGCGGTTGAAGTCGCCCGAAGGTTTGCGGATCTCAAGGAATTCTTCGATCTCCGGGTGATGGATGTCGAGGTACACAGCGGCGGAACCGCGACGCAGCGAGCCTTGGCTGATCGCCAGGGTCAGACTGTCCATCACGCGGATGAAGGGGATGATGCCCGAGGTCTTGCCCGCGCCCTTGACCTTTTCGCCAATCGACCGGACGCCGCCCCAATAGGTGCCGATGCCGCCGCCGTTCGAGGCCAGGGAGACATTCTCGTTCCAGACGTTCTGGATGCCGTCCAGGCTGTCGCTGACGGCGTTCAGGAAGCAGGAGATCGGCAGGCCGCGATCCGCGCCGCCGTTCGACAGGACCGGGGTGGCGGGCATGAACCACAGGCGGCTCATGTAGTCGTACAGGCGCTGGGCGTGGTCGGCGTCGTCCGAGAAGGCGGTCGAGACGCGGGCGAACATGTCCTGGTAGCTCTCGCCCGGCAGCAGATAGCGGTCTTCCAGCGTCTTCTTGCCGAAATCGGTCAGCAGATCGTCGCGCGACCGGTCCACCTGAACCGATTTCACCACGGTCAAATGGGGGCGTTCAGGCGTCGGCGTTCCCGCAACGCCTTGGAATTCCGTCGTCTTCAATGCCTCGCCGCCAGCCATGATCATCCGCGTCCTGAACAGAAATAGCCTAGAGCCAACTGCGCCGTAACCACATCATCTTGTGGCTTCTGCGCTCCCCGAGCCCACATATAGGGCGCATATGCCTAATGACCCGTCAACGGGCTTGACGGTCGGTTTGTGAGCGAATCGGTCGGACAAGTCGCGCAGGCATGTGGAAAAGCCCGCGAGCAAGCCAGCACGACCCTTTTGCATCCTTGCGACAGCAGGATCACGAACGCGTGATAGGAACGCACGGTCAGCTTGGCCGTTCGCCACTTCATGACCCTGTCCGATCTTCGTTCCTTTTTGAGACGTATCCTGACCGTCGCCCGCACCGAGATCGCGGCCCTGACCGCCCTGCTCGTCATGGCGGGCGGGGTCTTGAGCTTCATCGAGATCGCCGACGACATGACCGAGGCGGACGGCCAGGCCTTCGACCAGCACGTCCTGGCTCTGATGCGCCCCTATGCCGACGATCCGGGCCGGCCGTGGGGGCCGTGGTGGCTGAAGGAGGCGGCAGCCGACATCACCTCGCTGGGCGGCATATCGGTGCTGGGCCTGTTCGCCCTGATCGTGATCGTCTTTCTGCTGAGCCAGAGGAAATGGCTGTCGTCGCTTCTGCTGGTGCTGGGCCTGGCCGGCGGCGTGGCGCTGAGCGAAGGGCTGAAGGCGGTGTTCGAGCGCGAACGGCCGCCCGCCGCCATGCAGGCGGTCGAGACGATCAACGCCAGCTTCCCGTCGGGCCACGCGCTCCTGTCCACCGTCTTCTATCTGTCGGTCGCCGTCATGCTGACCCGCGCCTTTCCCAAACGCCGGTTCAAGGCCTTCGTCCTGGGGGTGGGGATACTGATGGCCCTGCTGGTCGGGCTGACGCGGGTCTATCTGGGCGCGCACTGGGCCTCGGACGTGCTGGCCGGATGGGCGGTGGGCGCGGCCTGGGCCATGGCCCTGTGGCTGGTCGCCTACGCCATCGCCCGGGTGCAACAGGGCCGCCACGCCGCGCTTCAGGACCACCAGACGCAGGAACGGGCCGACGCCGCGACCAAAGTCTAGGCCCCGCGCCGCGTCCGAGACAGGATAGTGAAGCCTGCACGCCCCCACAGGATCGCGAGAGGGGCGCATACGGAGAAACACCATGGACGCCGCCGCCCTTTACGCCGAACGCCTGAAGACCCCCGACCAGGCCGCCGCCCTGATCGCCTCGGGCGCGAAGGTCGCCATGGGCCTGGGCGTCTCCCAGCCGCCGGCCCTGCTGAAGGCCCTGGCCGATCGGGCCGGGCGGGGCGAGGTCGACGACGTCAACCTCTATTATCTGCTCAGCACCGCCATCGCCGGCCAGACCGTGCTGCGCGACGAGCTGATGGGCCGCATCCGCCCCTGGAGCCTGTTTCACACCGCCATCGAACGCGGGCTTGAGCAGCGGGCGCGCGACGCCGGCCGACCCAACCCGGTCCAGTTCATCCCCACCGGCTTTCAGCAGTCGCCGCGCCTGCTGTGCCGCGAGGTCGGGGTGGACACGCTGATCTGCACCGTGTCGCCGATGGATGGGGACGGCTTCTTCTCGTTCGGCGCCAACACCGACTATTCCAAGCCGGTGTCCGAGACGGCCCGCACGGTGATCGTGGAGGTCAATCCGCACATGCCGCGCGTATTCGGCGACTGCACCGTTCATGTGTCGCGGGTCGCGGGAATCGTGGAGCACGCCGCCCCCCTGCTGGTCGTGCCCATGGCCCAGCCCCAGCCGGCTGATCTGGTCATCGGCCGGACCATCGCCGATCTGGTCGAGGACGGCTCGACGCTGCAGATGGGCATCGGCGCCCTGCCCAACGCCGTCTGCGATGCGCTGAAGGACCACCGCCATCTGGGCGTCCATACCGAGATGCTGACGCCCGGCCTGGTCGAACTGATGCAGGCGGGTGCGGCCGATCACGCCCGAAAGACCCTGCATCCCGGCGTCGGCGTCTTCACCTTTTCGATGGGCGACCAGAACACCTACGACTTCCTGGACGGCAATCGCGGGCTGGAGGCCCATCCGGTCTCCTATGTGAACGATCCAGCGGTGATCGCCCGCAATGCGAAGATGATCTCGGTCAACGCCACGCTTCAGATCGATCTGAGCGGCGCCTGCTGTTCGGAATTCCTGAACGGACGCCAGTTCACGGCGGCGGGCGGCCAACTGGACTTCGTGCGCGGGGCCTATGAGTCGGACGGCGGCAAGTCGATCATCGCCTGTCATTCCACGGCGGCGAAAGGGACGGCCTCGCGTATCGTGGCGCGTCTGGACGGGCCGGTGACGACGCCGCGCAATGACACCCACATCATCGTCACCGAACACGGCTGGACCGATCTGAAAGGCAAGTCGACCAGCCAACGGGCGCTGGCCCTGATCGCCCTGGCGGCGCCCGAGTTCCGCGACGGCCTGACGCGTGAGGCGCGCGCCCAGGGGCTGATCTGACGTCATCCCGCAAGGGTTTCGTCTTGCGCCGACGGCGGCTAAGGGTTCCGCCCATGACCCAAGCGCTACTGTCGATCGATCACGTCAGCGTCGTGCGCGGCGACCGCGCCCTGTTGAACGCCATCAGCCTGACCCTCCCCGAGGGCCGCCACACCGCCATCCTGGGCCGCAACGGATCAGGCAAGTCGACCCTGGTCAAGCTGATCACCCGCCAGATCTATCCGACCGCCGGCGTGGGCGGCGACGGCGGCATAGGCGAGGTCCGCATCCTGGGCCGCGCCCACTGGGACGTCTTCGAACTGCGCAGCCTGCTGGGCGTGGTGTCGCCCGCCGTCCAGTCCGACTTCACCTCCGACGAGATGTTGGAAGTGTTCGACGCGGTGGTGTCCGGCTTCTTCGCCGCGCGTGGGGTGTGGAACCACGACGTGACCGAGGCGATGCGCCGCGCCGGTCGCGAGGCGCTGGAACGGATGGGCGTCGCGCATCTGATCGGGCGGAAGATGGCCACCCTGTCGACCGGTGAGGCGCGCCGGGTGCTGATCGCCCGCGCCCTGGTTCACCGGCCCCGCGCCCTGCTGCTGGACGAGCCGTGCGGCGGGCTGGACCCGGCGACGCGACGCCAGTTCCTGGAGGCGCTGCGCGATGTGGCGCGATCGGGCGTGACCCTGGTGCTGGTCACTCACCACATCGAGGAGATCCTGCCCGAGATCGACCATCTGGTCCTGCTGCGCGACGGTCAGGTTCTGGCGGATGGCGCCAAGGACGACCTCTTGACCCACCCAGTGCTCAGCGACCTGTTCGGCCTGCCGACCACGGTCGAGCAGCGCGGCGACTGGTTCTGGGCGCATCTGGACTGAGGGCGGCTTGCCGCAGCATGGGGAAAGGGCGAAGCTGGACCCTGATGCTGCGCCCCCTCTTCCTGATCCTGGCCCTGATCGCCGCGCCCGTCGGCGCCCCAGCCAGCGCCAGTGCGGCCCAGCGGGGCTATGCGACGCAAGGCGACTGCGGCGGGCGGCCAATGACCATGGTGCGGATGGCGCCCGGCTATTGCCTTGGGCTGGTGTGGCAGGGTGCAGGGGCGGACGGGCCGCGAATGCCGCGCGGCCTGTTGGCCCTCTCCGGCGGCGACTGGCTGGTCACGGACCTGGGCGGCTGGCAGGCAGGGCGGGGTTCGGTCTGGCGGCTGTCGTTCGCCCCCGACGGATCGGCGCGCTGGCGCAGGCTGGCCCAGGGCCTGTCCATGCCCCACACCGTGGCGCGCGGGCCGGACGGGCGGATCTATGTGTCCGAGATGAACCGCATCCTGACGCTGGACCCGGACGCGGCCGATCCGGCGGCGACGGTGCGGACCGTGATCGGCGGCCTGCCCGACAACCGGCTGCACGACAATCGCCACCCCCTGTCCAGCTTCGTCTTCGACGGCGACGGCGCGCTGCTGGTCAATGTCGGGGCGCCCAGCGACCGCTGCGTGGACGACCGGGGCCGGCCGCGCACGACGGCCTCGGGCGCCTGTATCGACAGCGGCGAGACGGCCCAGGTGCGGCGTCACGCCTATCTGGGGATCGGCCGCTGGGCCGAGGAAAGCACGGTCTTCGCCTCGGGCCTGAGGAACTCCATCGCCTTGGTTCGGCATCCATCGGGCACGATCCTGCAGGGCGAGAACTCGGTCGACCTGACCACGCCCGACCACCCCTATGACGAGATCAACGTCCTTCGCCGGGGCGGCGACTACGGCTGGCCCTATTGCGTCGACCTGGCCACGCCCCTGCCGGGTTGGAGCGCGGCCCAGGCGCGGTGCGGCCAGCGCGATCGGCCCGTGGCGCTTCTGCCGCCGCACGCCGCGCCGCTGGACCTGATCTATTACGAGGGGACGATGTTCCCCCAACTGCGCGGCCAACTGCTGATGAGCTGGCACGGCTATCGCCGCACGGGCGGGCGGATCGTGGCGGCCGAGACGGACGACCGGGGGCGGCCCCTGACCGACATCGGCGGCCGCTACGCCCTGTATCCACGCGGTTCGGCGCCCTATCCAACGGGCGCGCCCAGCGTGCGCGGCAAGGTGCTGACGCCCGGCTGGGATGCGGTCGCCGGCCGCCAGCCGCGTGGTTCGCCGGTCGTGATGGCCGTCGCCGCCGACGGATCGATCTGGGTCGCGGACGACCGCAGCCGGGCGATCCTGAGGATCGCCCGGCCGACGGATTAGCCTTCGCGCGCCTCGCGCTTGGCCAGGACGCGCAGGCGGAGCGCGTTCAGCTTGATGAAGCCGGCGGCGTCCTTGTGGTCGTAGGCCTGGACGCCTTCCTCGAAGGTGACCAGGTCCTGGTCGTACAGGCTGTTGGGGCTTTCGCGGCCGATGACCGAGACATTGCCCTTGTACAGCTTGACCTTGACCGTGCCCGACACCTTTTCCTGGCTGAGGTCGATGGCGGCCTGCAGCATCTCGCGTTCGGGCGAGAACCAGAAGCCGTTGTAGATCAGCTCGGCGTATTTCGGCATCAGCTGGTCCTTCAGGTGCATGGAGCCGCCGTCCAGGGTGATGCTTTCGATGCCGCGGTGGGCCGCGATCAGGATGGTCCCGCCGGGGGTCTCATAGACGCCGCGCGACTTCATGCCGACGAAGCGGTTCTCGACCAGGTCCAGACGGCCGATCCCGTTGTCGTGGCCATACTGGTTCAGGGCGGTCAGCAGGGTCGCCGGGCTCATGGCCTCGCCGTTGATCGAGACGGGATCGCCCTTTTCGAAACCGATCTCGATGACCGTCGCCACGTTCGGCGCGTCTTCGGGGCTAATGGTGCGCTGGTGGACGAACTCGGGCGCCTCGACCGCCGGGTCTTCCAGCACCTTGCCCTCGGACGAGGAGTGCAGAAGGTTGGCGTCGACGCTGAACGGCGCCTCGCCGCGCTTGTCCTTGGAAATCGGGATTTGGTTCTTCTCGGCGAAGTCCAGCAGAGCCTCGCGGCTGCGGAACTCCCACTCGCGCCACGGAGCGATGACGCGGATGTCGGGCTCCAGCGCGTAATAGCCCAGTTCGAACCGGACCTGGTCGTTGCCCTTGCCGGTCGCGCCGTGACAGACGGCGTCGGCCCCGACCTGACGGGCGATCTCGATCTGGCGTTTGGAGATCAGCGGACGGGCGATGGAGGTGCCCAGCAGATAATCGCCCTCGTACTGCGCATTGGCGCGGAACATGGGGAAGACGAAGTCGCGCACGAACTCTTCGCGCAGGTCGTCGATGAAGATGTTCTCGGGCTTGATGCCCAGCTTCAGCGCCTTTTCGCGCGCAGGTCCAAGCTCCTCGCCCTGCCCCAGGTCGGCGGTGAAGGTCACGACCTCGGCGTTATATTCGGTCTGCAGCCACTTCAGGATGATCGAGGTGTCCAGGCCGCCGGAATAGGCGAGGACGACTTTCTTGACGGGCTTGTCGGCGGGGGCGGACATGGCGGCTCTTTCGAAAACAAGTGGCGCGACGGTCGGGAAGGTGACGCGCGCATAAGACCGGGGGTCCGGCGATGCAACCTTTTCCGAGGGGCGGCGTGGCGAACATGAAGCTTTGGTCATGTTTCATTCCGTCGCGTTGCCAGTCGATTGACCCGCGTTATGGTCCGTTCACCTGCAATCCGAGGATGAACTATGCGCCGCACTGGCTGTCTCGTCGCCGCCGCCGCCCTTCTGGCGGTGTCCACCCCCGTCTGGGCGTCCGTCGCGCGCCTGCCCGTCGCCCAGGCTGCGCCGACCGCTCCGGCCGCGCCTCGCGCCGCGCCCGTCGCCGATCTGGTCGCCGCCGTGGATATTCCCTACACCCGGTTCACGCTGGACAACGGCCTGACCGTCCTGGTCCACGAGGATCACAAGGCGCCGGTCGTCGCCGTTTCGGTCTGGTACAACGTCGGCTCAAAGGACGAACCCGCCGGCAAGACCGGCTTCGCCCACCTGTTCGAACACCTGATGTTCGGCGGTTCGGAAAATGCGCCCGGAAGCTATTTCACGCCGATGCGCAACATGGGCGCGACCGACATGAACGGGACCACCTATTTCGACCGCACCAACTATTTCGAGACCGTGCCGGTCCCGGCGCTTGAACAGGCCCTGTTCATGGAAAGCGACCGGATGGGCTATATGCTGGGCGCCATCAGCCAGCAGACGCTGGATCTGCAACGCGGCGTCGTCCAGAACGAAAAGCGTCAGGGCGACAACCAGCCCTATGGCCTGAACCAGTACAAGCAGCTGGAGGCTCTGTTCCCCGAAGGCCACCCCTATCGCCACTCGACCATCGGCTCGATGGCCGATCTGGACGCCGCCTCGATGCAGACGGTGCGCGACTGGTTCACTTCCAACTACGGCCCGAACAATGCGGTTCTGGTTCTGGCCGGCGACATCACGCCCGCCAAGGCCCGCGAACTGACCGACAAATACTTCGGCCCCATCGCGCGCGGTCCCGTCAACAATCCCGCCCAGGCGCCGACGCCGACCCTGGCCGCCCCGGTCAACGAGACGACCCGCGACCGGGTGTCCAACGCCCAGGTCGAGATCAGCTGGGCCGTGCCCGGCATGCTGGACGCGGATTCCGTGCCGCTCAGCGTCGCCGCATCGGTCCTGGGCGGCCTGGCGTCCTCGCGCCTCGACAACGAACTGGTGCGCGGCGAACAGACGGCGGTTTCGGTCAGCGCCGGCAACAACGCCTTCCATCGCATCGGCGTCTTCCAGATGAGCGCCATGGTCAAACCGGGCGAGGACCCGGCCGCCGTCGAGGCGCGGATGCGCGAAATCCTGAACGGCCTGATCGCCGATGGCCCGACCCAGGACGAGATCAACCGCGTCGTCACCCAATATGCGTCGCGTCGCATCCAGGGTCTGGAACAGGTCGGCGGCTTCGGCGGCAAGGCCACGGCCCTGGCCGAGGGCCAGCTCTACGCCGGTGATCCCGAATTCTACAAGAAGCAGCTGGCCGCCTACGCCGCCGTCACGCCCGCGCAGGTCAAGGCCGCCATGCAGAAGTGGCTGACCCGACCGGCCTATACGCTGACGACCCTGCCCGGCGAGCGTGAAGCCTATCAGGAGGCGGCCGCCGCCCCGTCCGGCGCCAACCATACGCCGGCCCCGGAAATCCAGCGCAAGACACGCATGGCCCGGCCCGAGATCGGCCAGGTCGCCAACGTCGACTTCCCGGCCGTCGAACGCACGCGCCTGTCGAACGGCATGGAGGTGATCTACGCCCATCGCGACGCCACGCCGACGACCCGGATCGCGCTCGACTTCGACGCGGGTCTGGCCGCCGACGACCGGTCCAAACTGGGTCTGCAGACCCTGATGCTGGACCTGATGGACGAGGGCGCCGGCGGTCGTGACGCGACGCAACTGGCCGAGGCGCAGGAAGCCCTGGGGGCCAGCATCACCACCGGCGCCACGATGGACAGCTCGCTGGTCCAGCTGTCGGCCCTGACGCCGAACCTTCAGCCGTCGGTGGCGCTGATGGCCGATGTGGTGCGTCGCCCGACCTTCGCCCCGGCCGAGCTGGAGCGCCTGCGGGCCGCGCGCCTGTCGCGCATCGCCGCCGAACGCACCCAGCCGGCCGCCCTGGCCAGCCGCGCCCTGCCTGAACTGATCTATGGCGCGGCCAGCCCCTATGGCCGTCCGTTCAGCGGCGCCGGCGACGAGACCAGCGTCAAGGCGATCACCGAGGCGGACATCCGCACCGACCACGCCAAATGGATCCGGCCCGATAACGCCAAGCTGTTCGTCGTGTCGGACAAGTCGCTGGCCGAAATCACGCCGATTCTGGACGCTGCCTTCGGCCAGTGGGTGCCGCCCGCATCGGCCAGGCCGGTCAAGGATTTCTCGGCCCCGATCCCGGCCGCGACGCCCAAGATCGTGCTGATCGACCGCCCGCAATCACCCCAGTCCTACATCATGGGCGGCGAGGTTCTGGGCGTTTCGGGCACGGACGATCTGCTGGTGCTCAATGCGGCCAACAACGTGCTGGGCAACGACTTCCTGTCGCGCATCAACTCGGACCTGCGCGAGACCAAGAGCTGGTCCTACGGCGTCAACGCCTCGGTCAATCCGTTCGCCGGTCGCGTGCCCTATCTGGTGACCGCCCCGGTCCAGGCCGACAAGACCGGCCCGGCCATTGAGGCGCTGAACCAGCAGTTCAACGACTTCCTGTCGGGCGGCAAGGGCGTGACGCCGGAAGAGCTGCAACGCACCGTCAACGGCAACACCCGCCGTCTGGCAGGCAGCTACGAGACCTCGGCGGCCGTACTGGGGGCCATGCGCCAGAACGCCCTGCTGGGCCGGCCCGACGACTATCCCGAAACGGTCGCGGCGCGCACCAACGCCCTGACGGCCGCCCAGCTGGACGCCGCCGCCAAGGCCGCCATCGACCCGTCCCGCTTCGTCTGGGTCGTGGTCGGGGACGCCTCGGTGGTCAAGCCGCAGCTGGACGCCCTGGGCATCCCGGTCGAGGTCCGCTCAGCCGCGCCCGCCGCCCAGTAGGGCGCAGACAGGCTGGAACGACGAAGGCCCGGAGAGCGATCTCCGGGCCTTTTTCGTGGCTGCCTCTGTTCCGTCACCCTCTAGCCTGACCCGAGGATCGGACGTGGGTCGAGCCTGTGCGTCACCCATGGCGCAATCCGGCGCAACATCCGGCCCTCGGGGCAAGCCCGAGGGTGACGGGGGGAAAGTGTTTCAGTCCAGCGTCGCGCCGGTCGTGCGCATGATCTCGGCGCGCAGTTCGGGCAGGCCCAGGCCCTTTTCCGACGAGGTCAGGGCGACCACGGGGAAGGCGGCGGGGCGTTTGGAAATGGCCTTGAGCGTGGCCTCCTGCACCTTCTCGCCCTCGCCCTTCTTCAGCTTGTCGGCCTTGGTCAGGACGATCTGATAGCTGACGGCGGCCAGATCCAGGGCGTCCAGCGCCTCGGCGTCCACGTTCTTGAGTCCATGGCGGCTGTCGATCAGCAGATAGACCCGTTTCAGCGTCACGCGGCCGCGCAGATAGTCGCGGCCCAGGTCCTGGAACTTCTTGACCGTGGTCTTGGACGCCTTGGCCCAGCCATAGCCGGGCAGGTCGACCAGACGCATCCGGCCGTCCAGGTCGAAGAAGTTGACCTCGCGCGTGCGGCCCGGCTCGTTGGAGGCGCGGGCCAGTTTGTGCATGCCGACCAATCCGTTGATCAGGCTGGACTTGCCGACATTGGAGCGACCGGCGAAGGCGATCTCGGGCAGGTCGGAATCGGGCAGTTGCTCGATCTTGGCCGCGCCCATGACGAAGGTCGCGGGCCGCGCGAACAGGATGCGCGCGGCCTCGATCTCCTCGGGCGTGAACTCGGTCTCTTCGATCACGCCGGCGATTTCTTGAAGCGGGCGAAGAAGGCGTCGATCGGGTTCTCGGCCTTGTAGCGGTGCATGATGACGTACTGCTGCAGGATGGTCAGGACGTTGGACCAGGCCCAGTAGATCAACAGGCCGGCCGCGAACGGCGCCATGATGAAGGTGAAGATCAGCGGCATGAACTGGAAGATCTGACGCTGGACCGGATCGGCCGCCGGCGGGTTCATCGCCGTCTGCAGCCACATGGTCAGGCCGTAGGCGATGGCCAGGAGGCCCAGATGCAGCGGACCGGCCAGAAGGCCGCCGATCAGCGGCGCCATCGCCGGATCCCACGGGATCAGGCCGAACAGGTTCCAGATCGACGACGGATCGCGCGCCGACAGGTCGTGGATGAAGCCCAGGAACGGCTGGTGACGCATTTCGATGGTCACGGTCAGCACCTTGTACAGGGCGTAGAAGACCGGAATCTGCAGCACCAGCGGAAGGCACCCGGCGACCGGATTGATCTTCTCGCGCTGATACAGCGCCATGGTTTCCTGCTGCTGCTTCTGCGGGTCGTCTTTGAACTTCTTCTTGATCTCCTCCATCTTGGGCTGGAGGTTCCGCATCTTGGACATCGAGGCGTAGGCGTTGTTGGCCAGCGGGAACATCACCAGCTTGACGATGACGGTCAGGGCCAGAATGGCCACGCCGAAGCTGCCGACCAGGCCATAGACGTTCTCAAGAATCCAGAAGATCGGGCGCGTCAGGAACCAGAACATGCCCCAGTCGATCGCATAGACGAAGCGGGGCAGTTTCAGGCTCTGCTCATAGGATTTCAGCACCTCGGCGCGCTTGACCCCGGCGAACAGACGCTGGGTCTCGGTCGCGGTTGCGCCCGGCTGGACGGTGCGGGTCGTGCCCAGCAGATTGGCTTCCAGCTGCTGGGCCGCGCCCTCGCCGCGCACGCGGAATTCGGTTTCGACCGCCTCGTTCTGCTGGGGCAGCAGGGCCGCCAGCCAGTATTTGTCGGTGATGCCCAGCCAGCCGCCGGTCGAGGCGTTGGCGATGCGCGGCTCCTTCAGCCAGTCCTTGTATTTCTTCTGCTCGGTCCGATAGCCGCCCGGCTTGCCGAAGGTGCCGATGGCGCCCTCATGAACGATGTGCGACGAGCCGGCCGCAGGCGGAACGCCCTGGCGCTGAACACTGCCGTAGGGGGCGATGGTGATGGCCTGGGTTCCCAGGTTCTGGACCGTGTCCTGGATCGAGAAGACGTACCTGTCATCGACCGACATGACGCGGGTGAAGCGCAGACCCTGACCATTGTCCCAGGTCAGGGTGATCGGCGTGGTCGGCGTCAGGGTCGAACCATTGGTCAGGCGCCAGACCGTGTTCGGGCCAGGCACGCCCCCGGCCACGTTCGGGCCGGTCCAGCCGAACTGGGCGAAATAGGCGTTCTGCATCCCCTGCGGTCGGAACAGCTCCACCGGCTGGGGCTTGTCCTGGACCTCGCGGTAGTCGGTCAGGAACAGGTCGTCGATCCGACCGCCCTGCAGCGACAGCGACCCCTTCAGCGTGCCGGACTGGATCGGCACCCGCGCGGCGCTGCTCAGCGCCTGACTGCGGTCGGTGACAAAGGTCGGCCCCTGAAGGCTCTGCGCCGTGTGGGCGACATTTTCGGCCGTCTGCGACTGTTCGGCGTGGGCGGCCTGTTGCATGGCCCGCCGCTCGGCCTGCGGACGCAGAACGGCGAAATAATAGATCCCCATGATCAGGGCCGAGCACACGATGAAGATGATCGTGTTGCGCGTGTTCTCGTTTTTCATGGAATCTGGCGGTCCTGGCCGGAAGGGGCGCGGGCGGGCGAAGGCTTGGCAGCCTTGGGTGTCGCCAGCCTTGTAAGGGTGGATTTCACGTCGTCAAGCAAACGGTCCCACGCGCGCTCGGTCGTGCCCATGCGGGCGATGAAGACATAGTCGCTGCCGGGCACGCCATGATGGGCCAGCATGGCCCGCGCGGCCTCGCGCAGACGGCGTTTGGCGCGGTTGCGAACCACCGCTCCGCCGATCTTTTTCGTGGCGGTGAAGCCCAGGCCGATGTGCGGCGAACCGTCGCCGCGCTCCAGCCGCTGGATCACCACGGCGCCGCGCGCCTCGGAAACGCCTTTGGCGGCCGCCAGGAACTGGGGCCGCCGCAACAGACGCTTGATCTGTAAAGGGTCGCTCATGCGTCCGAAAGACCGGGACGCGATAAGCCGCTTACGCCGTCAGGCGCTTGCGGCCCTTGGCGCGACGGCGCGCAACGATCTTCTGGCCGTTCTTGGTGGCCATCCGGCTGCGGAAGCCGTGACGGCGCTTGCGCACGAGTCGCGACGGCTGATAGGTCCGCTTCACGGTCGGCTCCTGACGTTAAAAGGTTGGGCGACGGGGCAAGAGGCGTCCGCCGCAGGAAGGGCGGGCGTATAAGTCGCATGATCGCGCGAGTCAACGCTCGGTCGGCAATTCGGGAATGACGGACCTATGGCGAAACGAACGGCGAAGGAGTGGGCCCTGCGGCTGGCGCCGCTCGTGGCCATCGCCGGCCTGGTGGTCGCCTTCTTCGCCCTGGGCTGGAACCGCTATCTGTCGATGGATCTGATCCGCGAGCACGGGCTGAACCTTCAGGCCTACGCCCGGGATCACTGGTGGATCGCGCTGGCGGCCTTCGTCGCTGTCTATGCCCTCGCCACCGCCTCGACCATTCCGGGGCCGGTCTTCCTGACCCTGCTGGGAGGGATGATGTTCGGCCCCTATGTCGGCGCCCTGGCCCAGTCGACGGGGGCCACCATCGGCTCGGTCGTCATCTATTATGTCTATCGCACCTCGATCGGTTCATGGCTGCGCGCCAAATTCGAGGCCGACGCCGGGTTCATGGATCGTCTGGCCAAGGGGATCGACCGCAACGCCTTCACCACCCTGTTCACCCTGCGCGTGATCCCCAGCGTCCCCTTCGTCCTGGTCAACGCCACGGCGGGGATGATGGCGGTGCCGCTGAGACCCTACGTCGTCGCCACCTTCATCGGCCTGTTGCCGTCCACCTTCATCTACACCTGGATCGGATCGCAGCTGGGCGATCTGTTGCGGGCCGGGGTGCGGCCGGACCTGCCGTTGTTGCTGCATCAGTTCTTCTGGCCGCTGATGGGGGTGGTCTTCCTGTCGCTGCTGCTGCCCATCGGCATCAAGCTTTTCCAGATGATCCGTGCACGGCGGATCGCGGAGACGCCGGCATGAGCGCCCTGTTCGACCGGATCGCCGCGCGGCTGAACCTGTCGCCCGAACAGGCGGCGACCTGGCGCGAGCGGCTGACCCCGCGCGCGCCGGACGGGCTGTCGGCGCGGCTGCTGCTTCTGACGGTCGCCTTCACCCTGGCGGTGGAGGCCCTGATCATGGGTCCGAACCTGGCGGCCTTCCACGAACGCTGGCTGCGCGACCGGCTGCAGGCCGCCGAACTGGCCTCGGTCGGGGTCGAGGCCCTGCCCTATAGCGCGGTCGAGGACGACACGGCGGCCGAGCTGATGCGGATCGGCGGGGTCCAGGCCGTGGCCCTGACCGAACAGGGCGTGCGGCGCCTGCTGCTGCAGGCCCCCAACCTGCCCCGCGCGCCCGAACTGATCGACCTGCGCCAGCAGGACAGCTGGGCGCGGCTGACCGACCCGTGGCGCACTCTGTTCGGGCACCCCGACCGCTCGCTGCGGGTCCAGGCCAAGCCGCGCTATCGCTCGGGCGACTTCATCGAGATCGTCACCCCGGCCCAGCCGCTGAAGCTGGAGCTGAAGGCCTTTCTGCTGAACAGTCTTCTGGTCTCCCTGCTGATCTCGGTGACGGCCGGGGCGTTGCTGTACGGCGGGCTGGCGCTTCTGGTGCTGCGCCCGCTGCGGCGCGTGACCCGCTCGATGGAGCGGTTCGCCGCCGATCCCGAAAGCGAGGCCGAGACGCCCTCGGACCGGCACGACGAGATCGGCCGGGTCGAGCGGGAACTGAGCCGGATGCAGGAAGAGGTGCGCCAGTCCCTGCGTTCGCGCGCACGTCTGGTGGCGCTGGGCGAGGCGGTGGCCAAGATCAATCACGACCTGCGCAACATGCTGACCTCGGCCCAGATGGCGTCCGACCGGCTGGCGTCCTCGGCCGATCCCCAGGTCGCCAAGGCCCTGCCGCGACTGGAGCGGGCCCTGAGCCGCGCCGCCAGCCTGTCGCGCAACGTGCTTGAATACGGCAAGAGCGAGGAGCCGGCGCCGCAGAAGACCCGCGTCGTCCTGACCAAGGCCCTGACGCTGGCGGCCGAGGACGCCGGGCTGGACCCCGACGGCGTGCGTCTGATCAAACAGCTGCCGGCCCGGTTCGCGGTCGAGGCGGACCCCGACCAGCTTTATCGCATCCTGGTCAATCTGATGCGCAATGCGCGTCAGGCCATCGAGGCCGATCCGGGTCGCCCGCCCGAGCGACGCGGCCGGGGCGCCATCACCGTCAGCGCCTTCGGCGACGACAGCTTCTGCGTGATCCGCATCGCCGACGACGGGCCGGGCATTCCTCCGCGCCTGGCCGAACGCCTGTTCGAACCCTTCGTCAGCTCCAAGAGCTCAGACGGCACGGGCCTGGGTCTGACCATCTCGCGCGAACTGGCGGCGCTGCACGGCGGCGACCTGCGACTGGTTCAGGCGGACGGCGCCGGCGCCGTCTTCGAGCTGCGCCTGCCGTCCTGAGGCGGCTATTCCAATCCGTCGTCGGACACCACGAAGGCGCGGTTCTCGGCCTTGGCCTGGGCGGCCAGCTCGTCCTGCACCAGGTGCCAGCGCCGCAACCGTTCGTAGTCGATGGCGTGTTCCGGCGAGGCGTCAAGCCAGTGACGGAAATCCTCGATCTGCAACCGGGCGTCGGCGGCCGATGAATCCGGCAGGGCCGGCACATTGGGCAGTTGGCGCGCGACTTCGGCGGGAATGGGGAAGTCGCCGGACGAGGTGCTGAGGATCATGTTTCGTCTCTGATCGAAGGTCGAGGAGGGTCCGAACCAACCATGCCGCGAAGCTGAACCGCGCGCCACCTTTTCGTGCGTGCGGCGTTGTTCCACCAGACAGGATATGGCCAAGCTGGCCTTCCAAACGGTTCTCTCATCAAGGATGAAGATCGATGACCCTTCGCCCCTCGCTTCCGGTTCTGGTTCTGGTTCTGGCCCTTGCTGTCGCGGCGGCGCCGGCGGTCGCGCAAAATATGCCCCACAACGCGAGCCAGGCGCAGCCCTATACGGGTCCGGGGGCCTATCGCGACCAGCGCGCCCTGCCCGACCCAGCGGATCGCGAGGCCCTGCTGAAGGCGCGGGGCGAGGCCTATCACCGCGCCGGCGACAATAAGCAGACAGAGGAGGAGTTGCGCGCCACCCGCGCCCTGAACGACGAAATCACGGCTAGAAACGCCCTGGCCGACAAGGCCGACGCCGACGCCCGCCTGGACTATGACGCCGCACTGGCCCGGCATGAGATCGCCGTTCGCCAGGGCGAGGAACAGGCCCGCGCCGCCGCCGAGGCGACCCGCGCCGCTCAGGACCAGTACGATCGCGACTACGCCTCATGGCGCGAACAGGTTCGCCTGTGCCAGTCAGGCGTCCGCACGGCCTGCGGCGCGCCGGTCGGACCGGCGCGCTGAATCCGTCGCGTCAGGCGGTTGATGGAACCTGGGCGATCAGCCCGCCACCAGGCTCATGTCGCGCCGGGCCATCATGCGGTCGAACTCGGTCCAGACGCCGTCCGCGCCATGCCAGTTCCCTTGCGTCGCCGCCTTGGAATATTCGGTGGCGCGGGCCTCGAAGAAGTTGGCGTGTTCGACGCCCGACAGCAGCGACTGCAGCCACGGCAGCGGGTTTTCCGTCACGCCGTACACTTCCGGCAGCTTCAGCTGGCGCAGGCGCCAGTCGGCGATGAAGCGGATGTATTGCTTGATGTCGTCCGGCGTCATGCCCTGGACCGAGCCCATCTCGAAGGCCAGGTCGATGAACTTGTCCTCCATGTTCACCACCGTTTTGCAGCAGTCGACGATGTCGTCGGCAACGCTCTTGGTGACGGCGCCCGTCTCCTTGTTGAAGGCGTGATACAGTTTGATGATGCCTTCGCAGTGCAGGCTTTCGTCGCGCACCGACCAGGACACGATCTGGCCCATGCCCTTCATCTTGTTCTGCCGGGGGAAGTTCATCAGCATGGCGAACGACGCGAACAGCTGAACGCCTTCGGAAAACCCGCCGAACATGGCCAGGGTGCGAGCGATATCGGCGTCGGTGTCGACCCCGAACTGACCCATGTAGTCGTGCTTGTCCCGCATGGCCTCGTATTCCATGAAGGCGCCGAACTCGCTCTCGGGCATGCCGATGGTTTCCAGCAGCAGGGCGTAGGCCGCGATATGGATGGTCTCCATATTGCCAAAGGCGGCCAGCATCATCTTCACCTCGGTCGGTTTGAACACCCGGCCGTAGCGCTCCATGTAATTGTCCTGAACCTCGATGTCCGCCTGGGTGAAGAAGCGGAAGATCTGGGTCAGCAGGTTGCGTTCGCCGTCGTTCAGGGTCGAGGCCCAGTCCTTGACGTCCTCGCCCAGCGGCACCTCTTCGGGCATCCAGTGGACCTGCTGCTGCTTCTTCCACATGTCGAACGCCCACGGATAGCGGAACGGCTTGTAGGCGACGGACGGGGTCAGAAGACCGGCGCGTTCCGGGAGGATGATCGGGGTGATGGCGTTCATCGAACTGGACCTGAGAGCGATTCCAAAGACGCATTCACCATGCGACTCCTCGCCCCCGGCGCCAAGCCAAAATCGCTCTATTTTGCGGTCCAAAATGTCCCAACCGCTACATCTAGTGGATTTGGCGCGAGATTCCTGGGGAGGAGATTGGGGACGGAATTCAGGTGGTCCGGCCAGGCGGCCCGATCAGGCAGCAGGGTTCGCCGCTTCGGCCTGGCGTCGCGCGACCGTATCGAACACCGTCTCGATGGCGGCGTACAGCTTGGCCTGGGTGACGGGCTTGGCCAGGTGGCCGTCCATGCCGGCGGCCAGACACCGGGCCGCATCCTCCGGCATGGCTTCGGCGGTGACCGCCAGGACGGGCAGGTCGCGGGCGGGGGCGTCCAGGGCGCGAAGCGCGCGGGTGGCGGCCAGACCGTCCATCACCGGCATCCGAACGTCCATCAGGACCAGGTCGAACGTCTGATCCTTCAGGATCGCCAAGGCCTGTTCGCCGTCGCTGGCCTCGGCGGTCTCGCAATCGGCCGCGTGAAGCATGATCCGCAGCAGGTCGCGATTGGCCGGATGATCGTCGACGATCAGAATTCGGGTGCGCCGGCTGTGCAGCGGCTCCGGCGCTTCGTCCTCGGCCGGAGCGACCGCAGGCGCCGGCACGGACAGGGTGATCGTCGTACCCTGCCACAGGGCGCTTTCGACCGTCACCGTCCCGCCCAGACAGCCGATATGGGTCTTGGCCAGAGCCAGGCCCACCCCGGCTCCTTCGTGCGCGCGGCTGGTGGTGGCGTCCCCTTGTTCGAACAGGCGGAACACGCCGGCCCGCGTCGCCTCGTCCATCCCGCAGCCGGTGTCCGATAGCCGGAAGATCAGGTGTTCGCCGGCCCGCTCCACCGCCAGTCCGACCCGACCGCGCGCGGTGAACTTGACCGCGTTCTGCGCCAGATGGTGCAGGGTCTGACGCAGCCGCCGGGCGTCGATCAGAATGCGGCCGTCGGCTTCGGGCGAGACGACCAGATCGAACGTCAGACCCTTGACCCTGGCCCATTCCCGCGCCGGCGCGACCGCCTCGTCCAGGACCTCGCGCAGATCGCTGACTTTGGGGGAGACCTCGGCGCCGCCACGCGCCACCTCCAGCAGATCCTCGACCAGACGCAACATGGCCTCGCCGCAGTTGCGGATGGCGTCGACCTGACGCCGCCCCTCGGCGTCGAGATGCGGATTGCGCGACAGCAGGTCGGCATAGCCGGTGACGCCGGTCAGGGGCGTGCGCATCTCATGGCTCATCATCGCCAGGAACCGGCCCTTGACGGCGCGATCCGCCTCGGCCCGCTGACGTGCGGCCAGGGCGGCCTGGGTGCGGGTCTTCAGGCGCTCGACCAGACGGCGACGCTCGCTGGACAGGGTGGTGATGGGCAGGGCCGTGCCCAGCACCGCCAGCAGGAACAGATGGAAAACCCCCATCTGCCGCATGACCAGAGGCACGTCGGCCAGGGCGTCTGCCCCCGCCAGCCGCGTCAGCACGATCGGCCCATGTCCCAGCAAGGTCGCGGCGCCGCCCGCCACGGCGATGACCATGACCGCCGTCGCGGTCCACGGCGGGGATAGGCGGAAGGCCAGAAGGATAAGGGGCGGAAACACCAGGAACAGCACGGGCGCCTGGCTCTGGCCGAATACCCCCGCCGTCAGGGCGATGACCAGGCCAGCCAGCAGGACGATCTCGGGCCAGCGCGCCAGACTGTCGGCCCGGAACCGATGCTGGCGCGCCATCAGCAACAGCGACGGCGCCACGATCAGCAGGGCCAGCGTCTCCATCTCGAACAGATAGCGCAGACGGAAGGCCAGGCCGCCCAGCGGCAGCCGCCCCGTCGCCAGAACCAGCAGGGCCGCCAACCCCGTGCTGAGCGCCACCGCCGGGATCAGGGCGAGGGCGAACCGCAGCAGCCGACGCGGTCGACGCATGTCCAGGGCCGCGCCGCAGAACCGGCGCACCAGGACGGCGGCGACCAGAACCTGAATCAGATTGAACAGGGCGTTGCCCCACAGGAACAGCCCGGGATCCCCGCGCACCGCATTGCCGGCCAGATTGATCGCCAGCGCCGCCGCCAGCACCCGCGCCGCCTGGGCGCGGTGCAGTTGCAGCACGGCCGCCAGAAGCACGGCGTTGGCGGGCCACAGGATCGTCACCGAAAAGGTGCGCGACATCCACAGGCCGGCCAGCTGACAGACGACGAACAGCGCGAGATACGCCCAAGCGGGCGGGCCGGCCGCGCGACCGGCCTCGTGGCGGAACAACCGCCAGGGTATGGGCTTCGCAGCGAGCGCCGACACGGTCATCGCGGCACCATCACACGAAGGTCTTAATGATCCCGGTGTCGTCGCCCTAGGTATTTTCCCGGAACCGGGCCGGGGCGTCGTCGTTTCCATGCCCTCGCCAGGGAGGGCGCAGACGATGTCCGACGTGATCGCCGAACCGACGTTCGAACCGCCTGCCGACGCCCTGGCCTTTTACGAGGAAAGCCTTCGCCTGCTGAAGGAAAGCGGCATTCCCTTCCTGCTGTCGGGCACCTATGCGGTCACGGCCTATACGGGCATCCGTCGCCCGACCAAGGACCTGGATGTCTTCTGCAAGCCGGGCGACTACCCCCGCATTCTGGCCTTCTTCCAGAAGCACGGCTATCGCACCGACGTCGAGGACGAGCGGTGGATCGCCAAGGTCTGGAAGGACGAGACCCATTTCTTCGACGTCATCTTCGCCATGTCCAACGGCACGATCGCCGTATCCGACAGCTGGTTCGGCGAGGACCGGATCACCGTCTATGGCCATCAGGTCCAGATCACCCCGCCCACGGCCTTAATCCTGTCCAAGGTCTTCATCCAGGACCGCTATCGCTACGACGGGGCGGACGTGAACCACGTCATCCTGAAACAGTCGGACGCCATCGACTGGAAGAGCCTGCTGGACCAGATGGACCTGTATTGGGAGGTGCTGGCGGCGCATCTGCTGAACTTCCGCTTCGCCTATCCGACCGAGCGCGACCGGATTCCGCGCTGGCTGATGGAGGAGCTGGTTGCGCGCCTGACGGCCCAGGTCGACCTGCCGGCGCCGCGCGTGAAGGTGTGTCGCGGACGGCTGTTCAGCCCGCGCGACTATGTCGCCGACGTCGCCGAATGGGGTTTTGGCGACGTGGTCGGCAAGGGGCTGGAGGAACGCCACGACCCCGTCAACCTGGGTCATTGAGGATCAGAGCAAAGGAGGTCGCCGCATGACGGACGCCATCGCCCCCCAGACGCCCCAGCCCGGGCTGGAGCCCGGTCCCGCCCGGAAGATGCGCGTCGCCGCCGTCGGAGACCTGCACGTGGGCGAGACCAGCGAACGTCCTTACCGCGACCTGTTCGAACGGGTGTCGGACGACGCCGACGTCCTGTGCCTGTGCGGCGACCTGACCAACTACGGCAAGACGCCCGAGGTGGAGCGGCTGCTTGACGACCTGAAGCTCTGCACCATTCCCATTGTCGGCGTTCTGGGCAATCACGAGCACGAATGCGGCCAGCCGCAAGAGGTCGAGAGGATGCTGACCGACGCGGGGGTCAGGATGCTGAACGGCGAAGCCTATGAGATCGACGGCGTGGGCTTCGCCGGCGGCAAGGGCTTCGTCGGCGGCTTCGGTCGCTATATGCTCAGCGCGTTCGGCGAGGCCTCGATCAAGCAGTTCGTGCAGGAGGCGGTCGAGGACGCCAATCTGATCGAAAACTCGATCCGCAAGCTGCGCACCGAACGCTCGGTCGTCGTTTTGCACTATGCGCCGGTGGTCGAGACCGTGACCGGCGAGCCGCCCGAGATTCACGCCTTCCTCGGATCGTCGCGTCTGGCCGAGACCATCGACCGCTATGACAACGTCCGTCTGGTGGTGCACGGCCATGCCCATCGCGGCGGGCCAGAGGGCCGCACCAACCGTGGTGTTCCGGTCTATAATGTCGCCCTGCCGGTGCTGAAAACCCTGGGCGATACGCCCTATCGGGTGTTTGAAATCTGAATCATCTGGTTCACGGTGAACCCTATCGGGCCTGACGTCAGGCCGCCTGCATCATCTGGTTCACGGTGAACCCTATCGGGCCTGACGTCAGGCCGCCTGCGGTCCAAAGCGGCCACATCCGGAGTATTTGCATGCGTCTTCTGTCCTGCACCGCCGTCGCGGCGGCCCTGGTCCTGAGCGGACCCACCCTGGCCGCGGCCCAGACCCCGGCGGCCCAGACCCCGGCGTCCCAGCCCTCCGCGACCCAGGCGCCGGCGGCTCAAGCCCAGCCTCAGGACCAATCCGGCGCCGAAACCCCCGAGGAAAAGGCGTTCGAAGCCAAGGCCGAAGCCTTCCAGACCGGAATGGAGACCATGGCCTCCGAAATGCAGGCCGCCGCCGCCCAGACCGACAAGGCCAAGGCCAAGACTGATCTGGACGCCCTGCAGGCCCGCTATCAGGGTCAGGCCGACACCTTCGCCAGCGAGCTTGAGACCTTTGCGGTCGCTCAGGGCGCCCCGGCCGATCAGATGGCCGCCGCCGCGACCCAGATCAAATCCATCCCGGCCATGGTGCGGTCCAAGGCGGAAGAGGCCGCCGCAGCCCCCGCTCCGGCCCGTTCGCAGTAAGGCACCGCGCCTTACCGCGATTTCACTTGAGGCGGGGCGGCCGAGAGAAGAGTTTGCGCGGGTCATTCCAAGGGAGGTGTCCCATGATCCGTCTTCTAGGCCTCGGAGCCGCCCTGCCTCTGGCCGTATTGGCCCTTGCGTCGCCCGCCGCCGCCCTGGCGCAGGACACGTCGCCCACGCCCGCCGAGGCCCGGCTGGAAGCCGCCTCCAGCGCCTTCGAAGCCCGGATGGAGGATTTCGGCAAACGCGCCGAGGCCCTGTCCGAAGACCCCCGTCTCAGCGAGGCGGAGCGCGGCAGCCGGATCGCCGCCCTGTGGAGCGAGTACGCCCCCGACGTGGCCGCCTTCACCACCGAGACGGCCAAGCATGCCGGCGAAATGGCGGCCGAGGCGCTGAAGAACATCGACGTCGACGCCCTGGTGGCGAACGCCATGAACGACCCCGAGGTCAAACAGGCCATCGAAGACGGCGCCCACTACGGCTCCGTCGTCGGAACCGGCATCGCGCAGAACGGCGCCTGGGCCAATCCCGATCCCGAGCAGATGGTCACCTATGGTCTGATCGCCCAGTATGCGCTGGACCAGGCCGCTGACGCCGTCGGTCCCGCGGTCGAGGCGCCCGAAGCCCTGGAAGCGCCCGAAGCGCCTGAACCAGCCGCGCCGCCCGAAACACCCCGGCGTCCGCGCGTCTGACCCGCCAGACCTGAAGCCCCCGCCAGACCTGACGCGCAAGGCTTGACCGCAATCGGCGGACCGGCGACATCGCGTCGCATGTCCGCCTTGCCCGTCGATCCGCACCTCTATTCGACCTTCCTGGGCGTCATGGCGGTGATGGCCGTCACCCCCGGCCCCGCCAATCTGTTCGCCGTGGCGACCGGGGTGGAGAAGGGCCGCGCCTCGGCCCTGGTCGGCGTGCTGGGCATGAATGCGGCGACCCTGGTGTGGTTCGGCGCGGCGGCGCTGGGTCTCGGCGCCCTGGTCAAGGCCTTTCCCGCCGCCTTCAAGGTCGTGGCCGTCCTGGGCGCCCTCTACGTCGCCTGGCTGGGGATCAAGGCGTTGCGCGGCGCCTTCGCCACCGCCGCCCAGCCCGACCATGTCGTGGTTCGCCGGGGACGCAGCGCCCTGGTCGACGGCTTTGCGGTGCAGATCGCCAACCCCAAGGCCATCCTGTTCTTCACCGCCGTCCTTCCGCCCTTCGTGGACGTCAGCCGGCCGGTCGCGCCGCAGATGGCGCTGTTCGCCGTCGCCGCCATCGGCATGGATATGATGTCGATGAGCGCCTACGCCCTGTCCGGCGCGGCCCTGTCGCGACGGATGCAGCAGCCCCGCTTTCGAAAGGGGTTCGGCGTCTTTGTCGGCGTGCTTCTGATGACGGCGGCGGTGCTGATCGTCGCAAGGCTCTAGACGCGGCGACGCTTCGTCCTAGATTGCATCGGGAACGCCGCCGTTCATGCTCCGTTCAGCCGTCAGCGCGCCCGAATGGGCGATCAAGGAGTTTGATTTCATGAAAGCCCTACCCTTAAAGACCCTGGCGATGACGGTGGCTGCGGGGCTGGCTCTCGCCGCCTGCGCCACCGCCACGCCGTACCAGCCCGCCGGACTGAACGGCCAGCGCGGCGGCTATGCCGAACAGCGGCTGGAGAACAACCGTTTCCGCGTCAGCTTCTCGGGCAATTCCGTCACCTCGCGCGATCAGGTCGAGATGGGCCTGTTGCTGCGCTCGGCGGAACTGACGGCCGAAAGCGGCTATGACTGGTTCGCCACCGTCAACCGAGCCACCGACCGCGACACCCGCTTCGTCGGCACGCCTGATCCCTTCTACTCGCGCTACAACAGCTTCTATGGCCCCTATTGGGGTCCGTCGTGGCGTTACTATCGCGGCGGTTTCTGGAGCCCGTGGGACCGTTGGGGCTGGGGCGCCAATGACTTCGACGTCCGCCAGGTCGATCGGTTCGAGGCCAACGCCGAGATCATCATGGGCCGGGGCGCCAAGCCCGCCAACGACCCCAACGCCTTCGACGCGCGCGAGGTGATCCAGAACCTGGGCCCGCAGGTCACGCGCCCGACGTCGTAACCGACGGCTTTCGCTGCGGCAGGCTCAAGCCCTCTCCCGATGGGAGAGGGCTTTTGTCTATCCCACGCGCGGCGATTTCAGCCGGCGCTTGTTGGAATGGGTCGCAGGCGCGGCGCCCAGGTTTTCCGGCACCTCGCCCTTGAAATAATACCGCTGCCACGCCTCCTTGGCCGCGTCGGGATCGCCGCCGGCCAGACGCTGGTTGAAGTCCGTGCGGGCGCGGTTCCAGGCCTCGAACTGGCCCTTCATCACCGGGTTGGATTCCAGGGTGCGGATGATCGGCTGGAACTGTTCGACCTTCTTGTGCTCGATCAGATTGAT
The DNA here is from genome assembly GCA_029202665.1 of Candidatus Brevundimonas colombiensis. Taxonomy (NCBI): domain Bacteria; kingdom Pseudomonadati; phylum Pseudomonadota; class Alphaproteobacteria; order Caulobacterales; family Caulobacteraceae; genus Brevundimonas; species Candidatus Brevundimonas colombiensis. The sequence goes on from CP119326.1 coordinate 796,375, forward strand.
GAAGCAGAAGGGTTCGCCCTTCTCGAAGGTGATCCGGCCGGGCCGGGTGAAGATCCAGTTCATCGTGAAGGGGAAGGGCAGCCAGTCGGTCTCGATCAGGCCGACCAGCGGCTGGATGCCGTCCTTCACATGGTTGGGCGATCCCGAACACATCATCCCCCAGCCCGGCGGCGTGCGGAACAGATACTGGGGATGCATGGTCAGGACCCCGCGCGAGAAGTGCGAGGTGACGAAATGGTCCAGGTCGTGCTGGGGCCGATCCGGCGTGATGACGATGTCTTCCTGACGCGGACCGCCATTCCACTCGGCCGAAAAGCCGAAGGGGCACAGGATTTCCCACCCCGTGGTGTTGGCCATGTTCAGCGGCAGGCAGCGATAGGGGTGACGGCTGATGAAGGCGTCCATCCAGTTGCGCGACTGGCGGCCGGGGATCATATCCGGCGGCCGGGCCGTCATCGGATAGCATTCCAGTTCCAGCGGGCGCGTCTGCACGGTATCGACCATGGACCTGTCCTAACGCCCGAAATCCAATGGCTCAACCATGACGACCGAACCTGCCTTCGTCCCCGCCTACAACAGGGACCGCCTGACCGCCTGGCTGGCCGACAAGGGCGTGGCCCATACGACCCACGACCACCCGGCCGTCTTCCGCGTCGAGGAGGGGCTGGACCTCAAGGCCGACCTGCCCGGCGCCCACACCAAGAACCTGTTCCTCAAGGACCATAAAGGCCGGCTGTGGCTGATCTCGGCCCGCCAGGACACGGTGATCGACCTGAAGCGGGCGGCGGGCGCCATGGGCTCGGGCCGCCTGTCGTTCGCAAACGAGACCTTGCTGTGGGAAACGCTGGGCGTCCGCCCCGGCTCGGTCACGGCCCTGGGCCTGATCAACGATATCGACCGCCGCGTGACCTTCGTGCTGGACCGGCGCCTGTGGGACGCCGACATCGTCAACTTCCACCCCCTGACCAATACGGCGACGACGGCGCTGGATCAGACGGCGTTCCGGCGGGTGCTGATGCTGCTGGAGCTAGAGCCGGTGGTGGTGGATTTTGGGGCATTGGACTGATCGAAAGCGCTGTTGGCGCCGCCGCACCTGCACTTGCGATGTCAACCTTGAGCCGGGAAGCTCAAGACTTGGTTCGACCCGTTGCGGCCCTTTGACGGGCATGTGATTTCACTGCGATGAAAGCATCATCACGCGTCGGCGCGCTCGACATCGCCGAAGCAATTCACGAACGCATCGGCTCCTATGTCGACATGAACTTATGCAGTTCCTTGCTGTCGAAGCCGACCGCATCCACTGTTGGTATATGACTAGCGGTGGAGAGGGGCTCACCTTCCACATCGAGCTTACCCGGAATGAAAGTGGCTGGAGCTTGGCGCTGACAGAGCATCCGCCGGGAACCGAGCAAAACCTCGAAGTTCCTTAAGGTCCGTTTTCTCCATGTCCGCTACTGGGTGGTCAGCCAACTTCGCAAATCGACCCGTTGCGGACATTGATCTCGCATCGCAATGTCCAGTCCATGGCACTGGATGATCTCGAAGGCATCGTCGTCGCAAGCGGCACTTGGCTTTATGCTGGAGCCATCGCCAAACGCACCTTCGTGATCGCTCGAAACTACGATTTGAAATGGGCGACCTATCAAGCGGATGGGTTGCTTGAAGAAGGTGAACTTCCAGCAGCGCCGGGGCCAGATGGGTTCTACTATTACGTCTCAGGGACCGGGCCATTTCTCAACGTCGATGCCGCCAAGGATTGGACCGAGCAGGCATGGGGACCGGTTGTCTGGGACAAATAGATAGGTCTGCTTCCCCCCCTTGTCAGAAGCACCCAACGTCCGCTTGACGATCAGCGCCGCCGCCCCATCTCGTAACCGAAGGTCGATGCATCGGACGAGCGGTGGGGGGATTTCGCACTATTCAGACGATTCAGACGGTGTTTTTCGCGACCACCGTCTGAAATCCCGGCGCGACCATATCGCCGCTTGATGCCGGGGCATCCCGACGCCATCTGAACCGTTGAACCTGACCGATCTCTGCGCGGACCTCGCCCATGACCCTGCTCGACCCGACCCTGACCCCCGACGCCGCCGGCGACCTGATCAAGGAGGGCACAGACGCCTCCTTCATGACCGATGTGATCGAGGCGTCAAAGCATCAGCCGGTCATCGTCGACTTCTGGGCCACCTGGTGCGGGCCGTGCCGGACGCTGGGCCCGGCGCTGGAGAAGGCCGTGCGCGCCGCCAAGGGGGCGGTGAAGATGGTCAAGATCGATGTGGACGCCAACCCGGCCTATGCGGGGCAACTTCGGGTGCAGTCGATCCCCACGGTCTATGCCTTCGTCAACGGCCAGCCGGTGGACGGCTTCCAGGGCGCCATCCCCGACAGCCAGATCAAGGCCTTCATCGACAAGCTGACCGGCGGTCAGGGCGGGTCGACCGAAACCGCGCAACTGCTGGAGCTGGGCGAGGAATCGTTGGACCTGAACGATTTCGGCGGCGCGGCCCAGGCCTTCGCCCACGTCCTGTCGATCGAGCCGGAGAACGAAAAGGCCATCGCCGGTATGGCGCGGGTCTATCTGGCGGGCGGCGACCCCGAACAGGCGGCCCAGACCATCGCCATGGCCCCGCAGGATTCCAAGGAGCCGGCGGTGCAGAGCGTGCGCGCCCAGCTGGCCCTGGCGTCCAAGGCCCCCTCCGGCGCGACCGCCGAACTGGAGGCCAAGGTGGCGGCCCATCCCGACGACCATCAGGCGCGCTTCGATCTGGCCGAGGCGCAGAGCGCGGCCGGCGATTTCCAGGGCGCGGTCGATAATCTGCTGGCCATCGTCAAGGCCGACCGCGAGTGGAACGAGCAGGCGGCGCGCAAACAGCTGCTGGTCATCTTCGAGGCGGCGGGCCTGACCTCCGACGTGTCAAAAGACGGCAGGCGCCGCCTGTCGTCCATCCTGTTTTCGTAGTTGGAACAAGCGGGCCTCAAGTCGCGCGAAGCGCGTAGGCCTCAGGAGAAATGATGCCCCAGGGCTATGTTCGCGCGCTCGATCTGCCGCAGGTGATCCCGGTCTTTCCGCTGGGTGGAACCATCCTGCTGCCGCGCGGACAACTGCCGCTGAACATCTTCGAGCCGCGCTATCTGAACATGGTGGACGACGCGATGGCGGGGGATCGGATCATCGGCCTGGTCCAGCCCAACGGCGGCACGCCGGCCCTGCCCAGCCTGTCGGCGGTCGGGTGCGCCGGACGGATCACCAGCTTCGCCGAGACGTCCGACGGGCGGTATCTGATCACTTTGACCGGGGTGTCGCGGTTCCGCATCGCCGCCGAACTGCCGTCCAAGGCGCCCTATCGCCAGGTGCGCGCCGCGTTCGACGCCTATGAGGCCGATCTGACCTCGCCGCCCGAAGAACCGGATTTCGACCGCCACGCCTTCCTGGACGCCCTGCGCGCCTATATGGCCCACCGTCTGCTGGACATCGATTGGGAGACGGCCGAGACCGCGCCGATGGAGGCCCTGGTCAACAGTCTGTCGATGGCCCTGCCGTTCGAACCGGCCGAGAAACAGGCGCTGCTGGAGGCCGTGGCCCTGATGCCCCGGGCCGAGGCCCTGACCGCGCTGCTCCGCATCGACGCCGCAGACGGCGGTGACGACGCCCCGCCGTCCATGCAATAAAGCGGCCACGCTTTCAGGAAAACGCCATGAGTGACGCCTTCAATACGCCTGTCTCGGTCGATCCGCGCCTGCTCGAAGTGCTGGTCTGCCCGGTCACGCGGGGCAAGCTGACCTATGACCGCGACGCCAACGAACTGATCTCGGCGGGCGCCAAGCTGGCCTATCCGATCCGCGAGGGCGTGCCGATCATGCTGGCGGAAGAAGCGCGTCAGATCGACTAGATATCTCACTCCGCTCATCCCCGCGAAAGCGGGGACCCAGGGCTTTGGGCGAGCAGCGTATCCACTCCCCGTTCACTCTCGATCCAACGCACGGCCAAGCGACAGAACGGGGTCCACGCTTTCGCGGGGATGAGCGGGTGGAGTTGCAGTAGAGCTTCGCCGTCCCCATTCCATTCGTGCCCGTCAATGCAAGAAAGCCTCGCCGATGCTTAGAGTCGCCCTCCAGATGGACCCGATCGAGGCCGTCGACATCGCCTCGGACACCAGTTTCCTGATGGCAGAGACGGCCCAGGCGCGCGGGCATCAGCAATGGGTCTATGACTTCCGCACCCTGGCGCTGGAAGACGGCCGTCTGTACTGTCGCGCCCGCCCGATCACCGTGCGGCGCGAGGCCGGAAACCACGTCGATTTCGGCGACTGGACGACGCTGGACCTGGCCCAGGACATCGACGTCATCCTGATGCGTCAGGACCCGCCGTTCGACATGGCCTATGTCACCGCCACCTATCTGTTGGAGACGGTCCATCCCCGGACGCTGGTGGTCAATGACCCGGCCCAGGTGCGCTCGGCGCCCGAAAAACTGCTGGTCACGGCCTTCCCCGGCCTGCAGCCGCCGACGCTGATTTCGGCCGACCCCGTCGCCCTGACCGCCTTTCACAAGAAGCATGGCGAGGTGGTGCTGAAGCCGCTGCACGGCAACGGCGGCTCGGGCGTGGTCAAGCTGCGCGCCGACGACCCCAATCTGGACGCTCTGATCGAGATCCACGCCGCCGGCAGCCGCGATCCGCTGGTGATCCAGAAATTCATCCCCGCCGTGACCAAGGGTGACAAGCGCATCCTGCTGATCGACGGCGAGCCGGTCGGCGCCATCAACCGCGTGCCTGCAGCGGGGGCCGTGCGCTCCAACCTGCACGTCGGCGGCACGGCCATGCCGGTCGAACTGACGCCGCGCGACCTGGAAATCTGCAAGGCGATCGGCCCGACCCTGAAGGAACGCGGCCTGATCTTCGTCGGCATCGATGTGATCGGCGACTATCTGACCGAGATCAACGTCACCTCCCCCACCGGCGCCCAGCAGCTGAAAACCTTCACCGGCATCGACGCCACGGCCCTGATGTGGGACGTGATCGAGAAGAAGCACGCCGCACAGGTTGTGTGAACACCACTTGAATTAGATTTCAGTTCATGTTTCGTTCTCCGCACTTAATGGGGGAACGAGCATGGTCGCACGCGTCGTCACGGTTGCCTTCGACGGGGTGGAGGCCCGGCGCGTCGACGTCGAGGTCCAGCTGATCGGCGCCGACGGGCCGACCATCTTCAATATCGTGGGCCTGCCCGACAAGGCCGTGGCCGAAAGCAAGGAGCGGGTGCGCGGCGCCTTCGCCGGCATCGGCCTGGCCCTGCCCGCCAAGCGGATCATCGCCAATCTGGCGCCCGCCGACCTGCCCAAGGAGGGCAGCCATTTCGACCTGCCCATCGCCCTGGCCCTGATGGCGGCCATGGGGGTGATCGCGCCCGACGCCCTGGACGGCTGGGCGGCGATCGGCGAGCTGGGACTGGATGGCCAGATCGCGCGGGTCGGCGGCGCCCTGCCCGCCGCCGTAGCCGCCGACGCCATGGGTCTGGGCCTGATCTGTCCCGAGGCGACAGGGCCGGAAGCCGCCTGGGCCGGCGGGGCGCGCATCCTGGCGCCTCGATCCCTGATCGGCTTGGTCAACCATTTCAAGGGAACCCAGGTGTTGCGCGCGCCCGAGCCCGGCCCTCTGGCGGCCGGACGGGCCGTGCCGGACCTTCGCGAGGTCAAGGGCCAGGAAAGCGCCAAACGCGCGCTGGAGATTGCGGCGGCGGGCGGTCACAACCTGCTGTTCATGGGTCCGCCCGGATCAGGCAAGTCCATGATGGCCCAACGCCTGCCGGGCCTATTGCCCCCACTGACCTCGCAGGAACTGCTGGAGACCTCCATGATCTGGTCGGTCGCCGGTCTGATCGAGCGGGGCGCCCTGACCCGCGATCGGCCGTTCCGCAGTCCGCACCATTCCGCCTCCATGGCCGCCCTGACCGGCGGCGGCCTGCGGGCCAAGCCGGGCGAGGCGTCGCTGGCGCACAACGGCGTGCTGTTCCTCGACGAGCTGCCGGAATATTCGGCCCAGGCGCTGGATTCGCTGCGCCAGCCGCTGGAGACGGGCGAGATCGTCGTGGCGCGGGCCAACGCCCATATCCGCTATCCCGCACGGTTCCAGCTGGTGGCGGCCATGAACCCGTGCCGTTGCGGCCTGGGCGGCGCAGGGCGCGGGGCTTGCGGCAAGGCCCCGCGTTGCCAGCGCGACTATCAGAACCGCATCTCCGGCCCCATGTTCGACCGGATCGACCTGACGGTTGAGACCCCGCCGGTCACCGCCGCCGACATGGCCCTGCCGCCTCCCGCCGAAGGCACGGCCGAGGCGCGCGCCCGCGTCGCTGTCGCCCGCGCCATGCAGGAAGACCGGGCGCGCGCCGCCGGTCTGGATCCATCCCAGGGTCTGAACGCCCGCGCATCGGGCGATACGCTGGATCGCTTCGCCACGCCGGACGAGGCGGGTCGGATGCTGCTGATGCGGGCCGGCGAAGCGGGCGGCCTGACGGCGCGCGGCTGGACCCGCACCCTGCGGCTGGCGCGCACCATCGCCGATCTGGAAGGGGCTGGGGGCGTGCTGCGCCGCCACATCGCCGAAGCCCTGATCTATCGCCGCAACACCGTGGGCGCCGAAGCTGACTTTGGCCGTCGCGTCGCAGCCCGCGGCGATGCGACGTTCGGCCTGCGCGAACGCGGGATCGACCAGGCGGTCTTCACTCACGACTGATCGATCTTGGCGCCGACCACGGGACGGATCCTTAACCCCCGGGCGTTTATCGTCGTCGGCGATGGAGACGGCGATGGCGCGACGCGGGACGACCGACAAGACCGAGGAGGCGACGACCCCGAACGCGCCGGCGCAGCAGTTCCTGCGATTGATGAGCCATGAGATGCGCACGCCGCTGAACGGCGTGCTGGGCATGATCGGCCTGCTGGAGCGCACGACCCTGGACGGCGCCCAGCGCGCCTACGCCGAAAACGCCCGCCAGTCGGCCGAACACCTGCTGGGCCTGGTCAACGACCTTCTGGATTACGCCCGGCTTGAGGCCGGGGCGCTGGAGTTCGATCCGGCCCCCGTCGATCTGGAGGGATTGGTTCGGGGCGTCGCCGAACTGCTCAGCCCGCGCGCGCATGACAAGGGGCTGGAAATCGTCTGGTCCGTCGCCGCCGATGCGCCCGACATCCTGGCCGACGAGGGGCGGTTGCGCCAGGTGCTGTTCAACCTGGCGGGCAATGCGGTCAAGTTCACCGAGACGGGCGACGTCCGCATCACGGTCGAGCGGATCGGCGGCGACGAGGTCCGGCCACGCCTGGCCTTTCTGGTGGACGACACGGGCCCCGGCGTGCCGCCGACGGCGCGCGCCCGCATCTTCGAAGAATTCGGCCACGCCGACGCCTCCGACGCCGTGCGTCACGATGGCGCCGGCCTGGGGCTGGCGGTCGTGCGCAAACTGGCCTTGGCCATGGGCGGCGCGGTCGCCGTCGAGGATCGCCCGGACGCCGCGTCCGGCGGGTCTCGTTTCCGCTTCGAGGCCGCTTTCGAGGCCGTGGGCTCCGCCCGCGACCGTCCATTGCAGGGGCGCGCGGTCGCCGTCCGCTCGCCCAATTCTTCCGTTCGTTCGGCGGCTCAGGCCCAGATCGAGGCGTCCGGCGGCGCGGTTCGCGACGATGCGCCGGTGATCCTGTTCGACCACGCCCCGAAGAAACCGGGCGAAACCCTGCCGCTGCCCCAAGGCGCCCACGTCATCGTCATGCTGAAACCCGCAGAGCGCGACTTGATCGCCGCCTACCGGGCGGCCGGGGCCCACGCCTATCTGATCAAGCCGCTGCGCCGGACCTCTCTGATCGAACGCGTCCTGGCCGCGGCGGGCGATGCGCCTCAGGATCCAGGCCGGTCGAAGCCGGTCGACGACGACCGCGTCGTCCCGGCGCGATTCGCCGGGGTCCGCGTGCTGTTGGCCGAAGACAATCCGGTCGGCGCCCTGCTCGCCCGCACCCTGCTGCGCCGCGAAGGGTGCGTGGTCGAGACGGCCGCGACCGGAGACGAGGCCGTCGCCGCCGTCAATCGCACCCGCTATGACTTGGTGTTCATGGACATGCGGATGCCCGGGATGGACGGCCCCGCCGCCGCCCGCGCCATCCGCGCGACGGGCGACCGGACGCCCATCCTGGCCCTGACCGCCAACGCCTTCGCCGAGGACCGTCGCCTGTGTCTGGACGCCGGCATGGACGACCATATCGTCAAGCCGCTGGACGCCGAGGCCCTGCGCGCCGCCCTGGCCCGCTGGACGAAGCGCGACATCCGCGCCAAGGTCGGCTGAATCAGGCGCCGCGTTCCGGCCGCCGCCGGAGCCGCCCATGACAGATCAGACTAACCGCGCCGCGAACGGCAAGCCCGCCGGACGTTTCGGCGGCCTGGCCGTCTATGGCGAACGCCGCGTCTTCATCATGCTGCTGCTGGGCTTTTCGGCGGGTCTGCCCAACCTGTTGATATTCGACACGCTTTCGGCCTGGCTGCGCGAGAGCGGACAGACGCTGGAGGTGATCGGCTTCTTCGCCCTGGCCACCCTGTCCTATTCGCTGAAGTTCGTCTGGGCGCCGCTGATCGACCGAACGTCCGTGCCCGGACTGACGCGATTGCTGGGCCATCGGCGGGCCTGGATGCTGGTGACGCAGGCGGTGATCGTATTCGGCCTCTGGTCGATCTCGACGCTGAACCCCGCCAACGCCCTGATCGCGGTGGCCGGGTTCGCCGCCTTGGTCGGCTTCTTTGGGGCGACGCAGGACATCGTCATCGACGCCTGGCGGATCGAGGCAGCCGACAATAGCCGACATGGCGCGATGGCCGCCGCCTATCAGATGGGTTACCGCGTCGCCATGATCGTGGCGGGCGCCGTACCGCTGGTTCTGGCCGATCTCTATAACTGGAACCTGTCCTACGCCGTCATGGCCGCCCTGATGGGCTTCGGCATCGCCGGCGTCCTGTTCGCCCCGCGCGAGAAGGCCCATTCCATCCGCGCCATCCCGGTTGGCGACGTGCGGTCGCGGCCCGGGCTGGAGGTGATCGAATGGATCGTGCGCCTGGCGGTCATCGGCGTGGCGGCGACGGTGCTGGGGTCGGGCCTGACCGGCCAGTCGGCGCCGCTGAACGCCTTGTTCGGCCTGGTCGGTCTGGGCGCAGAGGGCAAGGCGGCCGTGGCGGCGGCGCTGTCGGCCAAGCCCCAGGGCGTCTATCTGCAGTTCGGCCTGGTGGTGTTGGGACTGGCGGTCCTGGTCGTCGCCTGCTGGCCGGTACCCGGAGTCAGGACGAGGCCAGGGGCCTATTTGGCCGGATCCTTCGGCGAGCCGCTGGTGGATTTCTATCGGCGGTTTTCCGGCGTCGCGACGCTGATCCTGGCCCTGATCTGCGTCTATCGCCTGTCCGATTTCGTCCTGAACATCATGCCGCCCTTCTATATCGACCTGGGCTTCTCAAAGACCGAGCTGGCCGAGGTGCGCAAAGTCTTCGGCGTGATCATGACGACCCTGGGCGTCTTCCTGGGCGGCTGGTCGGTCGCCAAGCTGGGGCTGATCCGCACCATGGTCATCGGCGCCTTCATGAGCCCGGTGTCCAATCTGATCTTCGCGTGGCTGGCCACACAGGGACACAGTCTGCCGGCGCTGACGGTCGCCATTGGCGTCGACAACATCTCTGGCGGCTATGCGGGAACCGCCCTGATCGCCTATATGTCCAGCCTGACGTCCATCGGCTTCACCGCGACGCAGTATGCGCTGTTCACCTCGCTCTACGCTCTTCCCGGCAAACTGATCGCCTCCCAGTCGGGACGGATCGTGGAAGCGTCGGCGCGTGCGGCCGAAGGCGACGGCCCCTTCGCAGCGCTCAGACGTCTGTTCGCCAATATGCCCGAAGGCGTGCTGGCCACGGGCGCCGCGACAAGCGGCGTCAGTCCGGCAGCACTCGGCGCCGGCTACATCGCCTTCTTCCTCTATTCCTTCGTCATCGGCCTGTTCGGAATCGTCCTGGCCTTCATTGTCGCCGGCAAACAGACGGCGCTGGAGGCGCGGCGCGAGACCGAGGCTGACCGAGCGGTCGCGACGACCGAGGGCCAGCCGTCCTGAAACCTCAGCGCTTCAGAAAGCCGCCGATCATGTCGCCGAGGCCGCCCGGCAGCTTGGCCAGAAGGTCGTCAGCGCCGTCGATCTGACCGCCGGGGGTCAGGCGGTCGATGGCTTCAGGCAGCAGACCCGCCAGGGTCTCGCCGGCCTGCTGGGGCGAGATGCCCATCTTGGCGGCGATGTCGGCGATGGGACCGTGGCCGATGACGGCGGTGATCTGTTCGGCGGTGACGCTGGCGTTCGCGCCCGTGCCGACCCAGGAGCCGACGACGTCGCCCAGGCCCGCCCGGCCGAACTTCTCCGCCAGGCCGCCGACGCCGCCTTGCCCCTTCAACAGGTCGCCCAGACCGCCCGCGGCGTCCTGACCCAGGCCGTTCACCACATTGTCGAGAAAGCCCATAATCCGGTCTCCTGATCTATGTCAGTCAGCCTAACACCGTCTTGCGACAGATACGAGAAAGGCCCGTCGGACAGCCGACGGGCCCCTCGTCAGGATCGAATGGATCGACCCTTAGTGTTTGGCGTCATTGGCGCCTTGGGTCACGGCCGAACCGGCGGCCGAGACGTCGCGACCGGCGCCGGCGATGGTGTTGCAGGCCGAGACGGCCAGGGCGGCGGCGACGATGGACAGGGTGATGATCTTGCGCATGATGGGGAGCCCCTTGGTTGATATGGTCAAGCTCCGTCCAAACGCCGATCCCGGCTTCGGGTTGCATCGTCTGGCCAGAGATATTTTGTGAGGCATCCGCGATGAGAAGGGGAGCGCCGCCACACCCGGATATCCCGGTCCAGTTGCGCCGCGCGCCGTCCAGCTCGAACGGGGCTTTCAGGCGCAGATAGCGGCCATCCGCCCCTGGCCCGACCCGTGGGGACCAGGTCGGAGTCGGATTTTTCCGACTTTATGTGTATGAGCCGCCGCCATGCCCTTCACCGCAACCGTCCTGACCATGTTTCCCGAAGCCTTTCCGGGTCCGCTGGGGGTGTCGCTGATCGGCACGGCCTGGCGCGAGAAGGGGCTGTGGAACCTGGAAACGGTTGACATTCGCGCCTTTTCCACAGATACGCGCGGCTTCCTGGACGACACCCCTGCGGGTGGCGGGCCGGGGGCTGTGCTTAAGGCGGACGTGGTGGCTCGGGCGGTCGATAGCCTGCCGGGACCAAGGCGGCCGCTTTTGTACATGAGCGCCAGGGGCAGGCCCCTGACCCAGGCGCGCGTCAAGGAATGGGCGAAGGCCGACGGGATCGTCGTGCTGTGCGGCCGTTTCGAAGGGGTGGACCAGCGGGTGCTCGACGCACGCGGGTTCGAGGAGGTCTCGGTCGGAGACGCGGTTCTCGCAGGCGGCGAGGCGGCGGCGATGGTCGCGATCGAGGCGTGCGTAAGACTGATCCCCGGCGTGCTCGGCTCAGGCGACAGCCTGTCGTCCGAAAGCTTCGAGGATGGGCTTCTGGAACACCCGCAGTACACGCGACCGCGGACGTTCGAGGGGCTGGAGATACCCGAGGTGCTGCTGTCGGGCGATCACAAGAAGATCGCCTTATGGCGCGAGGCGCAGCGGGAGACGACGACGCGGGAGCGGCGGCCGGACCTCTGGCAGGCGCATCTCGCTCACCACCGCAAGGCTTAACCTTGCGGATCTGCGGGGCCCGCCCCGCCAACTGACAGCTAAAGGGCGAAAAGCCCGAGGAGAAATGACATGAACATCGTTCAACAGCTGGACGCCGAAGAAAAAGCCCGCGTTCTGGGCGAGCGCAAGATTCCGGAATTCCAGCCGGGCGACACCCTGCGCGTCAACGTGAAGATCAAGGAAGGCGAGCGCGAGCGCGTTCAGGCCTTCGAAGGCGTCTGCATCGCCCGTGACGGCGGCGGCATCAGCGAGACCTTCACCGTCCGCAAGATCTCGTTCGGCGAAGGCGTCGAGCGTCGCTTCCCCATCCTGTCGCCGAACATCGAGTCGATCGAAGTGAAGCGCCGCGGCGTCGTGCGTCGCGCCAAGCTCTATTATCTGCGCGATCGTCGCGGCAAGTCGGCGCGTATCGCCGAGCGCCAGACGGTCCGCCCGGCCAAGGGCGCCGTGGTCCCGGAAACGGGTTCGGCCGACAAGGCTGGCGAAGAAGCCTAAAATCCGGCTTCCGACTGAAACGAGGAAGGCCCCGGCGGACGCCGGGGCCTTTTTCAATTTAGGCTTCCCAGCGGCCTATTGCGGGAACAGGGGATTGTCGGCGTCCCGCTGTCCTTCCAGACTGTGTTTCAACGCCTCCATCTGGTCGTGCTCGACCTTGACGGCGGCATAGGCGCGCCGAACCGTCTCGCGCGTGGTGGCGGAGATGCCCGTATCCTCCAGCGCCTTTTCATATTTGCCGGCGACGAAACCTTCGCCTGAGTTGATAGAGCCGACGACGGAATCGTCATTGCGAAGCAGGGCGTGTTTCACGTCCAGAAACGCGCGATGCGCCTTGGCCAGGATGGAGCCGTGCGGTTCGGGATCGCCGCCAAGGCCGCGCACGGCGGCGGACAGGTCTTCGACCACCTGCTGGCGTTCGCCGGCCCGGCGTTCGAAGAGGGTGCGGTAATGGGGGTCATGGGTCTGGTCGGCGGCCTCGCGATAGCCGTCGGCGCTATCCAGCGTCGTTTCGATCAGGCCGTTCAGGACCTTTATGTCGTGAGCATTGGGGTTGGTCATCTCGGTCTTCCTTCCGCTGTTGCGGTCGAACGGCGAAATGGACGGGCGCAGGGAAGGTTTCGCCCTGCGACATCAAAGTTTGGTGCGAAGCGACCATAGCTCGGGGAAACAGCGCTTTGTCAGGGTCGAGGCCAGATAGGCGGCGCCCTCGGTGCCGCCGGTGCCGCGACGCCGGCCAATGATCCGTTCCACCGTCACCACATGTTTATGCCGCCAGGTCAGCAGGGCGTCGTCCAGATCGACCAGCTTCTCGGCCAGCTGATACAGCGCCCAGTAGGTTTCGGTGTCGCGGTAAACCTCAAGCCAGGCCGCCTCGACCGCCTCGGACGGCTCATAGGGCTGGGTCACGTCGCGATCCAGCACCTCGGCGGGCACGGCAAGGCCCGCCTTGGCCATCTGCGCCAAGGCGTCGTCATAGAGGCTGGGCGCCGAGATGGCCGCCTCCAGCGCGGCCAGGGCCTGTGGCCGGTCGGTGTGGAACTTCAGGAAACTGGCGTCCTTCAGCCCCAGCATGGCCTCCAGCCGGCGGAATTGGTCGCTCTGAAAGCCCGAGGACGAACCGAGCGACCCGCGAAACCGCAGATAGTCAGTGGGCGTCATGGTCGACAGTATGTCCCAGCTCTGGGTCATCACCGCCTGGATACGCGACACCCGCGCCAGGCTTTTGTAAGCGGGCACCAGATCACCGGCCCGCACCATCGACTGGGCCAGGGCCACCTCGTGCAGGATCTGTTTGAGCCACAGTTCCTTGGTCTGGTGGATGATGACGAACAGCATCTCGTCGTGCTGATCCGACAGCGGATGCTGCGCCGAAAGCAGGTCGTCCAACGCCAGATAACCGGCGTAGGTGATGTCGCTGGATTGGGTCATGACCGCCTATCGCCCGCCGGGGCGGACGGCGCAAGCCAGGGGGTTTTTAGTGTTGGCCCTGGGCCGAAACGTTGGCGGCCATCTGACGACCGGCGTCGAAGGCGTCGCGGGCGCCTTTGTAGATGAAGCCGTAGGTCGGATAGACCGTGGTGCCCAGATCGTTGATCGGATTGTACCAGACCTTGACCTGAGACCAGTCGTTGGCCGGCGAGACGTCGACGACGGTGACGTTCTCCTCGACCTTGCCGCGGCTGCCGCCCCAGTTGGCGTGGGTCACGCGGACCACGCGATCGGTCAGGATGTCGGAGACGACCGCGACGTGGCCCCGGCTCATGCGGCCCTCGGGGCGGAAGACCAGAACCGATCCGGTCTCGGGGGCCTTGCCGGTGCGGAAGTTGGCGGTGGCCTGACGCCACCAGGTCCAGGCGTCGCCGAAGATATTGATACCCGAGAACATGCGCGCGAAGGTCACGCACTGCCAATACGGCTCATCGGCTTTAGCGGTGGATGGGGCGGCGCCCAGGGCGAAAAAACCGAGGGTCGCCGCAACCGCGGCGGCTTTGAGCCGTTTCGTCATGCTTAGGGTGTCCCGACCCGTTTCTCGGACCCCTTTTAGGCCACGGGATCACGCCCGGTAGCAAGTTGTTTCGGCATATCGCCGTGCGATCGACTGTGGATTGCGCTGTGGGCTTTGTTTTCGGCCAATCCGCGCAAAGCCTTTCGCGCCGGGCGTTCGACCAGATGATAGGACGCCGCCGCCACGACCGGCAACAAGGCGACAATCCCCAACCACACGAAAATTTGAAACTGCTTGTCGGGCGCATCGAACAGCTTGGACGCCAGTCCTACGGACAACAGCTTCCACGGCACGCAGACCATATAGACCGAATAGCTGATCTCACCCAGATAGACGGCGGGCTTGGACGCCAGCCATCCGGCGCGCGCGTTCGGCAAGGACGCCAGCGACAGGATCAAGGCGCCGGACAGCAGCACCGTCACCCCGTCCCACAAGCCGAGCGCGGCGCTGAGCACCATCAGGCCGAAGGACACGGCCGAACACAGCCACGGCGCCTTCAGCGGCGCGCGGCGATAGACCAGATAGAGGGCGCACCCCAGGGCGAAGCACGGCACGATCCGCAACGCGCCCCATTGGATGGTCGCCTCGGTCAGCGAGAAGCCCGCGATCTGCTCGAACCCGAAATAGAGAATGACCATGAAGGCGGCGGCGCCCAGGGCGGCCGCGACCGGCCGCGACCGCATCCGCCAGAAGACGAAGGCGAACAGCGGGAAGCACAGATAGGCGAACCATTCCGCCGAAATCGACCAGGACGGATGGTTCCAGCCCGCCACGGGCGCCAGACCCCAGGCGTGGACCATCAGCAGATTGGCGGGCAGGGCTGACCAGTTCCGCACATTCGGATCAACGCTCATCCCTGCGGCCATGGCCACGGTCGCCAGCAGTCCGACCCCGATCAGGGTGAACAGATGCAGCGGATAGACCCGCGCCACCCGCGCCCACAGGAAGCCGCGATAGGAGAACCGCTTCTCGCCCGCCGCCTGCAAATAGACATGGCTGAGGATGAAGCCGGACAGGACGAAGAACAGCTCCACCCCCAGATAGCCCTTGGCCACCAGGTCGGACGCGCCCGCGCCCGCCAGATTTTCCCAGAAGGTGTAGATGGCCACCCATATGGCGGCGCCGAACCGCAGGGCGGTGATCGGTCGAAGATCGGCGGGCGTCTGGACGGGGGTCATGGCGTCACCTTGGCACATCAGCCTTTTCGAACCGTGAAGGCCCGCAAAGGTTGTGCCGATCCGCCTTCATCCCGCCCACACGCCGTGGAATCCGGCCGGCAAGACCGCGTCCGCCCGCCATGTCGCCACGGGCCCGTCCTCGATGCGCGCCACGTCGAACACGTGCAGTTCGGTCCGGCCTTCGCGAAGATTGACCGACGGCCCCACCAGCCAGGCGTCTCGCTCGACGCTGGCGCCCGGCTTGGGCACGAACACCGCCTCCTCAACGACCTGGTGGACGCCGAACGCGAAGGCGTGAGAACGCCGCGTCGTCATGGGCGTGGCCGTCGACGGCCTCTGGCGGACGGCTGGCGATCCACAGGCCGACGCGGAAGCCGCCAGCCTCGACGGTCCGCGCGGCCGCGCCGAAGAAGTCGCCGGACGACAGATGTGGCATGGCCATGCAATACGCCCCCCGCGACGACGGTCGGCATCTTGCGCGGGTCGAGGCAAAAGAAAAGGCTCGGAACCTGGGTTCCGGGCCTGTCTCTCTCGGTGCTGCGGCCTGGACCTAGTCCAGGGTGCGCTTGATCTCTTCGACCGTGAAGCACTCGATGTAGTCGCCTTCCTTGATGTCCTGGAAGCCCTGGAACTGCATGCCGCACTCCTGGCCCGAGGGCACCTCGTTGACCTCGTCCTTGAAGCGCTTGAGCGTGTTGAGCACGCCCAGTTCCAGCACCACCACGTCGTCGCGGATGATACGGACGCGCGCGCCCTTGCGCACGACGCCTTCGGTGACGCGGCAACCCGCGATCTTGCCGATCTTGGAGATGTCGAACACCTGCAGGACGGCGGCGTTGCCCAGGAAGGTTTCCCGTTGCAACGGCGCCAGCATGCCGGACAGAACGCCCTTAATGTCGTCCAGCAGATCGTAGATGATCGAATAGTAGCGGATCTCCACGCCTTCGCGCTCGGCCAGGTCGCGGGCCTGTTTGGACGCGCGGACGTTGAAGCCGAGGATGGGCGCACCGGCCGACTTGGCCAGGTTGACGTCGCTCTCGGTGATGCCGCCGGCGCCGGAATAGACCGTGCGGGCGCGCACCTCGTCCGTGCCCATCTTGTCCAGCGAACCCACGATGGCTTCGGCCGAGCCCTGCACGTCCGCCTTGATGACGACCGGCAGTTCCGAGGCCTTCTTCGAACCCAGCTTGGCCATCATATCGACCAGCGAAACCGAGCCGCCCGACACCTGGGCCTTCTCGCGCTTCACCCGCTGACGGTATTCGGTCAGCTCGCGGGCGCGGGCTTCGGATTCCACCACGGCGAAGACGTCGCCGGGCGACGGGGCCTCGTCCAGACCCAGGATCTCGACAGGGACGGACGGACCGGCTTCGGTCAGTTGCTCGTTGCGTTCGTTCAGCAGGGCGCGAACCTTGCCCCACGAACCGCCGGCCACGACGATGTCGCCGCGCTTCAGCGTGCCGCGCTTGACCAGGACAGTGCCGACGGGACCGCGGCCCTTGTCCAGCTTGGCCTCGATGACCACGCCCTCGGCCGAACGATCGGCGTTGGCGCGCAGGTCCATGACCTCGGCCTGGACCAGAATGGCCTCCAACAGGCCGTCCAGGTTCATACGCTCCTTGGCCGACACCTCGATGATCTGGGTGTCGCCGCCCAGGCTTTCGGCGATGACCTCGTACTGCAGCAGCTCGTTGACGACCTTCTGCGACGTGGCGCCGGGCTTATCCATCTTGTTGACGGCCACGATCAGCGGGGCCTCGGCGGCCTTGGCGTGCTGGATGGCCTCGATGGTCTGAGGCATGACGCCGTCGTCGGCGGCGACGACCAGAACCACGATGTCGGTCACGGTGGCGCCGCGCGCCCGCATGGCCGAGAAGGCGGCGTGGCCCGGCGTGTCCAGGAAGGTGACCTTCTGGCCGTCTTCCAGACGCACCTGATAGGCGCCGATGTGCTGGGTGATGCCGCCAGCTTCGCCGCCCGCGACGTCGGTCGTGCGCAGAGCGTCCAGCAGGGAGGTCTTGCCGTGGTCGACGTGGCCCATGATGGCCACGACCGGAGCGCGGGTCTCGGTGGCGAACTCGTCGTCGGCCTCAGCGATGAAGCCGGTTTCGACGTCGGATTCCGAGACGCGCTTGACCGCCATGCCGAACTCCTCGGCCACCAGTTCGGCGGTGTCGGAATCGATCACGTCGTTGATTTTCATCATCATGCCCTGACGCATCAGGAATTTGATGATGTCGACGCCGCGCACGGCCATCCGGTTGGACAGTTCCTGCACGGTGATCACGTCGGGAATGACCACTTCGCGCGGACGGTTCGGCGCGTCGGTCGATCCGCCCTTGCGCTTTTCCTTCTCGCGTTCACGGGCGCGGCGGACCGAGGCCAGGGAACGCATGCGCTCGGCGGCGTCGCCGTCGCCGACCACCGACTGGATGGTCATGCGGCCTTCGCGGCGCTTGGGTTCGCCGCGCGTGCGGCTGACCGCCTTGCCGGCGTCGGAGAAACGCTTCTCGCGATCGTCGTCGCGGCCGACCGGGCGGCCGAAGCCGACGCCGGGCGCGCGGCTGGGACGCGCCACTTCCGGCGTGGCCGGCGGAGCGTTGGGCGCGGCGCGGCCGCCGGGGCCGGTGCGCGGGCCGCCGGGACGGGCGGCGCCGGGAGCCGGACGCGGGTTCAGGGCCGAATAGCGGACGGGCTCGGCCGGCTTGGCGCCCTGCGGACGCTGACCGCCGGGACGGGCGCCTTGCGGACGATCGGCCTGCGGACGTTCGGTCGATTGCGGACGATCCGTATACGACCGTTCACCACCGCCCATCGCCTGTTCACGGGCCGAGCGGCCGCCGAAAGCGGGACGTTCCGCCGCCGCGCGTTGCGGATTGCCCGGCTTGGGCACGCGCTGACCGAAGTTGACGACCGGGCGTGCAGGCGCGGCCGGACGGGCCGGAGCGGCAGGCGCGGGGGGGGCGGCGGCCGTCGGAGCAGGAGCGGCCGGAGCCGGAGCCGGCGTCGGAGCGACGGGGGCGGTCGGCTTGGCCGCGGGCTTGGCCGGCTGGGGCGCGGCGGCGGCCAGTTTGGCGGCCTCGGCGCGGGCGGCTTCGGCGGCGGCCTTGGCGGCGGCGGCCTCGTCGCGTGCAGCCTGGGCGGCGCGTTCGGTGGCGGCGGCTTGCTCACGCGCGGCGGCGTCTGCGGCGGCCTTGGCGGCGGCGGCGGCGTCAGCCTTGGCGGCGTTGGCCTGCGTCGCCAGGGCGATGGCGCGACGGCGTGCTTCCTGTTCCTCGGCCGACAGGGCGCCGCCGGCGGGTTGCGACGGACGCTGACCCTGCGGACGCGGAGCTTGGGCCGTCGACTGCGGACGTGCGACGTCAAAGCCTTGCGGCCGTTGCGGACCGCCGGCGCCGGGACGACGCTTGGTCTCGACCACCACCGTCTTGGAGCGGCCGTGACTGAAGCTCTGTTTCACCGTGCCCGTCGAAACCGAGCCCGCGGCGCGCGGCTTAAGGCTCAGCGGGGCGCGCGGCCCCGACTGGGAGGGCGTGCCTCCTGCATTGCCTTGTCCCGCGCCTTGGCCCTGGTTGGTCTTGTCGTTTTCGTCGCTCATCCGGTCGCTTTACTCGGGGCGGAAAATCCCGCCGTCGTCATCCAATACCCATGAACGACCGTGAGCCCGTCTCCGTCCTGGGAGACAGGCCCTCGGCCGCCAAAATCCTCAGCTCGCCCCTGGGGGGAGCGCTCCCGCCGATCCGTCCTCGCCACCGGAAACCTCCCAGTGAGAAGGGCGAAGCGGCCGAAATCCAGCCAGTCGTTCGACCTCGATGGTCCAGCGATCGGCCCGTCCGCCCGCAAGCAGGACGGCGTGTATCGCATTTTCCAGCCCAAGGGCCAAACTCAAATCGTCCGCCGTGAATGCGCCGCAGACCTTGGCGGTCTGGTGACGGGCCAGGGCCAGCAGTTTTCCGCGCCCGTCAGCCGCGCCGTCGGCGGCCTCGACCACCCAGGCGGCCTTGCCCGAACGCAGGCTGGCGGCGGATTTTTCGAAGCCGGATATAAGCACGCCTTCGCGCCGGGCAAGACCCAGCTGGTCCAGACAGCGCCGCGCCAGCAGCCGCTCGACCGTATCGGCCAGGTCGGCGGGGGCGTTCAGACGGGTCTTGGCGGCGCGGGTGAAGCCGTTCTTCCTGACCGCCGCTTCGACCGAGGCGCGGCTGGCCTCGACCCACAGGCCGCGCCCGGGCAGTTTCCTGCCCAGGTCGGGAACCACCTGGCCGTCAGGCCCGGCGACGAAACGGATCAGACGAGATTCATCCATGACCTCGTGAGAGACGAGGTCCCGGCGTTCCCTATCGATCGTCGCGTCGCGCAAGCTCATGTACGGCCAGGTCCTTCATCACGCGTCGCGCGACTGGTCGGCGTCGGACGACGCATCGTCCTCGGCGGCCGCGTCGGCTTCGGCTTCCGGCGCATCGCCGAACACCTGATCGGGGTCGTACTCGCCTTCGGCGTATTCGCCCTCTTCCTCGTACGCTTCCGGCTCGGGCTGCGGCAGTTCCGAAGCGTCGATCCAGCCAGCGGCGACGCGGGCCTGCAGGATCAGCAGTTCGGCGTCTTCCTGGGCCAGGTTGAAGCTTTCCAGAACTCCGGGGACCTTCACCCGCTCGCCGTTCTTGACTTCGTAGCCGCCACGGATTTCGTCGGTGGCCAGGTCGGCCAGATCCTCGACCGTCTTCACCCCGCCTTCGCCAAGAGCGACGGCCATGGCCAGGGTCACGCCCGGCACCTCCAGAACCGCGTCCTCGACGCCCAACTCGACGCGCTTGGCGTCCAGTTCGGCGGCCTTCTTGTCCAGGAAGTCGCGGGCGCGGGCTTGCAGCTCCTCGGCGGTTTCCTCGTCGAAGCCCTCGATCTCGGCGACTTCGTAGGCGTCGACATAGGCCAGGTCTTCGACGGTCGCGAAGCCTTCGGTGACCAGCAGCTGGGCGATGACCTCGTCCACGTCCAGAGCTTCCTGGAACAGGCTGGTGCGCTCGCTGAACTCGCGCTGACGACGCTCGCTATCCTGCGCCTCGGTGATGATGTCGATCTGCCAGCCGGTCAGTTGCGAGGCCAGGCGCACGTTCTGGCCGCGACGGCCGATGGCCAGCGAAAGCTGCTCGTCCGGCACGACCACTTCGACGCGGCCGGCTTCTTCGTCCATGACGACCTTGGACACTTCGGCGGGCGCCAGAGCGTTGACGATGAAGGTCGGCTCGTCCGGGTTCCACTGGATGATGTCGATCTTCTCGCCCTGCAGTTCGGCGACGACCGCCTGAACGCGCGAGCCGCGCATGCCGACGCAGGCGCCCACGGGGTCGATCGAGCTGTCGTTGGACAGGACGGCCATCTTGGCGCGCGAACCGCTGTCGCGGGCGGCGGCGCGGATTTCGATCACGCCGTCGTACACTTCCGGAACTTCCTGGGCGAACAGCTTGGCCATAAAGCCCGGATGGGCGCGCGACAGCATGACCTGCGGCCCCTTGGCCTCGGGCCGGACGTCATAGATGTAGGTGCGGATGCGGTCGCCGATGTTGAACACTTCGCGCGGGATGGACTGATCGCGGCGCATGACGCCTTCGCCCCGGCCCAGGTCGACGATGGTGTTGCCGTATTCGACGCGCTTGACCGTGCCGTTGACGATCTCGCCGACGCGATCCTTGAACTCTTCGTACTGGTTGGCGCGTTCGGCCTCGCGGACCTTCCCGGTCACGACCTGGCGGGCCATCTGGGTCTGGACGCGGCCGAACTCGAACGGCGGCAGGACCTCGACATATTCCTTGCCGACCTCGGCTTCCGGATCACGCTTGGAGGCGTCCTTCAGGCGCACCATGGCGCTGTCGTTGAACTCTTCCAGCTCGTCCTCTGGCATCCAGTCGTCCTCGACGATGGTGACGTGACGGGTCAGGGACAGTTCGCCGGTCTTGTGGTCGATCTTGGCGCGGATGTCGTGATGCGCGCCGTAACGCGACTTGGCGCCCTTCTGGATCGCTTCCTCGATCGCCTCGATGACGATCTCGCGTTCGATATTCTTTTCCTGGGCGACCGCATTGGCGATCTGCAGCAGTTCGAGGCGGTTGGCGGAAATACCGGTGACGGCCATCAGGCGTTGTCCTCAGAAGGGGTCGTGGTGTCGGTTGTTGCTTGGTCAGGCGCGCCCTCGGGCAGGCCGTCGTCTTCAGGTTCGCCACGCGCGGCGCGGATGGCGGCGCCCCGTTTCATCAGGGCGTCGGTCAGAACCAGTTTGGCGTCGCTGAGCCAGTCGAACGGGATCAGGGCGGTGTCTTCCTCGCCGTCCAGGTCGATCAGGACGTTGCCATCCTCAAAACCGGCCAGCACGCCCTTGAACCGCTTGCGGCCCTCGATCATGCGGTCCGTCTCAAGCCGCGCCTCCTCGCCCTCGAACAGGTCGAAGTCGACGGGGCGGGTCAGGGGCCGGTCGATGCCGGGCGACGAAACCTCAAGCATATATTCGCCAGGGATCGGATCGGCGGCGTCGAACACCTCCGACACCGCGCGGCTCAGCTTGGCGCATTGTTCGACCGAAATATCATGGTCGGACGGGCGTTCGGCCATGATCTGCAGGCGCTGGCGCTTGGAGCCGGTCATCAGACGCACGCGCACGACATCCAGGCCGAGCGACTCCGCAATGGGGTCGATCAGCTCAAGCAGTTGGCGATCCTGGGCGGTCTTTGCGCGCAAGCGACGAATATCCAAAACAAAAGCGGCGGTCCGTCCGGGCCGCCGCTTAAAACGACGCCGTTGGACGCCGGTCTAACGATGTGAAGCGCCATATAGGCCCTTCACGCACGCTTGTCAGCCCTCTTTGATGACCAGCCGCCTCGGCTAAGCCGGAAATAGAGCGAACCGGCCACGAAGCCCGCTGCAAGGAGCGCGGCGACAACGCCAATCAAGGTCGGGTTCCAGGGCCAGACCGGCTTGTCGTTGTACGTCTGCCCCTGTTCCATCACAAAAAGCCAGGGCGCGAAGAGAAAGCTGAGCTTCGAAGACAGTCGACCACACGCCACCGCCGCCGCGACATAGGCCGCCGATGTGGTCAGTCCTGCGAGCCCCCACACCCACCAAGCCTTGGACCGCAGATAGCGTTCCGCCACCCAGCAACCGGCCGCGCCGAACATGATCGACGGCAAGAGCCCCCAAAGAGTCACCAGAAGGATCATGGCCGCCAGAGTGACAACGACATGACCCGCAGATGCGAGAGAAACGCCGGCGTCAGATGCGGACATGACCCAATCAAGGATCGCCAGGCCCAGCGCTGCGACAAGGACAAAAATCAGAGACAGGCCCGGAGCGATCAGGGCGCTAAGACAGAGCCCCGACAGATTGAAAGACCGCTTCATGTCGCATGCTCCAGAGCAGCCGATCCTCGATACTCCGACGTCGGCGTCTGCCTGTCCTCGGCGTTCAACCGTCAATCGTTAGACGTTCTGCTTGCGCCTGTATTCCAAAAAGACCGGCGTGGTGTCGCCCAGCTTCTTTTCCTCATAGCGGGTGACGACGTGGTCGGCGGGCGGGACGAACCAGTCCTGGTCCGCAGGGCCGATCCGCTCCAGCCCCGGCGTCCGTTCCAACCGCTCCAGCGCCCATTCGGCGTAGTCCAGCCAGTCGGTGACGAAGCGTAGGGTTCCACCCGGTTTCAGGATGCGGGCGAAGGCCTGGGCCGTCTCGTCCTGCAACAGGCGCCGCTTGTTGTGGCGCGCCTTGTGCCAGGGATCGGGGAACAGGATCAGCACCCGGTCGACCGAGGCGTCCGGCAGGGCGTCCACCACGTCGCGCGCATCGTCGGCGTGCATGCGGACATTCTTCAGCCCGCCTTCCTCGACATGGCGCAGCGCCGAGGCCACCCCGTTCAAAAAGGGCTCGCAGCCGATGACCAGGGCGTCCGGGCGCCGCGCCGCCTGGGCCGCCATATGTTCGCCGCCGCCGAAACCGATCTCCAGCCAGACCTCGATCGCCCCGGGCATCATGGCCTTGGGGTCCAGCGGTCCGGCCTTGGGATCCGGCACGGCGATGGCGGGCAACAACGTGTCCATCAGGGCCGCCTGACGCGGCTTGATCGGACGGGCCTTGATGCGGCCGAACGACCGCAGCGGGCGGTCCAGATGGGGGTTTTCGTCCTCAGGACGGTCTTCGGAGCTCATCCGCCTGCCGTTAGCCGTCGTGGCGCCCAGCGTCTAGGCAAGGCGTCGGGCGAAGGCGGAAAACCTTTTGACGGTGCGCGCCGAACACCCTTCTATGACAGCCGCAAGACGCGTCGGGCTGTCGCGTCATCGGGAAAAGGGGAAACGATGATCGGACATCATCTGCGGGGCGCCAGCCTCGCGGCCATAACGTGCGCGATGCTGGGCCTGTCGGCCTGCGCGACCCCGGGCCAGCCGTCAAACCAGAGCGCGTCCGCCAAACCCGCGCGGGATCGCGCGCTGGACGCGGGTCTGGACCCGGCGACGACGCTGGACCCCTATCCCTCGACCTATCGGCCGCTGCCGCGCGAGAACTTCGCCGTGGTCGGCGCCACCGTCCTGACCGGCACGGACCGCAAGATCGACAACGGCGTGGTCGTGGTCACGGACGGCAAGATCGCCGCCGTCGGCGACGCCTCCACTCCCGTCCCTGCGGGCTATAAGGTCGTGGATGCGCGCGGTCGCTATGTCACCCCCGGCGTCATCGACGTGCACAGCCACCTGGGCGTCTATCCGTCGCCCGGCGTGCAAGGCATGAGCGACGGCAACGAGGCGACCAGTCCTAACACCGCCCAGGTCTGGGCCGAACATTCGATCTGGCCCCAGGACCCCGGCTTCAACACCGCCCGCGCCGGCGGCGTGACGACGATGCACATCCTGCCCGGCTCGGCCAATCTGTTCGGCGGACGCGGCGTGACCATCCGCAACGTGCCGTCCATCACCATGCAGGGCATGAAGTTCCCGGCCGCCCCCTATACGGTCAAGATGGCCTGCGGCGAGAACCCGTCGCGCGTCTATGGCAGCCGCAACCAGAGCCCGGCGACCGGCATGGGCAATATGGCCGGCTACCGGGCCGCCTTCATCGCCGCGCGCGAATACAAGGCCAAGTGGGACAAGTGGCATGAGACCGGCGAGGGCGCGGCCCCGACCCGCAACCTGCAGAACGAGACGCTGGCGGGCGTTCTGGACGGCTCGATCCTGATACAGAACCACTGCTACCGCGCCGACGAGATGGCGCTGATGATGGATATGGCCAAGGAGTTCGGCTACCATATCGCCACCTTCCACCACGCGACCGAAGCCTACAAATTGGCGCCGCAACTGGCCCAGCAGGGCATCTGCGCGGCCATGTGGACCGGCTGGTGGGGCTTCAAGATGGAGGCGCTGGACGCCATCGAGGAGAACGCCGCCCTGGTCGACGCGCAAACCGGATCGTGCGCGGTCATCCACTCCGACGACGCCCTTCTGACCCAGCGCCTGAACCAGGAGGCCGCCGCCGCCCTGTCGGCCGGTCGCCGCGCCGGACTGAACATCTCCGAGGAACACGCCGTCGGCTGGTTCACGTCCAACGCCGCCAGGGCCATCGGCATCGCCGACCAGACCGGGTCGCTGACGCCGGGCCTGCGCGCGGACGTGGTGATCTGGAGCGCCGATCCCTTCTCCATCTACGCCCGCGCCGATCAGGTCTTCATCGACGGCGCCCTGGCCTTCGACCGGGCCGACCCCGCCTATCAGCCGACCAGCGACTTCGAGCTGGGCCAGCCCGGCTATGGTCTGACCGCCGCCAACGTCAGGGAAGGAGCCCGCTGATGCGCCTGTCACACATTCTCGCCGGCGCCGTCGCGGCCCTGGCGCTCGCCGCGCCCGCGTTGGCTCAGGAAGCCATCGCCATTGTCGGCGGCCGCATCCTGACCGGGACTTCGGTGATCGAAAACGGCACGGTCGTCATCCGCGACGGCAAGATCGTCTCGGTCGGGACGGGCGCCGCCCCATCGGGCGCGCGCATCATCGATGCGGTGGGCAAGACCGTGGCTCCCGGCTTCGTCGCCGTGGATTCGGGTCTGGCGGGAACCGAGGTCGGTTCGGTGCGCGGCACCAACGAACTGCGAAACAGCGCCAATACGCTCAGCGCCGCCTTCGACATCTCCTACGGGCTGGACCCCTGGTCCTTCACCCTGCCGGTCGCGCGGCTGGGCGGCATCACCCGCGCCGTCGTCGTGCCCCAGCATCCCGGCTCGTCGGGCGGTCATGTTCACGAGGACGAGACGGCCGGCGCCGGGGACGGCGGCTATCAGACGCCCGGCCTGTTCGCCGGTCAGGCCGCCATCATCAACCTGGCGGGCGGCGGGGCCGACATTCTGGTCAAGCCGCGCGTGGCCATGGTCGCGCCCTTTGGCGAGGCGGGCGCGGCGGTCGCCGGCGGCGCGCGGGGCGCCCAGTTCGTCCTGTTCAAGGAGACGATGGCCGAGGTTCGGCTCTACGCCCGCAACAAGGCCGCCTACGACCGCGCGGCCCTGCGTAACCTCAGCCTGTCGCGCGCAGACCTGGAGGCCCTGATCCCGGTGGCGAACGGAAACCTGCCGCTGATCGTCACCGTCCACCGGGCCTCGGACATCCAGCAGGTGCTGCGTCTGGCGCGCGAGGAAGGGATCAAGCTGATCCTGGACGGCGCCGAGGAAGGCTGGCTGGTGGCGGGCGACATCGCCGCGGCGGGCGTGCCCGTGCTGCTGAACCCCATCGACAACCTGCCCTCCGACTTCGAGATGCGGGCGGCGCGGATGGAGAATGCGGCGGCCCTGAACGCGGCCGGGGTGCTGATCGCCATCAAGGGCAACGAGGGGTCCACCCACCGCGCCCGCGACGCCCGATACAACGCCGGCAATGCGGTGTCGCACGGCCTGCCCTATCAGGCGGCCATCGCCGCCCTGACCGTCAATCCCGCCAGGATCTTCGGCATGGCGGGGCAGTTCGGCCAGATCGCGCCGGGCTCGGCGGGCGACGTGGTGGTCTGGTCCGGCGATCCGCTGGAGCCGCTGAGCCAGCCCTCGGTCATCTTCGTCAACGGCGTCGAACAACCGCTGACCAGCCGCCCGCTGCTGCTGCGCGACCGTTATCGCCAGCAGACGCCGATGCCGCCGGCCTATCGGAACTGAAGACCGTTTCGGTTACACGGAAAGGGGCGGGGCCGCACGGCCCCGCCCCTTTTTCATTGGCCGCGTCCGCGCTAGGTCAGGCCCATGCCTACCGTGCTCTACATCGACGCCGACGCCTGCCCCGTGAAGGAGGAGGTGTATCGTGTCGCCCGGCGCTATGGGCTGAAGACCTATGTGGTCTCCAACACCTGGATGCAGGTCCCGCGCGAGGCGCTGATCGAACAGGTGGTGGTGGACGCCGGGCCGGACATCGCCGACGACTGGATCGCCGAACGCGCGGTCGTGGGCGACGTGGTGATCACCGCCGACATCCCTCTGGCCGACCGCTGCCTGAAGTCGGGCGCCCAGGCGCTGAAGTCCAACGGCCAGCCGTTCACGCCGGATTCCATCGGCTCGGCCCTGGCGGGGCGGATGGTTGGCGAGCATTTGCGCTCGATGGGGGTGGCGACGTCCGGCCCGCCGCCGTTCTCGGCCGCCGACCGTTCGCGCTTCCTGCAGGCGCTGGATCAGGCCGTGGTCAAGGCGCGCAAGGCGGCGGCCCCGAGCCAACCATGACCACCGTCATTCCCGAGGACGAACTGGCGTTTCACTTCTACCGCGCGGGCGGCCCGGGCGGGCAGAACGTCAACAAGGTGGCGACCGCCGTCCAGATGCGGTTCGACGTCAAGAACTCGACCTCCCTGAGCGAGCCGGTGAAGGCGCGGCTGATGAAGCTGGCGGGCAGTCGGCTGACACAGGAAGGGGTCATACTGATCAACGCCGTGCGGTTCCGCACCCAGGAGCGCAACCGCGCCGACGCCATGGCCCGGTTGCAGGAAATGGTGGACGCCGCCTCGGTCCGGCCGGTCTTTCGCGTGCCGACCCGCCCGACCAAAGCCTCCAAGGAGCGGCGGCTGAAGGCCAAGACCACGCGAGCCTCGATCAAGTCCGGCCGGGGCAAACCGCGTCACGACGACTGAGGCGCCGGAACATCCTGCGTCAACCATCGTTCAGGGAATACAGCAACGGTTGAGCGAGGCGCGCATGCGGCGATTTCGAGCGATGACGGCGGGAATGATGCTGGCGACGGCGGCGCTGGGCGCCTGCGACCAGTATGAAATCCGCAAGAAGGACAGTCCCGATCCGGCGCCGGCCGCTGCGCCGGTTCCCGCCCAATCGGAACAGGACAAGGCCATCATCGCCGCGACGCCCCAGGTTTCCCTGTCCGAGAAGGATCGGCGCGAGATCGAGGGCGTCGCGCGCAACTATCTGGACGAAGCCGCCAAGGAACTGGCCAAGGGCTTTTCGCCCATGCCCGGCGTCCAAGACATTGTCGTCGCCCTGCAACCCACCCAGGTTCACGCCTGGACCGTGGGCCTGAAACGGGGCGAGACCTATCGTTTCATCGCCGAATGCGATTCCGAATGTTCCGACATGGACATGGAGCTGCTCGATCCGGCGGGCAAGATCGTCGAACGCGACACCCTGCCGGATTCCGCGCCAGTCATAAATATCCGACCGGCGGCGAACGGAACCTATACCGCGCGCCTGATCATGAAGACCTGCACCGTGGCGCCCTGCTATGCGGCGGCGCGCCTGTATCACCAGACCGGCCCCATCCCGGACGACGATGCGCCGCCCGCGACGGAGGCCTGAGGCTCAGCTTTCGGCGGGGCGGAACAACAGTGCGGCGATCTTGTCGTCGGCGTCGAAGCCGATCACCCATTCGGTGGCCTGATTGTCGAAGGTGACCTTGAACAACTGGGCCTCGCCTTCCTGACGTTTGTATTCGACGGTCTTCACCGCGCCGAAGCCCTTGATCAGCGTGGTGACCTGGGCGGCCTGCTGGCGGATCTGCGTGGCCAGATTGGGCGTGAAGTCGGAATAGTCGAAGCCGGCGCCCTGGACGTCGGCGATCACGCCGCGCAGGGCCTCTTCCGACCGGGCGATGTCGGGCGCGGCGGCCGGGGTCGCGGCGGAAGGGGCGGCCGGCGCAGGCCGTGCGGGGGTCGCCTGCGTCTGCGTTTGGGCGGGACGGTCGAAGGCGTTGGGCACAGAGGCGGCCGCCGCCTGGGCCAGGGCCGGCGCGGGCGTCAGGATCAGGGCGGCGCCCAGCAGGGTCTTGGTCAGGATCGTGGTCATGAGAGGCCTCCGGTCAGGTCAGATAGGGCCAGAGCGAAAGGCCCAGGGCCGTCAGGGCCGCGATGACCGCGACGGTGACGGAAGCCGTCAGCCAAGCCGGAGTTCCCGACTTTTCAATGACCACCGTGGTCGGACGCGGCGGTTCCTGGACCAGGCGCGAGATGGCGCGCGCCGCCGCGATCATCTCGTTCAAGGCGTCGCGGGCCTGGGCCTGCGGGCCCAGTTCGCGCCGGATCCAGCGTTCGACCACCGGCTGGGCGGCCTTCCACAGGTCGTGATCGGGTTGCAGCCGACGGGCCACCCCCTCGACCGAGACCATGGTCTTCTGCAGCAGGATCAGCTCTGGCCGCAGCCGCATGTCGAACAGGGCGGTGATTTCGAACAACTGACCCAACAGCCGGCCCATCGACACCTGGCTGGCGGCGCGCCCGATCACCGGCTCACCCACCGCGCGCAGGGCCTGGGCGAAGGTCTCGACCGAATGGTGGGCGGGGACGTAGCCGGCCTCGAAATGCACGCGGGCGATCCGGTCGTAGTCGCGGCTGATGAAGCCCCACAGGATTTCGGCCAGATAGCGCCGCTCGGCCGGGCCCAGGCGTCCGACGATGCCGAAGTCGATGGCGGTCAGATGCGCCGGCGCGCTGGCGAACAGATTGCCCTCGTGCAGGTCGGCGTGGAAGACGCCGTGATCCAGCGCCTGAACCAGGAAGGCGCGCACGACATTGTCGGCCAGCAGATTCTTGTCGAGACCCGCCAGGTCGAGCAGGGCCGGATCGGTCATGGGCACGCCTTGCGCCCACTCCATGGTCAGCACCCTCTTGCCCACGCCATCCCAGATCACGGCCGGGGCGGACATATAACCGTCCTTGGCCAGCACGTCGGCCATCTCGCTGGCGGCGGCGGCCTCCAGCCGCATGTCCAGTTCCAGGTCCAGCGAATTGGCGATGGTCTCGACGAAGGCCGAAGGCTCCAGCCGCCGCGCCATCGGAACCAGCCGCCAGACCAGCCGCGCGGCCAGCCGCATCGAGTCCAGACCGTTGGCGACGCGACGCTCCACCCCCGGCCGCAGCACCTTGACCGCCACGGCGCGACCGTCGGCCAGGGTCGCACGGTGCGCCTGAGCCAGGGAGGCGGCGGCGACCGCCGGCCCCAGGTCGGTGAACAGGCTTTCGACCGGCCGACCCAGCGACCGTTCGATCTCGCGCCGGGCCTCGTCCAGCGGGAAGGGGGGCAGGGCGTCCTTCAGGCGGCCCAGATCACGGGCGAACTCCAGGCCGAAGATGTCGGCGCGCGTGGCCAGAACCTGACCCAGCTTGATCGCCACGGGCCCCAGATGCTCGAACGCCTTGCCCAGTCGTTGGCCGGGGCGGCCCTGGCGACCGGCGCGACCGGAAAACAGTTGCACGAACCTGGCGAATGGCCGCGTCCATGCGGGCAGCAGCGGCGTGATCTCACGCGGGAGCAGGGCGTCATGGCGCGCCAGCACCCACAGCCAGCCCAAGAGGCGCAGGAAAGACCCCACAGGGTTTTGGACCGCCACCGTCGCGGGCGGCGGCGGGGCCGTGCGATAGATTCGGCTGGTCAGATCGCCCATCCATGGTGGATGGCGGCGATCCCGCCCGACAGATTGGTCACCGAGACGCGGCGGAAACCCGCATCTTCGATCAGCGCCTTGAACGCCGCCTGATCGGGGAAGCGTCGGATGCTTTCGACCAGATACTGATAGCTGTCGCGATCCTTGGCGACCCATCCGCCGATGCGCGGTATGGCGTGGAAGGACCAGGCGTCATAGACCTTGCGGATCGGCGTGGTCGTGGGACGCGAGAACTCCAGGCACAGAAAACGGCCGCCGGGCTTGAGCACTCGCCGCGCCTCGGCCAGCGCCTTGTCGATATGGGCCACGTTCCTGATGCCGAAACTGATCGAATAGGCGTCGGCCGAGGCGTCCGGCAGCGGCAGGTTCATGGCGTCGCCGACCGACCAGCTCATCTCCGGCTCGCCGCCCTTGTGGACGCCCGCCAGGATCATTTCGGCGTTGTAGTCCATGACGATGACATTGGCGTCCTCGCCGCCGCGCCGCTCCTGCGCCGCGCGCGCCATTTTCGAATAGCGCCGGGCCATGTCGCCGGTGCCGCCCGCCACGTCCAGAACGGTCTCGCCCGGACGGGGGTTCAGCTTGGCGGCGGCGATGTCCTTCCAGATGCGGTGGACGCCCACGCTCATCAGGTCGTTCATCACATCATAGTTAGAGGCCACGGAATCAAAGACCCCGCGCACCATCTTCACCTTCTCGCGCGCGTCGACGTCACGAAATCCGAAGGAGGAACGATCGCCCGACGAATGCGGGCCGTGTGAGGAGGCGTCGGTCATCCGCATCGTCTAGCGCGTCGCCGCGCCGCCGTCACCCGATCAGACGGCGATCAGGCGGCTTGCGGCTGAGGCAGTTCCAGATCCTTCATCACATCGCGCATCAGGCCGTAACACCCGCACGAAGCCGCCTCCAGACCGTCGCGATCCAGAACCTTGACCCAGCCCCGTCCGCGCTGGATCAGCGACTTGCCCTCCAGCACCGAACCGACTTCGGAGACGGTTGCGCGACGCACCCCCAGCATTCCCGCGATGTCGGCCTGGGTCAGGTCGAAACGGTCGTCCTCGGCCCGGTCGTGCAGCGTCAGCAGCCAGCGCGCCAGCCGTTCGTCCAGCCGGTGCTGGGCGTTGCAGGCGGCGGCCTGCTGCACCTGGGCCATCAGCCCTTCGGTGAACCGCGACAGGGCCAGGCGCAGGCTTTCGCTCTTGTCCAGCGCCTCGCCGAACACCTCGGCCGAGCAATAGGCGGCCACGCCGTCGCGCTGGGAGATGGCGCGGCTGGCGGCGCGGGCGTTGAGGGGGCCGCACGTCACGCCGATCAGCCCTTCGCGTCCGATGGCGGCGGTCTCGACCATCTTGTCGTCGGGCAAAACCGTCATCAGCGACACCACGCCCTTGATCGGGAACCAAACCCGGTCAACCGCCTCGCCCGCGTCGTACAGCATCTGACCGCGCGTAATCTGGCCCTGCTTGAGGTGAGGCTCGATCCGCTTGCGGTCTGCCGCGTCAAGGGCGGCGATCCACAGATTGTCCATCATCATCTCCTTGGCCGCCCTCAATGACCCCGTCCGCCAGGGCCGGTCGGGCCATGCGCACGGTCACGCTTTATTCGGGAACTCAACGCCCAAGCTTGGCCAGACGTTCCCGACGCTTGCCGCACGCCTGCGGGCGCCCTACGCCAGACCGGAACCGACAGAGATCGTGCTGGGAGAGGCGGAATGGACGGCAAAATCGGCGCCAAGGCGGCTTGCGCCAGGCTTCAGGGGTGGAAGCCGGGCGAGGATGGGCGCGACGCCATCGTCAAGGCCGTGCTGTTCCACGACTTCAGCGCCGCCTTCGCCTTCATGACGCGCGTCGCGATGCAGGCGGAAGCCATGGGCCACCATCCCGAATGGTTCAACGTGTACAATCGCGTCGAAATCCTGCTGACGACCCACGACGCCGACGGGGTGACGGACCACGACGTCCAGTTGGCGCATTTCATCGATTCCATCACCAGCGACCTGACGCCCAGCAACGGACACGACTGATGACCACGCCCGTTCAATCCCGCCCCGGCCGCGTTTCCGGCAAGACCGTCCTGATCACCGGCGCGGCCGGCGGCCTGGGCGAAGCCATGGCCGTGATGATGGCGCGCGAGGGCGCCCGCGTCGCCGTGACCGACATCGACGGTCCCCGCGCCGAGGCTTTGGCCGCGTGGATCAATGCGGAGATCGCCGACGCCGCCTTCGCCTATGCCCATGATGTAGCCAGCGAAGCCGACTGGGAACGGGTCATGGCCGCCGCCGTCGCGGACCTGGGCGGCCTGTCGGTTCTGGTCAACAACGCGGGCGTCGGCGGCCCCCTCGCCTTCGTCGAACAGGACACTGTCGAGAACTGGCAGCGTCAGTACGAGATCAATCTGCGCTCCATCATGCTGGGCGCGAAACACGCCATGCCGCACCTGCGCGCCTCGGCCCCGGCGTCGATCGTCAACATCTCGTCCATCGCCGGCCTGGCCGCCGCCCCCGGCATGGGCGCCTATAACGCCACCAAGGCCGCCGTCTGGATGTACACCAAGACCTTAGCGCTGGAGGCCGCCAAGGCCGACTGGAACGTGCGCTGCAACTCGGTCCACCCGGTCTTCATCAAGACCCCGATCCTGGATCCCTTCATCGCCATGGCCGGCGGCGATCAGGACAAGGCCCACGAACGCCTGGCGCGCGGCATTCCGCTGAAGCGGATCGGCGAACCCGACGATGTCGCCTATTGCGTCCTCTATCTGGCGTCGGACGAATCCAAGTTCGTCACCGGCTCCGAATTCAAGATCGACGGCGGCATGACCGCGCAATAAGCTCGCGAAAGGCCGCAAGACGCTTATTCAGGATTGAGGCCGCCCGCGCCATGCTGTAAGCGGCCTTTCCGGCGTCACGCCGCGCACGCACCCGTAGCTCAGCTGGATAGAGTGCTGCCCTCCGAAGGCAGAGGTCACAGGTTCGAATCCTGTCGGGTGCGCCACTTCGGTTTAAAACCAAGAACTCCGCCGATGTGGGCGGGATCCCCGCCATCACTGGACGCCAAGGCTCTGAGCAAGTCGGTTCTTGAGCCGATGATGCGGGCTTCGGTCTTGCTGATCACCTCTACGCGCTGTGTCAGCGCGCGCAGGTGGTCGCGGCGATAGCCGCATTCCCGATCCCTCAACTTGAGGCGCGCCGCCAGCGCGAAGCGATGCAGGCTGTCGGCCGTGATGGTCGGGGCCAGCCGCTCGACCGAGGAGACGATGCGGTCCGCGTCGATGCGCGCCTGATCGCGGATGCGGGTCAGTTCATCCACCCGTTCCTTGAGAGAGCCGTCTGACGGAGCCAGCATGCCGTTCTCGATGGCTTCGTAGAGGCGGTTCAACTTGGCCTCCGCCTCGGTGGCCCGCTTCCTGAGCTCGGTCACATGCCCGCGCCTCTGATCGGCCCACTCCTGCCGCCGATCCAGAAGCTGCTCCATCAGTTGCTCGAGCCGTCTTGGCTCCAGCAACCGGTCTTCCAGATGGGCGATGATCGCCTCGTCCAGCTTGTGCATCGGCACCGCCATGCCCTTGCATCCGACCTCCCCCATCCGGGCCTTGGTCGAACAGGCTTAGTAACGGTACTGACCGCCCGCACTGCGCCGGCCGGTCCGGAGCGTCATGGCCCCACCGCAGACGCCGCAGAAGCAGATGCCGGTCAGCAGGTTCGGCCCGCTCGACACGCCGGGCGGAGTCCATCGGGGATTGCGGGCCGTGAGCCTCGCCCTGACGGCCTCGAACTCCTCGCGCGAGACGATGGGCGGCACGACCATGATGGCGTGTTCGGACTCCGGCTTGGCCTTGCGGGTCGAGTGGTCGCGGGTGTTGAAGCGATGTTCGCCCATATAGGTCGAGCGGGTCAGGATCAGGTGGACGGCGGCGATGCCAAAGCGTCCGCCGTCCCGCGTACGGATGTTGCGATCATTGAGACGGTTGGTGATGGCCTTCAGCCCCATCGGGCCGCTCTGGCCGTCGCCCCTCAGCGCCCAACGGTAGATGGTCCTGACGGTCTCGGCCTGAAGCGGATCGACCTCCAGCGTCTTCTTGATCTTGGCGCCGCGCTGACCGGCTTCGACCACGCGGTAGCCGATGGGCGGCCGGGCGCCGTTCCAGAACCCCTGACGGGCGTTCTCCTTCATGGCCCTCAGAGTGTGTTTGGCGTTCTCGCGCGATTGGTACTCATCGAAGAGCGTCATGATCTGGCGCATCATGGTGCTCATGGGATCGTCGCCCAGGTCCTGGGTGATGGAGACGAGCTTCACCCCGTTCTTGGCCAGCTTCCTGACGTAGAACTCGAACTGGAACTGATCGCGGAAGAACCGCGAGAAGCTGTGCACCACGATCACGTCGAAGGCGGCGGGCCTGGTCAGCGCCGCCTCGATCATCGACTGGAAGGACGGACGCCGGTCATCGGTTGCGGTATTGCCCGGCTCCACATACTCGGCGGCCTCATCCCAGCCCTTGGACTGGCAGTAACTCTGCAACTGACGGCGCTGGTCGGGGATGGACAGGTCGCTGTCGGCCTGACGGCCGGTTGAGACCCGCAGGTAGAGGGCGGCGCGGGTCTGGACGTTGGTCCCGGCCTCCGGGTTGATCGGGGCGTGGATGGTCATGCCGTCCTCCTGTGGTGATCAGCCCTCCAGCCCCCACAGTTCGTCCAGCAGGTCGCCGAACCATGCGTCGAGGACACGGACCTCTTCGTCGGTGATGGGAATATCATGAGGCAGGGTGTCGGAGACGGCGAATAATCCGCGTCGCCCCTGACCCGGCGAACGACCTTCATCCTGCGGCGGGACGGACATCCGGCCATAATCGGCTGAACAGCATCCATCCCCCACAGCCCAATCGTACGACCAACCCCTCCGCGCATATCCGCGCGCAAAGACAGGCCCGCGCCAAGCCCCGCCCACAGGCGGCGACACAGGCGCAGGTCTGTCGGGGCGGCCATGTCAGACCTTTGCGGGAGGCATGGCCCGCATGATCTGGAGCAAGGCCTCCGCCAGATGGGCCTGAACCACTTCCGGCTTCATGCCGAACTGATCGGCGATCTGGTCATAGGTCATGCCCGCCATCCGGTGCAGGAGGAAGCAGTCCCGCGTGTCCGGCGGCAGGTTGAGGATCGTCTGCTTGAGGCGGTCCTTCTGGGCCTCTGTCATCGGCCGCGCCCTGCGGCGCCGACGCGGGCTCATTGGGCGTCCCTGATCTGCACCAGATCGCGAGCGGCGCGAACGATCAGCCCATGCACGATGCGGTTCTCTTCGGGCGGCAGAAGCCGCTCCGCGACCCGGAGGTTGGCGACCACCCCGTCAAGGTCACGGCATGGCGTCTTTGGCAGGGCCCGCAGGGACCGGCGCAGGCGGCGATGGATCACCCGCATGCGGTCCTCGATCTCGGCTAGGCCGCAGAGCCGCTGCACCTCGGCCTTGTAGTCCTCGGACAGGGCGAACCATCCCGGCTGGCGCTCCAGATGCGCGTTCAACCTGTCCCACGCTTCCACCTGCCGCTTGTGCGCGTCGTCCAGCGCAAGCCAGCGTCGGTGCCAGGACATCCTCTCAAAGGCAGGCATGACTAACCTCCCGCGCAGCCGCCCGGTCGCTCAGTCAACGCTGAACGGTGGAGTTTCGGAGTATTTCGGTTAGAGTTCAGAGGAATTCACCGACTGAGTCAACAGAATTCTACAACTAGTCGGAGATTTTCGCTAAAAATGATCAATCCCGCTCAAATCCGGATGGCTCGCGCGGGCCTTGGCATCAGCGTTCGCGTCCTTGCCGAACGCTCCAATGTGGCTGAATCCACCATCCACCGATTTGAAGCCAGCCGAGGCGGGATGCAGGCGAATACGCTCGAGAGATTACAATCCGCTCTCGAAGCCGCCGGGGCCACTTTCCTCGCCGCAGATTCCTCGGGCGGACCAGGTGTCCGGCTCCGAACGGCCAGCTAGGCGATGAGCGCTCCCGACATTACTTGGCTCGAGGCGATCAAGATCGGTCAAGCGCTCTTGGGCACTGTAGTCGGCGGCGGTCTTGTTCTCCTAGGAGGGTGGCTATCTGACAGGCGCAAAAGCCGCACCGAAAACGCCGCCCGCGCGCGACAGCAAAGGGCCCTGCTTACCGGCATGTTCGCTGTCCGGAATCACATCGCTACGCGCCTGACGGAATGGGAGGCCGATGGTCTTCTTTCTCGCCTCGAGCCACTGCGGACCGCGCAAACTTATGTCCATCGGATGATCGACAAGACGCCAGGTGAAAGTGAAATCCTCATGATTACGGTCATCGAGATCGGGTTGAAGCTGGATTCACTAATCGCGACTCTTGATCGTCGTTCGACTGACCCGAACTCGAGGTCGCCGAAGGGCTTGGCCCAAATGATCACGCTTCAGGCGGAAGAACTCACAGCTAGCCTCGAGCAGTTCGACATCATCTCCGGCCAGGAATTGATCGTCCTCTCGGATGATGATCTCGCCCAGTTCTCTGGATTCTCGATACCCACCGACGAGAACCAACAGCCAGCCGGAAGGTAGGGTAGCGACCACTGTCGCTCCCCTCCGGAAAATCGCTTGGCAGAAACCAGCCGGGACGAGAACGGACTGTCAGGGGTGAGCGCTTCACGCGCTCATCGCCACGCGACGGCGCAGCCGCCCTTGACCGGCCGGGAGCGGTCCGGCCCGCTAGATCGCCCGCGATGACCGAAAAAGGTGCGGTTTAGTTCGTGGATTCAATGGCATGACGGCAGAGACAAGTTCTGCCCGCCGAAGAAGCCTTGTCGCATCCGATTGAAATACGACGCGAAATTCTCTCCCCACCCCCGCCACACCTTGGGGCTTTTATCTTGCCCTAGCCCTAGCCCTAGCCCTAGATCGCCGGGATCACTTGCAGGCTATCCGCTTCCTAAAATGCCTTTCGCTGGGGCCTGCTGTGCAGTGTGCCGGGGGGCAAAAGAGCGCGCGTACTTTCGTTCAACCATGGACATATTAGAGTACCGCTCTGGGGGAGCATTTTCATGCTTTTGACTGTCTACGAACAGGCCGGCAGGGCCACCTATTCCGGGCTGGCTGACGTGGTCAGCAAAATATTGGCTGCGGCGGTCGAGGCTGACCAACTCCCGCACCCACAGCAGATCCAACATCGGGCCAAGGAAGTCCTGTCGCTTCGGAAGAAATTAGCCAAGGTGGGAGCCACCGAGGCGGATGAGATTGAGCCCCATGCGAAGGATCTCGCGGGTGTTCGCCTCATTTTTTACACCAACTCCGATGTATCGAAATTTCAGAGTTCTGGCGTCCTGCGCGATAATTTCGAGATTGATTGGGACCGGACTAAAATCCACCATCCCACAGCTGACAACGCGCCGGCGAGCGAGTTGTTCGTATCCAATAATTATGTCGTCCGCCTGAAAGACGGACGGGCCGCCCTGCCCGAGTACGCACCCTTCGCCGGGCTATGGTGCGAGGTTCAGGTCCAGACGACACTCAACCACGCTTGGGCCGAGATGGCTCACGACACGATCTATAAGAAGCCCGCTCTTTCCGGGTTCGGAAGTGAATTGATGAAGGGCATCGAAGCCCGCATGGCGACGATCATGCGGGATTATCTGGCGCCAGCCGGATACGCCTTCCAGAAGGTGCTGAGTGATGTGGAGCGGCTATCGCGCGGACAGGCGCTGTTCGAGCAAGGCATCGTCGAGACAATCGAGCAGGCCGCCGATAACAACGAACTGCACGAGGCGCTGAGCAGCTTCTATTCGTCCGTTCTGCCCCATTACGACGACTGGCAGAATGGCTCCAACGACATCCTTCAAGCGGTCGTGCGTGCGGTGGAACGGAGCCGCACCCTGCCCACCGAAGCGCGGCAGACGCCGTTTGGCGATCTGGCGGGAAAATCCGCCAAGGATGTTGCCGGAGTGGCCGCGTCCATCATCGAACACCTGCGCTTCGTCGACGTGGACCAAACCTTTGACCTGATCTGCTCCCTCTACCGGGGGGCTGAAGGAGACGAGGCCTCCGCCTGGGTGAAGCTCACCAGCGAACTGACCAAGCATCATCTCCATGTTTGGCAGGAGGCCGGGCCTATCGTTCAGGGCATTCTTATGCAGCGTGTCATGGCGCTCTCGGCCGAGGACCGCCAAACCTTGAAACCCGTCGTCCTCGCGGTCCTGCGAGAGGTGTTTGCCACCGATGTGTCCGGGACGACGACGGACGGAGACACCATCACCATCCATCAGGGAGCGGTAATCGCCAGCGAGGGGTTGCAGCGCATGCGGTCAGACGCGCTCGAAATCGCGCGCGCCTACGATGTCCCCGCCCTGAGTGAAGACGAACGTTCCGAAATCATCGACGTGCTGCGCGCCAGCATGGTCATGCCTTCGCATGGCGGATCGGTTAAGCCGGCGCTCGGCGAAATCGTCCTGACCAATATCGCCGAAGTAGCGCGACATTTCACGGCCACCAGCACACGTTGGTCTTACGAACTCCGCCAACGGATCGAAGAAGGAATGTTGTGGACCTACCGACATGAAGGCGAAGCCCCACCTGCCGATCTGACCAGTGAAGCCCAAGAAGCTGCGCGAGCAACGATGGTGGAAGCCGTTTTCGCTTTTCGGGATACGCTGAATGCCGACCAGGGCTTCACAACCTACAAACTATTGGTTGGGTTTGAGTCGGTCTTTCCGCCAGCGTGGAACGATCCAGACTTCGATTACGAGGGTGAAGAAGCTTACCGCCAGGAGCAGTTCGGCCCACTTATCGAAGGCATTGACGCTGGCAACGCCGAGGCGTGGCTCGCAATCATTCGCCGTTGCGCGGCAACGGAGTCGAATGATCTTGCTACCTTCCCGCCGTTCACGGAATTTCTCCAACGGCTGGCCGAAGCGAAACCCGCAATCGCTATCAGCTACCTTGAGCAGCTAGACGCCCGGCTCGCGAACTTCCTACCTCCGTTCTTGCTCGGGCTGGCTCGCACAGACTGGTGGGACGAAGCCCTCGGTTTGATGGACCGCTGGATTGGCAACTGGCAGTTCCTGGGAGATATCGCCTTCTCAGTTGGCGGGGTCGATGCGTTGGAACTCGGCATTCTTGAACGCGTGTTGGACGCGGCTATCGCGACGGCCGATACACAAGCGACCCTGAACGTCATTCGCTCGGTCAGTCGCCGCGATACAGATGAATCGGTGGGCGCGCTCACTCCGATTTTCCTCCGCGCTACCGCCTTTGTCGGCCAGGCGAACGTCCATTACTGGCATCAGTACTGGCGGCCTCACCGCGAAGGCTCCGCCGTAATCCGAAAGCTTACGGATGCTGACGTGGTCCCTCTGCTCAACACACTTGTAGAGGCTCCGAAAGTCACTTCGTCGCTGGAAGACATACTGGCTGATATCGCGAGGACGCATCCCCAAGCCGTCATTGATTACATCGGGCATCGTGTCACGCGGCGTTTCGCAAACGGCCGCGAAATGACTACGACGCCGTGCCGTACCGGCTGCGCCGCCTGAGCGTCGCTCTTGCGAACGCCGCCGTCCCTATCGTGCGCTCCACACGAGAATGGTACGCGGCCCAGCCGGACTTCTTCAGCTACTATGGCGGCAAGTTCACCAAGACGGTGTTCCCAGACTTCTCAGGGCCGCTCGAAGAAGCGCTACGAGCCTATATCGGGACAGACGATCCGCAGGATGTCCGGTTCGTCCTTGAGACGATGCGCGCCTATTCGGGCGAGCCATTCCTCCACCCTGTGGCGAAGGACGTGATTGCATCCCTGCCCGCAGATGATTCCCTCGTCGAATTCGCGGAACTAGTGCTTCAACCGACCGGCGTGACGTCAGGCGAGTTCGGCTTCGTCAATCGGCTCAAGCAGCTTCGCGCAGCTATCGTTCTTTGGAGCGATGATGATCGAGAGCCGGTGAAAGCATTTGCCGCGCGGTACGGCGGACAGCTCGAAAACGAAATTCGCTCGGAACAGCGGCGCAGTGAAGAGCGAGCCGCGCTCCACCGTTTGGAATACGAACGTGCCGCCCCTGAGGCCCCCGCCGCTGATGAGCGACCAGCGGCATGACCGAACTTGTCGAACATCCGGGCCATAGGGCTATAGCGCCATCGTGCTGAAGAACGTCACGCGCGCCTATTGCGGTCGCACCGCACCATGATTGCTGCGCGACCGTCTTCCTCTCCGAAGTAGCCCTCGCCGAAACGGTGCTTTCTGGGGTGTCGGTCCTGAGTCTAGCGCGGACGCGATCTGTCGATCTATTGTCGGCACCGGCAGCCAGAGCGCGCGCGTGTCCTTTCCTGACGAACACCACGTCTCTCGCATCACGGCAGCTCTCTGGTCCCGAGCCGCAACTGGTAAGGCTACGGTCCTCGTCGGGGCAGGTTTCAGCAGCAACACGACACCACTTCGCCAGAACCAGGCGGTTATGCCTGGGTGGACGGCTCTGGTCCATCGAATGATCGACGACCTCTATCCCGGCGACACGGAGGCAGAGATCGAGCGGCGAAAGAAGCTAGGCGCCGGCGCCGCCGCGACGAGCGCAGCGCTGCGGATTGCCCAAGAGTACGAAGCCGAATTTGGAAGAGACGGGCTGAATCGGCTCATCTCGGACAACGTGCCCGACGCCGCCTTCGGCCCCGGCGACCTCCACCGTTCCCTGCTCGAACTTCCTTGGGCGGACGTGCTCACCACCAACTGGGACACGCTGCTCGAACGCGCCGCGCAGCACGTCGAAGACCGCGTCTATAGGGTCATCCACACCATCGCCGACATCCCGTCTTCGTCGGGCCCCCGGATTGTGAAGCTCCACGGCAGCCTCCCGTCCCACCGGCCCTTCATCTTCACCGAGGAGGACTTCCGGACTTATCCCACTCGCTTCGCCCCCTTCATCAATCTCGCGCGCCAGACGACCATGGAAAACGTCTTGGTGTTGGTGGGCTTCTCGGGAGACGATCCCAATTTTCTCTACTGGTCGGGTTGGGTGCGGGATCAACTCGGCGAGCACGCGCCGACCATCTACCTCGTCGGTGCGCTAGACCTGACCGGATCCCAGCGAAAGATGCTGCAGAAGCGGGGCGTTCAGCCCGTCGATCTGTCGCGACTGGAAGCCTATCCTGGATGGGCTCCGGATCGTCGACACGCCATGGACGCCCAGTGGTTCATCGAACGTCTGACCGCGTCACGCCCCTATCGGAAGGTGCGCTGGCCAAAGGCACCGCCGCCTAAAGGCGCGTTCGCACTCGTCACGCCGGCAGTCGATCCTCTTGCGCCGCTCGAGATGCCCACCTCACCCTCCCAGGGAGACTGGTCTGACGCGGCGGTCGAGACGGACATTCTACCCGTCCTGGCGCACAATCGGAGCCTTTATCCCGGCTGGGTCGTGGCG
Organism: Candidatus Brevundimonas colombiensis; assembly: GCA_029202665.1. Classification (NCBI taxonomy): domain Bacteria; kingdom Pseudomonadati; phylum Pseudomonadota; class Alphaproteobacteria; order Caulobacterales; family Caulobacteraceae; genus Brevundimonas; species Candidatus Brevundimonas colombiensis. Next base: position 838,064 of record CP119326.1, read on the forward strand.
CCGCATCGAACGCGAGACCGCATTTGGCGGTTCCTGCAATCCGCGATCCCAGCCTGCCGCGAAGCCTTGCCGAAGCTTGAGCCTGAGCGCGCCCTACGTCTCGCCTTCGAAATGAACTGGCTGTGTGAGATCGGCCTTGTTCCCCTGTTCAATGACTTGGGCGACCCGATCACCGAACTGTTGCCGCAACTGGGCAAGGTACCGCTTTCGAGCGATGCGAGCGCAATGGTGATCAGCCTGGCGGCGGCGCTGCTGCGCCGTGCGCGCGAGGACGGCGATCCGGAGGCCTTCGACCAGTGGGATGCGTGGCTGGAGGCCAATCCGATCTCGGTGGAGATGCGCGCGCGGCTCCAGTTTGAACGATGCCTGTTCGCCCTCGATGCGCTCGACTTCACCCTGCTTGATGCGCGGCTGTCGTCCTGTGACCCGGACGGCGACCCGTTCTGGCTTGTTCGCAAGGCCGCGCTTCTCGCCGAGAACGATCGCGCCGCCGAAGCGCTCACACTCTCACGCGATGCGCTCGCCGCTATTCGCCTGCGGACGGACAAGGATCGCGAAGACATCGCCTCCTGGTCCAGGGAGGCTTACGCCCTGCGTCTACGCTCCAGTTCGCTTGCGGCCCAGATTCAGGACTGGGAGAAAAATCTCGCCGAACGGGACACATTCTCGGATCGGCTGCTCGTGCTCGCTTCGCGCGGCTGCGCCGCCGACGAAGAGGTCGAATGGTTCGACACCGAGATGCACCACACGCCCCCGCCCCTGCCGGTCGAAGAAACCCGGCTGCGTGGCTTCGATGTCGGAACCTCCTCACTCACACGGCACTGGCACGCCATGGGTCCAATCATTACCCGGCTGACCGCCCTGCAAGCCCTGCGGTTCTTCGAAGAAACTGGCACGCCCGCGCGCATCCCTCCGACCAGCGTGGCGGCCTCCGCGATCGGCGGCGCCGGGCGCTGGCTGCATACCCTCGACACTGGGCGCGCCATCGGAGCCCTCGTGCGTTCGGCGGGCGGATCGGACAAGATCTCGATGGACATCGTCTTCTCCCGCGACGCCGTGCGGGCGTTGTCGGACGATGAAGCGGAGGTTTGGGGGCAAAGGCTGCTGGTCGGGAGCCAGGCGCTCAGAGACCGGGTCAGCGACCCCCTGATGAGGCGATCGGCCGAGCCACGGCTCGTCGTGGTTCTGGAAATGTTGTCGCGTCTTGTGGTTCGCCGCCGCAACCTCGCCCTCCCGGCCTTGGAGGTCGCGCTTAGTCTTTATGAGAACCGCGACATTCGCGGTTCTAACAGCAAGCCTCTCGCCAACCTCTTCAAACGAGGCTTCGCCGCCCTCGCGCCAGCCGCCAGAGCCTTTATGCGTCGTCGCCTTCTGGAGACCCCCGTCCCGACGGGGCAAGGGGACAGTTTCGATCCGAGTGCTTTCGCTTTCGCGAGGGCCGGGCCGTTAGCCCGCGACCCCGAACTGGCATCGGTGATCGCCGCGACCATCGGCAAGGTTCGCGAGCGCTCGACCCGATGGTCGGCCACGCTTCGGATGCAGCGCTTGCAGAAGGCTGGGATGCTGACGCCGGATGAGGAAAAGGCCTATCTCGACGCCTTGTGGGACGACGCTTTCCTTGATGCCGGCCTGCCCGGCGAGACGCCGCTGAGGCCATGGGTGTTCGCCCTCCTGCCGAGTCCTAACGGACATGATGGCGCCCAGGCGGCGCGAGCCCGTCTCTTGCGGATCACGGACTTGAACGCCCGCGACGCTGCCGGGGAGATCCACGGCGCCATCGCAGGGGAGCCCGCCCCGGTCCGACTCAGCGCTCGAGAACTGAAGCCGTTGCTCGCTCTCGTCCTTAAGAAGGCCGTTCCGGCGCCGGAGGGGGACGACCCTTTCCCCCTTTTCGGGTCGCCCGACACGCTTGATTTCGAGTTCTGGCGACTGTTTGAGGATATCGTGGCCTTGGCCTTGAAGCAGGCCTCGACCCGGGCGCTGGTCCGGAAATATTTCGCCAAGCCCGGACCGCGCGAGCGGGCGATCGCCGCCGCCGTCCTAGCCGAGGCGGGCGAAATGGCTCTGGTCGAGGCCGGTCGGTCGTTGACAGCGGCTTGGGAGGGCCAAGACACTGCCGTACAGACGACCGTCTATGGCAGTCTCGCCTGGCTTCGCCGCAAACCGACCGGCGCGTCGCTGCCGGACCCAGTCTGGGATGTCGCGGCCGACGCCATCGTTTCGCGCTCGGAGACGGCCATGATCCTGGCGTTGAACTTCTTCGGCGCGGCCTATGAGCGACACGCCCAGGACGTGCCCTCGCATCTCGACGATCGGCTGCACCGCGCTCTGAAAAGCCTGATCGTCGTGACGGGCGACGATGGGGCGCGTCCGACCCTTCCTTATGATCCAGGCGAAGCGCGGCGCGGAGGCGCCCGCCTCCTGCGGGCACTTGCGGCCGCCGGTCGCGAGGACGCTGTGGTGATGTCACTCTGGCGCGCAGCGGCGGTCGCCGAGCGCATCCCCGAGATTGAAGGTCGCCTTGACGCCGTGGCGGACAATGACAGCGCCCCGGAAAACGACGAGGATTAGGGCGTTAAAGCGGGCCTGCGTGAAGTGACATCCGCTAGGACCTCAGCGCGCATCCGGATTGTGACTTCCGCTCGGAGCGTAGCCTTAGCCTGCCTGTCTGGTCGGTCTTTGGTATCAGTGAGAATGGCCATTTGGAGGAGCGGTGTGTCTGTAACCACGATCCGCCAGCACCATTTGACGCTTTCACAGCGCAGGGTTACAATGATGTCATATGAATGATATGACGTCGCATAATTTTATCCTTTCTCCTCAGCAAATTCGAGCTGCTCGCGCCTTGCTTGCATGGTCGCAGTCGGAGCTGGCGGGCCAAGCTCGCGTGGCCACTTCGACCGTCGCCGACTTCGAACGCTCCGCCCGAAATCCCGTCGCTAATAACATTCAGGCCATTCGCGAAGCCTTCGAGCGCGAGGGCCTTGAGTTCGTAGCCGACGGCGTCGTGTCTCGCACCAAGTTCACGCCGCCGCCTCCACCCCGCCCCGGCCATCTGGTCCGCTGGGTGAATGCGACGCACCTGTCGCAGTGGGGCGAACGCCGCGCCGGCCAGAGCGGTATGCCGGAGGTGCTGAGCCGCCTCATCTACGCCTCGGTCGGACCGGCAGCCGTCCTGCGTTTCCCCTCCGACGAAAGTGTTCAGTATCCGGGGTGGGACGGCGTGTGCGACTCCCGGTTTGGCACTCGCTTTGTCCCGGAAGGCGCGTCGGTCTGGGAAATCGGCGCGCAGCGCGCCGGCGTCCGCGGGAAGGCGGACGAAGATTTTGAAAAGCGCTCGGCTGGCCCGCTCGGCCGCACCCCCTCCGAAACCACCTTTGTTTTCGTCACGCCGCAGCGATTCGTCGGCAAGGATGAATGGGTCGCACAGAAAAAAGCGCTCGGCATCTGGCGCGACGTCGTGGCGTTGGACGCCGACGACCTCGTGCACTGGCTCGAAACCTATCCCGCTGTGGCCCGATGGCTTGCGGCCCAGATCGGTCGCCGCCCGGCTGGTCTGCGCGGCCTGGAAGACGCTTGGGAAGAGTGGTCGAAGACGACTCAGCTTCCGTTGACCACTGATATTCTGCTCACCGATCGGGACGAGGAGCAGACCGCCGTTTTGCGGTGGCTTCAGCGTGAGCCGGAAGAATTCTCGCTCCAGGCCGAGGCACCCGAGGAAGCGATCTCCTTCCTGTATGCGTCGCTGAGCCCGTTGCCGGAAGCCTATCGTCTGGCCCACCTTGGCCGTTGCGTTGTTGCAGACACTCTCGAAACCGCTCGCGAGCTCGTGGGCCTGGGCACGCCGCTGATCATCGTTATGGCCGAACCTGACGCAGGCGTCGCCCAGCGTCTGATCTCGGACGGACACCACGTCTTCAGCGCCTACGGCCCCAATGCGTCGGCCGTCGCTCGGAGCCTCCCTCGGCCTTGGCGCTTCAACTTGGAACAGGCGCTGCGATCAGCAGGGTTCGACGACGAACAGGCCCATCTCTACGCCCACAACTCCGGCCGAAGCCTCACAGTGCTTCGGCGGATACTGCCCGCCGCGCCCCAGTTCCGGACCCCATGGTCTTCTCCAGCCGTGCCCGAGCTCATCGCCGCCATGCTGGCGGGGGCGTGGTCGGACAAGTCGAAACGGGATCGTGAGATCCTGAGCGACCTGGCCGGCAAGCCTTACGATGACGTGGTCATCGCGCTTGCACCGCTGGCGGAGCTGGGCGGCCCCCTGATCCACGTCGGGGACGTTTGGAAGGTTGCGTCTCTGCGCGACCTCTACGCCCAGATCGGCATGCAGGTGACGTCGGCCCAGTTTGTGCGGTTTGAGACCGCCTTCCAGAGCGTCTTGGGTGCCATCAATCGGCGGTACGACCAGAAGCCGAAAAGCCCTTACTTCGAGGAGGAGGGAGAGTTCGGAGAAGAGTGCTCGCCCGCACTCCGGCGGGGTCTCACCGAAGCCCTGATCGCCTTTGCGGTCTACCCGGATGTCGCCAAGCTGTTGACCGATGCGCAGCCGAGGATCTCCAGCATCGTCCGGCGCCTTCTCGATAAAGCATCACCGGCGCTGTGGTGGTCGCTGTCCCGGGATTTCCAGAACATCGCCGAGGCCGCGCCCGACGCCTTCCTAGCCGCCCTGGAGACGGCGCTGGAGGAGGATGACCCGGCCCTGAACTCGCTGTTCCGCAGCGACGAAGGGTTCATGCACCCAACGGAATATCTGTCGAATCTGCTCTGGGCGTTGGAAATGCTCGCGCGCAGTCCCGACTGGGTGACGCGCTCCGCTCTGGTTCTGGCTCGTCTCGACGAACTCGATCCAGGCGGAAAAATGGGGAACCGCCCTGGCGCTTCCCTGCGCCGGATCTTCCTGAGCTGGTCGCCGCAGACCTATGCGACGCCGGAACAGCGATTGAAGGTGATCGACCGCATCATCGCGACCTATCCCGTCGCCGGCTGGAAACTGCTCAACAAGCTGGCGCCTCGGAGCCATGACAGTTCCGGCATGGGCGCCCGGCCCAACTGGCGCGACTTTTCCAGCGATCGGCCGGAACCCCTGACGTGGCAAGCCATCGGTGCGGCTGTGGAGGCGGTGGGCGATCGACTGCTGACCCAGGTTGGTGAAGACCCGCAGCGCTGGGCGGACTTGATCGACCACTGGGCGCAGTTCAAGCCCGCTTGGCGAGCCCAAGCCTCAGCGCAGTTGGCGGCCTACGCTCAAAATCTGTCCGGTGCGGACGTAGAGGCGCTGCGCACAAAGGTGCGGAAGCTGGTCCAGCGACACAGAGACTACAGGGACGCCGAATGGGCCATGCCCGAAAGCGATCTTCAGCCGCTGGATGACATCGCCCAGCGGCTGGAGCCCGACGATGTGGCGGAACGCGTGCGTTGGTTGTTCCAGCCCGGCGCACAGTCGCTGCGCCCCCGTATCGGCTGGCGCGAACAACAGGAGTTGCTGGAAGCGGATCAGACTGCGGCAGCGCAGGAACTGATGGCGCAGATGTCGCCGGAGGCGCTGTTTGGCTTCGCTGAGACGGTGCAGTTCCACTTCGCCCTCGGCTTGGCCATTGCCCGCACCCCGACACCGCTCGAGGTCAGACTGGAGCTGATGCAGCGCGCCATCCAGTCCGAAACCTCGGCCGTCTCGGATACCGGCGCTGGCGTCCTCGCCGGCCTCAAGCCCGATGGCGTGGAAGGCGAAGCTTGGACGCAGGCGCTCTGGAAACGGGCGATCCAAGAGGGCTGGGGCCATGCGGCGGAGACGCGCATCGTGCAGCAACTCGATCCAACGCCCGCCAACTGGGTAGCCCTCGACGAGCGGTCCAAGCCCTTGGCCGACTTCTACTGGAAGACGCTCAACACCTATCGACTTCCCGATGATGTCGATCCGAACACCGTGGTCGATCGGCTGATTTCGGTGGGTCGATCTCGGGAAGCCGTCGCCTGGCTCGGCAACAACATCGAACGCAATCCGGAAAGCGCACTGCTAATCCGAGCGCTGCGTGCGGCGATCTCGTCTGATGAAGAGTTGGACGGCAATGACGCCACGATGTTCAGCTACTACCTTGGGCTGGTCCTTGGGCGCCTGGACGAAGATCCGGCGATCGAGGAACGCGAACTCGTGCAACTGGAATGGATCTATTTCCAGGCGCTGAAACATTCCGAGCGGCCGCCGAAGACACTGCACAAGGCGCTGTCGAACGATCCGGACTTCTTCGTCGACCTTCTCCGGATGGTCTATCTGCCCGCCAAGGACAGCGGCGTGGAAGAGCCCAAATCCGACAATCCCGAGCAGGTCGAGCAGTTGGCCACCCAAGCCTGGGATGTCCTGCATGAGTGGAGCCGGGTGCCGGGATCAACCGATGACGGCGTCATCGACGGGGCAGCGCTCGACGCCTGGGTCAAGGCGGCGCGCAAGCGGCTTAAGGAGCTCGGACGCGGTGATATCGGCGACAGCAAGATCGGGGAAATCCTGTCGGCCGCGAGACGGACAGCCGACGAGCCTTGGCCGCCTGAACCCGTGCGCGAGGTTATCGAGACCGCTCGCAGTCGGCATCTGGAATCCGGCTTTGAGATCGGGGTCTACAATCGACGCGGCGTGACGGTCCGAATGCCGCATGACGGAGGCGATCAGGAGCGTTCTCTTGCGGCCAGCTATCGCAAGGACGCCGAAGCGCTCCGCTTTGACTGGCCGCGAACCTCGGCGTGCCTTGAGCGCATAGCGACGACCTACGAGTACGACGCGAACCGCGAAGACCTCAGCGCTCAGCAAAGGGACTGGCTATGACGCTCGTTCTTGAAAATGCTGAGCGGCTCCATTATTATCCTCACAGGATAAGATAATATGGAGTCCCTGCCCGAGCACGAACTCGCCTTTCTGCTGGATTTCGACGGCGCCCGTTACCTTTTCGATGAAGGGTATTGGGTGAAGATCGAGGTGCGCCAAACCGATCCGACGCCCCAACGTCCGCACGGCTTGTCGTACAGCTTCACGCTTCACGACCCTGACGGTCAGAGGTTGCTGGGCTTCGACAACGCCCACGCCGTCCCGCCCATCGGCGGCCGGTACAAGACGAAGCCTGTCGCGCACGATCACTGGCATCGCACCAGCAAGGACAAAGGCCGACCTTATGATTTCAGGTCGGCCTTCGATCTCGTCCAGGACTTCCTGTCCGAGGTTGAGCGGATACTGGGGGAACGAGGCGTCTCGGCTGTGATGGTCGAAGAGCATGATGAGGCCGATGACCAAGACAAAGGTCCAGAGCTGGGCGGGGTTCAAGAATGACCTCTTGGCCGCCGCAAAAGGCGCGCCCGCGCCCACTGACGCAGGAGGTCTCGTCGTGGAGAGCGCCGAAGCCCTGATGCGCCTTCTCACGCCTGAGAACCGCGAATTGCTCAGGCTTATCCGGGACGAGAAGCCTGAGTCCGTCGCATCATTGGCGCGACTGACCCATCGCGCTGTGCCCAACCTTTTGCGCACGCTTGGGAAGTTGGAGGCCGCCGGCTTGGTGGCGTTCAAAGAAGACGGTAAGCGTCGTGCACCGGTGAGCCTGGCGCGTCGCTTCTCGGTTCACATCGACCCCTACTCTAGCAAAGACCGGATCGAAGTGGCCTGATCGGCCATGGCGGAAAACAGGCACGAAGCGACACTCGGGCGCGTGCCATGACTCATCTACGCAGCCCAAGCGACTGCCGCGCAGTAGTTCTCACTGTCTTCCACGTCGGCGCGCCATCTACATTCAGTTTAGTAAAATCAATGATTTGATCCCTTCGCTGTCGGGTTTTAGTATCGGTTTTATACAACGAATTTTGCGCTGTCGGGCAGGGCGGGGTTTTGGTCAGCGTCTGATCGGACAGCGTCAGCCCACATGAGCCGAGCTGACCTCCGGAAAAGACCAGACGCCACGTGCCAACCCTTCGACCAGCGGGGACAGTCGCATCGCCTAAGGAGCGCTTACCCTCTTCCAGCGACCAATGAACATTGAGGTTCGCATACGTGTCTGCGTGAGCCTTGGTTCGCTCGATCAGGGCGCCACACGAGGATGCGACGGCGTCCTGCTGATCACCGCATATGATGGGTTCCATGCCGGAGACTTGGTTTCCCAACATCATAAAAAGATTGTAGTTCATCATAATCGCTGACGTGACCCCCGTTTCTCATCCAGCGATAGCGAGAGGCCTGTGTTGATCTGAGCCGTGATTGGCTGGGTTGGCAACAGGCCGGTCTGCGCAGCCATCAACCAGCGCAGCAGGCCGGCGGATGTGTCCGGTGAGCCCCTCTGCGTAGGCCTCTGGCGTCAGCCATCTCTGCTTCGAGCGCGGTCGGGTTTCGTAGTAGTCGCGCCGCCAGGCTTCGAGCACGGCACGGGCGTGCGGCAGGGATCGGAACAGCGTCTCGTTCAGCAGTTCGTCGCGCAGGCGTCCGTTGACCCGAAGGGCGGCGCGTAGCAGCCAATCTCTCGTTGAGGCCGTTCTGCTGGACTTGCCGGCCGTCCTTCGTTGGGCGGGCTCTAGCTATTCGTGGAGGAGTTTCTGGCGGTCACGTGGCTTCCACGGGCGGATTTGGGGCTGGGATTTCAGGCATGAAAAAACCCGCCATCCTATTGGAATGGCGGGTTAAAATCTTGGGTGCGGGAGTAGGATTTGAACCTACGACCTTCAGGTTATGAGCCTGACGAGCTACCGGGCTGCTCCATCCCGCGGCAAGCGGTCTTTCGGGAAGGAAGAATGTGTTCGAGAGTGGCCGCTCCAGTCGGCTTAGGGGCCGTTAGGGCAGGCATGGTGCAATCGTCCTGTCCGCCTGGTAGACCCGGCGGCGACCTACTCTCCCGCGCCTTGAGACGAAGTACCATTGGCTCTGGAGGGCTTAACGACCGAGTTCGGAATGGGATCGGGTGGGGAACCTCCGACATAGCCACCAGGTCAACCAGGGGGACAGAAGGATTGCACATTCAAGCTCAGCTAGCGCTATCGCGCTATTTTGAACAAGAATGGAAGAAGACATTGTCGTGACGATCATCGGGTCAAGGATGATCATCGAATGAGTTTTGCTGAGAAACGATCAAACCGATCGGATTATTAGTACCAGTAAGCTTCACGCGTCGCCGCGCTTCCACACCTGGCCTATCAACGTGGTAGTCTTCCACGATCCTCAGCGAAGCCTTGTTTTGAGGTTAGTTTCCCGCTTAGATGCTTTCAGCGGTTATCTATTCCATACTTAGCTACCCTGCTGCACAGCTGGCGCCATGACAGGTACACCAGAGGTATGTCCATCCCGGTCCTCTCGTACTAGGGACAGATCCTCTCAAGCTTCGAACACCCACGGCAGATAGGGACCAAACTGTCTCACGACGTTCTGAACCCAGCTCACGTACCACTTTAAATGGCGAACAGCCATACCCTTGGGACCTGCTCCAGCCCCAGGATGTGATGAGCCGACATCGAGGTGCCAAACTTTGCCGTCGATATGGACTCTTGGGCAAAATCAGCCTGTTATCCCTAGAGTACCTTTTATCCGTTGAGCGATGGCCCTTCCACTCGGGACCACCGGATCACTATGGCCGACTTTCGTCTCTGCTCGACTTGTCAGTCTCGCAGTCAGGCGAGCTTATGCCATTGCACTCGACGAGCGATTTCCGACCGCTCTGAGCTCACCATCGCGCGCCTCCGTTACACTTTGGGAGGCGACCGCCCCAGTCAAACTACCCACCACGCCATGTCCCGGGACCGGATAACGGCCCTCGGTTAGACGTCAACGACAGTAAGGGTGGTATTTCAAGGACGACTCCACCAGAGCTGGCGCCCCGGTTTCATAGTCTCCCACCTATCCTACACATACGGTCGCTAACGCCAAGGCGAAGCTATAGTAAAGGTTCATAGGGTCTTTCCGTCTGACCGCGGGAACCCCGCATCTTCACGGGGAATTCAATTTCACTGAGCCTGTGCTGGAGACAGTGGGGAAGTCGTTACGCCATTCGTGCAGGTCGGAACTTACCCGACAAGGAATTTCGCTACCTTAGGACCGTTATAGTTACGGCCGCCGTTTACCTGGGCTTCAGTTCGGAGCTTTCACTCCTCCCTTTAACCTTCAGGCACCGGGCAGGCGTCAGACCCTATACGTCGCATTGCTGCTTCGCAGAGCCCTGTGTTTTTGCTAAACAGTCGCTACCCCCTGGCTTGTGCCACTCATTCCTGCTTGCGCAAGGTGAGTCACGCTTATTCCGAAGTTACGCGTGCAATTTGCCGAGTTCCTTCAGCACAGTTCTCTCAAACGCCTTGGTATGCTCTACCTGACCACCTGTGTCGGTTTCGGGTACGGTCTCTGCTGGAGTTATTTCCTGGGACAACGCCCCCGCACACACAATCCAATAAGTGGGTACGAGTTAAGCCATCCGTCACTTCCAGCTGGTGCAGGAATATTTACCTGCTTCCCATCGACTACGCTTTTCAGCCTCGCCTTAGGGGCCGACTAACCCTGCGCAGATTAGCTTTACGCAGGAACCCTTGGTCTTTCGGCGAGAGTGTCTCTCACACTCTTATCGTTACTCATGTCAGCATTCTCACTTCCGATACCTCCAGCCAGGCTCACGCCTGACCTTCACCGGCCTACGGAACGCTCCGCTACCGCATGCACAAAGTGCACACCCATATCTTCGGCGACTGGCTTGAGCCCCGTTACATTTTCCGCGCAGGATCGCTTGATCAGTGAGCTGTTACGCTTTCTTTAAAGGATGGCTGCTTCTAAGCCAACCTCCTGATTGTCAAAGCAATCCCACATCGTTTCCCACTTAGCCAGTACTTGGGGGCCTTAGATGATGGTTAGGGTTGTTTCCCTTTTCACGACGGACGTTAGCACCCGCCGTGTGTCTGCCCGATAGTTCTCTTGGGTATTCGGAGTTTGGTTAGTATTGGTACCGCTCGCGCAGCCCGCAACCATCCAGTGCTCTACCCCCCAAGGAATTCGTCGGACGCTCTACCTAAATAGATTTCGCGGAGAACCAGCTATGTCCAGGTTTGATTGGCCTTTCACCCCTATCCACAAGTCATCCCAGAATTTTTCAACATTCACGGGTTCGGTCCTCCAGTTAGTGTTACCTAACCTTCAACCTGCTCATGGATAGATCACCTGGTTTCGGGTCGTCATACGTCGAACTTAGCGCCCTATTCAGACTCGCTTTCGCTGCGCCTACACCTAACGGCTTAAGCTTGCTCGACACATGAAGTCGCTGACCCATTATACAAAAGGTACGCCGTCACCGCGCTTGGCGGCTCCGACTGCTTGTAGGCTTCCGATTTCAGGATCTGTTTCACTCCCCTTGTCGGGGTGCTTTTCACCTTTCCCTCACGGTACTTGTTCACTATCGGTCGTAGAGGAGTACTTAGGCTTGGAGGGTGGTCCCCCCATGTTCAGACAGGATTTCACGTGTCCCGCCCTACTCGAGTCTCTTGCTATTTGATGACTACGGGGCTTTCACCCACTATGGCCGACCTTTCCAGATCGTTCGTCTTTATTTCACAAGAGCACTGGCCTGGTCCCGGTTCGCTCGCCACTACTACGGGAGTCTCGGTTGATGTCCTTTCCTCCGGGTACTGAGATGTTTCAGTTCCCCGGGTTCGCTTAATGAAGCCTATGTATTCAGCTCATTATACCTTTCAACAATCCGCCAATCTCAACCCCGAAGAGCAGAGTTGGAAGACTGTAAAGGTGGGTTTCCCCATTCGGAAATAACCGGATCAAAGGGTGCTAGCGCCTCCCCGGTTCTTATCGCAGCTTGCCACGTCCTTCATCGCCTCTCTACGCCAAGGCATCCGTCAGAAGCCCTTCAACGTTTGATCGTTTCTCAGCAAAACTCATGCCTGGTTTATTCCGCCCGACTGGAAAGTCGCCGGGGGACCAAGCCTGATTTTTGTCAGACAATGTCTTCTTCTCGAACACGACCTAAAAGCTCAGGGGAGCCGGCCATATTCTTCCTTCACGATTTCAATGCCAGTCGGCGAGCGCCGACGGGCAATTCCTGATGCGATCTGCGAGCTTTGGCGGGGTGCGCCTCCGCTTTCAAAGCGGAGCCTCGGGTCAAATCCTGGGCCGCGGGTGCGGCCTGGTGGAGCCAGACGGAGTCGAACCGACGACATCCTGCTTGCAAAGCAGGCGCTCTACCAACTGAGCTATGGCCCCATTCCGAGGAACGGTGCGAAGCCCAGGAGAGCTGTCGGCGATGCCGTCTTGAGGCTGAGAACCCCCAGCGAACCAGAAGTCCTGGTAGGCCCGGGCAGACTCGAACTGCCGACCTTACGCTTATCAGGCGTACGCTCTAACCACCTGAGCTACGGGCCTATGGCAGCGACAGCCAGGTCGAAAGACCCAGGCTCGCGATCGCGTCACCAACTCAACGACCCGAATGGTCGAAGCGTCGATGACGAAAGTGGAAAGAGAAACGGAGACGGCGGCGTTCCGCCGTTTATTGGAGCCTCAATAGACAGTCTCGTGAGAGACGGCCTGGAGAAGCATCCTTAGAAAGGAGGTGATCCAGCCGCAGGTTCCCCTACGGCTACCTTGTTACGACTTCACCCCAGTCGCTGACCCTACCGTGGTCGCCTGCCTCCTTGCGGTCAGCGCAGCGCCTTCGGGTAGAACCAACTCCCATGGTGTGACGGGCGGTGTGTACAAGGCCCGGGAACGTATTCACCGCGGCATGCTGATCCGCGATTACTAGCGATTCCAACTTCATGCCCTCGAGTTGCAGAGGACAATCCGAACTGAGACGACTTTTAAGGATTAACCCTCTGTAGTCGCCATTGTAGCACGTGTGTAGCCCACCCTGTAAGGGCCATGAGGACTTGACGTCATCCCCACCTTCCTCCGGCTTAGCACCGGCAGTCCCATTAGAGTTCCCAACTAAATGATGGCAACTAATGGCGAGGGTTGCGCTCGTTGCGGGACTTAACCCAACATCTCACGACACGAGCTGACGACAGCCATGCAGCACCTGTGTCCTAGTCCCCGAAGGGAAAGCCACGTCTCCGTGGCGGTCCAGGCATGTCAAAAGGTGGTAAGGTTCTGCGCGTTGCTTCGAATTAAACCACATGCTCCACCGCTTGTGCGGGCCCCCGTCAATTCCTTTGAGTTTTAATCTTGCGACCGTACTCCCCAGGCGGATTGCTTAATGCGTTAGCTGCGTCACCGAAATGCATGCATCCCGACAACTAGCAATCATCGTTTACGGCGTGGACTACCAGGGTATCTAATCCTGTTTGCTCCCCACGCTTTCGAGCCTCAGCGTCAGTAATGAGCCAGTGTGTCGCCTTCGCCACTGGTGTTCTTCCGAATATCTACGAATTTCACCTCTACACTCGGAGTTCCACACACCTCTCTCATACTCAAGACACCCAGTATCAAAGGCAATTCCGAGGTTGAGCCCCGGGATTTCACCCCTGACTTAAATGTCCGCCTACGCTCCCTTTACGCCCAGTAATTCCGAGCAACGCTAGCCCCCTTCGTATTACCGCGGCTGCTGGCACGAAGTTAGCCGGGGCTTCTTCTCCGGGTACCGTCATTATCGTCCCCGGTGAAAGAATTTTACAATCCTAAGACCTTCATCATTCACGCGGCATGGCTGCGTCAGGCTTTCGCCCATTGCGCAAGATTCCCCACTGCTGCCTCCCGTAGGAGTTTGGGCCGTGTCTCAGTCCCAATGTGGCTGATCATCCTCTCAGACCAGCTACTGATCGTCGCCTTGGTGAGCCTTTACCTCACCAACTAGCTAATCAGACGCGGGCCGCTCTAAAGGCGATAAATCTTTCCCCCGAAGGGCACATTCGGTATTAGCACAAGTTTCCCTGAGTTATTCCGAACCTAAAGGCACGTTCCCACGTGTTACTCACCCGTCCGCCACTAACTCCGAAGAGTTCGTTCGACTTGCATGTGTTAGGCCTGCCGCCAGCGTTCGCTCTGAGCCAGGATCAAACTCTCAGGTTGAGTTGACTTCTGACCTAAGCTTAAGATCACCGAAGTGACCTTGGCATTAGTTCTACGTATTTTATTGACGAGTTCCCACGTCATCGATCCGAAGACCGACGCATGGTATCTTTTCAAAAAGACCGCAGATAGTCAGTGTCGTATGATGACCTCGAAGGGTCATCGCAAGAACACCGCCGCCTGCGTTTCTCTTTCCATATCAACAATGTCAAAGACCAGAACCGCCTCAGCGGCCCGACTTGTTTAGCGCCGTGTCGTCGGCGGAGGCGGCGATTTAGGGACCGCCGAACCTCTTGTCAACCGCTCTTTTCAGAGATTTCGCAAACCCGAAGAGCGAACCCTTCAAACCGCAAAAAACCACCGGAGAAAACCAAGAGGCTTGCCCCTTCACCAAACCGGCGATTCGATTGAAGCGCGGAGACTAATCAAACCAACCCAGGAAAGCAAGAAGTTTCTCAACCTCTCACCCCCAACAAAACCCCGGAAATCCAGTCTCCAAGGCCCCGCAGGCCAGCCCGTCTCCGAGCGAGGCAGCCCTATACGGGCCACCACTTTCCGCAGCAAGGGGAATCTGAGAACGGAACCAAAAATCTGGCGGAGTCAGGATCGGCGAACGTCGCGTGACGCTGGACGTCGTCCTCCAGGATCAGGCTCCGCCAAGTCTCGACATCAGTTCGGGGTCGCTCTCGACCCGGGCCACCTCGGTATCGAACGCCTGCCGCGCTCGGCCTTCATCGTCGAATAGGGTCGGCGCCTCCGCCCTCAGGCTGACGACAGCGAACCGTGCATCCCGCTGTTCAAGGATCACGCCGCTGCGGGCGTGAAGGATTCGCACTTGCGTAGGGTCGGCCATTGTTCGTCTTCTCCGCGTCTGGAAGACAACGCGCCGATCGCGATATTCGTCGCCTTCTTCACGCGCCGCTAAGCCGCCCCGCAATTCGGAGGAGGAGCGCGTCCTCGTCCACACCCTCGAAAGCGATCATCTTAAGCCGGGACTGACCACCTCTTGTGAGGGCGACAGCGGATTTCGGCAGATCCAGGCTTTTGGCCAGAAACCGGATCAGGGCGTCATTGGCCTCCCCATCGATAGGACGCGCGCGAACGCGCACCTTCAGAACCCTTCGACCGGATGCATCCACATCCCAGCCGTCGATTCGCTCCATCGCGGCGCCGGGCTGCAGCTTTACGGCCAGGATCGCCATCCATCGCTCCCAGATACGTGAAGGGCGCGATGTCGGCTCCGACATCGCGCCCCTCGCAGGGTTTATCGCCTGGGCGTCAGCCCAGGGCGGCCATCAGCTCGGGCACGGCGGTCTTGTAGTCCGCGACCAGGCCATAGTCGGCGACCTGGAAGATCGGCGCGTCTGGATCCTTGTTGATGGCGACGATGGTCTTGGAATCCTTCATCCCCGCCAGGTGCTGGATCGCGCCGGAGATGCCCACGGCGATATAGAGCTGGGGCGCGACCACCTTGCCGGTCTGGCCGACCTGATAGTCGTTCGGCGCATAGCCGGCGTCGACGGCGGCGCGCGAGGCGCCGATGGCGGCCCCCAGCCTATCGGCCAGAGGCTCCATCACGGCGTGGAACTCGTCCGCCGAGCCCAGGGCGCGGCCCCCTGAGACGATGATCTTGGCGGCGCCCAGTTCGGGGCGGTCCGACTTGACCATTTCCTCGGAGACGAAGGCGGTCTTGGACGCCTCGGCGCCGGCGACGCTCTCGACCGAAGCCGAACCGCCCTCGGCGGCGGCAGCGAAGGCTGTCGGGCGCACGGTGATCACCTTCTTGGCGTCTGACGACTGGATCGTCTCCAGCGCATTGCCGGCGTAGATCGGCCTGACGAAAGTATCGGGTGAGACGACCTCGACAATGTCGGAGATCGGGGCGACGTCCAGCTTGGCGGCGATGCGCGGCGCGAAATTCTTGCCGTCGGTCGAGGCCGGGGTCAGGATCGCGTCATAGTTTGCCGCCAGCGGCACGACGGTCGCCTCGACCGCTTCGGCCAGGCCATGACCCAGGCCGGCGCTTTCGGCCAGCAGCACCTTGCGGACGCCAGCGATCTTGGCGGCGCTGTCGGCGGCGGCCTGTGCGCCCTGCCCCACGACCAGAACGTCCACGTCGGACGACAGGCCGAGTGCGGCGGTCACGGTCTTGTTGGTGGTGTCGCGAACGGTCGAACCGTCGTGATCGGCGATGACGAGGACAGCCATATTACAGCGCTCCCGCGGACTTGAGCTTGGAAACCAGTTCGGCGGCGTCGGCGACATTGACCCCGGCGGAACGCTTGGGCGGTTCGGTGACCTTCACGACCTTCAAACGATCGGCGACATCGACGCCGTAGTCGGCGACCGCCTTCACGGCGATCTCCTTCTTCTTGGCCTTCATGATGTTGGGCAGCGACGCATAGCGCGGGGTGTTCAGACGCAGGTCCACCGTCACCACGGCGGGCAGGTCGGCGGCGATGGTCTGCAGGCCGCCGTCGACTTCGCGCGTCACCGTAGCCTTGCCGCCGTCGATCACCAGCTTGCCGGCGAAGGTGGCCTGGGGCCAGTCCAGCAGGGCGGCCAGCATCTGGCCCACCGCATTGTTGTCGCCGTCGATGGACTGTTTGCCCATCAGGACCAGATCGGGCTTTTCTTCCTCGACCACCGCCTTCAGCAGTTTGGCGACCGCCAGCGGCTCAAGATCCGTATCCGACTGGATCAGCAGGCCGCGATCCGCGCCCATGGCCAGGGCGGTGCGGATGGTTTCCTGGGCCTGGGTCACGCCGATGGAGACGACCACGATCTCGGTCGCGGTTCCGGCGGCGTGATGCTCCTTGCCTTCCTTGAGACGAACCGCCTCTTCGACAGCAATCTCGTCGAAGGGGTTCATGCTCATTTTGACGTTGGCCAGATCGACGCCCGACTGATCCGCCTTGACGCGGGCCTTGACGTTATAGTCGATCACCCGTTTGACGGGGACGAGTACCTTCATGGGTCTATCCGTGAAATCGCCTGAATGTAGAGGCAGGGACATGGAGCGGTCGCGAAGGCCTGTCAATGTAACGCGGCGTCAAGCTGCGGCTGAGATCCTCACCTAACGGACCACAAGATGAAGCGTTTCCTGACCTTTCCCCGCCTGGCGATGATTTTCTTCGGCCTTTTCGGCGTCGCCATCGTGGGGATCTTCGTCCTGCAGGATTATTGGGTCGCGCCGGGCAAGCGGTGCGAGGCGGCGGGCAGATGGTACGACATGGACAGCCGCATCTGCGCCCAGCCCATCTCCATCGCTCAGATCACCGGCCGCCCCATTGGCGTGTCGCGCGAGGAGGCCTCGGCCGAGAAAAACCGCGAACTGGTTCGCATCGAACATGAACTCGCCGCCGAAAGCCGCGCCCGCGCCGCCGAGGCCCAGCGGCAGAAGGCGGCTTTGGCGGCCGCACGACCGGCAGCCTGAGGACAGCGCTTAGCGGGTCGCGCCTGGTTTCCATTTGACGTCGCCGGCGCCATTGGCGTTGGCGCGGCGGGCGGCGACGAACAGATGGTCCGACAGCCGGTTCAGATACCGCACGGCCGCGCCGTTGACCGCCTCCCCGGCCTCGACAAGGCGCACCGCCTCGCGTTCTGCCCGACGACAGACGGTGCGGGCCATGTGCAGATGCGCCGACAGGGGCGCGCCGCCCGGCAGAATGAAACTGTCGAGCGCCTTCAGGCTCTCGTTCATCCAGTCGATTTCCTGTTCCAGCCGCTCGACCTGGCTGTCGATGATCCGCAGCGCCTCCCACGCGGGGGGCGGGTCGAGCGGCGTGGCCAGGTCGGCGCCCAGGTCGAACAGTTCGTTCTGGATACGGCCCAGCATGGCGTCGATCCGGTCGTTCTGGCCGCTGTTCAGGCGGGCTATGCCGATCACGGCGTTCAGTTCGTCCACCGCCCCATAGGCCTCGACCCGGGCGTCGGTCTTGGAGACGGGCGCGCCGGAAGCCAGCCGCGTCTGACCGCCGTCGCCGGTCCGGGTGTAGATTTTGTTCAGCGTCACCATGATCAGCCGCCCCGCGTCGCTTTCCACATCATCCCGATCACCAGCAGCAGGACCGCCACGGCCTGCAACCCGACGCGCAGACGCATCAGCCGATTGGAATGGGTCCGGGCATAATCTCCGCCGCGAAACAGCGAGTAGAGACCAAGGCCCAAGGTGATCGTCACGGCGACGATGGCGGCGACGATCAGAAGGTCGAAAATCTGCATGGTCTCGTTCTAGACCCGGATCGCGACCGGACGCCAGCGCGCGGCTTCGGACGACAGGCGATAAGGCTCCGCTTGCGACGGATGGGCGCACCCCCCTTGGACGACGATTGCGAATGCTGTTGAGAAGCGCTCGCAAATATAGGGGACTGTTCCATCATGACGATTTCGACCCGCGCACGCCTGCTGGCCGGCGTTTCCTTCGCCTTCGGCCTGACCGCGAACGCCGCCGTGGCGCAGACCGCCGTTCAGTCCTCGACCGTCCAGCCTTCGGAACTCGGCGAGATCGTCGTCACCGCCTCGGGCTTCGAACAACGGATCAATCAGGCCCCCGCCTCGATCAGCGTCATCCCCCGTGCGGAGATCGAGGAGGTGCGGGCCGTCTCCATCGCCGAAATCCTGAACAATGTCGAAGGCGTGGACACCGGCGCCGCCGTCGGCAAGTCTGGTGGTCAGACCATCAATATTCGCGGCATGGGATCGGACTACACCCTGATCCTGATCGACGGCCGCCGCCAGAACACGGCCGGCAGCGTCACGCCCAACGGATTCGGTGAAACCGCCACCAGCTTCCTGCCCCCGGTCTCGGCCATCGACAGGGTCGAGGTGGTGCGCGGCCCCGTCTCCACCCTGTATGGGTCCGACGCCATGGGCGGGGTGGTCAACATCATCACGCGCAAGATCGGCGATGACTGGCACGGGTCGGCGACGGCCCATTATACGCTGCAGGGAGATGATGAGTTCGGCGATATTCGCGGCGGCGACGTCTATCTGGCCGGGCCGCTGGTGGCGGACCGTGTCGGCGTCTCGATCCGGGCGTCGCGCTCGGAGCGGGAACAGTCCAGACTGACCTATGAGACGGTCGCCGGGGTCCAGACCCCGGTGTCGGGCTTCGGCCGCAGCGCCACCGCCAACCAGATCTGGTCGGCCGGCGGCCGGGTCGCCTTCAACCTGCATCCCGACCATGATCTGTGGATCGACGGCGACGTGACGCGCCAGTGGTACGACAATTCGAAGGGCCAGATGGGCACGGCCACCACCGCAGGCGGCTATGACAAGTTCCTTGAGTTCAATCGCGATCAGATCGCGGTGGCCCACAACTGGCGCCTGCCCTTCGGCGTGCTGGAATCCAACTATTCGGTCGCCAAGACCGAGACCCGGGGTCGGATCATTCCCAACGGCGTCGCCGGCGCCGGCGGCGGCCGCACGCTTGAGAGCGAAAACCGTATCTTCGACACCAAACTGTTCTCCCAGTGGCGCAACCATACCTTCACCGTCGGCGGCCAGCATTGGGACGCCGAAATGACCGACGGCGTGGTGTCCGGCACATTCAATCACACCCAGTGGGCCATCTTCGCCGAGGACGAATGGCGCTTCACCGACGGCCTGGCCCTGACGCTGGGCGCGCGTCATGACGACCATTCGACCTTCGGCTCTCACTTCAGCCCGCGCGCCTATCTGGTGTGGAACCCCAACGCCGTCTGGACCGTGAAAGGCGGCGTCAGCCAAGGCTTCAAGACGCCGCGCCTGGAACAGCTGGCCTCGGGCATCAACGGCTTCGGCGCTCAGGGCCGCCTGCCGCTCCTGGGCAGTCCCGGCCTGATGCCGGAAACCTCGACCTCGACCGAGTTCGCGGTGCTGTACGATGACCACCAGCGCCTGCGCGCCGGGATCACGGTCTTCCACAACCAGTTCGACGACAAGATCGCCACCGGCGTCCCGATCGCCAACTGCCTGTTCAAACTGACGCCTGAACAATATGCCGCCGGCGGGTACAACACATCCGGCTGCTACGACGTGGGCTTCTACACCGCCTATATCTCAACGGTTCCCACCTTTGGCCAGAGCGTGAACATCGACGAGGCGGTGACGAAGGGGGTCGAGGCCACGGCCCGCTTCCGTTTCGACGACGCCTGGACGCTTCAAGGCAACTACACCTTCACCGACAGCGAACAGAAGTCGGGCGCGGCGGCCGGCCAGCCCCTGACCGATACGCCCGAGCACATGCTGAACGCCAATCTGCGCTGGGTCGCCAACGACCGGATGAACCTGTGGCTGCGCGGCGAATATCGGTCGTCGCGTTACCGGGGCGCAGGCGACGCCCAGACCGCACTCGGCGACTACAAGGCCTACAGCCTGTTCCATCTGGGCGGCGCCTATCGGGTCGATGACAATCTGACCGTCAATGCGGTCGTCTATAATGTCTTCGACAAGGACTTCGTCAGCCTCCTGCCCTACGGAACCCCCGTGGCCTATGCGCCGGAGTTCGCCAACAATCAGGAGCCGCGCCGCCTGTGGGTTTCGGTCACGGCCGCCTTCTGATCGTCGCACGTTCAACTGTTCGGGGATCGCCTCGGCGATCCCTGTTCTTTTCAGCGACAACCTAAGCCATTTGGTGACGATTTCGCGTCTAGGCTGATCGCATGACTGATCGCGCCGTCCGCAGCCTGGAACATCTGAAAAGCTCGGCCTCTACCGCCCGGGTGCTGAACCTGCTGCGGGTGTGGGAAGAAAACGGCGACAGCGGCCCGGACGGCGCCGTGCGTAATCCCGAATGGGCCAGCTTCCCCATCTTCCGCACCGCCGCGCTGAACCGCGCCCTGATCATCAAACACCGCCTGCGCCGCAACGAGACCGATCTCTTCACCGGCCGTCGGCAGGTCGCCACCAAGGTCGTCATCCCCATCGATGACGCGGATCTGAAGACCGGCGGTCGCTACGTTTTCGTCAATCAGATCGGCTTCGAGCGGATGATGATGGAGGCGTTCGGTGTTCCCGCGAACCATCCCGACATCGAAACCCTGCGCCTGATCGATAAACTGCCGTCGCTCGATCCCTTCCTGCTGCGCGAACAACTGCGGCGCGGCGGGCTGGACCCCGCCGCCTGCTATTTCTCCATCAGCGAAAGCGATCTTCAACGGATGCTGGCTTTCGTGCGCAGCGAGATCGAACCCCTCGTCACCCTCAGCCTGGGATCCGACACGGTGGCGATCAGCGCCGATTCAGCCGGACGGATGGCGGCCAAGATCCTGTCCAACACGCCCGGCGACCAGCTGGACGCCCTGCGGCTGACGCTGCGTCTGGCGCCGGAACAGTATCAGGAGGGCGTCTTCTGCTGGAAAGGCTTCCTCTATTACAAATGGACCCTGGCGGCGCTTCTGGGCGACGTCGCCAATGTCGCCGAGGCTGTCCGCACCATTCGCCCGGTCGGAAAGATCGACCGCGCCGCCAAGGAATATCTGGCCCGCAGCCGCGACGTCCTGCGCGGCCGCATCATCAAGACCTGCGACGAGGTCAGCCGCACCTTGCGCATCTATGACGACGCCTACGCCAAGTTGACGCAGGAAGGCCGCCCCACCGCCTTTCGCGACTTCCTGCTGGACGCCCCGTCCATGTTCGCCAAACTGGGCGACCAACTCGGCGCCGTACAGCACATCGTCAGCTACTGGCGCTTCCGCTTCGGCCCCGGCGCCTCGCCGGTCAATGTCGAGGAGCTGATGGACATCTTCATGGACTTCGAAACCGGCCTTCTGGGCCGCGGCGAGCTCCCCGACGACATCGGCATGGTCGCCGCCTGACGACCGATCAGTGGGCCTCGTCCCAGTTGGCGGCGGCGCGGGCGTCGACGACAAGCGGGACGGTCAGGGCGACGGCCGGTTCGGCGGCCTTCTCCATGATGCGGCGGATCACCGGAATGGCGCGTTCGGCCTCGGCTTGCGGGGCCTCGAACACCAATTCGTCGTGGACCTGCAGCAGCATTCGCGTCTTCAGCCCGGCCTCGGCCAGGGCGCCCGGCATGCGGATCATGGCGCGGCGGATGATGTCGGCGGCCGCGCCCTGGATCGGGGCGTTGATGGCCGCGCGTTCTCCGAACTGCCGCTCGGCGCCCGACTTGGACAGGATGGCGGGAATGTGGATGCGACGGCCGAAGACGGTCGAGACGAAGCCGGTCTGGCGCACCTCGGCCTTGGTCTTGTCCATATAGTCGCGGATGCCGGGGAAGCGTTCGAAATAGGTCTTGATATAGGCCCCGGCCTCGCCCTGATCGATGCCCAGCTGGTTGGCCAGGCCGAAGGCGGAAATGCCATAGACGATGCCGAAGTTGATGGCCTTGGCCCGGCGGCGCGTCTCGGCCGGCATCCCCTCGACCGGCACGCCGAACATTTCCGAAGCTGTCGCGGCGTGAATGTCCAGCCCCGCCTTGAAGGCGCGTTTCAGCTCGGCGATATCGCCGATATGGGCCAGCAGGCGTAGCTCGATCTGGCTGTAGTCGGCGCTGATCAGCACATGGCCAGGCGCGGCGATGAAGGCCTGACGAATTTCGCGGCCTGTCTCGGTGCGGATCGGAATGTTCTGAAGGTTCGGGTCGCTGGACGCCAGACGCCCGGTGGAGGCGGCCGCCAGTTGATAGGAGGTGTGGACCCGGTCGGTCTTGGGATCGGCGGCGGCGATCAGGGCGTCGGTATAGGTGCCCTTCAGCTTGGACAGCTGGCGCCAGTCCAGGATGGTGCGCGGCAGATCGTGGCTCAGCGCCAGCTCTTCCAGCACGCTGGCGTCGGTGCCCCACTGGCCGGATGCGGTCTTCTTGCCGCCCGGCAGATTCAGCTCTCCGAACAGGATTTCGCCGATCTGACGCGGCGAGCCGATGTTGAAAGGCCGGCCGGCGATTCGCTCGGCCTCGACCTCCAGCTCGGCCATGCGCAGGCCGAACTCGCTGGACAGGCGTTTCAGCCGGTCGGGATCGATGCGGACGCCCGCCGTCTCCATCTCGGCCAGGACCGTCGGCATTCCCCGCTCCAGCGTCTCATAGACGGTGGACAGGCCCTCGCGCGCCAAACGCGGCTTCAGGATGCGCCACAGACGCAGCGTCACATCGGCATCCTCGGCGGCGTATTCCGAGGCGGGTCTCAAGGCGACGTGCTTGAACGACTTCTGGCTCTTGCCCGTCCCTGCCACCGACTTGAACGGTATGGGGTCGTGGCCGAGATGCAGCCGCGCCAGCTCGTCCATGCCGTGACCATGCAGCCCTCCCTCCAGCACATAGGAGATCAGCATGGTGTCGTCATAGGGCGCCACGCGGATGCCCCGGCGCGCCATGACGGCGATGTCGTATTTGGCGTTCTGCAACACCTTCAGGACCGAAGGGTCTTCCAACAGGGTCTTCAGCCTGGCCAAGGTCGTCGGCTTGTCCAGCTGATGGATCGGCTTGCGCGCCTCGCCCGGCTCTCCGAACAGGCCGCCGTCATTGGCCTGCGGCTCATGCTCGTGGGTCAGGGGGATATAGCAGGCCTCGTTCGGCCCCACCGCCAGCGACACGCCGCACAGGCCCGCATGGGTCGCCGACAGGGCGTCGGTCTCCGTGTCGAAACCGACCACCCCGACCTCTGTCGCGCGCGCGATCCAGCGATCCAGCGCCTCCTCGGTCTGAACGCATTCATAGGTCGAGTGGTCGAAGGTCTGAGCCTCGGCCGGGCCGTCCACGACCTGGCCATAACGCGGCGTGGCGACCGGGGCCGACAGGTTGGGCGCGCGCTTGGGCGCAAAGGCCGAAACCTCGCTGGGCCCGGCCTTGCCGTCGCCGACCCGACGTTGCAGCGAGCGGAACTCCATCGTCTCAAGGAAGGCCGACAGGATCGCGGGATCGGGGTCGCGAACGGCGAAATCGTCGATCGCCTCAGGCGCGGGCGCGTCACAGGTCAGGCGCACCAGTTCCCGCGACAGGCGGATCTGATCGGCGAAATTGATCAGTGTCTCTCGGCGCTTCGGCTGTTTGATCTCGCCCGCCCGCGCCAGCAGGCTGTCCAGATCGCCATATTCGTCCAGCAGTTGGGCTGCCGTCTTGGGGCCGATGCCGGGCGCGCCCGGCACATTGTCGACGCTGTCGCCGATCAGGGCCTGCAGATCGACCATCTTCTCGGGCGCGACGCCGAACTTTTCGAATACCTCAGGCTCGGCCAGACGCCGGTCCTTCATCGGGTCCCACATGACCACGCCGCCGCCGATCAGCTGCATCAGGTCCTTGTCGGACGACACGATCACCGCCTCGCCGCCCCTATCCCGCGCCTTGCAGGCGTAGGTGGCGATCAGGTCGTCGGCCTCATAGCCGGGCAGTTCGACACAGTGAACGCCGAACGCCGCCGTCGCCTCGCGCACCAGGGGGAACTGCGGGATCAGGTCTTCGGGCGGCGGCGGGCGGTGGGCCTTGTATTGATCGTACAGTGTGTTGCGGAACGTCTTGTCCGAATGGTCGAAGATGGCCACCAGATGGGTCGGACCATCCGCGCCCTTCATGTCCTTCAACAGCTTCCACAACATGTTGCAGTAGCCCTGGACCGCCCCCACCGGCAGGCCGTCCGACTTGCGCGTCAACGGCGGCAGGGCGTGATAGGCGCGGAAGATGTAGGCCGAGGCGTCGATCATCCACAGCCGCAGCGCGGGGCCATCCTGCGTCAGGGGACGTTCGGCCTGGTCGGCGTCGGCGGAGGGAAGGTCGGTGGAGGCGTCGGACATGGGGCGAACATAGGATGCGCCCTCGCCGCCGTCATGTCTGGATCGCAGCAGACGGCGACAAACCTTCGGGCAGGTGCTCGAGGTCCGGCATGACCGTCAGTTTTTCACGCGCGTCGATCAGCACCGGGAACCTCGCCCCGACCCGACAGAAGAAGTCTCTGCGCGCGACGGATTCCGGCCGGAATTCGATCGTCAGGCCGGTGTCATAGGCGGGCGCTCCATCCTCGGGTGTGACACGCAGACCCAGCGCGGCGAAGCTGGAGCCATCATCGCGCATTTTGGCGTCCACGGCGGACACCGTGGCCTGACCCCGGCGGCCTTCTCGCCGCAGACCGTCGTGTCGTTCGGCGCCCTGGCGGGTCGCGCCCGTCACGTCGATGGTGTTTTCGCCTCGGCCGGCCATGCGCTCGGCCATCATCAAGGCGGCCTTTCGGCCCGCGACCGCCCCGCTCTCGATCTCGCGCCACACGATGTTGAACCGGGCGGGGTCTTGGCGTTCGAATACGACGGGCAGGGTCTGGCCCGGCGAGGGCCATTTGGAGGCTCGTGCGAAACCGGCCCCGTGAACCGCCAAGGCGTCGACGCCCGGTCCCGAAAGCACGCCGTCCAGCGCATAGTTCGACGACCCCACGCCCGCTTCCGGCGGCTGACTGGCGGCGACCACCAGCACTTCGCCCCGAACCGGATCGTTCAGCTTCACCGGCCCCAGCTTGCGCCAGATCAGAATGCCGATGCCCGCGGAGATGAAGATCGGCGCAAACACCGACACCAGGATGATCGCGATCGTGGGTTCGACGGTCATGGCGGTTTCCCTAGCAACGGCGAACGTAACTCAGGATCAGAATTCGGTCCAGCTGGAACCCGGGTCGCGCTGGCCGGGCTGGGCCTGCTGCTGGCCCCAGGACACGACCATGAAGGCCTTGTGGCTGCGGATGCGATAGGCGCCGATCATCGGCACGACGGCGCCCAGCGGCGCGCCGGTCTTGGCTTCATAGAGGAAGCCTGAAAATTCCGCGACGCCGACCCGGTCGCGGTGGCTGTAGACCGACAGCTCGGGCAGGGAGACGACGTTCAGGCTTTCATTGATCGGAATCCGCATTTCCGGCAGGCCGAAGACGCGCCGCATCTGCTCCAGCGACAGAGCCCCGGCGCGAACCTCAAACACCGCGTTGGCCTCGTCCTTGGTGCGGGCCAGGCTGAAGCCGGCGTCGGAAATGGCGGCGCGTATCGCGCTGACGGCGTAGCGGCTGCCTTCGCCCTGAAAATAGGCGTCGTCCACGAACACAGAGGCCCCCAGCGGCAGAGGCAGGACCAGACCTTCGATGGCCCGGTCGGCGGCGCGCGCCAGCAGCAGCTGCTCGGTCGCCGTGCGTCCGATGTTGCTTTCGGTGGTCGAGGCGCAAGCCGACAGCGTCAGCGCCAAGGCCGACAGCGATGCGGCCCGCCGCAGACCCATCACCAGACCCCAGTGTTAGGCATCGACGCCCAGGGTTCGGCCGGCGCCAGGGGTTCGCCTTCCTGCAACAGTTCGATGGAGATGCCGTCCGGCGAACGGACAAAGGCCATATTGCCGTCGCGGGGCGGACGGTTGATCGTCACCCCGCCGTCCATCAGGCGCTGACAGGCGGCGTAGATGTCGTCGACCTTATAGGCCAAATGGCCGAAGTTGCGCCCCCCCGGGTAGGCTTGCGGGTCCCAGTTGAACGTCAGCTCGACCTCTGGACAGCGTTCCGCCGCCGACTGCGCCAGATTTCCGGGCGCGGCGAGAAAGATCAGGGTGAACCGGCCGACTTCGTTCTCAGTGCGGCGCACTTCCTGCAAACCCAACAGATCGCAGTAAAAATGCAGCGAGGCGTCGATGTCCGTCACGCGGACCATAGTGTGCAGATAACGCAAAGGGCGGCTCTCCATCCGTACAGGCTGTCTGCGATCCTATAGACCCGGACCTCACGACCTCGCGACTGAACTGAGGTTACGGCCTTTAGTGAGCCTCGGCCGCGCGGGCCGCCGGGCTCAGATATTCGTTCTCGTCATGCGGATGGGCCGACAGGACGAAGCGGCGGTCGCAATAGCCGCATTCGATGAAGTCGTCCTCGCCCATGTCCATATAGACCAGCGGATGGCCCAGGGCGCCGCCGCCGCCGTCGCAGGCCACGCGCTTGGTGGAGACGACGATCTCTTCGGGCGGCGGGATGATGGCGTCGGCGTGGCGCGGGGGCATGGCGGGGTCCGATTTGGAAGGCTTGCGGGCTTCCTAGGCGGACCCGCCCCCAAGGTCAAACCTCAGAGGTGGCTGACGGACGACGGCCGAGAAGGCGGTTCAGCATGGCCCTGCGCTTCTTGAACAGCGTCAGCCCCAGACAGGCCGCGCCGACCCACAGACCGATCTCGCCGATCAGCAGCAGGCCGGCGCCGAGGATGGCCGCCTGCGCCATTTCAATCTGATCGGTCTTGCCCGCCAACAGCGCCAATCCTCCGCCGACATAGCCGATGGCGCAGACGCCCATGGCCGCCAAGCCGATCAGGCGGGTGCGGGTCAGGGGCGTCTTGGTTTTTTGAACGGCGGTCACGACAGTCTCCATCAAGCTAGGTTGTCTTTATGACAAGCACACTGGACATTGCAGTCATGCTAGTCAAGTATCATTGACACAACGGCAGGGACGCTTGTCGTGTCATCCTCCTTGATCAGGTTGGCGAATGCGGCAGCGCGCCCTACCTATGCCGCTCGCCGTCCCGCCCGAGTGAATAGCCGATCATGTCCGACACCCCCGCCCTGCCCGACAACGCCATCGCGGTGCGCGGGCTGAAGAAGACCTATGCCGGGTCCAAGAAGGCGCCGCCCAAGACGGCCCTGCGTGGCGTCGATCTGGTCGTTCCGCGCGGTTCGGTCTTTGGCCTGCTGGGTCCGAACGGCGCGGGCAAGTCGACCCTGATCAACATCCTGGCCGGGGTGGTGAAGAAGTCGGAAGGGTCGGTGACCATCTGGGGCCGCGACATCGACAAGGAGCCGCGCGACGCCGCAGCGGCTCTGGGCGTCGTGCCGCAGGAGATCGTCGCCGACGTCTTCTTCACCCCGCGCGAATCCCTGGAGGTGCAGGCGGGCTTCTATGGCGTGCCCAAGGACGAACGCCGCTCCGATGAACTGCTGGCGGCCCTTGGTCTGTCGGACAAGGCCAACGCCTATGTCCGCGCCCTGTCCGGCGGCATGAAGCGTCGCCTGATGGTGGCCAAGGCCCTGGTCCACAATCCGCCCATTCTGATTCTGGACGAGCCGACGGCCGGGGTGGACGTCGAACTGCGTCGTCAGCTGTGGGCCTATGTCCGCCGCATCAACGAAGAGGGTGTGACCATCGTCCTGACCACCCACTATCTGGAAGAGGCGCAAGAGCTCTGTGACACCATCGCCATCGTCAACCGGGGCGAGGTGGTGGCCTGCGAGCCGACGCCGCAATTGCTGCGCCGTCTGGACAGCCGCAACGTCGTCGTGACGCCGGAAACACCCCAGGCGACGCCGCCGGTGCTGGCGGGCTTCGAGGTCACGGCCCGGCCGGGCGGCGCCTTCGCCGTCGCCTACAAGAAGGGCCAGTCGTCCGTGGAACAGGTCATCAACGCCGTCCGCGCCGCGGGCGTCACTATCGCCGACATCACCACCGAGGACCCGGACCTGGAAGATGTCTTCCTCGCCCTGACCTATGGCGACACGTCGCGCGTCGATCCGACCAAGGACTAATCCACATTGGCCAGGAAGGCGAAGATCGCCGCCCTGGCTTCCGGTTCGTCCAGCATGGGGGCGTGGCCGACGCCGGGAACCTCGACATAGGCCATGGCGGGCGCCGCCTTGCGCATCCGCGCGGCGATGTCGGTGCTCAGCAGGTCCGAGGTTGCGCCGCGCACCAACAGGGTTGGATGTTTGCGCGCCAGACGCCGGAACATCGGCCACAGGTCGGGAACCAGCGCCTTGGCCCCCGCCGCCCGGATCGGCACGGCGATATCGGGGTCGTAATCCAGGGCGATCCGATCATCCGCCCCCTGGCGGAAGATACGTCGGGCGAACCTTGCCCAGTCGGCGTCGCCGTAATGCGGAAATGCGACGGCGTTGATCCGGCGGGCGTAGTCCGACGCGTCGGCCCAGGTGTCGATCTGGACCTTCTGGCCGCTGTAGGCGGCGATGCGCGCCAGCCCCTCGGGCGCCACCTCGGGTCCGATGTCATTCAGCAGGGCCGCGACCACCGCCTTCGGCCTCATCGCCGTCAAGGCCATGGTGATCAACCCGCCCATGGAGGTGCCGACGAAGACCGCCCGCGCGATCCCTGCTTGGTCCATCAGGGCCAGGACATCGCGCGCATAGACGTCCGGCGTATAGGTCATCGGATCGGGCGCGCGATCCGACAGGCCCCGTCCCCTGACGTCCACGGCCAGCACCCGCCGGCCGTTCTGCGCCATCAGCGGCGCGATGGCCTCAAAATCCGCGCTGTTTCGCGTCAGGCCATGGATGGCGATGACCGGCGTTCGCGCCGGGCCGGGGCCGGCCGCATAGTCTCGGGCGAACAGGTTAAGGCCGTCCGGCGAGGTCCAGCGCCGCTCGACGAACGATTTGGGATCAGGCGACTGCGGACCCGGCATGGCGATCTCCTCCAGGGTTTTCGCCAGACTAATTCATCGTCCGAGGAAATGCGACGCCTTACAGTCCGACGGTCTCGCGCACGAAATCATCCAGATCGCCGCCTGTGAACAGAAAGCCCTTCACCCCTGCCCGCCGCCCCGCCTCGATGTCGGTGGGCTGGTCCCCGATGATGAAGCTGCGGGCGGGGTCCAGACCGTGTTCGGCGATGGCGCGGATCAGCATTCCGGGATTGGGCTTTCGGTCCGGGTGGTCGGCATGGCGATAGCGCGCCTCGACCGCATCGGCATGGAAAGGGCAGGCATAGACCGCGTCGATGACCGCGCCCTGTTCAGCCAGGGCTTCCACCAGCAGGGTGTTGAAGGCGTGCATCTGCGCTTCGTCGAACAGCCCGCGAGCCACGCCCGCCTGATTGGTGACGATGACGGTGTGATACCCCGCCTGGTTCATCCGGCGCACGGCCGCCGCCACGCCGGGCGTCAGCTTCAGATCCTCAGGCCGATGCGGATAGCCGCAATCCTCGATCAGGACGCCGTCGCGATCCAGAAAGGCGGCGGGTGTTCCGGTCATGTGTCTAGTCTCAGCAGTTCGGAAAACGCGGTCATCAGATGATAGAGGCTGGAAGCCGGCGCCGCGCGGTCGTTGGATCGCCCGTCCGCCTCATAGGCGTCGATCCAAAGGCCGGGCGTATCGGTCGCCAGATGGGTGTCCAGAATGCGGTGAATCAGATCCGCCACGCCTGCGTCCTCGAAGCTCAGACCTGTCCGCACTGCTTCGGTCTGGGCCCACAAGCGCCGACCGGCGTCGAGGGCTGCGCCTGACGGATCGATCTCACGAATCAAAAAGCCGTCGCGAAGGCCTTGCGTCACCGCGCGACGATGAAGCGTCTCGGCGGTCGCTGCGGCGGCGGGGTCCAACGGCCCGCCCTGACGCAGCAGCCAGGCCCATTCCTCCAGGTGACCCGGCTCGATCACCTGACCGTTCTGCGGATCGAGCCGCCAGTCGGCCCCGAAATATTCGCGGATCGCGCCATCGACCGTGAAGCGACGCCGACACAGATCCAGCGAGACGTCCGCCGCCGCCGCGAACGCCGCATCGGGCGCCGTCGCCTGCCAGGCCAGCATGGCCTCCAGCATGTGCATGTGCGGGTTCTGACGGCGCGGCAGGCGCGGCGGCAGGGCTTCGTGCCATCCGCCGTGCGGCGCGGCCATCCGCGCCTCGATCGCCGCGAGGGTCTCAAGCGCCAGGGGACGCGCGCGCGGATCGCCCAGCACGCGGTGCGCGGCGGCCAAAGCGAACATCACGAACGCCAAGTCATACAGATCGGGCGCCGCATCCGTCGCCGCGCCGCTGTCGTCCGTCGCGCCGATCCACAGCCCGTCGTCGCGTCGTCCGCTGGCGATCAGGCAATCCAGCCCCGCCTGGGCCACGCCACGCCCAGCCTCCCAGCCCAAGGCGACGGCCTCGCAGAAGACATAGATCTGGCGCGCCTGCACGCGCGTGCGCCGACGCTGGCCCAGGACGGGGCGCCCGTCGAAATCCAGCTGTTCGAAAAAGCGGCCGCCAGCGTCCACGCCGCGTTCGGCCCACAATGGCAGGGCATGGTCGAACAGCCAGTTGGAGACCCTGGTCTGTGCGGCGGCGAGGGCGATCATGGGGCTGGCTTAGAACATGAGCCCGGCCGCCGCCAAGCGAAAGCGACGGTAGCAAAGGGCAACGCGATGTGACGCCCAGCGATTTGGCCCTCGCGCTCGATCTTGCTAGGACGGCGCGACATCGGCGGCCCGCACAGGGGCGGCCGCGACGCTGCCCCGATCCTGATATGGAGAGAGCGACCCCATGATTCCCTTCATCGACCTTCAGGCCCAGCGCCTGCGTCTCGCCGGCAGGATCGAGGCCGCCGTTCAGGACGCCGTCGTCGGCGGCGCCTGGGTCATGGGTCCGCAGGTGCGCCAGTTCGAGGCCGATCTCGCCGCCTTCGGCCACGCCAAACACGCCTTGGGCTGCGCCAACGGCACCGACGCCCTGGCCCTGCCGCTGATGGCCTGGGGCGTGGGACGCGGCGACGCGGTCTTCGTGCCCAGCTTCACCTTCGCCGCCACCGCCGAGGTCGTACCCTGGTTCGACGCCGAACCGGTGTTCGTCGATGTGGACGCCGACACCTACAACATGGATCCGGCCGCGCTGGACCGCGCCATCGCGGCGATCAAGGCCGAGGGTCGTCTGACCCCGCGCGTGGTCATCGCCGTGGACCTGTTCGGCCAGCCCGCCGACTATGCGGCGATCAAGACTATCTGCGACAAGCATGGGCTGAAGCTGATCTCGGATTCGGCGCAGGGCTTCGGCTGCACCATCGACGGCGACCATCCGCTGAAATGGGCCGACGTCACCACCACCAGCTTCTTCCCGGCCAAGCCGCTGGGCTGCTACGGCGACGGCGGGGCGGTGCTCACCAATGACGAGGAACTGGCCCAGCTGATGGATTCCGTCCGCGTCCACGGCAAGGCCGTCGCGGTGGACCTGAAGGACCGTAGCTTCGACCACGACCCCAAATATCTGAACATGCGCATCGGCCTGAACAGCCGTCTGGACACGATCCAGGCCGCCGTGCTGATCGAAAAGCTGAAGGTCTTCAGCCAGGAGATCGAATGGCGAAACGCCGCCGCCGCCCGCTATAATGAGGGCCTGCGCCCCCATGTCGCCAAGGTTCCAGACGTGCCCAAAGGCAATATCTCCAACTGGGCGCAATATACGATCGAACACCCAAACCGCGATGGTCTGGCCGCACATCTGAAGGAACAGGGCGTGCCGACGGCGGTTTATTATCCGATCCCGCTGCACCTGCAGCCCGCCTATGAGCATTATCCGCGCGGCGCGGGCGGCCTGCCCGTGACCGAACGGCTGAAGGACGTAGTCGTCAGCCTGCCGATGCATTCGGATCTGGACGAGGCGACGCAAGCCAAAGTCATCGCCGCCGTCGCTTCGTTCAAAGGCTGAACGTCGAAGCTATTTCTTTCGTCATCCTAGGCTTGGCGCCTAGGATCCATAAACTCGGACCTACGACCCGTCGCTCCGGACCACACCGGGAGTATCGATCCTCGCCACAAGGGCGAGGATGACGGGAAGAGAGAAGCAATAAGGGTCGTCCTCATGCCGAACACCGCCCCCCTCAAGATCGGCGTCGCCGGCGTCGGCGTCATGGGCCGCAACCATGCGCGCGTCGCCTCTGAAATGCGCGAGTTCGAGTTGACGACCATCTTCGACCCCGACGCCGTGACGGCCGAGGGTGTCGCCGCCGCCTATGACGCATCGCCGGTCACGACGGCCCAGGCCTTCGTCGACGCCGGACTGGACGCCGCCGTCGTCGCCACGCCCAACCGTTTCCACGCCGAAGTCGGGGTGGCCCTGCTGGAAAAGGGCGTCCACGTCCTGGTCGAAAAGCCCATCGCCGCCACTGTCGCCGACGCCCAGCGCATGATCGACGCGGCCAAGGCCAATGATCGCGTCCTGATGGTCGGCCAGGTCGAACGCTTCAATCCGGCGGTCGAAACGGTCAAGCGCGCCGTCGCCGATGACGAGATCATCTCCATCCAGATCACCCGCGTCGGCCCCTTCCCGCCCCGCATGGGCGAGGTCGGGGTGGTCATCGACCTGGCCGTCCATGACATCGACATCATCCGCCATCTGACCGGCGCCGAAATCACCGAGGTCCAGCCGCAACTGGCCCGCACCCGCGCCGACCGCGAGGACACGGCCCTGCTGCAGTTCCGTCTGGACAACGGCGTGATCGCCCACATCACGACCAACTGGGTCACGCCCTACAAGACCCGCACGCTTCAGGTCGCGACCAAGACCAAATTCATCGTCGCCGATCTGATCACGCGCCAGGTGACCGAGTATTTCGGCCAGCAGCCGGACGGCTCCTATTCCACGCGTATGCTGAACAGTTGGCCTGCCGAACCGCTGAGGAAAGAACTGGAAGCCTTCGCCCGCGCCATCACCACCGGCGAAACGGCGGCCGTGACCGGCGAGGACGGCCTGCGCAATCTGGAGGTCGCCCTGCGCTGCCTGGGCGAAGCCTGATCGACGCCAGGCCGCGTTATCGCCGCAAAACCTGAGGAAGAGACACCTATGCGCCGTCTGAACGCCCTCTCTCTCGGTCTTGCCGCCGCCGTCGCGATGGCGGCGCCGGCGCACGCGGACACCCGCTTTCTGTCCTACAACGCCTCGGATCGCGTCACCCAGGCTTTGACCAAGGGCGTCACGCTGGAGGTCAGGCGCGGTCTGTTCGGCGCTGTGCAGGTGGAGCGGCTGTTTTCCACCACCGCGCGCGGCACGGCCGGTTTCACGCGTGGCGGCCCCGACGCGGCGCGGCGCGTGTTGCCCGACGGCGCGACCGAGAACGACATCTATTCTGTGAACCAGGACGGCGACGGCCGGGGCCTGTCCCGCGCCCTGTGCCCCGGCGCCGAGGAGGTCTGGCTGATCATGAGCCGGGTTCGCGCGCCCCGCCCCCTGACCATGCAGGCGGTGGGCCGGTGGTCAGACGGCGCTTATCGGCACTGCGTCACCTTGAGCTACGAATGGCGGGGCGAGTGGGCTACAGCGCCGGCCTCTCCCACGATCACGAACTGACGGGAGTTCAGTCGATTCGTCCGTCGCCGGACTGTTTCATAATAAACACGCGCAAGCGGACATTATGAGTGTTTGACTTTTATAATCGACCGTGACACTTACAGCACAGGAACGGCGGCGGCCGTTCTTCCGCCACGGAAGATATCCCCCTCCCCGGCGGCGAGAGAGACGAACCTCCATAGCCCGGCCCGTCGCGGCCGGGCTTTTTTTAACCGCCGCGCCTGCTAGACGGAGGAATGACCCTTCGCCTCGCCACCTGGAACATCAACTCCGTCCGCCTGCGCATCGACCAGGTCGCCCGTTTCGTTCAGGAACGCGCGCCCGACGTCCTGATGCTGCAGGAGATCAAATGCACCACGGACCAGTTTCCGCGAGCCGCCTTCGAGGCGATGGGCCTGCCGCACCTGCGCGTTCTGGGACAAAAGGGCTGGCACGGCGTGGCCATCGCCAGCCGCCTGCCGATCGAGGACAGCGAGACGTTCCAGGTCTGCAAACTGGGCCACGCCCGGTGCGTCTCGGCCAGCGTCGCCGGGATCGACATCCAGAACTTCTACATCCCCGCGGGCGGCGACATTCCCGACCGGGCGCTGAACCCCAAGTTCGATCACAAGATGGACTTCTATGAACAGCTGACCGAAATCGTGGCGCGTCAGGACAAGTCGCGCCCGCTGGTGATGGCGGGCGACTTCAACATCGCGCCCGGCGAAGGCGATGTGTTCAACCACCGTTACATGTCCAAGATCGTCAGCCATACGCCGATCGAGGTCGAGACCCTGAACCGGCTTCAGGCCACGGGCGGTTTCGCCGACGTGCTGCGCGACCGCTTCCCGGAACCGCAGAAACTGGCCAGCTGGTGGAGCTATCGCGCCGCCGACTTCCGCAAGTCCAACCGGGGCCTGCGTCTGGATCACATCTGGACCTCGCCCGGCCTGACCCCCGCCGTGGTCAAGGACACCGCCCGCATTCATGACGATGTGCGCGAATGGGAGCGCCCCAGCGACCATGCCCCCGTCACGGTCGATCTGGACGTCTGACCTTCAGTAGACGGGGACGGTGCGGCGCACGGACTGGGGCGCCGTCCTCTTGCTCGAACGCCCCACCCTGTCCGCCGCGCGGGCCAGACGTTCGACCGCCTCGTCCAGTTCGGCTTCCGGCAAAGTATAGGGCAGACGCAGGCGGCGCTCGAACGCCCCATCGACGCCGAAGCGGGGGCCGGGGGCCAGCCTCAGCCCTTCCTCCAACGCCTGCTGCGCCAAGGCCGAACTGATCGGTCCGGGGAGGCGCGCCCATAGGGACAGACCGCCTGCCGGACGCGGACAGACCCAGTCGGGCAGGCGTTCGGCCAATCGCGCACGCATATGATCGCGTCTGGCCCGCAACAGGGGCCGCCGCGCCGCCAGAGCCGCCCCGCCGTCGTTCAGCAGTTCGACCGCCGCCAGTTGCTCCAGGATCGGCACCCCCAGATCGAAACTGGCCCGGCTCTGGGCCAGGCGCTGGATCACCGCCCGGTCCGCCCTGATCCAGCCGATCCGCAATCCGCCCCAGACGCTCTTGGACATGGAGCCCAGCCTCACGATGCGCGGCGCATCCACCGCGGACGCCGTCAGGGCGGGCGGGCCGCTGAGCGTCAGATCCACCAGGGTCTCGTCCAGCACCAGCAGGGTCTCTGATCCCTTCAGCGCCGCCAGCAGACGCAGGCGGTCGGCCGCCTTCATCATCCGTCCGGTCGGATTATTGTGGTCCAGCACCAGATAGGCCATGGACGCGGCTTGGCTGCGGCAGGCGCTGGCCAGACCCTCGACATCCCAGCCCTCGTCGCCGTCTTCATCCGGCAGGGCGACCGGCGCCGCCCGCGCGCCTGCCGCCAGAATGGCGTCTATGGCCTGCGGATAGGTGGGGTGGTCGAACACCACCGCGTCGCCCGTCCGAACGGTCAGCCGCAGCAGGTGCACCAGACCGTTGTGGGCGCCATGGGTGATCAGAATCTGTCCGGGCGATGTCGGCAGTCCGCGCCGTCGATAACCCGCCGCCACCGCCTCGCGCAGTTCCTCCAACCCCGCCGTCTCCTCGTACCCGTGGCCCGGCAGACTGGCGGGCAGACGCTGCAGCGCCCGCGCATAGGCGGCGTGGACATTGGGATCGGCCGGCAGGACGGCGGCGGTCAGATCGATCCGGCCCGGCCCTTCCATCTCGGTCGGCGCGGGCGGACGCGGCGGCGCCTTGCCCCCGCCCGGCGGCAGGCTGATGCGGGCGGCGGCCCCCTGCCCCCCGGTCAGAAATCCGTCGTCGCGCAATCCGCCATAGGCGGCCGACACGGTGGTCCGACTCAGCCCAAGCATCTGGGCCAGCTCCCGCTCACCCGGCAGGCGGGCATTCAGCGGCAGACGTCCGTCAAGGATCAGCAGGCGCACCGCCCCGGCAAGCTGGCGATAGGCGGCCCCCGCACCCGGCCTGCGCCATTCGCCTAGATGGCGGCTCAGTGTGGAGGACCGGATGGTGCGCGGCGTCATCAGGCCAGAATGCCACAACTGGCCCTTTTTTTCAAATCCAGTTTGGCGCAAACCCCCGGCATGACCCGTCGCCTGTTCCAGCTTTTCCTCGGCCTTGGCCTCTATGGCCTGTCCATTTCCATGATCGTCCGCGCCGGTCTGGGCCTCGACCCATGGGACGTGCTGACGCAAGGGGTGCATGAACGGTTCGCCGGTCCCGCCGGGATCAGCTTCGGCATGGTGGTCAATCTGATCGGTCTGGCGGTGCTGCTGCTGTGGATTCCGCTGCGCCAGAAGCCGGGCGTCGGCACGGTGGCCAATGTCCTGGTCATCGGCACGGTCGCCAATGTGGGCCTGGGGTGGATCCCGGCTGATTTGGCCCTACCCCAGCGCGCGGGCCTGCTGGTCGGAGGGATCGTCCTGAACGGGGTGGCGACCGGCGCCTATGTGGGCGCGGGGCTCGGTCCTGGCCCGCGCGACGGGCTGATGACCGGCATCGTGGCCCGCACAGGCTGGCCGGTGAAATGGGTCAGGACCGCCATCGAAATCACCGTCGTCGCCGTCGGCTGGCTGCTGGGCGGATCGGTCGGGCTCGGCACAATCCTGTACGCCGTCGCCATCGGCCCGCTGGTGCATGTCTTCCTGCCGATGTTTACGATCAGGAAGACAGCAAGCACCAAAGGCGAGGGCTAAGCCCTACGGCTGCAGCCGGTATCCGCCCGCGTCGGTCAGCAACAGACGGGCATGACCCGGTTCCGGTTCGATCTTCTGACGCAGACGGTAGATGTGGGTTTCCAGCGTGTGGGTTGTGACCCCCGCATTATAGCCCCAGACCTCGGTCAGCAGCTCTTCGCGCGACACGGGCTTGGCCCCGGCGCGATAGAGGTATTTCAGGATATTGGTTTCCTTCTCGGTCAACCGCACCTTCTTGCCCTTGGCGTCCATCAGCACCTTGGCCGCGGGCCGAAACTCGTAGGGCCCGATGGTGAAGACCGCGTCCTCGGACTGTTCGTGACTGCGCAGATGAGCGCGGATGCGGGCTAGAAGAACGGCGAACCGGAAGGGCTTGGTGACATAGTCGTTCGCCCCGGCGTCCAGCCCCAGGATGGCGTCGGCGTCCGCCGACTGCGCCGTCAACATGATGACGGGCGTCGATACCCCGTCCTTGCGCAGCAGACGGCAGGCCTCGCGTCCGTCCATGTCCGGCAGGTCGACGTCCAGCAGAATCAGATCGGCGCGGATCTCGCGGCCCATCCTTACCCCGTCCGTGGCGGTCGCGGCCTGCTGAGTGCGAAACTCCTCGTGCAGGTTCAGCTGCTCGGCCAAGGCCTCGCGCAGGTCGTCGTCGTCGTCGATGATCAGGATGGTCTTGGGCGTAGGCATGGAATTGACAATGGCGAGGCTTGGCCCCCGCGCCAAGGCTTGGGGACGTGAATATTCACATAGGGTTACGGGCTAGAGGCCCTTTAGGGCCGATTTCGTTCCCCGAACAGCGCCGTGCCAACCCGCACATGGGTCGCGCCGCAGCGAATGGCCGCCTCGTAATCGCCGCTCATCCCCATCGACAGGACCGACAGGCCGTTGCGTTCGGCCAGGGCGCGCAGAATCTCGAAATGCGGTTCCGCGTCCTGATCCGCTGGGGGAATGCACATCAGCCCCTCCACCGTCAGTCCGTAGGTTTCGCGCGCCGCCGCGATCAGGGCGTCGGCAGCGTCGGGCGACACGCCCGCCTTCTGTAGCTCTCCGCCGGTATTGACCTGGATCAGGATGCGCGGCGATCGGCCCCGTCTGTGCGCCGCATCCGCCAGCGCGCGGGCCAGCTTTTCGCGGTCCAGGGTTTCGATCACGTCGAACAGGGCCACGGCGTCCTCGGCCTTGTTGGTCTGCAGCGGCCCGATCAGACGCAGTTCCAGACCCGGCAGGTCGGCGATCCGGCCGGCCCAGCGGCCTTGCGCCTCCTGCACGCGGTTTTCCCCGAAGACGTGCTGACCGGTCGCCAGTATGGCGTCGATGGCTTCAGGACCCTGTGTCTTGGACACGGCGGTCAGGGTGACGGCGGCGGGATCACGCCCCACGGCCCGGCAGGCGGCTGCGATCCGCGCCCGAACCTGCGCCACACGTTCGGCGATGGACGGCGGGAC
The DNA here is from genome assembly GCA_029202665.1 of Candidatus Brevundimonas colombiensis. NCBI lineage: Bacteria > Pseudomonadati > Pseudomonadota > Alphaproteobacteria > Caulobacterales > Caulobacteraceae > Brevundimonas > Candidatus Brevundimonas colombiensis. The sequence goes on from CP119326.1 coordinate 876,689, forward strand.
GGAAGCGGGAGAAGAAGGGGTCATGATCCTGCCGGCCGGTTACAGCAACGATGCGCGAACGCTCTGGGACGTCGCGACCGCTCTAAACCGCGCCGCCGCCGCTGTCAGCCCGGCCGCCGTCGGTCTGCCGCCCCTGCTGTTCTTCACCGATCCCGCCCGCACCCTCCGTCCTTGGGAGACGACGGCCCGGCTGCCCGCCGGTTCGGCGGTCGTGTATCGCACGTTCGGGGCGGCGGACGCTGTCGAGACGGGATTGAAGGTTCGCGAGGCGGCGACGAAGGCCGGGGTCCGGCTTCTGGTCGGGCTGGACCTCGATCTGGCCCAGGCTGTGTCGGCGGACGGGCTGCATCTGCCTGAACGGGCGGCGGATCGCGCCTCGGCGATGCGCGCCGCCCGGCCCGACTGGCTGCTGACCGCCGCCTGGCATGGCGGGGCGACGGCGACGGACGGTTTGGACGCCCTGGTGCTCTCGCCCGTCTTTCCCGCCGGCGGAACGTCGAGCTCGAAGCCGGCCTTGGGTGTCGGGTCGTTTCGCACAAAGGCGGCGCGGGCGCGCCTGCCGGTCTATGCGCTGGGAGGGATCACCCAAGCAAATGCCGGTCGGATCGTCGGCGCCTGCGGTCTGGCGGGCGTCGATGCGATCCAATCGGCGTTTGGCGACCCGCCGAGGATCAGAACTTGAAGATGGTTTCCAGACGCACGCGCGGCTGGGTGCGGCTGTTGCTTTCGGGCTCGCGCCCCGGATCGGCGTCGACCGTCGCCACCGAAGCGGCGGCGCCGACACGCAGCCGGTCGTTCAGCCGATAGTAGGCGCCCGCCTCGACATCGCCCCAGTCGGTCTCGCGTCCGACAGGTTGATTCAGGTTGAAGTCCAGGCCCCAACGGCCACGATCATTCAGCCGAAGACCGCGACGCTGGGGCGGCGGCGTATTGCGCTGGGCGGCCTGGGCTTCCGACAGCGAGACGGTGTTGGTGGTCTGGGCGAGCGCCGACGTCGACACGGCAAGCGCCGTCGTCGCCATCACCACAGCCAGGAAACCGCCGAACCGCATAACCAAACCCTTTGAACCCCGCCAAGCGGCGACGTTTCAACCCCGGACTGACCTTATAGGGTCATGAACGCGGGGATTAGACACCGGGCGCCGCCCCGGTCAACGGAATGACCGCTTGATAACTAGGTTCCTCGTCATTGTTGTCGGCGCATGTGGCTCAAGCGTCACGGGATTTGGGCCGGTTTGGGTCGAATGACGCGTCTTTGTCGCAAAGGTCGCGCCATCGGACCGCGCCGGGTGCGACTTCGCCTTGTCATCGCCCCTTTTCACCGTGTTATAGAGCGGTGCAGTCGGCGTTTCATCACGCCGTGCGCCCGTGCGAGCGAGGGCTCCCACGTCCCTGAGTTTACGGAGACTTCTCTTGATGAGCCTCAACAAGGCCCTGGTTCGCAACGTCGCGGTCGTGCTGGTGTCTGGCGTGGCCCTGGGCGCGTCGCTTTCGGCCTGCTCGAGCGTTCCCTTCGTCGGTGGCAAGAAGTCCGCGCCCAAGACGAACGCCCAGCAAGGCATCGGCGTCAACGCCTACCTGTGGCGCGCCTCGCTTGACACCCTCAGCTTCATGCCGCTGCTGACCGCCGATCCGTGGGGCGGCGTCATCAACTACGACTGGTACATCAACCCCCAGACGCCGAACGAGCGCTTCAAGGCGACCGTCTTCATCCTGGACACCCGTCTGCGCGCCGACGCGCTGAACGTCACGGTGACCAAGGAAGTGAAGGGCGCGGACGGTCAGTGGACCGCCGCCCCGGTCGCCGCCCAGACCGAGGCCGATCTGGAAAACGCCATCCTGACCAAGGCGCGCCAGCTGAACCTCTCCAACGCAGGCTGAAAGCCCGCCTTGGATTTATTTAACGACGCCTGCGCCCCTCAGGCGACTTGAGCGTCGTTGGATTCCGTTTCGTTTGTCCCGTCAGGACCAGCCGAAACGCATTATGTCTTGGGCGCTGTCGTCCTTCGGGCTAGTTGGGTCGGGAGGGCGTCAGCGCCCTTTTCGACTTTCAGGACGACCGTGGCCCGTTACGAACCCAAGACCGCCGAACCCCGCCAGCAGGCCCGTTGGGCCGAGGCGTCCGCATTCGTCACCAAGGACACCGGCCGTCCCAAATACTATGTGCTGGAGATGTTCCCCTATCCATCGGGCAACATCCACATGGGCCACGCCCGCAACTATGTGATGGGCGACGTGGTTGCGCGGTCGAAGCGCGCGCAAGGGTTCGATGTCCTGCACCCCATGGGCTGGGACGCCTTCGGCATGCCGGCCGAGAACGCGGCGATGGAACGGGGCATCCACCCCAAGGGCTGGACCTATTCCAACATCGCCGCCATGCGCGAGCAACTGAAGCTGCTGGGCCTGTCGCTGGACTGGTCGCGGGAATTCGCCACCTGCGACCCGGAATATTACGGCAAGCAGCAGGCCTGGTTCCTGGAGCTGTATCGGCGCGGTCTGGTCTATCGCAAGGACGGGGTCGTCAACTGGGACCCGGTCGACAACACCGTCCTGGCCAATGAACAGGTCATCGACGGGCGCGGCTGGCGTTCCGGCGCCCTGGTCGAGAAGCGCAAGCTGAACCAGTGGTTCCTGCGCATCACCGACTATGCCGATGACCTGATCGACGGGCTGAAGACCCTGGATCGCTGGCCCGAGAAGGTCCGGCTGATGCAGGAGAATTGGATCGGCAAGTCCAAGGGCGCGACCCTGTGGTGGACCATCGCCGAGGCGCCGGCCTTCCTGCCCGCCTCGCCCGAGGGTCAGCCGAACCACGGCCGAGACCCCATCGAGGTCTATACCACACGGCCAGATACCCTGTTCGGGGCCAGCTTCCTGGCCTTGGCCCCCGACCACCCGCTGACAAAGGCTATCGCCGAACACCGGCCGGACGTGGCGGACTTCATCAAGGCCTGCGCCCAGACCGGCACCAGCGAGGCCGAGATCGAAAAGGCCGAAAAACTGGGGGTCGATCTGGGGGTCCGCGTCCGCCATCCGTTCGACCCGGACAAGACCCTGCCCGTCTGGGCGGCCAATTTCGTGCTGTCGACCTATGGCTCGGGCGCCATCTTCGGCTGCCCCGCCCACGACCAGCGCGATCTGGATTTCGCTTGCAAATACGATTTGCCGGTAACGCCGGTGGTCAAGCCCGACGACGCCGAAACGGTCGAGATCGGGACCGAGGCCTATGTCGGGCCCGGCCGGATCTTCAACTCCGGCTTCCTGGATGGGATGGACGTCGAGGCCGCCAAGGCCGCCGCCATCGCCAGGGTCGAGGCCGCCGGTCAGGGGCGCGCCGAAACCATCTATCGCCTGCGCGACTGGGGCGTTTCGCGCCAGCGCTATTGGGGTTGCCCGATCCCCATCATCCACTGCCCGTCGTGCGGTCCAGTGGAGGTTCCGGCCGACCAGTTGCCGGTCGTTCTGCCCGACGATGTGACCTTCGACGTGCCCGGCAATCCGCTGGATCGTCATCCGACCTGGAAACACGTCAAATGCCCGTCATGCGGCGCGGACGCGACGCGCGAGACCGACACGCTCGACACCTTCGTCGACTCCAGCTGGTATTTCGCCCGCTTCACCGACCCGACCGCCGAGGCGCCGATCGACAAGGCCGCCGCCGACCGCTGGCTGGCGGTGGATCAATATATCGGCGGGGTCGAACACGCCGTGCTCCACCTGCTTTACGCCCGTTTCGTCACCCGGGCTCTGTCGGACGCCGGCATGTTGTCGGTGAAGGAGCCTTTCGCCGGCCTGTTCACCCAAGGCATGGTGGTTCACGAGACCTATCGCCGCACCGACGGCGCCTGGGTCGAACCGACCGACGTTTCGCTGACCAATGACAATGGCGTTCGCGCCGCCCGCCAGCTGTCGACCGGCGACACCCTGATCATCGGCGACATCGAGAAGATGTCCAAGTCCAAGAAGAACGTCGTGGCTCCGGCCGAAATCCTGGAAAGCCACGGCGTGGACGCCGGCCGCCTGTTCGTCCTGTCCGACAGTCCGCCCGAGCGCGACGTGCAATGGACGCCCGGCGGGGTCGAGGGCGCCAGCCGCTTCGTCCAGCGCGCCTGGTCCCTGTTCGACGCCTACGACGCGGACTTCCCCGGTGAGGACAAGGCCAACGCCGATCTGGTGCGCGAGACGCACAAGGCCATCAAGGCCGTGTCCGAAGGCGTCGAAGGCTTCCGCTTCAACTCCGCCATCGCCAAGCTCTACGCCTTCGTCGCCGCTATCCGCGACGCCGGACAGGCGGGCGGCGACGCCAGGCGTCAGGCCCTGTCGGCCCTGGCCCGGCTGATCGCGCCCTTCACCCCGCACCTGGCCGAGGAAGCCTGGACCCGGCTGGGTGAGGACGGCATGGTTCTGGACGCGCCGTGGCCCGTGTGGGACGCTGCGCTGGCGGCCGACGACGAGGTGGTGCTTCCCATCCAGATCAACGGCAAGCGTCGAGCGGAAATCCGCGTGCCGCGCGGCATGGAGCCGGCCGAGGTCGAGGCGCTGGTTCTGGCCGACGACACCGTGCAGGCGCGTCTGGAGGGTCTGAGCGTGAAGAAGATCGTGGTGGTCAAGGACCGCATCGTCAATCTGGTGGCCGGCTGATGCGTGTCGCGGCCGCTCTCGCTGTTCTGGCTTCGCTGGCCCTTTCGGCCTGTGGTTTCACGCCCCTGTACGCCGAGCCGGCCGTGGGTTCGTCTTTGCGCCGTATCGCCGTCGCCACCCAGGACGACCGGCTGGGCTATCGTCTGCGTGAACAGTTGGAGGACGCCCTGGCCTGGGATCGCGCCGCCACGCCGCTTTATCGCCTGACCACACGGGTCGAGCAGAGCCGGCGCTCGCTGGGCCGCCGGATCGACGACACCGCCACCCGTTACGAGCTGACGGTCAAGGCGACCTGGACCCTGACGCCGGCCTCGGGCGGCGCGCCGGTCACCGGGACAGAGACCGTAACAACCACCTATGCCGCCGCCGACCAACCCTATGCAGCCATCGCCGCCCAGCAGGACGGCGAGGAGCGCGCCGCGTCGGAGCTGGCCCGTCTGATCCGGCTGGACCTCATGCAGGCCCTGGCGAACTAATGATTCCGGCTAACCCGTGATCCTGGCCAAACGCCCAGAGATCGAACGCTTTCTGAAGGCGCCCGATCCGGCGATCCGGGCGGCGGTCATTCACGGCAAGGACCGGTCCGGCGTGGCTGAGCGGGCGACGACGCTGTGTCGAACGGTCACCCCCGACCTGAACGACCCCTTCAACGTCACTGTCCTGACCGACAGCGATATCGACAGCGACGAAACGCGCTTGGAAGAGGCCCTGACGGCCATGTCCCTGATGGGCGGACGGCGTCTGGTGCGCATCCGTCTGTCAACGCTGAAGCCCGGTGTGGACAAGGCCGTCGCCGCCGCGCTGAAGATCCATGCCCAAGGCGGCTATAATCCCGACGCCATGCTGGTGGTCGAGGCCGACCAGCTGGGTCGCGAATCGGCGCTGCGCAAGACGGCGGAAAAGGAAGACGGCGCGGTCGGCATCGTCTGCTACGAGGATGAGACCGGCGACGTGGCCCGCATGGTGCGCGAGGCGCTGGCCGCCGACAAGGTCGGGCTGACATCCGACGCCCTGGATCGTTTTGTCGGCCGCCTGCCCCGCGAACGCGGCCTGATGCGTCAGGAGATCGAGCGTCTGGCCCTGTTCATCGGCCCAGGCTCTGGCCGGACGCTGGATATGGATGCCCTGGAGCAGCATCTGGGGGTCGAACCCGACGCGTCCCTGTCCGATGCCGCGCTCCAGGCCTTCGGCGCCCGCCCTGCGCCTGCGCAGGCGGGGCTTAGGCGCGCCTTCGACGAGGGCGAATCCTCGGTCATGGCGGTGCGTTTCGCCGCCATGCATCTGGGGAAACTACGTCGAATCAATATCTTGCAGACCAACGGCGCCAACGCCAAGGAGGCCGCGAAGGCCGCCGGAGTCTTTTGGAAGCAGGAGGCGGAAATGCTTCGTCAGGCCCGGTCCTGGCGGCTGGAGGCGCTGGACGAGGTCATGGACAGCATCAACACCGCCGATGTCGCCACCAAGACGACAGGGATGCCCGACCAGCTGATCGCCGAACGTCTGCTGCTGGAGATCGCCAGCCGGGCTAGGCGTCTAGGGCTTTAGCCCCGTTTGGAGGCCTTGCGGAACGCCGGCTGAGCCATGGCGACGTTGCGCGCAGCGACAGTCTTTTCCTCGGCCTTGACGCCCACCTGGGCGTTGAAGCCGTGGCTCGCCTTGGCCTTTTTGGCGGCGAGCGCCTGTTTCAGTTTTTCGGCGGGAGTGGGTGCGTTCTGATCGGTCATGCGCCCACCTTATCACATCCGGCCCTCAACCCCGCATCAGGCGTCGGCATAGATCGTCCAGCTGCTCCAGCGTACCATAGCGGATGGTCAGTTCGCCCTTGCCGTCACGGTCGGTCAGCTGGACGTTCAAGCCCAGGGCATCGGCCAGATCCTGCTGCAGTGCGATCACATCCGCCGATCCGCCGCCGTTCGGCTTGCTCGCGCCCGACCGGGCCTTGGGCGGCTTTGGCCCCTCGACCGCGCGCCGCGCCAGGGCTTCGGTCTCGCGCACGCTAAGGCCGTCGACGAAGGCGATATCGGCCAGCTGGCCGGGATCGGGGGTGTTGATCAGCGCCCTCGCATGACCCGCCGACAGCTTGCCCTCGCGCACATAGAACAGCACCCGCTCCGGCAGTTGGAGCAGGCGCATGGTGTTGGCCACATGACTGCGGCTCTTGCCGACCACGCCCGCCACCGCATCCTGGGTCCGACCGAACCGCTCCATGAGCACCCGATAGGCTTCAGCCTCTTCCAGAGGGTTCAGATCGGCGCGCTGTACGTTCTCGACGATGGCGACTTCGAACACCTCGACGTCGTCCATCTCATGGACGACGATCGGCACTTCGGTCAGACGCGCGGCCTGCGAGGCGCGCCAACGGCGTTCGCCAGCGATGATCTGCCAGACGCCCTCCTCGCCCGGATGGGTGCGCACCAGAATCGGCTGAAGCACGCCCTTGTCGCGGATCGAGGCTGTCAGCTCCTCCAGGTCTTCCTGACGGAACACCTTGCGCGGCTGGTCCGGATTGGGTTTCAGGCTTTCGATGGGCGCGCGGCGCACCCCGGCGGGTGTAGGGGCGTCGGCGGCCACCGGCGCTTCGGCGTTTTCGCCCATCAACGCCGACAGGCCGCGGCCCAGACCTCTGTGTCGTTCAGCCAAGATACTGCTTCCGTTTCTTATTCTAGGGTTCAGGCGGCCAGCTTCAGCCGCTGCCGTTCACGCTTCACGACCTCCCGCGCTAGGCGCAGATAGGCCTGGCTGCCGGCGCATTTCAGATCGTAGATCAGGGCCGGCTTGCCGAACGATGGCGCCTCGGCCACGCGGACATTGCGGGGTATGACGCTTTCGTAGACCTTGTCGCCGAAGTGGGCGCGGACATCGTTGGCCACCTGGCCCGACAGGGCGCTGCGGCGGTCGTACATGGTCAGGACCAGGCCCTGGATTTCCAGAGACGGGTTCAGGCTGTGCTTGACCATGTCGATGGTCCGCATCAGCTGGCTCAAGCCCTCCAGTGCAAAGAACTCGCACTGCAGCGGCACCAGCACCGCATCCGCCGCCGCCATGGCGTTCAGCGTCAGAAGGTTCAGGGACGGCGGACAGTCGATCAGCACATAGTCATACGCAGTAGGGCCGTCGTCGTGGGCCCTCAAGGCGTCGCGCAGGCGATAGGACCGACGGTCGGCCTGGCTCAGCTCGATCTCGACGCCCGACATATCTGCGTCGGCCGGCACGATCCAGAGGCCGGGGACTGTGGTCTGGACCGCCGCATCATCGATGGAACGTTGATCCACGACCACGTCATAGATGGTCACCCGTCGTGTTTCACGTGGAACACCCAAGCCAGTGGAGGCATTGCCCTGCGGATCCATATCCACAATCAACACCCGCTCACCTATGGCGGCCAAGGCGGTCCCAAGGTTGATGGCTGTCGTGGTCTTGCCCACGCCGCCCTTCTGATTGGAAACGGCCAGCACCCGTGCGGGCTGTTTGTTACGACCGGTTGCGGGCACGTCGAACACTCCGAATTGTCACGATGCGGCCGCGCGGGTCGCTGAGCGACGGGGCCAGTTCCGCTTGGAAATGCCAGGATTTCCGGGCTTCGATCAACTCGGATTCGGCCTTTTCCCCCTTGAGGAACAAACCTTGTGCACCCCTTTCAAAGTAGGGCTGTGCATAACCCAGCAACTTGTCCATCGGCGCCACAGCACGCGCGGTCACGATGTCGCAGTTGATCCTCTGGTCCTCCGCCCGGCCGTTGATCACCGTGGCCGGCAGCCCTAGCGCGTCGACCACCTCCTGGAGAAAGCGGCACCGTTTGCCCAAAGAGTCGATCAGCCAGACATGCGCGTCGTCGCGCCCCTTCGACAGGATCGCAAGCACCACGCCGGGAAACCCCGCGCCTGCCCCCAGATCGGCCCATGTCAATGCATCCGGCGCCTTCTGAACCAATTGGGCGCTATCCCAGACATGGCGATTCCAGAAATCCGGAAGGCTGTCCGGACCGACAAGATTCATCACCGTGTTGGCGTCTTCAAGTCGAACGCGAAATAATTCCAGATCGGCGAGTTGGGCGCTCGTTGCCTGGGAGCGTGTTTGGAAGGCTGCTCTTTCGGCGTCCAGCATCAGGCGGCGACCGCTGCACGCGTTCCGCGTTTCACATGCGCAAGCAAGGCCGTCAGGGCGCCGGGCGTGATGCCTTCGATTCGCCCCGCCTGACCCAATGTCATCGGCCGTACGCGAGTCAGCTTTTCTCGCACTTCGTTGGACAACCCGCCAATCGCGTCATAGTCGAGGTCAAGCGGCAATGTGAGCGCCTCCTCGCGCCTCAGGGCTTCCGCCTCGAGCGACTGGCGGTCCAGGTAATTAGCGTATCCCGCGTCGATGACGACCTGCTCCCGAACGGACTCTGGCCAGTCTGCGATCTGCGGCACGACCGGTAGAAACTGATCTAAGGTCACAGTGGGGAAGGCCAGGAGTTCGCGCATGGAACGGCGTCGGCCATCCGCGTTCACGGCGATTCCAAGCGCGCTGGCCTCGTTTGGCGTAAACAGAGTTTCACGTGAAACAGCGCTGGCATGTGAAAGAATGGCCGCCTTGGCTTCGAATCTCTGACGGCGCGTTTCGCCGACAATGCCCAGCTCGATACCCAGCGCCGTCAGTCGTTGATCAGCATTGTCGGCCCGAAGCGTAAGACGATATTCCGCCCGACTCGTGAACATTCGATACGGCTCCGTCACGCCTCGCGTAACCAGGTCGTCGATCATCACGCCGATATAGGCTTGGTCCCGACCAAGGATGACTGCCCCCTGCCCGCCAGACGCCCGCGCCGCGTTCAACCCAGCCATCAGTCCCTGGGCCGCCGCCTCCTCATACCCCGTCGTGCCGTTGATCTGGCCAGCCAGATAGAGACCCGGTCGCTTCTTCACCTCAAGCGCGGGCGTAAGCTCTCGTGGGTCGACATAGTCGTATTCGATGGCATAGCCGTAACGGAACACCTCCACCGCCTCGAGACCCGGGATGGTGCGCAAGAAGGCCAGCTGGGTGGCTTCTGAAACCGACGTCGAGATGCCGTTTGGATAGACGGTCGGATCATCCAAACCCTCCGGCTCCAGAAATATCTGGTGGCTGGTCTTTTCGGCGAACCGAACAACCTTGTCCTCGATAGAGGGGCAGTAACGTGGCCCCCGCCCAGACAGCCGACCGCCGTACACCGCACTCTCGCCGAGGTTCTCCGCAATGATCCGGTGCGTCGCTTCCGTCGTGTGCGTCACGCCGCAAGCGATCTGACGAACCACAATGGCGTCGGTCATGAACGAGAAGGCGGAGGGGGTCTCGTCCGCCTGCTGCATCTCCAGACGGTCCCATGCGATGGTGCGGCCATCCAGCCTCGCGGGCGTGCCCGTCTTCAGGCGACCCATCATCAGGTCGGCAGAGTGGAGGTCGGCGGCCAATCCATTGGAAGGACCCTCTCCATGCCGCCCTGCTGGGATTCGCTCATCACCGCGATGGATGACGCCATTGAGGAAGGTCCCCGTCGTCAAGACGACCGCGTCGGCGCGGATCACTTCCCCCGCGCCGGTATTCACGCCGACCACGCGGCGGCCATCCAAAATCAGGCTCTCGGCAGTCCCAGCCATAAGAGTCAGATTTGGCGTGGCGGCCAACTCAGCCTGCATGGCCTCACGATAAAGCCGACGATCAATCTGGCTGCGTGGGCCACGAACCGCCGCACCCTTGGATCGATTCAAAAGACGAAACTGAATGCCGGAGATGTCGGCCAGACGTCCCATCACGCCATCGAGGGCGTCGATTTCCCGCACCAGATGCCCCTTGCCCAGCCCCCCGATAGCCGGGTTGCAGGACATCTCTCCGATGGTTTCCAGCTTCTGCGTCAATAGGACAGTGCGCGCACCCGCGCGTGCAGAGGCCGCAGCCGCTTCACAACCAGCATGGCCGCCGCCAATTACGACGACGTCGAAGACAAGGTCAGTAGGATCTTTCATCCACGCCACATAGGCCAAATCCGGCGCTTTCGCCAGTGAAGGGCGCTGGTCTGTCGACGTTGTTTCACGTGAAACACCGGTATGGCTAAGGCCTCACTTACCGATGCAGAAGGTCGAGAAGACCTGGCCCAGTATGTCTTCCACGCCGATGGCGCCGGTCACGCGCGCCAGCGCATCCGCCGCCCGTCGCAAATCGTCTCCGGCCATCTCGGGCGCAATATCCAGCGCCGCTCGTCCCGCCTCTACCGCGGCCACAGCCTCCGTCAAACGCAAACGATGTCGTTCACGGGTAACGGCGGGGAAATCAGCGCCGGCAAGATCCTCGGCCAGTCGTGTGGCAATCCAATCGTGCAGTGCGCCCAGACCATCGCCGGTCTTTATGCTCACGCTCAGGACCGTCAGGTCATCGGAGAATTCCTGCTCGCCAAGGTCCTGCTTCGTCGCCACGATCAGGTCGCCGGGCCTGGCGTAGTCGGCGGCGCTCCCCTCTGGATCACCCGGCGCGCGCAACCAAAGGCGCAGGTCGGCCTGTTCCGCGCGCACGCGGGCGCGACGCACGCCTTCGGCTTCTACGGGATCCTCGCTGTCGCGCAGGCCGGCCGTATCGGACAGAGTGACGGCGTACCCGCCGATCACCAGTTCAGCGTCCAGAACATCGCGTGTCGTGCCGGCGATGGGGGTGACGATCGCGGCCTCTCGCGCGATCAGGGCATTGAACAGCGACGACTTGCCCGCATTTGTCTCGCCGATCAGAACGATGCGGTAGCCGTCCCGCACCCGCTCCCCGCGTCGGCCGGTTTCAATGGCGCAGCGCAGGTTGTCGATCAGTCGGTCCAGAACCGGGCCGGCGGTCCGCGCCAGGTTGTCGGGCACCTCCTCGTCGGGGAAGTCAATTTCGGCTTCCACGAGCGCCAGGGCGTGGAGCAGATCACGACGAAAACCGGCGTAGGTTTCACTCAACCGCCCGTCGAGTTGGCCCAGCGCCTGTTTCGCCTGGGCCATCGTCTCGGCGTCGATCAGATCGGCGACCGCCTCGGCCTGGGCCAGGTCCATTCGTCCGTTCTGGAACGCTCGTCGCGTGAACTCTCCTGGCTCGGCCGGTCGGACGTCCAGGTCGATCAAGGCGCGGGTTGCGGCCTCAACCACCGCCCGCCCGCCGTGAAGATGAAGCTCAGCAGAATCCTCGCCCGTGTAGGAATGCGGCGCCACGAACCGCAGCACTAGCGCCTGGTCGATATATTCGCCGCGATGGCTGAGTTGACGGACCGAAGCCATGCGCGGTCTCAGCCGAGGCGCGCCGAGAGCCGTCAAAATCGTTTCGACCGCCGGGCCCGACAGGCGAACCACGGCGATGGCCCCCCGCCCCGGAGGCGTCGCAAGCGCGAAGATCGTGTCTGTCACAGGATATTCTCCCATCCCTTGCAAAGAGCCGGCGCGCCGCGTCAGCGGCTTGATGGAAGAGCCCTACGACGGCGAATGTGATGAGCCTCCGCAGGCGCTTCGCATTCCCCTCCCCCTTGTAACGGGGAGCGGATGAGGGGTCACTTCACCGCCGCTTCCATCAGCCGCCGAAACTGATCCTGGGCCTGGAGGCCGAAACTGGTCCAGGTTTTCATCAGCTCCTCAGGCTGCATGGCGGCGACATTGTCCTGCATTCGCTTCTGCATTTCGGCGACCATGGCGTCGTTCAGCGGCGTAACGTCGGGCAGGCCAAGAAAGGCCCTCGCCTCCGCGGGTGTGCAGTCGACTTCGACATTGATCTTCATCAGCCTCAGCTCCGTTTCACGTGAAACAGAACGCCCGGCGGCAGACGCCGTTTCAGGTGTTCATAGACTGGAAGAAGTCCGAGTTGTTCTTCGACTGACGCAGCTTGTCGAGCAGGAATTCGATCGCATCCTGCGGCCCCATGGGATTCAGAATCCGGCGCAAGACATAGGTCTTGGCCAGTTGATCCTTCGGCGTGATCAGGTCTTCCTTGCGGGTGCCGGACTTCAGCACGTCGATGGCGGGGAAGATACGCTTGTCTGCCACCTTGCGGTCCAGCACGATTTCCGAGTTGCCGGTGCCCTTGAACTCTTCGAAGATCACCTCGTCCATGCGGCTGCCGGTGTCGATCAGGGCCGTGGCGATGATGGTCAGCGAACCGCCCTGCTCCACATTGCGCGCGGCGCCGAAGAAACGCTTGGGCCGCTGCAGGGCGTTGGCGTCGACGCCGCCGGTCAGCACCTTGCCCGACGACGGGACAGTGGCGTTGTATGCACGACCCAGACGGGTGATGGAGTCCAGCAGGATCACCACGTCCTTCTTGTGCTCAACCAGACGCTTGGCCTTTTCGATCACCATTTCGGCGACGGCGACGTGGCGCGTGGCGGGCTCGTCAAAGGTGGAGGCCACAACCTCGCCCTTCACCGTGCGCTGCATGTCGGTGACTTCTTCCGGGCGTTCATCGATCAGCAGAACGATCAAAAAGACCTCAGGGTGATTGCGTTCGATCGACTTGGCGATGTTCTGCAGCATCACCGTCTTGCCGACGCGCGGCGGCGCGACGATCAGGCAGCGCTGGCCCTTGCCCAGCGGCGCGACGATGTCGATGACCCGGCCCGAACGGTCCTTCAAGGTCGGGTCCTGAATTTCCATGTGCAGCCGCTCCTCGGGATAGAGGGGCGTCAGGTTGTCGAACAGGACCTTGGTCTTGACCAGCTCCGGGTCTTCCAGATTGATCGTATCGACCTTCAGCAGGGCGAAGTAACGCTCGCCCTCACGCGGGCCGCGCACCGCGCCGTGGACGGTGTCGCCCGAGCGCAGACCGAAGCGACGAATCTGCGAGGGCGAGACATAGATGTCGTCCGGGCCGGGCAGATAGTTGGCGTCGGGGCTGCGCAAGAAACCGAAGCCGTCCGGCAGGATTTCCAACACGCCGTCGGCGATGATCTCGACTTCTTCGTCGGCCAGAGCCTTCAGGATGGCGAACAGCAGGTCCTGTTTGCGCAGATTGGAGGCGTTCTCGACCTCCAGCTGTTCAGCGAAGGCGACCAGGTCGGCCGGCGTCTTCTCGTTCAGCTCCGCCAGGGTGATGCGCCCGTTGGCCACGACGGGTTCACCGTCGTCATCCTCGTCGGCCGTGGTGTCCACGCCGGAATCGGCGCCCGCCGCCTCGCCCGCTTCGTGCGCCGCGCCGTGATGGATCGGAGCTTCGGCGGCAGGGGTGTCCTGGCCCAGGGCTTCGGCTTCCGGGGAGTCGGGATTGGTGTCGCGGACGTCGGTCATGATGCAGGCTCACGGGCGCACGCAGACGAACGCTGCGGCGTCGGGTCTCTAGGAATGTCTGGCCTTTCGGCCGGAGGAGGGCGCGACGGCGTCCCGCTGGTCGAACCGGCAGGCGTCGCGAAGAAGAGAGGGACCGCCGACCCCAGGGTCGAACGGTTCGCCGCCAGCGGAACCACAGCCGGCGGCCAAGGTCAAGCGAAGCCGCCTAGCCGAAATGCCATTCCGTCGTCACCGACAGAACCATGATGATGGCCAGGACAAACGGGATCTCGTTGGTCATGCGCCAGAACTTGCCGGAATATTTCGACGTGCCGGCGGCGATCTTCTTTCTCTGCCCCGCCAGGAAGCCGTGCCAGCCGCTGAGCAGGAAGACGCCGACCAGTTTCGTGACCATCCACGGCTCGGCCAGAAAGGCCGCGCCGCGCGCCGAGACATCGATATGGATCAGCCACAGGCCGAACCCCCAGGCCAGGATCATCGCCGGATTGATGATGATGCGCAGCAGCCGCGTCTGCCACAGGCGAAGCAACCCCTGCATCTCGCTGCGCAGCGGTTCGGGCTTGCCGTTCTGCTCGACATCATAGGCATAGAGACGCGGCAGGAACAGCATCCCGGCCATCCAGGCGATCACCGCCAGAATATGCAGGCCGCGCGCCAGATCATACAGATTCATGCCGCTTGTCTCCGGTTACGATGCGGACAGGCCTTCCAGTCCGCCTTGCATCCCTGGCCATGCGGTGCGACGCCGCTTCGGCTCAAGGCCCCTAGAGCCGCATCGGCCAGGGCGTCGATGAACAGAGGCTCGATCCCCACGGCGGGCGCCCGCAGATAGGGCTGGACGCCTTTCTGGTGGGCCAGTTCGCCGTATTCGATGTCCAGTTCGACCAGCGTCTCGATATGTTCGGAGACGAAGGCGATGGGCGTGACGACCACCCCGACCCCGTCGTCGGCTGCGCTCTGGATCGCCTCGGGCGTGGATGGTCCCAGCCATTTCATCGGTCCGACCCGGCTTTGATAGCAGATGGCGTGATCGATGGGGCCGCGATGGGTCTCGATCTCGGCGACCACGGCGGCGACGGTCGTTTCGACCTGCTCCTGATAGGGATCGCCTTTGCCGCTGATCAGCTTTTCGGGAATGCCATGGGCTGAGAACAACACGCGCACGGGCGCGTCGCCCGCTTCGTCCAGCTTGCGCCCGATCGCCCGGGCCTGGGCGGCGATCCAGCCGGCGGCTTGCGGATAGCAGCAGACCGCGCGGCTGACGCCAGAACCGGCGTAGGTCGCGTTCCAGAGTTGCAGCGACGACTGGGTCGTGGTGGTCGAATACTGCGGATAGAGCGGCAGCAGCACCACTTCGTCCGGACCGAACACCGCGACGTCTGCGGCCGTCTCCTCGGTCAGCGGGTTCCAGTAGCGCATGGCGATGAAGACCCGAACCTCGTCGTCCGGCATCCGGTCAGCCATCACGGACTGAAACGCCTGGGCCTGGGCCTGGGTTTCAGGCAACAGCGGCGATCCCCCGCCCATCAGCCGATAGTTGGCCTGGGCGGCGGCCTCGCGCCGGCTGGAGATCAGCCGCGCCAACGGCGTCCTCAACAGGCCGGGCAGGCCGATGATGGCCGGATCATTGAACAGGTTGAACAGGAAGGGTTTGACCGAGGCCTGATCGTCAGGCCCGCCCAGATTGAACAGGACCACGGCGATCCGCCGCCCCGCCGGCCCACATCCGTCTCCTACGTCGCTCATTGCGCGCCGATCCGTTTCAGCACCTGTTCGACATGGTCGATGGGCACGTCCGGCAGAATGCCGTGGCCCAGGTTGAAGATCCAAGGCCCCTGCCCCCAGGCCTCCATCAACTGATCGACG
The DNA here is from genome assembly GCA_029202665.1 of Candidatus Brevundimonas colombiensis. Classification (NCBI taxonomy): domain Bacteria; kingdom Pseudomonadati; phylum Pseudomonadota; class Alphaproteobacteria; order Caulobacterales; family Caulobacteraceae; genus Brevundimonas; species Candidatus Brevundimonas colombiensis. The sequence goes on from CP119326.1 coordinate 892,447, forward strand.
CGACGGTCCAGCAGTTCGCCGCCCGCGCGCAGCAAAAGCGGGTCCAGGGCGCCCTGGATCGGCTTGATCTGCTGCACGCGTTTGCCGACCTCCAGAGGGCAGGCGGTGTCGAGCGCAACCGCGTCGACCTCGACCGCCTCGGCGTACCGCTCTGCAAGCGCCGCAGAGCCGCGTGGGAAGCCGATCAAGGGGACGGTGACACCCAGTTCCCGCGTGCGTCTGACAAGCGCCTGGTGGGGCTTCAGGACCAGTTTTTCGAACAGGTCGTCGGGGAGCCCTTCGGCCCAGCTCTCGAAAATCTTGAGAACCTGTGCGCCGGCGTCGGCCTGCATCTTCAGATACCGGGCCGTAGCCTCGACCAGAACCTCCAGCGTCTCGTCCACCCGTCTGGGATCGGCATAGGCGTAGGTGCGGGCCTGGGCGCGCTCGCCCTTGCCGATGGTCCGATGTTCGCCGTCCAGCATATAGGTGGCGACGGTCCAGGGGGCGCCGGCGAAGCCGATCAGAGCGCGTTCAGGCTCAAGCGCCGCGCGCACGATCGACAGGGTCTGGCCCACCGCCGACAGATGCTCGCCCGCGCTGGGCGCCAATTCTGCCATCCGACCGGGGATCGGCATTTCGCCGAGACGCGGTCCCTCGCCCGTCTCGAACCAGACGTCCTGGCCGAGGGCGCGCGGGATCAACAGGATGTCGGCGAAGACGATCGCCGCGTCGAAGCCGAACCGACGCATCGGCTGCAGCGTCGCCTCGGCCGCCATTTCGGGGTTCAGACAGAAGGCGATGAAATCCGGCGCCTCAGCTCTCAGTCGACGGTATTCCGGCAGATATCGCCCGGCCTGACGCATGAACCAGACAGGCGGACGCTCCAGCGTCTCCCCACGAAGAGCCCGGATCATCAGGGGCGTGTCCAGGCTGGTCTGATCGTCGGTTCGGTTCGGATCGGTCATGTCGGACGATTAAGGTCACAGCCCCCTGCTCTCAATCCCTAATCAAAATAAGAATTAAAAGATTCGAAGTGGCAGGTAGTGCGGTGGAATGACGGGGATGACTCCAGGGATCGCAGCGGAACAAAAGCGGATATCCCCCGGGCCGACCATCGTTAACGGGGATCATCGCCGGGCCTTTCCCGGCGGTGGACAATCCCTAACGAAACCTTAACGACAAAGGCTTTGCGGGGCTTTGCGCCTGTGAACGCGGTTAAGCGGCGTTAACCTCCCGTTAGGATTTTCCACAGCATCGGCGAAACCGCTTTTCCGCCTTGGGATGAACCGGTCGAATGCGGGCGATGCGATCCACCCTCATCCCCGCTCGCGGCGCGAACACAGACCGGCTAAGAAAAAAGGCGCCCCGGCGATCCTCCGCCGTCCCCGAAGTTTCAACAGGGAGACAGACCGTATGAGCCCTGCCCGACCGCCCGGCGTCCGGCCGTCCAATCCGGGTCGTCTGGCCACCTATTTCCACGTCCATCTGGTGTCGGATTCCACCGGCGAGACGCTGAACGCCATGGCCAAGGCCGTCACCGCCCGCTTCGACGGCGTCATCCCCATCGAGCACATCTACGCCCTGGTCCGCTCCGAAAAGCAGATGGAGCGGGTGTTGCAAGAGGTGGCCTCGGCGCCTGGCGTGGTGCTCCACACCCTGGTCGACCGCGATCTGCGCGAACAGCTGGAAGAGGGCTGTCGTCGGCTGGACATGCCGCAGATCGGCGCGCTGGATCCCCTGGTGGGCGCCATGTCGCGTTATCTCGGGGCTGCCCTGTCCACCCGCATCGGCGCCCAGCACGCCCTGGACCACGACTATTTCAATCGGATCGCGGCGCTGGACTTCGCCATGGCCTATGACGATGGCCAGGGTTCGCTGGAGCAGCTGGAGGGGGCCGATGTGGTGCTGTGCGGCGTCAGCCGGACGTCCAAGACCCCGACCTGCATCTATCTGGCGCATCGCGGCATCCGCGCGGCCAACGTCCCCCTGGTGCCGGGTCAGGAGGACGGCGAGCGGCTGACCAGGCTGAAGAATCCTCTGGTCATCGGCCTGACCGTCTCGCCGGATCGCCTGGTGCAGATCCGTCGCAACCGGATCGACAATCTGAACGCCAATCCCTCATCCGCCTATACCGATCAGGAGGCGGTGCGCGACGAGACGATCAGGGCGCGTCGGGCCTTCGAACGCCGGGGCTGGCCCACCATCGACGTCAGCCGACGGTCGGTCGAGGAGACGGCCGCCGCCATCACCAATCTGCTCAGCGAGCATCGCAACCATAAGATCGGAACCACCTGGTGAGCGACACCGCGCAGCCCCTGATCCTGGCCTCCAAGAGCGCGGCGCGGCGGGCCATGCTGGAAAACGCCGGGGTGGCGTTCAACGTGCGTGTCGCCGGGGTGGACGAGGACGCGATCAAGGCCGTATCCGGCGACCTGGATCCCGCCGCCCTGGCCGTCCGTTTGGCCGAGGCCAAGGCCCTGGCCGTGTCGCGCTACGACGCTGACGTCTGGGTGCTGGGGTCGGACCAGACCCTGGCCTTCGACGGGGGGCTGGTGTCCAAGGCCCGGTCGCTGGACGAGGCGCGTGATCGGCTGAAGACGATGCGCGGTCGGTCGCATCAGCTCCATTCCGGCGCCGCCCTGGCGACCAGGGGGCAGATCGTCTGGTCGGGGGTCGACACGGTCGAAATGCGGATGCGCGACTTTTCCGACGCCTTTCTGGACGCCTATCTGGCGGCCGAGGGCGCGGCCCTGCTGTCCTGCGTCGGTTCGTATCGGCTGGAGGGACTGGGGGCGCAGTTGTTCGAGGGGGTGGACGGCGACTATTTCACCGTGCTGGGCCTGCCGCTGTGGCCCGTTCTGGCGGAACTACGCCGAGCCGGGGTGCTGGCGCCATGACCGTTCAGGCCGGGGTCGTCGGCTGGCCCATCGCCCATTCGCTCAGCCCGCTGATCCATACGACCTGGATCACGGCGGCGGGCCTGGACGCCGCCTATGTCGCCTACGGCCCGGAGACGCCCGACCAGTTCGCGGCCCTGCTGGATCAGGGGCGTTCGGGTCGGTTGCGCGGGCTGAACATCACCGCCCCCTATAAGGAACAGGCCTTCGCCGCTGCGGATCGCGTGTCGGAGGCCGCCCGTCTGGCGGGGTCGGCCAATCTGCTGGTGTTCGAGGACGGCCGCATCAACGCCGACAGCACCGATGGTTATGGGCTGATGAACGCCCTGACGGAACAGGCGCCGGCCCTTGGGGTCGACCGCCGGCCGGTGGTGATTCTGGGGGCCGGCGGGGCGGCCCGCGCGGCGGCCAGCGCGCTGACGGCGGCCGGGGCCAGTGTTCGCATCCTCAATCGCTCGCGCGACCGGGCCGAACGACTGGCCGCCGATCTTGGCGCGGGTGTGACGGTGGCGGAGGCGGACGACGCCTTCAAAGGCGCCGTCCTGGTGGTCAATGCGCTCAGCGTCCGGCCCGATCTCGATGTCGGGCGGCTGGAAGCGGACACGGTGGTCATGGACATGACCTATCGCCCGCTCGAAACGCCGCTGCTGGCCGCCGCCCGGGCGCGGGGTCTGGTCGGGGTCGATGGTCTGGCCATGTTGATCGGCCAGGCGCGCCCATCGTTCGAGGCCATCTTCGGGCGCGCCGTCCCCGAAACCAACGTGCGCCAGCGTGTGCTGGCTCATCTGGGAGAGACGGAGTGATCCTGATCGGCCTGACAGGCTCCATCGGCATGGGCAAGTCGACGACCACGGCCATGTTCGCCGATCGGGGCGCCGTGGTCTGGAACGCCGACGAGGCGGTGCATCGGCTTTACGCCCCTGGCGGCGCGGCCGTGGCGCCGGTGGGCGCGGCCTTCCCAGGCGTGGTGGCGGACGGCGCGGTGGACCGCACACGACTGGCCGAGGCCTTGGGGCGCGACGAGACCGCCTTTCGGCGGCTGGAAGCCATCGTCCATCCTCTGGTCGCGGCGGGCCGCGCCGAGGATCTGGAGGCGGCCAGGTCGGCAGGCGTGCGCCTGGCCGTGCTCGATATTCCCCTGCTGTTCGAAACCGGCGGCGACGCCGGGGTGGATGCGGTGGTGGTGATCTCGGCCGATCCGGCCATTCAGGCCGAACGGGTGCTGGCCCGACCCGGCATGACGCGCGAACGGTTTGAGGCCATCCTGGCGCGCCAGCTGCCCGATGCGGAAAAGCGCGCGCGCGCCGATTTCGTCATCGACACCGGCCGAGGTCTGGATGTCGCCCGCGCCCAGGTCGGGGCCGTGGTCGATGCCGTGCTGGATCCGGCGTGGATATCTCTCCGTGGTCGGCGCGACGCCCTTCCGCCCGACGCCGAACGCCCCCATTAAGGACGCATGGCGCGCGAGATCGTTCTGGACACCGAAACCACCGGCTTCGACCCCAAGACGGGCGACCGGCTGATCGAGGTCGGCTGCATCGAGATTCAGGACCTGCTGCCCACGGGCCGCACCTTCCACCGCTTCGTCAACCCTGAGCGTCTGATCCCGCCCGACGCTATCCGCGTGCACGGGATCACCGACGAAAAGGTGAAGGACGCGCCCAAGTTCGCCGAGATCGCCGACGACCTGATCGAATTCATCGGCGACGCCCCGATGATCGCCCATAACGCGGCCTTTGACCGCAACTTCATCGACTTCGAATACAATCGCTGCGGCCGGCCCATCACGGGCGAGGCGCGCTGGATCGACACGCTGAAACTGGCTCAAAGCCGGTTTCCGGGCATGCCCAACTCGCTGGACGCCCTGTGCAAACGCTACAAGGTGTCTCTGGTCGAGCGCACCCTGCACGGCGCCCTGATCGACGCCCGCCTGCTGGCCGAGGTGTATCTGGAACTGCGTGGCGGCAAGGAGCGGGTGCTGGACCTGTCGTCGGGTCCGGTCGGCCGTAGCCAGGGCGGGACCATCCAGGTCGCGGCCTATGGTCCGCGTCCCCGCCCCCTCGCCCCGCGCTCCACGCCCGAGGAACAGGCCGCCCACGTCGCCTTCCTGGCCAAGATGCTGAAGGACCGTTCCCTATGGGACGCCTACGGCCTGCCCGCTCAGGACGACGCGGCCTAACGGCCGCACCCACCTACTATGCGCTCAAGTCGTGAGCGACCGGATAGCCTGTCCACTGGCCGATCGGAGCGCGCGCGAAGCGCCTCAGACATCAAGCTTGGGTTCAGGCTTGCCTGAACCCAAGCACGTCCTGCATGTCGTAGAGGCCGGGCTGACGGGTGCGGACCCAGGCGGAGGCCGCGACGGCGCCGCGCGCGAACAGTGACCGGTCGATGGCCGAATGGCTGAGGGTCAAAACCTCGTCCTCGGAGGCGAACAGCACGGTGTGTTCACCCACGATCCCGCCCGCGCGGATCGAGGAAAAGCCGATCTTGCCCGGTTCCCGCTCGCCCTGCACGCCGTCGTAGGGCGCGGTGCGCAGCTCGGCCAGATCGGAGAACCGACCCTCGGCCGCCGCCTCACCCAGCATCAGGGCGGTGCCGGAGGGGGAATCCACCTTGCGGCGATGATGGGCCTCGGTGATCTCGATATCCCAGTCCCGGGCGTCCAGACGCTGGGCGGCGTGTTGGACGAGGCCGATCAGGATATTGACGCCTAGAGAGAAGTTGCCGCTCTTGACGATGGCCACCTTTTCGGCGGCCTTCAGCAGGGCGGCCTCCTGCTCGGGCGTGAAGCCGGTCGAACCGATAACCAGGGCCGGGCCGCCGTTTTCGGCCGCCTTTTCGGCCAGAACGACCGAGGCGTCGGGCGTCGAGAAGTCGATGATCACGTCGCACAGCGACAGGTCGGCGGTCTCGCCCCAGTCGAACCGGGCGGCGACCACCACGTCCTCGCGGGCATCCAGCACCTGAGAAACCGCGCGGCCCATCCGGCCGCGATAGCCGGAAATGCCGGCGTGGAAGATTGCGCTCAAGCCGCGTTCTCTTTCGACCCGTCCGCGTCCTGGTTGCCCAGGATGTCGGCCCAGAAACGCTTCGCCTTTCCGGCAAAGCTGGAATTCCGGGGGTTTTGCCCCTCTCCGAACGACAGGGCAAGCTCTTCCAGCAACTCACGCTGGCGCGGCGTCAGATCGGTGGGCGTCTCGACGAACAGTTCCACCACCAGATCGCCGCGGTTGCGGCCGTTCAGATGGGGCATTCCCTTGCCCTTGATGCGCACCGTCTTGCCGGTCTGGGCGCCTGCGGGCACGGCGACTGAAGCCTTGCACTTGCCGTCGCAGGCGGTGGAGACCAGGCAGGGGGCGTCGATCTCGCCGCCCAGGGCCGCCACCGTCATCGGCACGGGCACGGTGACCAGCAGATCCAGGTTGTCGCGCTCGAACAGGTCGTGCGGCGTTACGGAGATAAAGACGTAGAGATCGCCGCGCGGTCCCCCGCGCTGGCCCGCATCGCCTTCGCCCGACAGGCGGATGCGCGACCCGTCGTCCACGCCGGCGGGGATTTTCAGGTTCAGGGTGCGGGTCTTTCGCACCTGGCCGTGACCGTGGCAGGTCGGGCAGGGATCGGCGATCATCTGGCCTTGCCCATGGCAACGGGGGCAGGTGCGTTCCACCTGGAAGAAGCCGTTCGCCTGGCGCACCCGCCCCGCGCCGTTGCAGGTGGTGCAGGTGACGGGTTTTGTCCCCGGCTTGGCGCCCGATCCCTCGCAGGTGTCGCAGGTCAGGGTGGAGGGGATGTCCAGTTCGACGTCCTCGCCCCTGTAGGCCTGCTCCAGGGTGATCTCCAGATCATAGCGCAGGTCCGAGCCACGGCGCGGTCCGCCCTGTTGGCCCCGTCCCTGCCGGCCGCCGAACGCGTCGCCGAACGCATCGCCGAACACCTGAGAGAAGATGTCGTTGATGTCGGAGAAGCCCTGCTGGCCCTGGCCGAACGGATTGCCGCCCCCGCCGCCGTTGACGCCCGCATGGCCGAACCGATCATAAGCCGCGCGCTTGTTCTCGTCCGACAGGACGGTATAGGCCTCGGAGACTTCCTTGAACTGGGCCATCGACTCTTCCGAGCCGCCGTTGCGGTCGGGGTGATGGATCATGGCCAGCTTGCGGTAGGCGGCCTTCAGACCGGGCGCGTCGATCGTGCGTTCGACGCCCAGAACCTCGTAATAGTCACGCGCCATCGGGCGTTCGTCCTCATACTTCCCCTGCCGGGCTCCATTGCGCCTCTGCGGGCGATGACGGAGCTACGGTGTCCCGGCTGACATGGGGGCCGGGACGAATGATGCAAGTTTCAAGAAAAGACCCCGCCTATCGCAAGACAAGCGGGGCCGTATCATTTCAGCGACCTGTTGCGGATCAGGCGCTCTTCTTGTCGTCGCCGTCCGCGTCCGAGACTTCCTCGAACTCGGCGTCGACCACGCCGTCGTCGGCCGGCGCGGCCTCACCTTCGCCCGCGCCCTGCTGCTGAGCGTACATGGCTTCGCCCAGCTTCATCGAGGCCTGGACCAGGGTGTTGGTCTTGGCGCGAATGTCTTCCGGGTCCGTGCCGTCGCGGGCGGTCTTCAGCTCGCTCAGGCCGGTTTCAATGGCCGTCTTCTCGTCCGCGCCGACCTTGTCGCCGTGTTCGGCCAGGGCCTTCTCGGTCGAGTGGATCAGGCTGTCGGCGGCGTTCTGGGCCTCGACCAGATCCTTCTTGGCCTTGTCGGTGGCGGCGTTGGCCTCGGCTTCCTTGACCATCTTGTCGATGTCGGCGTCCGACAGGCCGCCGTTCGCCTGGATGCGGATCGACTGTTCCTTGTTGGTCGCCTTGTCCTTGGCCGAGACGTTGACGATGCCGTTGGCGTCGATGTCGAAGGCGACCTCGATCTGGGGCATGCCGCGCGGTGCGGGGGGAATGCCCATCAGGTCGAACTGACCCAGCATCTTGTTATCGGACGCCATCGGACGCTCGCCCTGGAAGACGCGGATCGTCACGGCCGACTGGTTGTCGTCGGCGGTCGAGAAGGTCTGGCTCTTCTTGGTCGGGATCGTGGTGTTGCGCTCGATCAGGGGCGTGAAGACGCCGCCCAGGGTCTCGATGCCCAGGGTCAGGGGCGTCACGTCCAGCAGCAGCACGTCCTTGACATCGCCTTGCAGAACCCCGGCCTGAACCGCGGCGCCCAGGGCCACGACCTCGTCAGGGTTCACGCCCTTGTGCGGTTCCTTGCCGAAGAAGGCCTTCACGGCTTCCACGACCTTGGGCATGCGGGTCATGCCGCCGACCAGGACGACTTCGTCAATGTCCGAGGCTTTCAGACCGGCGTCGGCCAGGGCCTTTTTGCACGGCTCGATCGTCCGCTGGACCAGGTCTTCCACCAGGGATTCCAGCTTGGCGCGCGTCAGCTTGATGTTCAGGTGCAGCGGGCCCGAGGCGTTCATGGTGATGAACGGCAGATTGACCTCGTACTGTGTCGTGGTCGACAGTTCCTTCTTGGCCTTTTCGGCCTCTTCCTTCAGGCGCTGCAGGGCCAGCTTGTCCTGGCGCAGATCGACCGACTGCTCCTTCTTGAACTCGTCGGCCAGATAGTCGACCAGGCGCAGGTCGAAGTCCTCGCCGCCCAGGAAGGTGTCGCCGTTGGTGGACTTCACCTCGAAGACGCCGTCGCCGATCTCCAGGATCGAGACGTCGAAGGTGCCGCCGCCCAGGTCATAGACGGCGATCTTCTGACCGTCGTTCTTTTCCAGACCATAGGCCAGGGCCGCCGCCGTCGGCTCGTTGATGATGCGTAGCACTTCCAGGCCGGCGATCTTGCCGGCGTCCTTGGTGGCCTGACGCTGGCTGTCGTTGAAGTAGGCCGGAACGGTGATGACCGCCTGGGTGACCTTGTCGCCCAAGAAGGCTTCGGCCGATTCCTTCATCTTCTGCAGGATGAAGGCCGAAATCTGCTGGGGGGAATAGTCCTTGCCGAAGGCGTGCACCCAGGCGTCGCCGTTCGGGCCCTTGACGATCTCATAGGGCACCATGCCCTTGTCCTTGGCGACCACCGGATCGTCGAAGCTGCGGCCGATCAGGCGCTTGATCGCGAAGAAGGTGTTGGAGGGGTTGGTCACGGCCTGGCGCTTGGCGGGTTGACCCACCAGCACTTCGGCGCCGTCCTGGATCGCGACGACCGACGGGGTCGTGCGGTTGCCTTCGGCGTTCTCGATGACCTTTGGGGCCTTGCCATCCATGGCGGCCACGCAGGAGTTGGTGGTGCCGAGGTCGATGCCGATAATCTTGGCCATGGGCGTTCTTTGTCTCTCTCGTTTCAGCGGGCGATGCGGCGGCCTTCGACGAAGCGCCGCGCGTGACCGCCCCCGGGTTGGGTTGGCGTTGCAGGAGCCGGATAGCCCCAGTTTTCGCGGGGTTTCTCCGAAGCTGGCCCCGATATGGGAAAATCCCCCGGCCCCGCAAGGGCGATCTGCGATTCGGACCGCTCCAAGAACGATGAAAGTCGAAGGCGCTCGGGATGGCCGGAACACGCGCATCAAGGCCGATGACGGCTCGGACCCATGCGGCTATGATTTCTGATCAGGGTTCACCTATGGCCAGGAGCCGACACGGTCGCGCATCAATGTCTGTGAGGTCAGCGACGACACGTACACCCGCTGAAGTCGACACCGCCGTCGAGGGTTTTCGACTGTGGCCCGCGGCGTTCGATGCGGCGGGCCAGGCGGCGCTGGTCGCGGACGTATTCGCGCGGCTGCGGGACGCGCCGCCCTATCGGCCGATCACGCCCGGCGGGCGGCCCTTCTCCGTCGAAATGAGCAATTTCGGTCCGCTGGGCTGGGTGTCGGACAGGGCGGGTTATCGATATCAGGCGACGCATCCGGAGACGGGCCGTGCCTGGCCCGCGATCCCGGACGTGCTGCTGGACCTATGGCGCGACACGGTGAACTGGCCCGAACCGCCCGACGCCTGTCTGGTCAATCTGTACCGCGACGGGGCCAGGATGGGTCTGCATCAGGATCGCGACGAAGCCGATCTCGGCGCGCCGGTCCTGTCGGTGTCGCTGGGCGACGCCGCCGTTTTCCGCATCGGCCCGGCCAGGGGCGGACGCACCACCAGCCTCAGACTGAACAGCGGCGACGTCTGCGCCCTGACGGGGCCGGCGCGCCTGGCCCGGCACGGGATCGACCGCGTGCTGGCGGGCTCGTCGCGCCTGATCCCTGGCGGCGGGCGTCTGAACCTGACGCTGCGGCGCGCTGGCTTCAGTCCAGGTTGATCTTTTCGCCGCCCGTTCCGCCCAGCCGCCAATAGCCGGCCGCCTTCATCGCCTTTGGCGAAAAGCCGAGCGCCAAGGCGCGGGCGCGCAGGGCCTTGGCCACGTCCGCCTCGGCGGCGATCCAGACATAGGCGTCGGATCGATCGACGCCGGTCAGGGCCGTTTCGACCGCCGCCAACAGGGTCTCGGCCCGGCCGCGCGGGGCGCCGTCCCGCGTCGCCCAGGTCAAGGCGACCTCGGCAGGGCTGTCCAAATCCAGACGGGACGCCGCATCGGCGACCTCGATCACCGCATGGGCGCGCACGCCCGCAGGTAATTCCTCCAGCCGGCGCGCGATGGCGGGGAGCGCGGTCTCGTCGCCGATCAGCACATGATCGGCGAAGTCGGTCGGCACGACGAAGGAGCCGCGCGGCCCCCCGATTCCCAGGACCGAGCCGACCTTGGCCGCCGTCGCCCATTCGGTGGCCGGTCCGCCGTGGCCGATGGCGAAGTCCAGCGTCAGCCGGTTCGTCGCCGGGTCATAGGCGCGGGGCGTATAGTCGCGGGCGGGCGGACGCGGCTCGGGAAAGATCGGCCCGTCCGGCCCCACCGTGGGCAGGATCGGCGCCTGCCCCTCGGCTGCGGGGAAGATCTTCACATGATCGTCGAACCCCAGGGAGACGAAGCCCGCCAGGTCCGGCCCCTCCAGAACGGAGCGGCGAAGATCGGGCGTCAGGTCCTGAACCGAGGCCACGTTCAGGGTGCGGAACTTCAGATCGTGCCGCACACGACGGGTGATGCGAGGTGTGTCGCTCATGCCTTTTCCACCCTGTCGGCGGTCTCGGTCAGAAGGGCGGCGATGGCCTGGATCTGAGACTCCGTCAGGGCGGTCTCTCCTGACAAACGCGCGTGAATGGCGTGGCGCAGCCGTCCTATGGCGTCGTGGATGGCGGCGGGCCGCATGGCGCGCGCGGCGAACTTGTCCATCGTCGCCTCGGCCGCCTTCAGGACCTCTTCGTTCTCCGCCAGCATGGCGCGGCCGGCGCCGGTGATGGTGTACAGCTTCTTGCCGCCCTGGGCCTCGGATTCCAACGCGCCCATCTCTTCCAGCAGCGTCAGGCTGGGATAGATGACGCCGGGGCTGGGCGAATAGGCGCCGCCCAGCTTGGTTTCGACCGCCTTGATCAGCTCATAGCCATGGCTGGGCTTTTCGGCGATCAGCGACAGCAGCACCCAGCGCAGCGTGCCGTGGTCGAACAGACGTCCGCCGCCACGACGGCCATGGCCGTGACCGCGTCCGCGCGCCTCGCGCCCTTCCCAGCCCGGTCCGAAGTCGGCGCGGTGCGGACCGCGCATCCCTCTCCCGAAACCGTGACCGAAGGCGAAGCCGCCGTGGCGGTCGTGGTGTCCGCCGCAGTCGTCGCGGCGGCCTCTGAACATCCCCATGGATCGCATAAGTGATTCCTTTTCGATATATCTGTTCACGACGATTTAGATATATCTGAATATCGAAATGCGCAAGGGGGCTGGTTTTCGCCTTCAAGCTGCGGCGTAAAGCGGGGATGGACGATCTGAAGCGCCGCTGGGCCCGCCTCGAACCGCATATGATCGTTGTCGGGCCGGACGACGCCGCGCCGCGCCCGGCGGTCCTGCTGTTCCACGGCTGCGGCGGCCTGCGCGATCATCTGCCCCGTTATGCCGCGGCGGCCAGGGCGGGGGGCTGGCGCGCCTTCATCATCGATTCCTACGGGCCGCGCGGCTGGGGCCGGGCCTTCACCTTGACGGCGGTCTGCAGCGGCCTGTCGTTCCGGGGCTACGAACGCGCCGGCGACGTGCTGGCCGCCATCCAGGGCGTATCCGCCCGGCCCGATGTCGATGCGACCCGCTTGGCCTTGGGCGGCTGGAGCCACGGCGGCTGGTCGATCATGGAGATGATGAGCGCCGCGCCCGCCCCCGGCGCCATGGGGGTGTCGAACCCCGGCGACGCCGACCTGTCGGGGGTGCGCGCCGTATGGCTGATGTATCCCTATATCGGGCCTTTCGCCTTTAACCGGATGAAGCCGTGGCGGCATTGTCCGAAGGTTCTGGCCGTGACCTGCAGACGCGACCACCTGACCACGGTGCGCAACGCCGAACGGGTCAATGCGATGATCGGCGACTGCGGCGCCCAGGTCGAAAGCTGGATCGCCGCCGGCACCCACGCCTTCGACGAGCCCACCAACAACGGGCCGATGCGTCATGACCCGGAGTTGACCCAGGAGGCGCTGCGTCGTTTCCGCGCATTCCTGATCGACGTGGCGCCACATACCTGAAGCGCGGCGTTGAGACGGAGCAATCCAATGAATCTCATCCTGTCTAAACGGGATCGTGTGGCGCTGGCCTTTGCAGGCGGCGTGCTTTCGGGCGGTTTGCTGACCGCTTTGGCGATCTGGACGAGCCTGCTGGCCTGAAAAAGAATCTCAGGCTCCCGGCTTGACGAACGGCCTATCACGTAACAATTGAAGTTACATGAAACGCGACAGCCGTCTCTCAAACATCCTCCATGCCCTGCTACACATGGCCGAGCGTCAGGCGCGAACCGGAGCGCCGATGACCTCAGACCAGCTGGCCGTCTGTCTGTCGACCAATCCGGTGGTGGTGCGTCGGACCATGGCCGGCCTGCGCGAACAGGGGCTGGTGGCGTCCGAGAAGGGGCGCGGCGGCGGCTGGCGTCTGGCGCGGCCGCTGGATCAGGTCAGCCTGGGCCAGGTCCATGTGGCGCTGGGCGAGCCCGGCCTGATCCCCGACGCCCCGCCGGTCGAGGCCGAGGGCTGTCTGGTCGAGGCGGCGGTGAACGACGCCTTGGGTGAAACCTACGCCGCCGCCCGCGCCCTGCTGGTCGCACGACTGAACGAAATCACCCTGGCCGATCTGGCGGCGGATTTCTCCCGCCGCATGGCCGCCCATCCCAAGAGGAATCTGCTCCATGTCCACAGCCCAAAGTCCTGACGTCATGCCGCACGACGCCCTGATCATCGGCGGTTCCTACGCCGGCCTGTCCGCCGCTATGCAGTTGGTGCGGGCGCGCCGCCGCGTCCTGGTCATCGACGACGGCCGGCCGCGCAACCGGTTCGCCGCCCGCGCCCACGGGGTCCTGTCCAACGACGGCAAGCCTGGCGCGGAGATCGCCGCCGTGGCCCGCGCCCAGGTCGCGGCCTACCCCACCGCCGCCTTCCGCATGGCCGAGGCTGTGGCCGTCGAACGGATCGACGGCGGCTTTCAGGTCGTCTTCGCCGACGGGACCAGGACCACTGGCCGACGGCTGTTGCTGTCGCACGGGGTCGAGGACGTGCTGGCCGATATTCCTGGCGTGAGGGAACGCTGGGGCCGCACCGCCCTGCACTGTCCCTGGTGCCACGGGTACGAGATCGGCGGCGGCCCCATCGGCGTACTGGGGCGCGGCGATCATGCGGTCCCATATGCCGCGACCGTCGCCGAATGGGGCCAGGTCACCCTGTTCATGGGGCTGGAAACCGGCCTGTCGCCCGAAGACGCCCATCTGCTGCATCGGCGCGGGGTGATCATCGAGACCACGCCGATCGCGCGGCTGGAAGGCGAGGCCCCGACCCTGACAGGGGCGCGTCTTATCGACGGTCGGTTCGTCGCGCTGAAGGCCATCTTCGTCGGCGCCAATGTTCGCGTCGCCAGCCCCTTCGCCGAACATCTGGGATGCGAAATGATCGACACCCCCATGGGGCGGGTGATCAAGGTGGATGGCCTGCAGCAGACGACCCAGCCGGGCGTCTTCGCCGCCGGCGACCTGGCCCGGGCCGCCTCCAACATCACCCTGGCGACTTCGGACGGCATGACCGCCGCCCACGCCCTGTTCCGGTCGCTGGTCGAGGAAGAGACGGCGGTCGCCGCCTAACCGATCGTCGCCTCGACCGTGATGACCGCTCGCACCGAATGGGCCATCTCGCAATGGTCGTGCGCCTGGCGGTGCAGGGCATCGATCTCGGCCTGATCCGGTTCGCGGCCGGCGAAACTGGTGAAGGGGCGCAGCGTCACCTCGGCGAGATAGCGTTTGCCGTGATCGTCCTGGCCCATCCTGCCCGACGCCTCGTCGGCATAGGTGTCGACCACCAGGCCCGCATTGGCGGCGAAGGCCAGGAACCACAGCATGTGACAGCTGGACAGGGAGGCGATCATCGCCTCCTCCGGATCGACGGCCGAGGCGTCGGACATCGGCAGGGGCACGCTGGACGGGGCCGACGATCCGGGCACCACCGCCCCGCCGTCGAAGGTCCAGCTGTGGGCGCGGCTGTAACGCTTGTCCAGAAACGGCTGGTCGCCGCGCTCCCAAACGATCCTGGCCTCATAGACACCCATGCCGCGCTCCTCCTTCAGTCCGCCAGGATCGTATAGGTCATCCGCGCCCTAACCTCGAAGCCCAGCGAGCGGTAGAAGGCGATGGTCGCCTCGTGATCGGCGAAGGCGTGCAGGAAGACGGTCTCTCCGCTGGCCAGAATTTCGGCGGCCACCGCGCGCGACAGAGCCGCGGCTAGACCCCGGCCGCGGTGGTCGGGATGGGTGCAGATGCCGCTCAGTTCGGTGAAGCCGTCCACGCGCAGGCGTCGCCCGGCCATGGCGATCAGTTCGCCGTCCTGTTTCACGCCGATGAAGGGACCCAGCTTGCGGGTCGCCGACCGGAACGGACCCGGCTTGGTCAGGGTCGCCAGCGCCAGCATGGCCGGGGCGTCGGCCTCGGTCAGGGTGTCATAGACGACCGACTTGCCGCCCGCCGTCACGGCCCGCGCGGTCATCTGAACCAGAGGTACGCGGCCGACGACACCCGCCCCGACCGGCAGGACGTCGGCGATGGCGCTGCCTTCGACCTCGATCAAGCCCGCGCCGGGATAGGTCCGTGCAAGGTCGCCCATAGCCGCGAGACTGTCGGGCGAACGGTCGGCGCAGGCCATGAAGACCCCGACCTCCGGGTCGATGCGAACGGCGTGAAAACTGGAATCCGGCGTCGTCAGCGACGACAGGCGGGTGTTCAGCGCGTTCCAGACGGCGCGGTCGAGAGGGTGGCTCATGACCGCTGATCTAGGGGCGGGCTGCGCCTGATGAAACCCTTGACGGGTCGCCGCATCCGAAAATCGCAGAAGACGGGATCAGGCCCCCTAGGGGCGCCAGAAACCGACGATTGTCTTGACCTCATCGACCACTGGGTCGGCGACCTCGGCGGCGCGCTCAGCGCCGTCCTTGAGCACCCTGTCGATCTCGGCCGGGTCATCCAGCAGGCGGCGCATTTCCGCCGTGACGGGCGCCAGGGACGATACCGCCAGATCGGCCAATGCAGGCTTGAAGGCGCCAAAGCCCTGACCGCCGAACTCGGCCATCACCTGCTCGCGGGTCTGGCCCGACAGGGCGGCGTAGATGGCGACCAGATTCTTGGCTTCGGGGCGGTCGTTCAGGCCGTCCAGGGTTTCCGGCAGCGGTTCGGGATCGGTCTTGGCCTTCCTGATCTTGGCGGCGATGGTGTCGGCGTCGTCGGTCAGGTTGATGCGGCTGTTGTCTGAGGGATCCGACTTCGACATCTTGGCCGCCCCGTCGCGCAGGGACATGACGCGCGTCGCCGGGCCCTGGATGACGGGTTCGGGCACGGGGAAGAAGCCGGGCACGCCGAAGTCGTTGTTGAACTTGGCGGCGATGTCGCGGGTCAGTTCCAGATGCTGTTTCTGGTCTTCGCCGACCGGCACTTCGGTCGCCTTGTACAGCAGGATGTCCGCCGCCTGCAGCACCGGATAGGTGTAGAGGCCGACCGAGGCGCGTTCCTTGTGCTTGCCCGACTTCTCCTTGAACTGGGTCATCCGGTCTAGCCAGCCGAGGCGGGCGACGCAGTTGAAGACCCAGGCCAGATCGGCGTGGGCGCGCACCGCCGACTGGGGGAAGATGATCGACCGGGCCGGATCGAGCCCCGAGGCCAGATAGGCGGCCGCGATCTCGCGCGTCTGGGCGGCCAGCTTGGCCGGGTCCTGCCACACGGTGATGGCGTGCATGTCGGCGACGAAGACGAAGACCGGCGCGCCCTGGTCCTGAAGCTCGACGAAACGCGTCAGCGCGCCAAGATAGTTGCCCAGGTGCAGGGCGCCGGAGGCCTGGATGCCGGACAGGATGCGGCGCGGGCCGTCATAGGCCGGAGCTGCGGGGGCCGGGGTCGGGTCAGTCATGGATCGGGTCTCGAAAAATCAGTGTCAGGCATGGCGAAAGGAGCGGCTGTTCAGCCGCGCCATCGCAGGTCGAAAATGAAGCCCGAGTTCGTCATGGCCTCGCGCTTATCGGTTCGGGGCCGGTCAGTCCAGACCGGACGCCACGCCTCCGCCCGGCTCGCGCCGCAGGGTGGCCTTCAGTTCCGACACGGTGACGGCCCGGAAAGCGAACAGACAGGCGCCGTACAGAACCGCGCCCGCGCCGCAGACGATCAGGACCGCGATCTCCTTGGCCAGGAAGACATGGCTCAACAGTCGATAGTTGATGCTGGCGGCGAACAGGATGGCGGCCATGACACCGCTGGCGGCGATGACCCGGCCGATGCGTGACAGGAAGGCGGGCGACGGACGCCAGCTGTTCTCGCGCACCAGAACCCCGCCCAGCAGGCCGACATTGACCCAGGCCGAGGTGCTGGTGGCGATGGCCAGGCCCAGCACGCCGTCCCAGCCCTGGCTGCGGAACCAGAAGAACAGGCCCGACCCCAGGACCACGGTGATGACCACGCTGGTGATGGCGAAGATCATCGGGCGGCGGGTGTCCTGACGGGCGAAGAAGGGCGGGGTCAGCACCTTGGCCAGGACGAAGGCGGGCACGCCCCAGGCGAACTGGCGCAGGACATCGGCGGTGCGGCTGGCGTCGGCCGAGGTGAAGGCGCCGCGCGTCACCGTGGCGTCGATGATGAAAAAGGGAATAACGAACAGGGCCACGGCGGCCGGCAGGGTGAAGGCCATGGCCAGGTTGATCCCGTCGTCCAGGGTACGCTGGCCGCCCGCGTGGTCGCCGGCGACGAAGGCCTTGGTCAGGCGCGGCACCAGGGCCAGGCCGATGGCGACGCCGACCAGACCCAGCGGCAGTTGATACAGACGGTCGGCGTTGTAGAGGACCGATCGCGCGCCCTCGTCCGACCCGGTCAGGAACTGCGACACCAGGGAGTTGATCTGAAGGGCGCCGCCCGCCAGCGCGCCGGGCACGGCCAGGGCAAGCGTGTGACGGACATTGGGGGTCAGGCGCGGCAGGCCGATCTTCAGCCGCACGCCCAGACGCCGCACGCCCCACCACAACAGGCCCGCCTGAATGACGCCAGAGACCGTCACCGCCGCCGTCACCATCATCAGCACCGTCTCCTGCGGGATGGGCAGAAGCATGGGCGGAACCAGGGCGGCCAGGGTGCACAGGTTCAGAAAAACCGGCACGGCTGCGGACAGGGCGAACCGGCCGCCGGTGTTCAGCACACCGGACAGCAAGGACGCCACGGTCATGCAGGCCAGATAGGGCATGGCCAGCTGGGTTGCGGTCACGGCGGCGCGTAGCACCTCGGGCTGGCCCTGATAGGCGGACAGCAGCCACGGCATGATCCACGGCATGACCACCTGCAACAGGATGCAGAAGCCCGCCACCATGGCCAGCATGAAGCTGAGCGCCTCGGACGCGGTGACGGCCGCGGCCTCCTCGCCCTGACGTGCGCGCACCCCGCCATAAACCGGCACGAAGGCCTGAGCGAATGCGCCCTCCGCGAACAGGCGACGAAACATATTCGGCAGCATTATGGCTGTGGACCAGGCGTCCATCAGGGGGCCTTGGCCAAAGGTCGCTGAAAGGGCGAGATCGCGCCCGAAGCCCAACAAGCGGCTGCCGAGCGTCAGCGATGACTGAACCAGGGTGTTGCGGGCGAGGCTCATGCGGACATTCGACAGAGAGCGGAAGATCGATTTCGCTTAGCGCGCTTGCTCGCCCGGCGATATGGGCTTGCGCGCCCGCCGACCCAGTTCGGAGACGTCGCGGGCGCTGGCCCGGGCCGAGCGCACCTTGCGGCCGGCCGGCGCAGGCGCGCGGCTGTCCAGAACGACCTCCAACGCCGTCCGTAATTCGGTGACCCGCTGTTCGGACGTCAGCTTTCGTCCCTTGCGGTCCACGACATAGAAACTGTCCACCGCCCGCTCGCCATAGCTGGCCACATGGGCCGAGCGGATGCTGAGGCCCTCGTCGTTGAAGACGCGCGACAGATCGGCCAACAGGCCGGGCCGGTCGGCGCATGACACCTCGACCACGGTGGCGAGTTCGCTGGCGTGGTGATCGACCATGACCACGGGCCGAACTTCGAAGGCGGCCTTTCGGGCGTTGCCGGCCGGCTGGGGCGCCTGGCCGATCCGGCCCTCGCCGCGCGCGGCCTTTTCCAGCGCCTCGACAAGGGTCGTCAACCTTCGCGGCTCGGCCTGGCCATAGGCTGCGCCCGCCCCGTCCTGAACGCGGAAGACGTCCAGCACCACCCCGTCCTCGGTCGCCACCCGCGCGTCGGTGACATCGGCGCCCAGGGCGGCCATGGTCTGGGCCAGGTCGGCGAACAGGCCGGGTCGGTCGACGGCGGCGATGGAGATTTCGGTGGCCTGGACGGGCAATCCTTCAACCGGCGACACTGGCGCGGCTTCGGCCGCCGCCCCGGTTCGGCGCGCCCGTTCGACCAGGGCCGGGTGGACCGACAGCGGATCCTCACGCGCCACGTCCTCGCCCCGGAACAGGGCGGCGACCTGATTATAGAGGGTGCGCATCAGCTGACCCTTCCAGCCGTTCCACACCCCGGGCCCCACGGCCCGGATGTCGGCGACGGTCAGGACCAGCAGCATCCGCAACCGTTCGGGATCGCCAACCAGTTCGGCGAACGCGCGGATCGTGGCCGGGTCCGACAGGTCGCGCTTCTGGGCATAGTCGCTGAGCGCCAGGTGACTGCGCACCAGCCAGACCACCAGTTCGATGCGGCGGGGATCAACGCCCAGCCGCTCGCAGGCCCGGCGCGCGGCGATGGCGCCGTCCTCCAGCTGCCCCCGCTCGCCGCCCTTGCCCACGTCGTGCAGCAGCATCCCCAGCATCAGGGCTTCCATGTCCGAGATCAGATGCACGATCTCGCTGGCCATCGGGTGATCGCCCGTCAGTTTGCCGCGCGCGATGTCGTTGATGACGCCGATGGCCTGCAGCGTGTGCTCGTCCACCGTATAGGCGTGATACATGTTGAACTGGGTCTGGCCGACGATCCGGCCCCATTCGGGCAGGAACCGCCCCAACAGGCCTGTCTCGTTCATGATGGTCAGGACGCGATAGGGCCGCTGACCATGGGCCAGCACGTCCAGAAAGGCCCGCGTCGCCGCGGGATCGCGCCTCAGCCGCGGCGTCACCAGCGACAGAGACCGGGTCACGGCCGAGAAGGCGTCGGGGTGCAGATCAAGGTCATGTTTGTCGGCGCAGACGAACAGGGTCAGCAGCTTGACCGGGTCGGCCGCGAACACATCCGGTCCCTCGACCGACAGCCGCCCCTGATCGACCCAGAACCCCTCGACTTCCAGCTTGCGGCGCGCCGGACGGAACGGGGTCATCAGGCGCGACAGGCCTTGCGCCGTTTTCTGGTGACGCGCCTCCAGCTTGGCCGACATGGCGCGGGTCAGGGCGCCGACGTCGCGCGCCACCAGGAAATATCGGCGCATGAACCGCTCGACCGCCGGCTCGTCGCCCCGCCCGCGCCAGCCCATGCGCCGGGCCACCTCGGGCTGCATGTCGAAGGTCAGCTTCTCCTCGGCGCGCCCCGCGATCAGGTGCAGGTGAATGCGAACCCGCCACAGGAAGTCGAACGCCTCGTCAGACGTGCGCCGTTCACGCGGGGTGAACAGCTCGTCCATCACCGTCGCGCCCAGCCGGCTTTCAGGGGCCAGGGACCGGGCGATCCAGTACAGGGTGTTCAGGTCGCGCAAGCCCCCCTTGCCGTCCTTGACGTTGGGTTCGACCTTGTAGCGCGTCGAGCCTGACTTCTCGTGCCGCACGGCCCGTTCTTCCAGCTTGGCGGCGATGAAGGGGCGCGGGTCGGACCTGGACACCATCTCGCGGAACCGACCGATCATCAGCTCGGCCAGGCGCTGATCGCCTGCCAGCGGCCGCGCCTCGAGCAGGGTCGTCCGCACCGTCATGTCTGTGCGCGACAGGCTGAGGCATTCCTCGACCGAGCGCACCGACGGCCCGACCTTCACCCCCAGATCCCACAGCACATAGAGGACGAACTCGATCACGCTCTCGCCGCGCGGCGTCGCCTTGGCCGGGCGCAGGAACAGCAGATCGAGGTCCGAGAAGGGCGCCAGGACGCCCCGCCCGTAGCCCCCGACCGCCACCAGCGACAGACGCTCGCTCTCGACGGGCGAGACGGGAAACAGGGTCTCGGTCGCCACCCGCCACAGGGCCGTCAGCATGTCGTCGGCGGCCGCGGCGTACAGTCGGGCGACCTCGCGGCCCTTCAGACCCGCGTCCAGCTTGCGCTCGGCGCGGGTGCGGGCGGCGTCATAGGCCTCGCGCAGAACGAAAGAGACCGCCGCGCGCGGATCCTGCGCGGCGGCGGCCTTGTCTAGTCGGTCGTCCAGGCCAGGCGAAGCGGGGGTCATGTCGCCGATATAGGCCTCAAACCCTCGCCGCGTCAGTCGGGGATTATTCCGGGCGGACGCGCTTCTTGCGGAACGACGGGTTCAACGTCTGTTTACGCAGGCGGATCGACTTCGGCGTCACCTCCACCAGTTCGTCGTCGTCGATATAGGCGATGGCCTGTTCCAGAGACATTTGGCGCGGCGGGGTCAGGCGCACGGCCTCATCCTTGCCCGAGGCGCGGACGTTGGTCAGCTGCTTGCCCTTGATCGGGTTGACGTCCAGGTCGTCCCAGCGGGCGTTTTCGCCGATGATCATGCCCTGATAGGTCTTTTCACCGGCGCCGACGAACATGACGCCGCGATCTTCCAGGTTCCACAGGGCGAAGGCCGCCGTGTCGCCGTCGGAGTTCGAGATCAGCACGCCCTTCAGACGGCCGGCGATGGCGCCCTTGTGCGGCTCATAGTGGCTGAACACGCGGTTCAGCACGCCCGAACCGCGCGTATCGGTCAGGAACTCGCCCTGATAGCCGATCAGCGAGCGCGACGGGGCCTTCAGGCTGATGCGGGTCTTGCCGGCGCCCGACGGACCCATGTCGGTCATTTCGGCCTTACGCGCCGACAGTTTCTCGATGACGATGCCCGAGAACTCGTCGTCGACGTCGATCATGACGTCCTCGATCGGCTCCAGCTTCTCGCCGTTTTCGCCTTCCTGGAACACCACGCGCGGACGCGAGATCGAGACCTCGAAGCCTTCGCGGCGCATGTTCTCGATCAGAACGCCCAGCTGCAGTTCGCCGCGGCCCGCAACCTCATAGGCGTCGCCGCCTTCGGTCGTGGTGACGCGGATGGCGACATTGGCTTCGGCCTCCTTCAGCAGGCGGTCGCGGATGACGCGCGACTGGACCTTGTCGCCTTCGCGGCCGGCCAGGGGGCTGTCGTTGACCGAGACGGTCATGGAGATGGTCGGCGGATCGATCGGCTGGGCGTCCAGCGGCTCGGTCACTTCCATGGCGCACAGGGTGTCGGCCACGGTGGCCTTGGCCATGCCCGCGATGGCGACGATGTCGCCCGCTTCCGAACCCTCGTCCAGGGCCTGACGCTTCAGGCCGCGGAAGGCCAGAACCTTGGTGATGCGGCCACGCTCGATCTCCTTGCCGTCGCGGTCCAGGGCGTGGATCGCCATGCCGGGGATCGCCTTGCCGCTCTCGATGCGGCCGGTCAGCAGACGGCCCAGGAAGGGGTCGCTTTCGATCAGCACGTCCAGCATGCGGAACGGCTTGTCCCGGTTGGCCTGGACGGCGGGCGGCGGCACGTGGTCGACGATCAGGTCGAACAGCGGGGCCAGGTTGTCGTTGGGCTGGTTCAGGTCCAGCGTCGCCCAGCCGTTGCGGCCCGAGGCGTAGATGTGCGGGAAGTCCAGCTGCTCGTCCGTGGCGCCGATGGCGGCGAACAGGTCGAAGGTCTCGTTGTGGACGCGGTCCGGGTCGGCGTGGGCGCGGTCGACCTTGTTGATGCACAGGATCGGGCGCAGGCCCATCTTCAGCGCCTTGGTCAGCACGAACTTGGTCTGGGGCATAACGCCCTCTTCGGCGTCGACCAGGATGACGCAGCCGTCCACCATGCCCAGGATACGCTCGACCTCGCCGCCGAAGTCGGCGTGGCCGGGGGTGTCGATGATGTTGATGCGCGTCTCGCCCGCCTTGCCGTTCCAGAGCACCGAGGTGCACTTGGCCAGGATGGTGATGCCGCGTTCCTTCTCCTGATCGTTGGAGTCCATGGCGCGCTCGGTCGTCGCCTCATTGGCTCGGAACACGCCGGACTGGGCCAGAAGTTGGTCCACCAGGGTGGTCTTGCCATGGTCGACGTGGGCGATGATGGCGACGTTGCGCAGATTCATGAAGGGCTCGGGCGGACTGTGTTCGGTCGCGGAAAATCCGCGCCGCTGCAAGGGATGCAGGCATTGGGGGGAGAAAGTTTCGCGCGCCTCTTACAGGCATGTGGACAGAAACACCAGAGCGGGCGTCGGCGGCGCTCATCTCGCCTTACCGATATTTCATCCGCGTCGCCGCATCCGAAGCCGTCGAACGCCTCCTCTTTCCAGCAGCGGCCTGACCCAGGCCCATACTGGATTGGAGATGACGATGAGTTTGATGGTCGCAGCCGCCCTTGCCGGCGCATTGCTCGCCGGCGACGCCCCCGACATGCATGTGGATGCGCACGGCCTGAACACGGCCCGGCCGGGAGAGGCCGTGATCCTGGCTGGACGAATCCGTGCGGCCAGTCGCGACTGGTGCGCGGTCCATCGCGCCGTCCTGACCCCCGACAGCATTGGCGATGCCCGCATCTGCGAGCGCGAGATGCGACGGCGGGCCTATGTCGCCCTGCCCCGGGTTCAACGCGTCCATTTCGTCCGCGCGGGCGGCCAGACCGCGCTCAATCGTCCCTAAAGCGGCCGCAGCATATAGCGGGCGTCGGCGCCATAGCTGGCCAGTTTGGCCGCCATGGCCTCGGCCGGCTGTTCGATGAATCCGTGGCGGGTCCAAAAGCCGACCGCATCATTGACCGCCACCAGGGCGATGGCGGGCCAGCCGTCTTCGGCGGCCTGCCCGGCCAGACGTTCCACGATCGCGCCGGTCACGCCCCCGCCTCGCGCATCGGGATGCAGGGCCAGGTCGTGCAGATAGATCAGGGCCGCGTCGGCCGGCAGACCCTCGATCACGGTGTTCAGCGGCGGCGCGCTCTCGGTCTTCCACGGATAGGCGATCAGATAGCCTCGCGTCGGCCCTTGCCCGTCCGTCAGGACGAAACACCCGCGCGGATACAGCGCCAGCCGGTTCTCGAAACAGGTCTGGTCCTCGAAATGATCGGGAAACGACAACCGCGCCACCGCCGTCACCGCCTCGATGTCTTCCGGCCGCATGGGCCGCCATTCCAAAGTCATCAGTTCACCTTCGACGGTTCGGGCGGGGCGTCGGGCAGGGCCGAGACCGGAACGCCGTCGTCCTTCAGCTTCTTGACGTCGGCGGGGGTGGCCTCGCCGTAGATTTCGCGCTTTTCGGAGCGGCCTTCGTGGATGTCGCGCGCCTCGCGGGCGAAGGCGTCGCCGACATAGTCGAAGTTGGCCTCGACATGGGCGCGAACCTCGCGCGCCGCCGCCATCATCAGGGTCTGCATCTTTCGCATGGCCTCGGGTGCGGCCGGGTCGGGCGCAGTATTGGCGCGCCTGGTTCCGCTGACCGAGGGCGCCATGACCGCCTTTTCGACGCTGCGCGAGCCGCAGAACGGACACTCGACCAGGCCGCGCGCGCCTTGGTCGTCATAGTCGGACGACGAGGCGAACCAGGCCTCGAACCCGTGGTCTTTTTCGCATTTCAGGGCGTATCGGATCATGGACGGATCAGGCGGGCGGCAGGAAGTCGCGGTCGTGGGTCAGGGCGGGTATGGCGACGCGGGCGCGCGTCGCCGCCTCCATGTCCAGTTTCGCCCGCACGATGCAAGGGTCGTCGTGATCGGCCCTGGCGATCACCTCGCCCCACGGCCCGACAACGGTGGAGCGGCCCCAGGTGCGCCGACCGTCTTCATGCAGTCCGCCCTGCGCCGGGGCCAGGACGAAGGCGCCGGTTTCGATGGCGCGCGCGCGCAGCAGGATTTCCCAATGGGCCTCGCCGGTCGGAGCGGTGAAGGCCGCGGGAACCGCGATCATCGACGCCCCCGTCTTGGCCAGCTGGCGATGCAGATGGGGAAAGCGGATGTCGTAGCAGATGGTCAGGCCCAGCCTGCCCCAGGGCGTGTCGGCCACCACCGCCCGGTCGCCCGGCCGCACCGCGGCGCTTTCGCGGTATCGCTCGCCGTTCGGCAGATCGACGTCGAAGACATGCAGCTTGTCATAGCGCGCCGTGATCGCGCCCGACGGGTCGACCAGCAGCGACCGATTGGCCGCCCTCGCGTCCCCGGCATGACCGGACCTCACGATGGCCGATCCGATCAGCAGCCATACGCCCAGTTCGGACGCCAGGCGCCGCAGGCCCAGAACCGCCGTGTCCTGATCCTCTTCGGCCAGGGCGGCGTCGCGGCGATCGCGACGCTGCTCCAGCAGATTGGTCCCTTCGGGCGTGAATATGAACCGCGCGCCGCCCGACGCCGCCTCGCGGACCAGCGGTTCGACATGGGCCAGCCCCTCCGCCGCCGTCGCCGGCGTGCGGGTCTGGATCAGGGCGATGTCGAGCCCGCCGCTCACGCGATCACGCCGCCAGAAGCGCGTCGAGCTTGCCTTCGCGGTCCAGGGCGTGGATGTCGTCGGACCCGCCGACGTGTTGTCCATCGATGAAAATCTGCGGGAAGGTCATGCGTCCGCCGGACTTCTCGACCATCTCGGCCTTCTTCGCGGGATCGTTGGAGGCGACGATCTCGGTATAGTCCGCGCCCTTCTTCTTCAGCAGCGACATGGCGCTGAAGCAGTAGGGGCAGCCGGGTTTGGTGTAGATGACGACGTCGGCCAAATCTGTTCTCCGAAGCTTGGACGCCCTCGCGCGGCAAGCCGCCGCCGAGAAGCGCGATGGGTTACATAACGACTTCCCGGGCGTTTCGCACCAGGGCGACGACCGCCAGGTCTACGGCCCGCGCCCCGGCGTCCAGCAGGGCGCGCGCACAGGCCTCGGCGGTGGCGCCCGTGGTCAACACATCGTCGATCAGAAGGATGCGCCGTCCCCGGATGCGCCGCCGCCCCGCCTCGGTCACGACGAAGGCCGCCTTGACGTTCAACCGCCGCCCGCGCCGGCTTTTGCCGCCCTGGCTGGTGGTGTGGACCGTTCGGACCAGAGCGTCGGGCAAATAGTCGCGCCTAGCGCTGCGGGCCAGGGGCCGGGCGATCTCGGCCGCCTGGTTGAACCGGCGCGACAGCAGCCTGAACCGATGCAGCGGCGTCGGAACGACCGCGTCCGCCGTCTCGACCAGTTCGGCCGCAGCCCGACCGATCCAGCGGGCGAAGAGCGGCGCGAACTGCTGCTGATCTCCGTGTTTGTAGCGCAGGATCAATCCGCGCGAGGCCGCGTCGTACAGACATGCCGCCCTCGCCCGCTCAAAGGCGTAGGGCTGGGCGATGCAGGCGGCGCAACGGGCCTCGGCGAAGGCGCCGCCGTCGTATTCGAACGCCGCTCCGCAGCCGTCGCACACCGGCGCTTCCAGAAATCTGATCCGGCTCCAGGCGTCGGGCGTCAGGCCGGCGGCGGCCGTGGCCTCGCGGCTGTCGTGCGCCATCGGCGGCAGGATCAGATCGGCCAGACCGCGCCCCGCGCTTCGCAACTGTCGTTCCGCCCCTTCCCAGGCGCGTCGCCAGTCCCCATCCTGCAACCCCATGACCGTCCCCCATGCTTCTTCCGAAGGCCTCCCGCGCATCTTTGACGCCGTCCGTCGCCAGGCCCGCCTGACGCGGTCGGCGCACCGTTTCGATCAGGCCGACTTCCTGCACGCGCGCGCCGCCCAGAACGCCGCCGAGAGCCTGGAGGCGATAGTGCGCGATTTTCCCGTCGCGGTCGATCTGTCCGCCCATCCTGGCGTGTTCGATCGCGCGGTGCGCGCCAGCGACGCCGCCGGACGGGTCGGTCCCGTGCTTACGCCTCTGAGTCTCATACAGAAGGCGGCGCCCGGCGCTGACGCCCTGCCGCTGGACGGGGAATCGAACGATTTGATCGTCTCGCTTCTGACCCTGCATTGGGCCAACGACCTGCCCGGCGCCCTGGCCCAGATCAGGCGCGCCTTGAGGCCCGACGGCCTGTTCATCGGGACCTTGTTCGGGGCGGGCACGCTCAAGGAACTGCGCGGCGTACTGACCGAGGCGGAACTGGCCGAGCGCGGCGGCGCCCAGGCGCGTATTTCGCCTTTCGCCGATGGCTATGATGGGGCGGCCCTGCTGCAGCGGGCCGGGTTCGCCCTGCCCGTTTCTGACGTGGATCGGTTCACGGTGCGTTATTCCGACCTGTTCGCCCTGGTCCGCGACCTGCGGGCGATGGGCGAGACCAATGTGCTGCAAGGCGCGGTTCGGCCGCTGAACCGCCGCATCGTCGCCCGCGCGGCGGCCCTCTACGCCGAACGCCACGGCTTGGAGGACGGCCGCATCCCCGCGACGTTCGAGATCATTCACCTGGCCGGCTGGAAACCGCATGAGAGCCAGCAGAAGCCTCTGCCGCGCGGCTCGGCCAAGACGCGGCTAGCCGATGCTCTGGGTGTTCGGGAAATGACCGGCGAGGAACCCGATTAGCCGCCCAGGGCGGCGCTCAGCTTGGCGACCGTCACGGCCAGAAGGCCGTTGTTGGCGTTGGCCATCAGGCCGATCGAACCCGTGATGGCCAGGAAGATCAGCCCGCAGATCAGGCCGTATTCGATGGCCGTTGCGCCGTTCTCGTCACACAGGAACCGGCCGATAAGACGTCGCATGGCCGGCCTCTCTGATCGGCGGTGATTACAGCAGGTCGCGCAGCCAGGCGACCAGGGGTTCGTCCGCCGGCGGCATGGGATAGTCCGACAGCGTGTTCGGCTTCACCCAGGCCAGGCCGTCGTGCTCACGCGCCGTGACCACGCCGTCCCACCGCCGGCACAGATACAATGGCATCAACAGGTGAAACGAATCGTAAGCGTGGCTGGCGAAAACGAATGGGGACAGACAGTTTTCGCTGACGTCGACGCCCAGTTCTTCCTTCAGTTCACGGATCAGGGCCTGTTCGGGTCGTTCTCCCGGTTCGACCTTGCCGCCCGGAAACTCCCACAGGCCCGCCAGCTTCTTGCCCTCGGGACGTTTGGCGATCAGCACCCGACCGTCCACGTCGATCATGGCGACGGCGACGACAAGCACGGTGGGGAGGACGGCTGCGTCGGTCACGAGCGATAGTCGCCGTTGATCTCGATGTAGCCCTTGGTCAGATCGCAGGTCCAGACGGTGGCCGAGGCGCGGCCTGATCCGACGTCGACGGTGATGTCGATCTCGGGGTTCTTCATATAGGCGGTCATCTTGGCCTCGTCATAGGTCGGCGACGGGGCGCCGTCGACGGCGGCTTCGTGCGGGCCGAACCAGATGGCCAGATGGTCGCGATCGACCGGCTCCTCGGTCTTGCCCACGGCCATGACGACCCGGCCCCAGTTGGCGTCCTGACCGGCGATGGCGGTCTTGACCAGGGGGCTGTCGGCGATCGACTTGGCCAACTTTCGCGCTGATGCTGGGCTGGCGGCGCCGTCCACCGTCACCTTGACGAACTTGGTCGCGCCCTCGCCGTCACGCACCAGCTGGTGCGCCAGATCCAGCATCACCCTGTCCAGCGCGGCCGAGAAGCTCTTCAGGCGGCGGTCGCCGACCCGGCCGATGCGCGGCGCGCCCGACGTGCCGGTGGCGAACAGCAGGGCTGTGTCATTGGTCGAGGTGTCGCCGTCCACCGTCACCGAGTTGAAGGTGGTGCGGACGTGCAGGCCCAGCAGGGCCTGCAGCACATTGGGATGGATGTCGGCGTCGGTGACGATGAAGGCCAGCATGGTCGCCATGTCCGGGGCGATCATGCCCGACCCCTTGGCGATCCCGGCGATGCGGACCTTGTAGCCCTCGATCTCGGCTTCGGCGTAGGCGCCCTTGGGAAAGGTGTCGGTGGTCATGATGCCGCTACCGGCCCTGGCCCAGGCGTCGGCATCCATGCCCTGTTCGATCTCGGGCAGTTTGGCGATGATCTTCTTTTCGTCCAGCACGACGCCGATCACCCCGGTCGAGGCCAGCATGACGTCGCGCTGGCGACAGCCGAAGCGTTTGGCGACCTCGGAGGCCGTGCGCCGCGCCGCATCGGCCCCGGCCTTCCCCGTGAAGGCGTTGGCGCAACCGGCGTTGATCACCAGGGCGCGCACGTCCTTGCCGCCCTCGGCCGAGCCCAGCTGCTTCTTGCACCAGTCGACCGGCGCCGAGCCGATCTTGTGGCGGGTGAAGACCCCGGCGCAGCTGGTGCCGCGCGCGAAGCGGAACACCACCAGATCGTCGCGTTCATGCTTGTAGAAGCCCGCGCGGGCGGTGGCGATCTCGACCCCGCCGATGGGGGGAATGGTCGGGAAGGGCACGGCCAGCGGCGAAATGGCCAAGCCGGGCTTGCCAGCGGCCGCCGGCGATGTCGCCGCCGGTTCCGATCCCGGCGTACGCGTCGCGCGTTTCAGCGCCGTGGCGAAGGGGTCCAGCGCCTTTTCCAGCGCATGTTCGATCTTCTGGCCGGTCGTGGAGGGAGTCTTGGTCATGGTCGTGCGGCCGGTTGAGAGGATTGGGCGGGCGGCGTCGGCGGGGCGGGCAGTCGGACATCCACCTTGGATTTGCCGCGCAACTGCTCCAGCAGCTGGCGCACGCCCTCATAGGTCAGATAGCGCACGATCTGCGGCCGGGCCTGTTCCAGGGTGGGCGGCGTCTCCTTGCGTCGATCCTCGACCCGCAGCACCGCCCATCCGCCCTCGGTCTGGAAGGGTCCGACCAGGGCGCCCGCGGGCTTGTCGCGCAGGGCGTCGGCATAGGCCTGGGGCATCACGTCCGGCGTGGAATAGCCCAGGTCGCCGCCGGAGAACCGCGTCGCCTCGTCGATGGAGCGCTCCATGGCCACCGCCTCGAACCCGGCGCCCTGGCCCAATATGCCGATCACGGCCTCGGCCTCGGGCTTCGTGCGCGACAGGATCAGCCGCACCCGGATTTCCTCGGCGGTCTTCGCCAGCCGCAGCTGTTCATTATACAGGGTCTGCACCGCCTGGTCGGACACGGCCTTGTCGACCACGCTCTCCACCAGCATGTCGCCCAGGATGCGTTCGCGCGTCGCCTCCAGCCGGCGCTGGGCCAGGGGCGAGGAATCCAGCCGCCGCCGCTGCGCCTCGCCGGCCAGCAGCTTCTGGTCGATCACCTCATCCAGCACGCGGCGGAACAGGTCCGAGGTGATGTCCAGCGGCTCGCCCTCGCCGATCAATCCTTGCGCCACCGCCTCGCGCTTGACGTCCGAGGCCCAGATGGTCCGGTCCTGCACCATCGCCACCGCCCGGTCGCCCGGTTCGGGCGGACGGTCGCCCCCGCCGCGCGAACAGGCCGCCGTCGCCAGGCCGGCGGCCAGAAGCATCGCCAGGACCGGGGTTTTGCGCGGGTCTGAGTGTCGCCGGAATGGGTTCAAGAGGGCGCTCCGTCGCAGGCGGCCGAAAGCCCCTCGCGTTGACAGGGGTTAGGCCGGTGCTTAAGTCCGCCCTGCGCCCAAGTCGAGGGGTTTTGATCGTCTGCGCGGCCCTTCGCGCGCGCCTGTTTCCGGCGCACCGGGGCCGTCATCGGTCCGGGCCTCTCTCGCGGCGTCCCTATCGCCGCCCTCACGGGATTTCAGAGCCGCTCAGCTCGCAGACGCTCGACCGCTACCGGACCCAACATGCTCGGCTTCGCCAAGAAATTTTTCGGCTCTTCCAACGACCGCAAGGTCAAGTCCTTCCAGGACCACGCCCAGCGCATCAATGCGCTGGAGCCAAAATTCGCGGCCCTGTCCGACGACGAACTGCGGATGATGACCGACGCCTTCAAGGATCGGTTGGCGAACGGCGACACGCTGGAGAAAATCCTGCCTGAAGCCTTCGCCGTGGTGCGCGAGGCTTCCAAGCGCGTGCTGGGCCAGCGTCAGTACGACGTCCAGCTGGCCGGCGGCATGATCCTGAACGAAGGCGGCATCGCCGAGATGCGGACCGGCGAGGGCAAGACCCTGGTCGCCGTGGCGCCCGTCTATCTGAACGCCCTGGCGGGCAAGGGCGTGCACGTCATCACCGTCAACGACTATCTGGCCCGCCGCGACGCCGAGACGATGGGCAAGGTCTATCGCTTCCTGGGCCTGGAGGTCGGGGTCATCGTCAATGGCCTGTCTCAGGGTCAGCGCCAGCAGGCCTACAACGCCGACGTCACCTACGGCACCAACAACGAGTTCGGCTTCGACTATCTGCGCGACAATCTGGTCTATGACCGGCGCGAGATGGTGCAGCGTCCGCACAACTTCGCCATCGTCGACGAAGTCGACTCCATCCTGATCGACGAGGCGCGCACGCCCCTGATCATCTCGGGTCCGACCGAGGACCGCTCTGACCTCTACAAAGTCCTCGACGGCCTGATCAAGGACCTGATCAAGGACAAGGACACCTTCGAACTCGACGAGAAGCAGAAGCAGGTTCTGCTGACCGAGCTGGGCTCGGAACGGATGGAGGAGGCGCTGGAAGCAGGCGGCCACTTCGCCGCCGACACAACCGGCCTGTATGACGCGGCCAACATCAGCCTGGTGCACCACGCCAACCAGGCCCTGCGCGCCAACACCCTGTATCAGCGCGACAAGGACTATATCATCAAGGGCGGCGAGATCGTCCTGATCGACGAATTCACCGGTCGCATGATGACAGGGCGCCGCCTGTCCGAAGGTCTGCACCAGGCCATCGAGGCCAAGGAGGACGTCAAGATCCAGCCCGAGAACCAGACCCTGGCCTCGGTGACGATCCAGAACTATTTCCGCCTGTACGAAAAGCTGTCGGGCATGACCGGCACCGCCGCGACCGAGGCCCAGGAGTTTGGCGACATCTACAAGATGGACGTGCTGGAGGTGCCGACCAACCGGCCGATCCAGCGCAAGGACTTCGACGACGAAGTCTATCGCACCCACGACGAGAAGAACCAGGCGATCGCCAGACAGATCGCCGAATGCCATCTGGCAGGCCAGCCGATCCTGGTCGGCACCGTCTCCATCGAACGGTCGGAACAGCTGTCGGACCTGCTGAACCGCTACGAGCACAAGGTCGAGGTCTCGCGCACTCTCAAGAAGGAATACGCCGGCAAGACCAAGGAAGCCGAGAAGATCGGCGACGCCGCCTATGACATCACCTACGAGACCAGGCTGCGCGGCATTCCGCACAGCGTCCTGAACGCGCGCCAGCACGAGCAAGAAGCCTATATCGTCGCCGACGCCGGCCTGCCGGGCGCGGTGACCATCGCCACCAACATGGCCGGCCGCGGCACCGACATCCAGCTCGGGGGCAACCTCGAGATGAAGATGCAGAAGTGGATGCTGGAACAGCGCAACATGGCTGTCGAAGTGACCCACGAGATGGAGCTAGCCAAGGAGGCCGAGTTCAAGGCCGAGATCGCCGTTCAGAAAAAGGTCGCGCTGGACGCCGGCGGCCTGTTCGTCCTGGGCACCGAGCGTCACGAGAGCCGCCGCATCGACAACCAGCTGCGTGGCCGCACCGGCCGCCAGGGCGACCCCGGCGTGTCGAAATTCTACCTGTCCTGCGAGGACGACCTGCTGCGCATCTTCGCCGGGGACCGTCTGGACTCGATCATGAAGACCTTCGGCGTGGCGGAAGGCGAGGCCATCACCCACCCCTGGCTGAACCGCGCCATCGAAACCGCCCAGAAGCGCGTCGAGACCCGCAACTACGACATCCGCAAGAACCTGCTGAAGTACGACGACGTCGTGAACGACCAGCGCAAGGCCGTGTTCGAGCAGCGCCAGGAGTTCATGGATTCCGAGGACCTGTCCGAACTGGTCGGCGATTTCCGCCGCGACGTGGTTTCCGACCTGGTCGAACGCTACATGCCGCCCAAGGCCTATGCCGAACAGTGGGACATCGACGGTCTGGACGAACGCGTCCGTTCGACCCTGGGCCTGGAGCTGCCGCTGCACGACTGGGCGGCCGAGGAAGGCGTCTCCAACGAGGAGATCGAGGAACGGCTGCTGGAAGCCGCCGACGCCCGCGCCGCGGAACGTCTGGACATGATCGGCGCCGAACAGACGCGCGGTCTGGAAAAGCAGTTCATGCTGCAGATGATCGACATGCAGTGGCGCGAGCACCTGGTTCACCTGGACCATCTGCGCGGCGTCATCGGCCTGCGCGGTTATGGCCAGCGCGATCCGCTGCAGGAATATAAGACCGAAGCCTTCTCCCTGTTCGAAAGCCTGCTCTACGACCTGCGCCACAATGTCACCCGCTGGCTGATGACGGTGGAGTTCCGCTTCCAGGCGCCGCCTGAGCTGCCCGAGTTCCAGGAAATCCACCTGAACCCCGGCACTGGCGAGAACGAGATGGCCAACCCCTCGGCCCAGAATCCGGAAGAGACCCTGATCGGCGACGACCGCGCCAGATTGCCGGTCGAAATGCTGCCCCCCGGCTGGGAAATGACCGGCCGCAACTCTCCCTGCCCCTGCGGGTCCGGCCGCAAGTTCAAACACTGCCACGGCGCCCTGGTCTAAGGCCGGGGGGCCATGGGCGTTCCGCAGGATCGTCAGGCTCTGCTGGACGCCGTGCGGCGCACCTACGCCGCCCTGCGCGCCGACCTGTCAGGGGTTCCGGCCTCTCTGGCCGCCCTGCCCGAGCTTGAGGGGCATGTCGCCGGAACCCTCATCAGCGTGGACGACCTGATCGCCTATCTAGTCGGGTGGAACCGCACGGTTCTGAAATGGCATGAACGCGAAGCGGCGGGGCGGCCGATCGACTACCCGGATACGGGATTCAAAGGCAATGAGCTGGGCCGTCTGGCGCAACGCTTCTACGCCGATCTGGCGGGGGCGCCCCATGACGCGCGACTGGCGATGCTGGACGACGCCTATAGGGCGATCATGGTCCTGATTGAATCCCATGACGATCACAGCCTTTATGGCCTGCCCTGGTATGGGACGTGGACACGGGGCCGGATGATCCAGTTCAACACCTCGTCGCCCTACGCCAATGCGCGAAAGCGTCTGCGCCCCTGGATGAAGCAGCACGGCCTGACGACGGCCCGCGCCGTCCGAGCCTCGCGGATCGACGCCAATCCGGTTAGGATCGGGGGATGAGCTACAAGTCCCTGTTCTCGCGCGCCCTGTCGCTGGCCCCGGAGCGGCTGCATTTTGCGGCCCACAGCCATCATCTCTGGCCAGATGTCGGTTTCGAGGCGCAGCAGCAGGCCTGGATCGACGCCAATATCCACGCCGACAACAAATGGGGTCTGCTGTTCGGCGAGGTGATCCCGCAGGCGCAAGCCCACGTCGCCGCCGAACTGGGCCTGCCCTCGCCGGACAGTCTGGTCTTTTCGTCCAGCACCCACGACTTCCTGCTGCGTCTGTTCTCGGGCCTGGAGAAGAAGCCGGTTCGCATTCTGGCGACGGACGGCGAATTCCATTCCTTCCGCCGCCAGTCAGAGCGCTGGCAGGAGGCGGGTGAGGCGGTGGTCACCCGCATTCCCCTGGCGCCTTTCGACACCTTCGCCGAGCGGTTCGTCGCCGCCGCGCGTGAAGGTCGGCATGACTGGATCGTCGTCAGCCAGGTCTTCTTCCGCACCGGCGGCATGTTCGACGGGATCGAGGACCTTGCCGATCTGGCGCGGCCCGAGGGGCCGTGGGTTCTTGTCGACGGCTATCACGGCTTCATGGCGACCCCGACGGATCTGTCGAAGGTCGCGGACCGCCTCTTCTATGTGGCGGGCGGCTACAAATACGCCATGGCGGGCGAGGGCGCCTGTTTCCTGCACGCCCCGCCCGGCTTTGCGCCGCGCCCGGTCAACACAGGCTGGTTTGCAGAGTTTGGCGACCTGTCCGGGCCGCCCGGCGGGGTGCAGTATCGCAGCGACGGCGGCCGTTTCTGGGGCGCGACCTTCGACTGTTCGGCGCTGTACCGCTTCAATGCGGCGCGGCGGACGCTGAGCGACCAGGGCCTGGACACCGCCGCCGTCGCCGCCCACGCCCGCGACCTGGCCGTCCGGTTCCAGTCGGCGGTGATCGAGGGGCGCGCGGGGCCGCTCGCGGACGCCGAAATCCTCAATCCGGTCGATGGCCTCGCGCCCCGCGCCCGGTTTCTGGCGCTGCGCCATCCCGACGCCCCCGCCTGGTGTTCGGGGCTGAAGCGGGCGGGCATCGTCACCGACGTCCGCGACGACGTCATCCGCTTCGGTTTCGGCCTGTATCAGGACGCCGACGACGTGGATCGGCTGATCGCCGCCTCGGCCGCCCTCTAATCAATAGAAGGTGGTGTCTTCCTGCTGGGTGGGCGTGGGCGCCGCCCGGGACGAAGGCCGCGCAGAGGGGGCTGCGGGCCGTGTCGGCGCCGGGGTCGGGTTCTGGACCTGGGCTGGCGGCGCGGCGGCTGGCCCGTTCGGCGGCGCATTCATCGGCGGAATGGTCGGCAGATCGGGATAGGGCATGGCTGGCGTCCCGTCTTCCGGCGCGGCCTGGTCTTCGTCAAGCGGCGGGACCGCACCCGTCGGTCCGCCCAGTCGATCCGGCGCCCCCACGTCGTCGCGGATGAAGGCCCACGCCCGGCTGTCGGCGCAGCCACAGGCTTTCAGAAACCCGTCCCGATCGCGCCACAGGATCAGCGGATAGCTGATTTTCACGCCGGAGGCGCGCAGCATCCGGCTCAGCTGCTCGTCGAACCGCCGCCCGGCCTCGACCACGGCCGATCGCGCCAGGTTTCCGTCAGCCTGGGGCAGGCCGGCGGCGGTCCAGCTGCCGGACGGCGTGGCCATCCAGCGTTCGTACAGCGGCCAGTCCCGGCTCAGCCACAGTTCGGCGACCGTGGCCCTTTCGGCGGTCGTCGATCGCGACGCCCCGTCCGCGTCCGGCCGGGCGAACAGGATGAAGCGCGTCTCCACCCCCGCCGCCTTCAGCTTGGGCGCCTCATCGCGCAGATAGCGATGGCCCGAGGCGCTGTCGCGATAGGTGACGATGTACAGGGGCTGGCCGCCGCTGCCGTCCGACACCCAGGATGCCTCGTCCAGCAGTCTTTGCACCTCTGCGGGATTGCGGCTGATCGTGACAGGCTGGAACCGAGAATAGAAGTTCCAGTAGGCCCAATAGCCCGCACCCGCGAGCAGCAGCCCGATCACGGCTGCAACGATGGACCCTAGGATAAATCGACGCATATCGACCCGGTGCTCCAGCTTCACCATTGAATACGATCAACGCTTGGCGCCGAAATCCGTTGTCGGCGGCGGGCGTGTTTCGACACGTCGCGCGCCGGAGTGAAAATGTCGCGATAAATCGCGCGGGCGCGCCCTTGAACGGCGAAACGGCCTTCCCATCTCCCTTCTCGAAGCTGCGGGACACCCCCCCCTCCGTACCGCAGCGAAGCGAGATCGGCGCCCCCCCTCCCCTCCAGGCGCCGCTCGCGCAGGCCGCCGGACTCCCCCAGTCCGGCGGCTTTCTGCTTTGTGGCGCTGCACAATAATTCCAACCTGATCACTGATCATTACAATGATCGGTCGCCAGGGGCTTCCCGCGCGACCGGTCCTGGCCTAGTCAGCAGTTGTGGCGCCACGTCGCGCCGCATCCCTTGCGGCCCTGCCGCGTCGTTCAAGACTGCTCGTCCATGACCGTCCCCGATCCGCGCCAACCTTCCGTTCAGCCGATCACCAAGGCCGCGCTGGAGGCGGCCTTCGCCCGGATCGTGGGAACCGGACCCGGCGCGACGGAACAGGTCTATCTGGCCCAGGCGTACGAAGACTACGCCGCCGACGAGACGCCCGAACTGGGCGGCGAGGATCTGGCCGCCCTGCTGGCCGCGTCCTGGACGGCCGCCAAGGCCTATGCCGCCGACGCCGCGGCGCCGGCGATCACCGTCGGTCCGATGCATGGCGTCGACGGCAAGGCGCTGGACTACGACCTGGTCCGCATCGTTCAGGCCGACGCCCCCTTCCTGGTCGACAGCGTCATGGGCGCCCTGGCCGAAGCCGCCGTGTCGGTGCGGGCCCTATTCCACCCGGTGGTGGAGCTGGACGGCCGCCGTCTGTCGATCATCATGCTGGTCATCGACAGCGTGCCGCAGGAGCGTCGCGACGTGCTGGGCGAGGGCCTGGCCCAGAGTCTGGCCGACGTCCACGCCGCCGTCGCCGATCACGAGGCCATGACCGGCCTGATGCGCCAGGCGGTGCAGCGACTGGAGTCCACCCCGCCGTCCGCCGTCGACGCCGCCGTCCTGGCCGAGAACATCGCCTTCCTGAAATGGCTGAAGAGCGATCATTTCGTCTTCCTGGGCGCGCGCGACTACGACTATCCGCGAACCGCCGGCGGCGACTATGAGGCCGAGGCGCCCTTGAGCCAGTCGGGCCAGGGCCTGGGCATACTGGCCGATCCCGAGCGCACGGTGCTGCGCCGCGCGTCCGAACCGGCGGTCCTGACGCATCAGATGCGCCGCCAGCTGGACCTGTCCGAGCCGGTCACGGTGGCCAAGGCCAACGCCCGCTCGCGCGTGCATCGCCGCGCCTACATGGACTATGTCGGGGTCAAACGTTACGGCGCGGACGGCAAGGCGACGGGCGAGACCCGTTTCGTCGGCCTGTTCACGTCCGAAGCCTACGACCAGCTGGCGACCGAGGTGCCGCTGCTCCGTCGCAAGGTGGCCAACGCCCTGGCCCGCGCGGACAAGGCGCCGGGCAGTCACAACGAGAAGCGCCTGAAGAACATTCTCGAAAACTATCCCCGCGACGAGCTTTTCCAGATCAGCGAGGACGAGCTGTTGTCCATCGCCCTGGGCATTCTTCACCTGTACGACCGGCCCCGCATCCGCCTGTTCTCGCGCCAGGATCCGTTCGACCGCTTCGTCTCGGTGTTGTGCTTCATCCCGCGCGAAAAGTTCGACGCGGCGGTGCGTGAGCGGATCGGCCAGATCGTCGCCCGCGCCTGGGGCGGCCGCATGTCGGCCTGGTATCCGCAACTGTCCGACGCGCCGCTGGTGCGGGTCCACTATATTATCGGCGTCACGCCCGGCGAACACCCGAACCCCGACCCCGTGCAGCTTGAAGCCGACGTCGCCGAGGCCGGGCGCGGCTGGGTCGACCGCTTCGAAGCGGGCCTGCGCCGTTCGGGCGTGGAAGAGGTCTCGGTCGGACCGGTCAGCGCCAAATGGGCGCGGGCCTTCG
Source organism: Candidatus Brevundimonas colombiensis (assembly GCA_029202665.1). Classification (NCBI taxonomy): domain Bacteria; kingdom Pseudomonadati; phylum Pseudomonadota; class Alphaproteobacteria; order Caulobacterales; family Caulobacteraceae; genus Brevundimonas; species Candidatus Brevundimonas colombiensis. The sequence goes on from CP119326.1 coordinate 930,139, forward strand.
GCGCCGGCTATCGCGACCGTTACGACGCCGACGAGGCGGCGCTGGACCTGCAGTTCATGACCCGGCTGAACGACACGGGGGCGCCCGGCGAGGGCGAGCCGGTGGCCGTGCGCGCCTTCCGCACCCCGGACGACAGCCGCCTGCAGTTCCGCTTCAAACTGTACCGTCGCGGTTCGGCCGTGCCCCTGTCCGACGTTCTGCCGATCCTGGCCGACATGGGGCTGAAGACGCTGGAGGAATACGGCAACGCCATCCGTCCGCTGGGCGACACCGAAATCCACATCCACGAATTCCTGATGGAGGACCCGCGCGGCGAGGCCCTGATCTTCGATGACGTGAAGGGGCCGTTCGAGGACGCCTTCGCCGCGGTCTGGACCGGTCGCAACGAAAGCGACGGCTTCAACCGGCTGGTGATCGAGTTGGGCGTCGAATGGCGCGAGGCGGCCCTGATCCGGACCCTGGCCCACTATCGCCAGCAGACGGGCTTGGATCCGTCCCAGACCGTGCAGGAAGAGGCGCTGCGAGAATACCCCGACGCCGCCCGCGCCCTGTTGTCGCTGTTCAAGGCCAAGTTCGAACCGGCCGCCGGCGGATCGGCCGACGACCGCGCCTCAGCCGTCGCCGAGCTGGAAGGCAAGATCACCGCCCTGCTTCAGGATGTGAAGAGCCTGGATCACGACCGGGCCCTTCGTCGCATCGCCGCCCTGATCGGCGCGATCAAGCGCACCAACTACTTCCAGCATGACCCCGACGGCCAGCCCAAGCCGCACATCGCCATCAAGATCGCCTCGCGCGAGCTGGACGACCTGCCCCTGCCCAAACCCTATCGCGAAATCTTCGTCTGGGCGCCGCACGTAGAGGGTGTTCACCTGCGCTTCGGGCCTGTGGCGCGCGGGGGCCTGCGCTGGTCCGATCGTCGCGACGACTTCCGCACCGAGGTCCTGGGTCTGGTCAAGGCCCAGCAGGTCAAGAACGCCGTCATCGTGCCGGTCGGCTCCAAGGGCGGCTTCTATCCCAAGCAACTGCCCCGCACGACCGACCGCGAGGCCATCCAGGGCGAGGCCATCCGCGCCTATCGCACCTTCCTGTCGGGCCTGCTGGACATCACCGACAACATCGCCGCCGACGGTTCGGTCGTCCATCCGGCCGATGTCATCGCCTGGGAAGGCGACGACCCCTATCTGGTCGTGGCGGCCGACAAGGGCACGGCGACCTTCTCGGACATCGCCAACGGCGTGTCGGCGGCTTATGGATTCTGGTTGGGCGACGCCTTCGCGAGCGGCGGCTCGGTCGGCTACGACCACAAGGCCATGGGCATCACCGCGCGCGGCGCCTGGGAGGCGGTCAAACGCCACTTCCGCGAGATCGGCAAGGATATCCAGACCGAACCCTTCACCATGGTCGGCGTGGGCGACATGTCCGGCGACGTCTTCGGCAACGGGGCCCTGTTGTCCAAGGCCACCCGCCTGGTCGCCGCCTTCGATCACCGCGACATCTTCATTGATCCGAGCCCGGATCATGTGACGGGATGGACCGAGCGCAAACGCCTGTTCGACCTGCCGCGCTCGTCCTGGCAGGACTATAACAAGGCCCTGATCTCGGAAGGCGGCGGCGTCTTCTCCCGCTCGGCCAAGTCGATCCAGCTCACGCCCCAGATCAAGGCCGCGCTGGATATCGCCGACGATGTTCTGGACCCCGTCAGCCTGATCCGCGCCATCCTGAAGGCGCCGACCGAACTGCTGTATCTAGGCGGCATCGGCACCTATGTGAAATCGCCCGCCGAGACCGACGCCCAGGTCGGCGACAAGGGCACCGACGCCCTGCGGATCAATGGCGACGAGCTGCGGGTCAAGGTGGTGGGCGAGGGGGCCAACCTCGGCTTCACCCAGGCGGGCCGCATCGTGTTCGGCCAGAACGGCGGCCGCATCAACACCGACGCCATCGACAACTCGGCCGGGGTCGACACCTCCGACCACGAGGTCAACATCAAGATTCTGGTGGGTTCGGCCGTGACCAACGGCGTCCTGCCGGTGGACGAACGCGCGCCGCTTCTGGCTTCGATGACGGACGAGGTGGGCCTGAAGGTGTTGGCCCACAACTACGACCAGACCCTGGCCCTAACCCTGCAGCAGGCGGAAGGGCCCGGCGCGCTCGACGCCCAGCAGCGGTTCATGCAGACGCTGTCGGCGCGCGGAAAGCTGGATCGCAAGGTCGAGGGCCTGCCGAACGATGTCCGCGTCAGGGAGATGATGGCGGCCAGCATCGCCCTGACCCGGCCGGAACTGGCGGTCCTGACCGCCTACGCCAAGCTGGAGCTGTCGGATGACATCGTGGCGTCGAACGCGCCCGAGGATCCCTTCTTCGAACAGATCCTGGTCCGCTACTTCCCCGACGCCCTGGCCCGGTTCGAGCCGGAGATGAAGAGCCACCGGCTGCGGCGCGAGATCATCGCCACCGTCATGGCCAACGAGGTCGTGAACATGTGCGGCCCGACCTTCCCCGACCGCCTGCGCGGCTCGGCGGAATGCGACACCACGGCGCTGATCATCGCCTTCGAAGCCGCGCGCCGCGTCTTCCGCCTGGATCAGGCCTGGGACGCCGTCTCGGCCCTGGACCTGAAGATATCGGCCGAGGCCCAGGTCGCCCTCTATCGCGAGATCGCCGTGGTCCTGCGTCGCCAGACCTTCTGGATGGCCCGTCGCGCCAAGACCGGCGTCTCGGTCCAGGGGCTGATCGACCGCTACCGTTCGATCGCCGACGCCCTTCAAGCCGAGGGCGCGCCGGTGCTGTCGCGGTTCGAACAGGGGCGGCTGGACGCGCGGGTCAGGACCTTTGCCGACCTGGGCGCGCCCGAGGACCTGGTGCGCAGCATCGCGATCATGCGTCCGCTGGTCGCCGCCTCCGACATCGGCGATCTGGCGCAGGAGACCGGCTGGCCGGTCGCGGCCATGGCGCGCCTGTATCACCAGGTCGGGGCCGCCTTCGACTTCGACCGTCTGCGCGCCGCCGCCGGCTCCATTCCGTCTGCGGATCATTTCGACCGTCTGGCGGTGCGTCGCCTGATCGAGGACCTGATGAACGAACAGGCCGCCCTGACCCGCGCCGTCGCCGGCGCCTCCGATCCGTCGGTCGGCGTCAGCGAGGATGCGGCCGAGGGGGCCGTGGACGCCTGGATCGGCTCAAAACAGGCGGCGGTCGAGGGCGTGCGCGCCTCGGTGGACGAGATCGAACAGTCCGGCTCGGGCTGGACCTTCGCCAAGCTGACCATCGCCAACGCCACGATCCGCGACCTGGCCTCGGCCGCGACACGCGTCTGATGCACGACTGAGTCCGAGGCGGCTTGACGGACTGTCCGTTCGGCCGCCTCTTCTCGTCCGACATCAGGTTGAGGGGTCCGCCATGCCGAGAAAATTCCTCGTCGTCGTCGACGACAGTCCCGAGTTCGAGGCCGCCCTGCGCTTCGCTTCGCGCCGGGCCAAGTCGACGGGCGGGCGTGTGGTCATGCTGCGCGTCCTGTCGTCCGACAGTGACGCCCACTGGTCCGGCGCCCGCGAGGAGATCGCCCGCCAGCAGCGTGAGGAGGCCGAAGCCCTGCTCAATCGGCTAGGCGAAGAGGCGATGGCCCGATCCGGCGCCGCGCCCGTCTTCCTGATCGAGACCGGCGACGCGCAGAGCGCCATCAAGAAGGTCGTCGCCGCCGACCCGGACATCAAGATCCTGGTCCTGGCGGCGGGAACCGGCTCGCGCGGCCCTGGCCCCCTGGTGTCCGCCATCATCAAGAACGGCGCCCAGGTCGGCGGCCGCAAACTGCCCGTCACCATCGTTCCCGGCGAACTGACCGAGGACGAGATCGAAGACCTGGCCTAGCGCTCAACGAAAGGGGAGGGGCCTCAGCCCTTCGGAACCAGCCGCCACATCCGCAAGGGATGGCGCACGGTTCCCGCCTCGGCTCCTGCGGCGTCGCCCCGACCCATATAGAGATCGGCCCGCACGGGACCGCGAATGGCCGAGCCGGTGTCCAGCGCCATCGCCAATCCGCGATAGCTGGCGCTGGCGCCGCGCAGATTGCCGCCGTCCGCCTCCAGCCAGACCAGCTCGCCATAGCGCCAGTGCGTCGGATCGATCGCGATGGCCCGTCGTTCGGTCAGGGGCACGCCCGCCGCGCCGGCCGGATGGCCGTCATCGTCCGGGTCCAGCCTGAAGAAGATGTAGCGGGGGTTCAGCGCCATCACGGCCTGGGCCTCATACCCCCTGTGGCTGGCCAGCCAGCCCCGGATGGCGTCGCCCGAGGTCCCGTTCTGCGCCAGCAACCCCTGCTGGGCCATCGGTCGGGCGATGCCGACGAAGGGCTTGCCGTTGTCGGCGGCGTAGGCGGCGCGCCCCCGCGTCCCGTCCTCGAAGGTCAGATAGCCCGAACCCTGGATCTGCAGGAAGAACAGGTCCTCGGCCCGCATCCAGGCCAGGGCCTGATCGGGCCGCGCGGCGGATTCGATATAGGACCGGTCCCCCGCCGCGCGCGGATTGGCGGGCTTTGGCAGGACGGGAGCGGAAAACTCGGCGTCCGGCTGGCGGCGCGCCGGATACTCTGGGGCGAAATAAGATGTGAGCAGCCCGGGGCGACCGTCGGCCGTGGACGCGGGAACGGCGCTGAAACTGGCTTCGAAAAAGGCGCGGGCGTCCGATGGCGTGACCGTCATGGTCGTGGCTATGGCCTTGGCGCGGGCGCAGACGCTGCGGCCCGCGCTATCGCGCGCTGCTCCGCATCCGTCGACATAGGCGCGAAAGGCCGCCAGATGATCCTCGTCGTTCCATCCCGGCAGGACGGCGGGGCTCAGGGCGTTGGACAGCGCGGGCGACGGTCCGCCCGGCGTGGGGGAAGGCGTGTAGGGTTGGGGGCCGCCGGGAAGCGCGCCGGACGGTTGCTGTTGCGGCGTCATGGGTCCGGACGAACAGGCGGCCAGAACCATCATCCCGGCCAGGCCCAGCGACCCGGCGCCCAGCCGCCTGACAGCAGGCCGCCGCAGGCGGGCCATCAGGCGTTGGCCGGCTCGACGCGCGCCAGCACCCAGTTCGGATCGGCCGCGCCCAGGGTGCGCTCGAACGTCCAGTGTTCGGCGGTGCGGCGTTCCTCGACCAACGGCTCGCCCGTTTCGGAATCGGCCGTTTCGCCCGACGCCTTGGTCACACGGCTGCGCAGTTCGGCCAGGAAGCGCACCTTGGCCACCGCCTTGTCGCCTTCGGCCGCTGCGCCTTCCAGGTCGGCGCGGGGCGGAAACAGGAACTCCACCGTTTCCGTCTCGCCGCGCGTTTCGCGCGCCGCGATGCCCGCCTCAAACGACGCCATGACATTGGGCTTGAGCAGGGGCTTCAGCGCCGCCCGGTCGCCCGAGGCGTAGCCGCGCACGATGGTCTCATAGGCCTGACGCGCGCCGTCCAGGAACCGCGCGGGGTCGAAGGCCGGATCGCGCGCCTTCAGGGTGGCGATGGAGGCCAGGGTCGCCGGGTCGATGGCAGACGCAATGGCTGGGGTTTCGTTCGGCGTCGGCCCGGTCACGGCGGTCTTGGCGTCTTCCTGCGGCTGACGCCCGACCCGCTTGCCCAGCACATTGTAGAGCTGGAACAGGACGACGGCCGCGATCACGGCGAAGACGACGATCTGGAACTGGACCGGCAGGTTCAAGGCGAAAAATCCTGTAACGGGGCGACGCGCGCGCCGGACGGCTGTCTGGCGTGATTACGGGCTCATATAGGGCGAGGCAAGGCGAAGCGCGCCCCCAATCGCGTGCACGACATTGCGGCCAAGCGTCCCGGCATGGTAGTCGCGGCGCCTCATTATGGCCTCATCGGCCTCAGATCGCTCAGAAGACCGCCTCATGACCGACGCCGCTCCTCCCGCCGAACAGCCCCAGCAAGGCGACGCCCAGCAGGGTCAGCCCGCCGGTCCCGGCTTCCGCATCCTGGCCCAGTATGTCCGCGACTTCTCGTTCGAGAACCCGCGCGCGCCTGAGTCCCTGCGCATCGACGGCAAGCCCGCCATCGATCTGGGCGTGGAAATGGCGGCCCAGGGTCGCCCGGACGGCCTGTTCGAGCTGGACCTGAAGCTGTCGATCAAGGCCACCCACGAGAACCAGCCCGTCTTCCACGTGGAACTGGTCTATGGCGGCCTGTTCCAACTGGCCAATGTTCAGGAGCAGGACATCGAGCCGCTGCTGCTGATCGAATGCCCGCGCTATCTGTTCCCGTTCGCGCGCGAGATCATTTCGGGCGCCACGGCCGACGGCGGCTTCTATCCCCCGTTCCAGCTGGACCCCATCGACTTCGCCGCCATCTATATCGCGCGCCAGCAGCAGATCGCCCAGCAGCCGGTCGAAACCGGCCAGGCCTGAGCCGACCTTGCCCGCGCCTGCGCGGCCGGGAAATGAACGCCTGATCCCCGCCGGCGAGGACATCGCCGGCGGCATCGTCCTGCGGATCGCGGCGGCCGGGTGTTTCTCGATCATGGCGGCGGTGTTGAAGCTGGCGTCGCACGACGGCGTCGTCGCGCCGGAAATGCTGTTCTACCGCGCCCTGTTCGGCGTGCCGGTGGTGGTGATCTGGGTCATGACCCGCCAGGGCGGCCTCGGCGCCCTGTCCACGCGGCGTCCCTGGGCGCATGTGGGCCGCAGCGCCCTGGGCATCGTCTCCATCCTGTGTCTGTTCCAGACCCTGACCCTGCTGCCGCTGGCCGACGCCACGACCCTCAGCTTCACCGCCCCGATCTTTTCCACCCTGCTGTCCTTCCTGATCCTGAAGGAGGCGGTCGGCCCCCGCCGTTGGGCCGCCGTCGCCGTCGGCTTCATCGGCGTGGTCATCGTCATGCGGCCCGGCGCGAACGGCGAACACGCCCTGCCCGTGGAGGGGATCGCATTCGGCCTGATGGCGGCGCTGCTGACCGCCGGCGTGACCATCACCCTGCGGCAGTTGCGCGGCACAGAACACGTCGCCGCCATCGTCTTCTGGTTCTTTATCGGCTCGTCGGTCGTGGGCGCCATCCTGCTGCCCTTCGTGGGCCGGATGCACAGCCCGGCGACCTTCGCCCTGCTGGCCGCCGGCGGGGTGGCGGGCGGTCTGGCGCAACTGTTCATGACCGCATCCCTGCGCGCCGCGCCGGTCGCCGTGGTGGCGCCGTTCGACTATCTGCAGATCGTCGGCGCCATCCTCTTCGGCTGGTGGCTGATGCATACGACGCCCACCGCCAGCACCCTGGCCGGCGCAGCCCTGATCGCCTCAAGCGGGCTCTACACCGCTTGGCGTGAACACATCCGCCGTCGCCAGGCGCTTGTGCAGACGACGGCGCCGCCGGTTTAGGGCAGGCGTCGCTCCGTCGTCAGAGGTTCGAACACCACGTCTCGATCCGAAGGATCGAGATATCGCCCCTTCGCCGTCCGGCGCAAAGTTTGGCAAAACTCGGGTTGATCCTTCCGCGTGATGCAGAGATCGGCGCCGCACACACGATAGAATCCCTGTTCCGAACCGCCCCAACCGCCCCGAAACCGGTATCGACCGTTGGTCAGGAACACATAGACGCCCTGATCCAGGATGAGGGGCGTGAAGGTCGTATTCTCGATCTCGGCCATCGGGAACGCAGGGGCAGGACAGGCGGCCCGACCTGGACTTGCCGGATGGGGCGGTCGCGCCCTCTCTGTCTGAGGCTCCGAACACGCAACCAGAGTAAGCGTGACGACGACGGAAAGGCGGTTCGCGTGTGATCGCTCCATCCGCGCAGCGCTCGTCCTACCGTCCCGTCGATCCGAACCCGCCGGTTCCACGCGCCGTCTCGTCCAGGTCCTCGACCTCGATCCAGTCGGCGCGCTCGTGCCTGGCGATCACCAGCTGGGCGATGCGCTCGCCGCGGCGGATGACGAAGGGGTCGGCGCCGATATTGGCCAGGATGACGCCGCACTCGCCGCGATAGTCGCTGTCGATAGTGCCTGGCGCATTGGGGCAGATGATGCCGTGCTTCAGGGCCAGACCCGAACGGGCGCGCACCTGGGCCTCGTATCCCAGGGGCAGGGCGATCTTCAGCCCTGTCGGCACCAGGACCCGCTGGCCGGGCGCCAGGGTCATGGGCTGATCTTCCGGCACCGCCGCGCGCAGGTCCATGCCCGCCGACCCGGCCGTTTCATAGACCGGCAGGGGCAAACCCTCGGAATGGGGCAGACGCTGGATCTGGACGGGGGTGGCTTCGGTCATTCGGTGTCCTTGAAATGGTCGGCGATCCGGGCGGCGACGGCGCGGGCGATGGCGGATTTGGACTGGCGTGGCCAGGTCTCGGTCCTGTCGGCGGTGACCAGCAAGACGGCGTTGCCGTCTGAACCGAACACGTCGTCAGAGACGTCGTTGCCGATGATCCAGTCGCAGCCCTTGCGCGACAGCTTGGCCCGGGCGTTGGCCTCCAGGTCCGTGGTCTCGGCGGCGAAACCGATCACCAGCCGTGGGCGGTTCGGGCCCGGCGCGGCGATCCCGGCCAGGATGTCGGGATTCTCGATCAGGGCCAGGGTCGGCGGACCGCCCGGCCCCTTCTTGATCTTGCCGCCGGCGATGGTGTCCACGCGCCAGTCGGCGACGGCGGCCGACAGCACGGCGATGTCGGCGGGCAGGGCGTCCTGCGTCGCCGCCTGCATCTCCAGCGCGCTTTCGACGTCGATCCGCGTCACGCCGGGCGGCGCCCCCAAGGCGGTCGGGCCGGACACCAGGGTCACTTCGGCCCCCAGTTCGGCCAGGGCCGCGGCGATGGCATAGCCCTGTTTGCCGCTGGAGCGGTTGGTCAGGCCCCGCACCGGGTCGATCGGCTCGAACGTCGGACCGGCGGTGACCACCGCCTTTCGACCGGTCAGGGGCCGTCCAGCGGCGCCGGCCAGCAGACCCTCCATGGCCTCCAATATGGCGGAGGGTTCGGCCATCCGGCCCGGCCCGAACTCGCCGCACGCCATTTCGCCGCTGTCCGGCCCCACGACCGCGACGCCGTGAAAACCGGGGAAGGCCTTCAACCGCGCGACATTGGCCTGGACCGCCGGATGCTCCCACATCCGCACATTCATCGCGGGGGCCAGCAGCACCCGTTTGTCCGTGGCGATCAGGGTGGTGGAGGCCAGGTCGTCGGCCAGACCATTGGCCGCCTTGGCGATCAGCCCCGCCGTCGCCGGCGCCACGACCACCAGATCGGCCCAGCGCGACAGCTCGATATGGCCCATCGCGGTTTCGTCTTCCGGGTGGAACAGGCCAGACCGCACCGGATGGCCGCTCACGGCCGCCAGCGACAGGGGCGTGACGAACTCGGCCCCGGCCTCGGTCAGGATCACGCGCGTCTGCCCGCCCGCCTTTGAAATCAGCCTGACCAGTTCCAGCGCCTTATAGGCTGCGATGCCGCCGCCGACGATCAGCAGAATCTTGCGGTGGGTGAGGGGGCGGCTGTTCATGACCCCTGATCTAGCGGCCCCGCATGACGCCGTCGAGACGCACTGTCAGAACATTGCGCGAACAGCCAAGTTGTGCTTTCGTCGCGTAAAGCGGGTGTCTGGAGGGTGTGGCGATGAAGACGATGATAAGGGGGGCTGCCGCCCTGGCGATAGGCGGGCTGCTTCTGGCCGCCGGTGGATGTGACAGATCGTCGGCGGTCGAGACGCGTGAAAGAACGACGACCACGCCCGTCGCCGCCGCAGGGCCGGTCAGTGTCTCGGTCTCCACGACCACGACCGAAGAGGTCAAACCCGTCCTGACCGCCAACCGGCGCGAGACGGTCGACGCCAAGATCAGCCGCCTGTACGACCGCAACGGCGCCGACTTCGGAGCCCGCTCGGCCGAGGATTATCTGGCCAAGGTCACGGCCTTCACGACCAAGCCGCCGCGAGACGTGGAGACGGTCAAGCGCCCGAACGGCGACACCTTGATCTATCAGGCGTCGACCAACACCTTCGCCGTGGTGGCCCGGAACGGCACGCCGCGCACCATGTTCAAGCCGAGAGACGGCGCCGCCTACTGGTCCGAGCAGAAGACGGCGGCCCCCACCTTCGGCCAGCGGCGCCAATCGACGGGGGTGGCTGGCTGATATAGAGGGCGGGGTTCGACTGACGCACCGGATTTTCGCCTCATGCCCGACACGGCCTCTTCCAAAACCCCGCTGAAGACCGCCCTGATCTATGATTTCGACGGCACCCTGGCCCGCGGCAACATGCAGGAGGTCAGCTTCATCCCCTCGGTGGGCATGGACATCGGCGCCTTCTGGGGTGAGGCCGAGCGTCTGACCAAGGACGCCGACGGCGATGGCATCCTGATGTATATGCAGCTGATGCTGCACCACGCGCGCCAGAACGGCGCGCCGGTCACGCGCGAGACCCTGCGCGATCACGGGCGCGAGGTCGCCCTGTTCGAGGGGTTGAAGGACCTGTCGTGGTTCGACCGCATCAACGCCTTCGGCGCCAAATACGGGCTGGAGATCGAACACTACATCATCTCCGCCGGGCTGGAGGAGATGATCGACGGCACGCCGATCCGCCCTGCCCTGACCCACGTCTTCGCCTCCCATTACGTCTATGACGAAAAGGATCAGGCCGCCTGGCCCGCCGTGGGGGTGAACTACACCACCAAGACCCAGTATCTGTTCCGCATCAACAAGGGCGTGAAGAACCATTGGGAGCACGAGCGGATCAACCACTTCATCCCCGACGACGAACGCCCCGTGCCGTTCGACAGGATGATCTTCATCGGCGACGGCGACACAGATGTTCCGACCATGAAGATGATGCACACCAAGGGCGGCTTCTCCATCGCAGTCTATGACCCCCGGTCGAACGAGAAGGATCAGAAGAAGGTCTATTCCCTGATTTCCGAGGACCGGGTGAACTTCGTCGCCGCCGCCGACTACCGCGAAGGTTCGGCGCTGGATCTGATCGTCAAGGGTCTGGTCGGGCGGATCGCCATCAATGCCGGATGCATGCCGGCCGGCCTCTAACGCCCGCCGGCCCTCAGCCAGGCGTCGCGCGCGGGGATCAGACGCGCCGGGGCCAGGCCGCGCAGAGATTTGGCGCCGGTCTGGCGCAGGCCCGCCTCCTGGCCACGCTGCCAGACCACCTCGGCCGGATAGGCCACGGCGTCGGCGACATCGACCACGACGACTTCGCTCGGCAGCGCCGATCCGCGATCCATCCGCACCCGCATCCCGCCGTCGGAAAGGTCCACGATCAGACAGACGACCTCTATGTCGGTCCCGCAGACCACCCCCCGCGCATTGACGGCGCGACGCAGCGAGGCGCGCCGGTCTTCGCCGGGCGGCTTCATCGTCGCCGTTCTGGATTTGAACAGCTTCATGGACGTTCAACGCCCCAAGGGGCTGCGATGATCCGACGATCTGCGTCCAGCGCCACCGTCAAGTCCGGCGCAATCCCGCCGTCCAGCATATGTCGGGTCAGTCGCTCATAGTGCTGTACGAAACGCCGGAGTTGGTCGCGACGCGCGGGCGGCGCTGGCCCGCCCGTCAGTTCCTCCTCCTGCTCGCAGCGCCAGTCCAGCACAACGTCGAAGCTGGGCGCCTTCAAAAAAATCAAGGCGTCCAACCGCCCCGCAACCCCGCCATAGTCCCGCGCCAGGGCCGCGTTCACCGCATGTCGCCACACGCCGTCAGGGTCCGCATCCCGCTCCAGCGCATTGACGGGCTCCGCCAGCGCCGCCGGGCCCTGCGGCGTCGCGCCCAGGCACCAGCCCTCCAGCACGATGGCGCGCGGCCGACCCGTCACCACCGCCCAGGCCGTCTCGGCCGCGCGCTCGTCAGCCAGTTTGTCGAACCGGGGCAGGGGCGTCCGGTCGGTCGACCCCGCCCTCGTCAACCGATCCAGCGTCGCGTGCAACAGCGTCAGGTCATGCGTGCCCGGCGGGCCGCGCGTGGCGAACAGGGGATGGACGGCGCGCGCCTTCTCCGCCCGTTCTGACTTGGTCAGATAGACGTCATCCAGCGACAGGGTCGCGGCGCCGAAACGTTCGGCCAGTCCACGCGCCAGGGTCGACTTGCCCGATCCCTGACACCCCGCCACGCCGATGATGGGCATGGCGTCTTCACCGCCTTGCCGCAGCATACGATGCTCGATCCAGCCGCCGATCCTATCGACCAGGGCGGCGGCGGTCATTTCAGTGCTGATTTTCCGGCAGCCGCACGATTAAGCCGTTCAGCGCGTCCGACACCCGGATCTGGCACGACAGACGGCTGTTGGGTTCGACCTCTTCGGCGAAGTCCAGCATGGACTCTTCCATGGCGCTGGGCTTGCCCGTCGCCTCGCGCCACGCCTCGTCGACATAGACGTGGCAGGTCGCGCAGGCGCAGGCCCCGCCGCAATCGGCGTCGATGCCCGGCACATTGTTGCGGACCGCGCCTTCCATAACCGACAGACCCGGCTTCACGTCCACGACGTGCTCGGTTCCATCATGCTCGATGTAGGTGATGCTGGCCATGCGCCGCTCCTAACCCAGGGGATCGCCGGAGACAAAGCCCCGGCGTCCGATCCGTCAGGCCGCCTTCTTGCGGCTGGGGGCGACCATCAGCTTCTTGGTCTCGGCGATGGCCTTGGCCGGGTTCAGACCCTTGGGGCAGACCTGGGCGCAGTTCATGATCGTGTGGCAGCGATACAGTTTGAACGGGTCTTCCAGATCGTCGAGACGTTTCTGCGTGGCGTCGTCGCGGCTGTCGGAAATCCAGCGATAGGATTGCAGCAGCGCCGCCGGGCCGAGATATTCTTCCTGGTTCCACCAGTAGCTGGGGCACGAGGTCGAGCAGCAGGCGCACAGGATGCACTCATACAGGCCGTCCAGCTTTTCGCGCTCGGCCGGGGTCTGCAGGCGCTCCTTCTCGGGGTCGGGCTCGTCCGACTGGAGATAGGGCTGGATCGAGTCGTACTGGGCGTAGAACAGGCTCAGGTCCGTCACCAGGTCCTTGACCACCGGCTGGTGCGGCAGGGGGGCGATGGTGATGTTGTGCGAAGAGCACTCGTCCCAGCCCTTGGTGCAGGCCAGGGTGTTGCGTCCGTCGATATTCATCGAACAGGAACCGCAGATGCCTTCGCGGCACGAGCGCCGGAACGACAGCGTCGGGTCGATGGTGTTCTTGATGTGGATCAGGGCGTCCAGCAGCATCGGGCCATGGTCGCCGGTCGGCACCTCATAGACGTCCCAGCGCGGGTCCGCATCGACCTCGGGGTCGTAGCGATAGACCTTGTAGGTCTTGACGTCCTTGGAGCCGGGCGCGGCCTTGTAAACCTTGCCTGTCGTCGGCTTGGAGCCCTGGGGAAGAGTGAGCTGAACCATCAGGATATGTCCTTGGTCGCGGCGCCGGTGATGCCGTACCAATCAAGCTTGCGAGTGAAATACATGACCGCGAAGATCGCGGCGAAGCTGGCCAATGCGCCGACCAACAGGGCGTAGTCCTCCAGCCGCATCAGCACATAGATGAGGCCGTAGAGGAAGGTGAAGGCGACCAGGGCGCGCACGCCCTGCCGCCGGCTGTCGAAGGTCCATCCGGCGTAGGCCGAGATCAGGGCGACCGTGGCCGTCGCCGCCAGGGCGAAACCGATGTCGAACCCTGTGTGTTCGGCGATGGACAACAGCAGCATGTAGAAGATGACCTGGGCCAGGCCGATCAGGATGTATTGCGCCGGGTGAACGCGTCGGCCCGTCGTCGTCTCGAACAGGAAGAAGGCCAGGAAGACCAGGCCGATGAACATCGGCGCATATTTCAGCGACCGGCTGACCGACTGATAGGGATTTGCCGGCTCCACGAAGCTGACCGCCAGGTCCGCCGCCCCCAGACGGGCCAGTGTGCTGGCGTCCCCTTCGGCGGGAATGCCCCGCGCGACGAACGGCACGCTCCAACTCGCATCGAACCGACCGGCGCTCGCCTCGCGCTTGGTCGGCAGGAAGCCGCCATTATAGGACGGATGCGGCCAGTCGCCCTTGATCCCCGCCTCGGTGGTCCCCGCGAACGGCAGGACCGACACCCGCTGGGCGCCGGAGAAAGTCGCCCGGCCCGACACCGGCAGGACGCCCGAACGGTCGGTCAGGCTCAACGGCGCCCCGAACAGCTTCAGCGCGGAGCGCGGGCCGGCGCGCTGATCGACGTCGGGATCGTCGACCAGGCTGACGGACGCATCAAGGGTGGACGGGGTCAGGGCGACGGTGCGATCTGCGATCTTCAGGACGATGTCGGAGCGTGCGCCCCGCGCGTCGGACGCCCCGACCACGATCTCGGCTCGGCTCCAGTCCAGCACGGCGCCGTTTGGCGCCTCGGAACCGGCGCGCGTCATGTCGAACTGGCCGGAATAACCGACCTGGGCCTGATAGACGGCGACGCGGAACAGCGAGCGTTTGCGCACCTCGGAATCGGTATCGACGTCGATCTTTCCCTGGGTCGGGAAGACGTACCAGACGCCGGTCTCCAGGCGCGGGACGTTCGGCTGAACGACCGGCCCGCCCGGCGCGTTCGACGGCCCGTTAGCCATCCGGCTGTACGGCACGGCGATGACCGGCCCAAGGAACGTCTGCTGGCCGCCCATCAGGTCGCCGACCTCGGTCGCCACGCGGTCAGCCCGGTTGCTGCGATCCATCAGCAGGCCGAAGACGAACAGGGCCGGAATGCTCATCAGCAACGCCAGGGCGCAGACCAGCAGGAGCTTAAGTCCCAGGGAACGCCGCGGCGCCTTGACCTCCGCCAGACGCGCCGCCGTCGCCGCGCTGAGCGTGAACGGCGCGGGCGTATCCGGCTGGGCGTCTGAGGGCGGCTGGGACATGGCGGATCAGTACACCCGGGCCTTGGGCTCGATATAGGCGATGTCGTCCGACATGGTGTAGTTGTGAACCGGTCGATAATCGATCTGGACGCCTTCGCCCGGACGTTTCCAGGCCAGGGTGTGTTTCATCCAGTTGACGTCGTCGCGGTTGGGGTAGTCCTCGCGCGCGTGGGCGCCGCGCGATTCCGTCCGGTTCAGGCCGCCCTCGATGGTGACCATCGCCTGGGCGATCAGGTTGTCGTACTCCAGCGTCTCCATCAGATCCGTGTTCCAGATCAGGCCGCGATCGGTGGTCTTGATGTCCGCTCCGGCCGCCTCGATGGCGCGCAGCTTGTCGACGCCCTGCTGCAGGGTCTCGCCGGTGCGGAACACCGCCGCGTCAGCCTGCATCGCCTGCTGCATCGACAGACGCAGCTCAGCGGTGGGCGTCGAGCCATTGGCGTTGCGGAAGCGGTCTAGTCGGGCCAGGTGGGCGTCGGTCTGAGCCTTGGAGGCCGACGGCACGGCGGACGCCTTGTCCACCACCTCGCCGCAGCGCAGGCCGACGGCGCGCCCGAACACCACCAGGTCGGTCAGGGAGTTGGAGCCCAGGCGGTTGGCGCCGTGCACCGAGACGCAGGCCGCCTCGCCCACGGCCATCAGACCGGGCACCACGCTGTCGGGATTGCCGTCGCGCAGCGTCAGGACTTCGCCGTGATAGTTCGTCGGGATGCCGCCCATGTTGTAGTGGACGGTCGGCAGGACCGGGATCGGCTCCTTGGTCACATCGACCCCGGCGAAGATCTTGGCGCTTTCGGAAATGCCCGGCAGGCGCTGGTGCAGGATTTTCGGGTCCAGGTGATCCAGGTGCAGGAAGATGTGGTCCTTCTTGGGGCCCACGCCGCGGCCTTCACGGATTTCGATGGTCATGGAGCGCGAAACCATGTCGCGCGGGGCCAGGTCCTTCACGGTCGGCGCATAGCGTTCCATGAAACGCTCGCCTTCCGAGTTGGTCAGGTATCCGCCCTCGCCGCGTGCGCCCTCGGTGATCAGGCAGCCGGCGCCATAGATGCCGGTCGGGTGGAACTGGACGAACTCCATGTCCTGCAGCGGCAGGCCGGCGCGCAGCACCATCGCATTGCCGTCGCCGGTGCAGGTGTGGGCCGAGGTGGCCGAGAAATAGGCGCGGCCGTATCCGCCGGTCGCCAGGACCACCATCTTGGCGCGGAACTGGTGAAGCTGTCCGTTGTCGAGCTGAAGCGCGGTGACGCCGGTGCAGGTCCCTTCCTGCATGATCAGGTCCAGGGCGAAATATTCGACGAAGAACTTCACCTCGCGACGGACCGACTGGCCGTACAGGGTGTGCAGGATGGCGTGGCCGGTGCGGTCGGCGGCGGCGCAGGTGCGCTGCACCGGGCCTTCGCCGAAGTTGCGGGTCATGCCGCCAAAGGCGCGCTGATAGATCTTGCCTTCATCGGTGCGGCTGAAGGGCACGCCCCAGTGTTCCAGCTCATAGACCGCCTTGGGGGCGTTCCGAACCAGATATTCGATGGAGTCCTGGTCGCCCAGCCAGTCCGACCCCTTGACGGTGTCGTACATGTGCCATTGCCAGCTGTCCTCGCCCATGTTGCTGAGCGAGGCGGAGATGCCCCCTTGCGCCGCCACGGTGTGGGAGCGGGTCGGGAAGACCTTGGTCACGCAGGCGACCTTCAGGCCCTGTTGAGCGGCGCCGAGCGCGGCGCGAAGGCCAGAGCCCCCGGCGCCGACGACGACGACGTCGTATTCGTGATCGATCAGTTCGTAAGCAGCCATCGGTCTATTCAGGCTCCGAAGCCGGCGGGCAGCGGCGCCGAGCCCAGCGCCAGCCGCACGATGAAGAAGACGCTGGCGGCGGCCAGCACGACGAAGACGATGTTCAACAGGATGACCAGCAGGCCGCGCGTCCCCGCGTTCGGCACATAGTCCTCCAGCACGACCTTCCAGGCCAGGCTGAGATAGCCGAAGAAGACCACGGCCGTGATCGCCATCAGGGCCGCGTTCAGCGGATTGGCGAACCAGGCCATGACGGCGTCATAACCAGCGCCCGCCAGGCTGAACCCGGTCGAGGCGACCCACAGGCCCAGCGGCAGCAGGGCGACCAGCAGAACCCGCTCAGTCAGCCATTCGCCGGCGCCGTGGCGCTCGGAAACCTTGACGTTGTTCTTGAACTTGACGGCGCCGCTCACAGCGAAACCCTCCCGGCGGCGAACAGGACGACCCAGAACAGCACGGCCAGCGGGACCGGCGCCCAGACGGCGATGTTGGACAACAGATTGGCCGACTTCAGCGTCAGTCCGTTGCCGGTGTCATTATAGGTGTGACGGGCGCCGTTCAGGATGAAGGAGAACAGCACCGCCGTCAGCCCGAAGCCGACCAACAGGCCCAGCGGCGATCCGGCCAGCATCAGGAAGCAGTCGTAATGCTCGGGCCCGAAGGCCAGGGCGCCCAGCCAGCCCACCACGAACAGCACGCCCACGGTCGCGGCGATGATGGTGGCGCGGAACAGGATGGAGGCGGCCATGGTCACGTGCCAGCGCCAGACGCTCATATGGGGCGACAGGGGCGTGACGTGACCGTTCGGTTGGGTGACGAAACGACCCGTTCGGTCGTTTGCTGCGCCACCCGGCTTCGGGCTGGGCTGGGTCATGCGAATGGTTCTCAAAAGCGAATGAATTCAATCGCCGTGTGCGGTTGCGAAGGCTTTTGTGACCCCGGGGGGCCGGTGTCAACGCACGGCGGGCCAGAAGCGGCGATTGTTACCGGCCGAAGCCTTGCCGTTCGGCCGAATCACGTTTCCGCGTAAACGCCGCTGCGCTCTGGGCCGGCGGTCGAACCGGTCCAGAACGGCCGCATGCACGCCGTCGCCGCCACCCGCCCGAGTCTGGCCAGCCTCTATCCGCCACCCTATATGTGGCGAATGAGCCAGATTTCCCCGCGCCCCGTCCTTCGCCTGCACTCCGCCGTTCGCGACGATATCGGCGACCTGACCACGCGCCGCCCCGTGCCCGGCCCGGGTCTGGAGCAGGTCGATCCCTTCCTGTTCCTGAACCACCACGGGCCCCAGACCTATGCGCCGGGCAATGCGGGCCTGCCGTTCGGTCCCCACCCGCACCGGGGCTTCGAGACCGTCACCTTCATCCTGGACGGCGAACTGGCCCACAACGATTCCGGGGGCGGCGAGAGCATCATCACGGCGGGCGGCGTCCAGTGGATGACGGCCGGCTCGGGCCTGATCCACGCCGAACTGTCGCCCGCCGCCTTCAAGCGCGACGGCGGCCCGATGGAGATTCTGCAGCTGTGGGTAAACCTGCCGTCGCGGCTGAAGATGACCAAGCCGGACTATATCGGCCTGCAGAAGGCTGACATCCCGACCTTCACCACCGAAGGCGGCGTCACGGTCGAGCCGGTCTCGGGCGAGTGGCTGGGCGTCAAGGCGCCGATCCAGTCGCTGATCGACATCCAGCTGGCCGTCGTCCGCCTGCACGCCGACGCGACGTTCCAGGCACCGGTCGCGCCCGGCCGCAACGTCTTTCTCTATGTCGTCAAGGGCGAGGTCTCGGTCGCCGGAACTGTCGTGCCGCAATGGAATCTGGCCGCTTTGGGCGACGGCGACGCGGTCCAGATCGCCGCCGTTTCGGACGCCGTCATCCTGTTGGGCCATGCCGAACCCATCGGCGAGCCCGTCTTCAGCCACGGCCCCTTCGTCATGAACACCCGCGAAGAGATCATCCAGGCGGTTCAGGACTATCAGGCCGGCAAGTTCGGTCCGCCGCCGAAAGTTTAGAAACAGGAATAAGGGCGGTTAATCGAACCGCCCTTCGCTGATCAGTAAGGCCAGTCAGGCGGCATATACGGCCCCATTCCTGAGCAAACGTACGAAGGCGTTTCGTCATAATAGGCCGTCGGAATGTAAGGCTTGAGCACATAGACGTTGTTGCCGCTTCCGCCGCATCTGTCCCACGCATAGCCAAGCACTTCGGTCTTCGCCGCATCTGCGTAGTAGACATAAGAGTAGGCGACGAGATTGGGGTTCCATGAGCCCTGAACCAAGGCCTCGGCTGGACCAAAGGTCACGGTGGCCGCCGCAGTAGCTGCGATCGCCATCGCTAGGTTTCTAACGCGTGTCATTTCATTCCTCCCCAAGAGGCGCGAAATTGCGCGGCTTCAGGATGCTCACGCGTCAACCCCAAGTTCAACACCCGTTCGATCATGGCGCGTGGATAGAATGACCTTGGCCCCTGATCGGACGACAGCGCGAGGATGATGCGTTCCCCGCCAAAACCCTATATGACGCCGGTTCCTTAGCGACCGCCGAGCCGAAGACCTGCCCATGCCCAGCCTGAACGAGATCCGCGCCACCTATCTGAACTATTTCGCGGCCGACGGTCACGAGAAGGTGCATTCGGCTCCGCTGGTGCCGCAGAACGATCCGTCGCTGCTGTTCGTCAACGCGGGCATGGTGCCGTTCAAGGACTATTTCACCGGAGCGGCCAAGCCGCCCTATCCGCGCGCGACCAGCTCTCAGAAATGCGTGCGCGCGGGGGGCAAGCACAACGATCTGGACAATGTCGGCTACACCGCCCGCCACCTGACCTTCTTCGAGATGCTGGGGAATTTCTCCTTCGGCGACTATTTCAAGGAGCACGCCATCGACCGGGCGTGGAAGCTGGTCACCCAGGACTTCGGCCTGGACGCCAAACGCCTGTTGGTCACGGTCTATATCGACGACGACGAGGCGGCCGCGATCTGGAAGAAGGTCACGGGCTTCGGCGACGACAAGATCATCCGCATCGCCGGCTCGGACAATTTCTGGGCCATGGGCGATAGCGGGCCTTGTGGTCCTTGCACCGAAATCTTCTGGGATCACGGCGACAAGATCGCTGGCGGCCCTCCCGGTTCGCCGGATGAGGACGGCGACCGCTATGTCGAGATCTGGAACAACGTCTTCATGCAGTTCGAGAAGGAGAACGATCAGATCGTTCGCAACCTTCCCAAGCCCAGCGTCGACACCGGCATGGGCCTGGAGCGGATCACCACCGTGCTGCAAGGCGTGCATTCGGTGTTCGAGACCGACCTGTTCAAGACCCTGATCGCGGCCTCAGAGGACGCGACCTCGACCAGGGCCGAGGGTGAGCGCGCCGCCAGTCACCGGGTCATCGCCGACCACCTGCGCTCGTCGTCCTTCCTGATCGCCGACGGCGTCACCCCGTCGAACGAGGGCCGGGGCTACGTCCTGCGCCGCATCATGCGCCGCGCCATGCGCCACGCCCACCTGCTGGGCCCAAAGGACGGCTCCGGCGACCCGCTGATGCACCGTCTGGTGCCGACGCTGGTGGCGGAAATGGGCGACGCCTATCCCGAACTGGCCCGCGCCCAGCCCTTCATCGAGGACACGCTGAAGCAGGAAGAGATCCGCTTCCGCACCACGCTGGGCCGGGGCATGACCCTGTTCGACACGGCGGTTCAAGGCTTCAAGCCCGGCGACATGCTGGACGGCCAGACCGCCTTCACCCTGTCCGACACCTATGGCTTCCCGCTGGATCTGACCCAGGACGAGGCGCGCCGTCGCGGCTTTTCGGTCAATGTCGACGGCTTCGAATCCGCGATGGCCGAACAACGCCAGCGTTCGCGCGAACACTGGAAGGGCTCGGGCCAATCGGCGAACGCCGGCGAATGGCTGGCGGTGCGTGACCGGATGGGGTCGACCGTCTTCACCGGCTATGACGCCGTCGAAGGTTCGGGCGAGGTCCTCGCCATTATGAAGGGCGGCGCGCCCGTCGAGGCGGCCGAGGCCGGCGACATCGTCGAAGTCCTGTTCGACACCACCCCCTTCTACGCCGAAAGCGGCGGCCAGACCGGCGACCAAGGCGTGCTTGAGTGGCCGTCCGGTGCGGCTGAGGTGCTGGACGTCAAGAAACACGCAGGCGATCTGCACGTCCTGTCGGTCCAGATCACGGCCGGCAAGCTGGCGATGAGCGCCCGCGTCGCCCAGTTGGTCGACGCCGACAAGCGCACGACGACCCGCGCCAACCACTCCGCCGCCCACCTTCTGCACACCGCATTGAAGAATGTGCTGGGCCCGCAGGTCGCCCAGAAGGGCCAGCTGGTCGACGCCGAGCGCGCCCGCTTCGACTTCAGCCATTCGGCCCCTGTCACCGAGGACGAACTGGCCGCCATCGAGGCCGAGGTCAACGCCGTGATCCGCCAGAACGTCCCGGCGGAGACAAAACTGATGGCCCCCGCCGACGCCATCGAGGCCGGCGCCATCGCCCTGTTCGGCGAGAAATACGGCGACGAGGTCCGGGTCCTGACGCTGGGTCGTTCGCTGGTCAGCGACAATGCTCCCTATTCGGTCGAACTGTGCGGCGGCACCCACGTCGCCCGCACCGGCGACATCGGCCTGTTCAAGGTGGTTCAGGAAACCGGCGTCGCCGCCGGCGTCCGCCGCATCGAGGCCCTGACCGGCGAGGCCGCCCGCCTCTATCTGGAAGGTCAGGCCAAGGTCGCCCGCAACCTGGCCCGCGACTTCAAGATCCAGCCGTTGGACGTCCCGGCCCGCGTCGAGACCCTGCAGGGGTCAGTCAAGACGTTGGAAAAACAGGTCGCCGAGCTGAAGAAGCAGCTTGCGCTTGGCGGCGGCTCGGGCGCGTCCTCCGCGCCTGAGGAGATCAACGGCGTCAAGCTGATCGCCCGCGTTCTGGACGGCGTGGACGGCAAGGGGCTGCGCGGCGTGGCCGAGGATTTCAGGAAACAGGTCGGCTCGGGCGTCGTGGCCCTGATCGGCGTGACGGACGGCAAGGCCGCCGTCACCGTCGCCGTCACCTCGGACCTGACCGGCCGCGTCAACGCCGCCGATCTGGCGCGGGCGGCGGTTATCGCCATGGGCGGTCAGGGCGCGGGCGGCAAGCCCGACTTCGCCCAGGGCGGCGCACCCGACGGCTCCAAGGCCGAGGACGGCCTGGCGGCGGTGCGCGCGGCGGTGGCCTGAACCGACGACGCCCTTCTCCCATTGCAAGAGGGGCCATCCATCCTATTCGCGATCGGAAAAGGCTTCGTCTTCATAGGCTTAGTCGCCGGCAGCGCCCATCTTCCCACCGCCGGTCCGCCTGCGCGTATAATCGCGGTTGGAAGGGAGAACCGTCGTCATGCAGAGCAGGAATCGCGCGCGTCTGTTGATCGCCCTGAAATTGCACCACCTTGCACTTTGCACCTTTTTCCCGAGTGCAGTGCAATTTCGCCGACCCCTCACATCATGGGATCGGGCGTCAGATCGACCCCCGCCAGCTTCCAGCTGAACGGCCCGCGTCGTTCCAGGATCAGCACCAGTTCGTCGTTCGGCCGGTCGTCGCGCGTCAGGGTCACGGCGAAGCGGTTCAGGCCGCGATAGGCCCAGGACTGATGCAGCTTGTCCTTGGGCGCGGCGGGGGTGTCGTCGGCGGGCGTCGGCCGTTCCGGCTTTGGCGTCTCGCCCGATCTGACCATGGCCGCGACGCCTTGCGGCGTGACGAAGTTGTCGACCGCCCCCTCCACCAGCGACGGCGCCAGCAGCATGCCCAGGGCCGCCAGCCCCCGGTCGCCCTTGGCCCGTTCACGGATTTCCAGCCGTGCGCGGGCGTTGAGCTCGCTCTTCAGGCTGGCGCGAAAGGCCGGAAAGTCCACCTGCCGCTCCAGCGCCGCCGCATCCCCGGCCCGCGCCGCCCGCACGATGTTCTGCGCCGTCAGAAAGGGCGAGGCGAACAGGGCGACAGCCAGGGCGACAATCCCGACGATCACGGCGCCGATGATGATCTTGCGGGTCATGATCCCTCCTTGGGAAAACGGATGCTGCGGCGGCTCATGGCCTGGTCTCGGTTCGGACCGGCGCGACCAGCGGCGCGGCGCCCTCGGGCAGACCGATATGGACCAGCTTCCACTCGAACGGTCCGCGTCGCTCGAAGGTGAACAGGGTGCGCGAACCGCCCTGGTCGGCGACCGCCATCCGCACGCGGTTGACGCTCCAATACGCCGGGCGCGGCCAGGGCTTCCTGACCTCGGTTCCCGGCGATGCGCCGGCCAGCGTCCTCTGGCTGGCGTACCGTCCCTCGCCCCGCAAGAGGCCCGACAGGGCCGCCGGCGTCAGATAGGCGTTGACGTCCGGTTGCCGTTGCAGCGGGTTCTGCTGGTCCCATTGTCGGCGGAAGGCGCCGATGGGGTCCTCCAGGAAGGACGGGGCCGGGGCCAGGGCCTCGGGCCGCCCGGCCAGCTGCGGCCTCAGGGACTGCCGCACGGCGCCGAAGTCGATCAGCCGCGACAGCCCCGCCACGTCACCGGCCTCGGCCGCCGACCGAATGGCGAAGAAGGCCACGGCGGGCGCGGCGAAGAAGGCGAACACCGCCACGACGACCGCCGCCAGCACCAGGTTTCCGAACAGCCGCTTCACAAACGCTTCCTCATTATCGCCGATCATGCACGCCCCGGCCCTCCGCACAACGAAAAGCCCCGCCGGAGCGATCCGGCGGGGCCTTCATTCTTGTTTGTCCTACCGCCCTTCGGGCTACTTGAGGACCGTCTCTTGTTTGTCCTACCGCCCTTCGGCTGCTTGAGGACCGTCTCCTCCCCCGTCGGGGGAGGGGGACCGCGAAGCGGTGGAGGGGGCAGACGCCGCAGGGACGCCCACCTCCTGCGAGGCTTAGCCGACGTCGGGCAGGGCGGCCTTCAGGTTTTCGGCCACCTTGTCGAGGAAGCCCTCGGTGGTCAGCCAGCCCTGTTGGTCGCCGACCAGCAGCGCCAGGTCCTTGGTCATCGAGCCGCTTTCGACGGTGTCGACGACGACCTTCTCCAGGGTGTCGGCGAACTGGTCCAGGGCGGTGTTGCCGTCCAGCTTGGCGCGGTGCTTGAAGCCGCGCGTCCAGGCGAAGATCGAGGCGATGGAGTTGGTCGAGGTGGCCTCGCCCTTCTGGTGCTGGCGATAGTGGCGGGTCACGGTGCCGTGGGCGGCTTCCGTCTCCAGCACCTTGCCGTCCGGCGTCATCAGGACCGAGGTCATCAGGCCCAGCGAGCCGAAGCCTTGCGCCACCACGTCCGACTGCACGTCGCCGTCATAGTTCTTGCACGCCCAGACGAAGCCGCCCGACCACTTCATCGCGGCCGCGACCATGTCGTCGATCAGACGGTGTTCATAGGTCAGGCCGCGCGCCTTGAACTCGGCGGCGTAGTGTTCGTCGAACACCTCTTGGAACAGGTCCTTGAAGCGGCCGTCATAGGCTTTCAGGATCGTGTTCTTGGTCGACAGATAGACCGGATAGTTGCGCTGCAGGCCATAGGCGAAGCTGGCGTGGGCGAACTCGCGGATCGAGGCGTCCTGGTTGTACATGGCCATGGCCACGCCGGCGCCCGGCGCCTTGTAAACCTCGTGTTCGATCACTTCGCCGTCCTCGCCGACGAACTTGATCGTCAGGGTGCCGGGACCGGGCATCAGGAAGTCGGTGGCCTTGTACTGGTCGCCGAAGGCGTGACGGCCCACGACGATCGGCTGGGTCCAGCCCGGAACAAGGCGCGGCACGTTCGAGCAGATGATCGGCTCGCGGAAGACCACGCCGCCCAGGATGTTGCGGATGGTGCCGTTCGGCGACTTCCACATCTTCTTCAGGCCGAACTCGGCGACGCGCGCTTCGTCAGGGGTGATGGTGGCGCACTTGACGCCGACGCCGTGCTTCTGGATCGCGTGGGCGGCGTCGATGGTCACCTGGTCCTCGGTGGCGTCGCGGTGCTCCATGCCCAGGTCGTAATAGTCCAGCTCCAGGTCCAGGAACGGGAAGACCAGCTTGTCCTTGATCATCTGCCAGATGATGCGGGTCATTTCGTCGCCGTCGATGTCGACGATGGGGTTTTCGACCTTGATCTTGGCCATGCGCGTGTCCGCCTATGAGCTTTTGGGAAGGAATATCGTGGCGGCGGTATAGCGGGGCCGCGCGTTCACGCAAACCCCAGCCCCGCGTTAACCCTGCCCGGAAAAAGCCGTCCGCCGTCAAGCTGAACCCGATGCGCGTCCTGGGATTCCCTCAGACCCCGAAACGACGACGGACGACGGCATGACGGATGAAGAGCGCGACCTGGTCGAGCAGTGGATCCTGGTCTTTTGCGAGACCCCGCCGGTGATCGACGCGGAACTGATGCGCCGGCTGATCGCTGAGCACCAAGCGGGGCCGCAGGGAGCACAGCCATGCCGGAAAAGACCTTCAAGGCCGGTGATCGCGTAAAATGGGATCACAGCCAGGGCGCGACCACCGGCAAGGTGGTCAGGAAGGTCACCTCTGAAACCCATATCAAGGGCCACAGGGTTGCGGCCTCTCCCGACAATCCGGAATATGTCGTCGAGAGCGCCAAGACCGGCGCACGCGCGGCGCACAAGCCGTCGGAGTTGAAGAAGGCATGATCCCTGCACGCCTGATGATCGCGGTCGCCGCGTCCGCCCTCGCCCTGGCCGCCTGCGGCGACAAGGATGCGACAAAGAAGGCGGGCGCGCCCAAGGCCGCAGCCGCTCCCGTCCAAACCCCCGTCGCCGCGCCCGTGCTTCAGATCACCAGCGAGACGAAACAGTTCCGCGACTGGAGCGCCACCTGCGGCAACGACGGGACCTGTTGGGCCTTCGGCTTCACCTCGGGCAACAACGGCGGCTGGGTCCGCCTCGCGCTCGACCCCGGTCCGGACGCCAAGCCTCAGGTGGTGTTCGGCTATTGGCCGGACGGGGACGCCAAGGGCCCGGCCCGCATCGGCCTGACGATCGACGGCCGCGACTTCGCCGCCGCGTTGAACGACGCCAGCGAGGACGACGCCCCGATCGGCCAGATCGCCGGCGACGCCCGCCCCGTCATCGACGCCCTGAGCCAGGGCAAGGTCATGACCGTTCGCGGCGTCTCGAGCCAGGACATCTCCCTGCACGGCGCGGCGGCCGCCCTGTTGTGGATCGACGAGAAACAGGGCCGCCTCGACACGCCCACGGCCCTGATGCGTCGTGGCGACAAGCCGGCCTCCAGCGTGCCGGTCGCACCCGTCCTGCCGACTGTGGCGGCCGCGCCCGCCGTCAGTCAGTCCGGCTTCGGCGATCAGAACCAGACCCTGCCCGCCGCCCTTCGGTCCCGCACCGAGGTTGGCGACTGCCTGAAGGAATCGGCCATGCCGGCGGTGGGCGACATGGTCATGTCCGCCCGGCTGGACGCCCGCACTGAACTGTGGGCCGTGCCCTGCGGCTCGGGCGCCTATAACCTCACCCACAACTGGTATGTGACCGGCCCGGGCGGGCGCGATCCGCGACCGGCGGCCCTGGTCGGCACGGCCGGGCCGGGCGCCGATCCGAACATGCCCGACAATGCGACCGTCAATGGCGAATATGATCCCGGCTCGCGCACCCTGTCCGCCTTCGCCAGGGGGCGCGGCATCGGCGACTGCGGCGTGCAGCAGACCTGGACCTGGACCGGCCAGCGGTTCGTCCTGACGCAGGAAAGCACCATGGGCGAATGCGCGGGCGTGCCGTCCGACTTCTGGCCTGTCGCGTGGCGCACGCGGTGAACGACCCCGAGGTCCTGGTCATCGGCGCCGGCCCCGCCGGCCTGACGGCCGCGACCTACCTCGCCCGTTTTCGCAGGCGGACCCTGGTGATCGACGCCGGACAGCCCCGCGCGTGCTGGATCCCGCTCAGCCACAATACGCCCGGCTTTCCCGCCGGAGTCTCCGGTCCCGACATCCTGGCCAGGATGCGCGAACAGGCCGAGGAATACGGCGCGGTCATCGCGCCGGGCCGGGTCGAGGCCCTGGCCCGTGACGGTCAGGGCTTCGTCGCCGAGATGGATGGCCGCAGCCTGCGCGCCCGCGCCGCCCTTCTGGCCACCGGCGTCGTCGACCACCATCCCGACCTGCCGGGGGTCGAGCGGGCGGTGCAGCGGGCTCTGGTCCGTATCTGTCCGATCTGCGACGGCTATGAGGCGACCGGCAAGGTCGTCGCCGTCATCGGCCACAGCGACAAGGGCGCGCGCGAGGCCGCCTTCATGCGCACCTACTCCGATCGCGTGACCCTGATCCACATCGGCCCGCCGGACGCCCTGACCCGCCGCGACGAACTGGACCGGCTGGGGATCGAACTGATCTTCTCCCCGCTGGAGGCCGTAGAGCTGGAGCAGGATCGGGTGACGGCCCTGACCTGGAAGGGGCCGGGCGGATCGGCCCAGACGCGAACCTTCGACCTGATCTATTCGGCGCTGGGCACGTCGCCGAACGCCGAACTGGCCCAAAGGCTGGGCGCACGCCTGTCCGACGACGGTCGGCTGGAGGTCGATCTGCACCAGGCGACCAGCGTGCCGGGCCTCTACGCCGCCGGGGACGTCGTGCGCGGCCTGAACCAGATCGCTGTGGCGACCGCCGAGGCCGCCGTCGCCGCCACCGACATCCACAACCGTCTGCGCCAGATCGACGGCCTGACCGTCGCCGACTAGGCCTGGGCCGCGACCCAGCCGTTGACGATCCGCTCCAGCACCGACAGCGGCACGCCGCCGGCGGCCAGCGCCGTGTCGTGGAAGCCCTTGATGTCGAACTTGGGCCCCAGGGTCGTCTTGGCCGTCTCGCGCAGCCGGACCCATTCGTTGTGCCCGACCTTGTAGGCGCAGGCCTGGCCCGGCCAGCCGCAATAGCGTTCGACCTCGGACGTCGCCGCCCCTTCCTGGTCGCCATAGGCCTCCATCATGTAGCGGATGCCCTGTTCGCGGCTCCAGCCCTTGGAATGGATGCCGGTGTCGACCACCAGGCGCGCGGCGCGGAACATCAGCGATTGAATGTAGCCGATCTGTCCTGTCGGATCGTTCTCATAGGCGCCCAGTTCGTCGGCCAGCTGTTCGGCGTAAAGCCCCCAGCCCTCGACATAGCTGGAGAAGCCCAGCAGGTTCATCAGCAGGGGCGCAGACTCGCTCTCCTGCTGCAGGCTGATCTGCAGATGGTGGCCCGGCGTGGCCTCGTGATAGGTCAGGGTCGGCAGGGACCAGGACGGCCATTCCGCCGTATCCTTCAGATTGATCCAGTAGATGCCGGGCCGCGCGCCATCCAGGCTGGGCGAGTTGTAATAGCCCATCGGCGCCCCGGCCTCGATCTCGGGCGGGACGCGCTTGATCTGGACCGAGGCCTTGGGCAGGCGACCGAAGGCGTTCGGCAGCCGGGCCTGCATGTCCGCCATCTGGGCGTTCAGCTTGGCGATCAGCTCGGCCTTGCCCGCGTCCGTATTGGCGTAGATGTATTTGGGGTCGTCGCCCAGGGCCGCGATCCGCTGGGCCACCGACCCCTGCGTCAGCCCTTGCGCCTTCAGCAGGCCGTCGGCGCGGGCGGTCAGTTCGGCCATCTGCTCGACGCCGGTGCGATGGATCTCGTCCGCCGTCAGCCGGGTGGTGGTGATGTAGCGCAGGCTGTTGGCGTAATACTGCTCGCCCTGCGGCAGGCGGCGCACCGAGGCCTCGTGCGTCGTGCGGGCCTGTGCGCCCTTCAGCACCGCGTTCTGCGCGGCCAGGGCCGGATAGACCCGCGTCTCGATCAGGCGCTGGACCTGGGCGCCCCAGTCGCCGGTCAGCCCCTTGGCCTGGGTGCGGTCCGTCACCGATTTCGTCAGGGGCGAGGTCGCCGCCGGGGTGGCCAGGACGCCATCCTGCTGACGGATCGCCTTGGCCAGAATGAAATCGGGCGGCACGACGCCCAGCGCATACTCCTCCTTCAGCCGATCCGTCTCGGCGGTCAGGACGTCGGCGAAGGCGTTGACCCGCGCCACATAGGCGTCGGCGTCGGCGGCGGTTTCGATGGTGTGCTGATTGGCCAGGAAGTCCGGCGTGGACTGATAGGCGCCACCCTGCTGGCTGACCCGATACGGATTGGGCCAGCCGCCCTGGCCATAGGGGATGTCATAGGTCGCGATGACCCCGTCCAGATTATCCTTGATGCTGTCGTAATAGTTCAGATTGCGGGGCGACAGAGCGCGCCTGTCGATGCGGCCCAAGTCGGCGGCCTGCTGGCGAATGAAGGCGCGCTGGTCCTCTTCCTCGACGCGGGTCGGGGCTGTCAGCTGCGACTTGGCGACGGCGCGCGCGCCCTTGTCCAGGCCGAACATGGTCACGACCTCGGGCGCGCGGTCCAGCGTGCCCTCGAACGTCTTGTCCATGAAGCTCTTGAAGGCGCCGTCCACGCCTCCGGCGGCATCGCCATCCTGCGGGCGGGCCGCGGCGGCCGCGCCTCCGACAGCGCCCCCGACGGCGTAAAGCCCGGCGCCCAGCGCGGCGGACTGAAGAAGGCGGCGACGATCCAGCATGACGTTCTCCCCACGGACGATGCGGCAATGGAGACCGCACGGGCGGATGCGGCAAGTGAAATCGCCGCAAGCGACGTCGGCCGGGCCAAGAAAAAGGCCCGGCGGATCGTTCCGCCGGGCCTCCTCTCAGTCTTCCTTACGACATCGCATTAGTCGCGACGACGACGTCCGCGATCGCCGCCGCGATCACCGCCGCCTTCACGCTTGGGGCGACCGCCGGTGTCTTCCGACAGAGGCTCTTCGCCGCGCTCGGCGCGTTCGGCGTTGATCTTGGCGGTCAGGTCTTCACCCGTCGCCTGATCGACGACCTTCATCGACAGCTTGGTCTTGCCGCGGTCGTCGAAGCCCAGGAACTTGACCTTGACCTCCTGGCCTTCCGACAGAACGTCAGCCGGGTTGGCGACGCGTTCCAGAGCGATCTGGGACACGTGGACCAGGCCGTCCTTGGCGCCGAAGAAGTTCACGAAGGCGCCGAAGTCGACGACCTTCACGACCTTGCCGGAGTAGATGGTTCCGACTTCCGGTTCCGAGGCGATGGACTGGATCCAGGCCTTGGCGGCGTCGATCTTCTCCTGGTCGTTGGCGGCGACCTTGATGGTGCCGTCATCGCCGATGTCGATCTTGGCGCCGGTCTTCTCGACGATCTCGCGGATCACCTTGCCGCCCGAACCGATCACTTCACGGATCTTGTCGACCGCGATCTTGATGGTTTCGATCTTCGGCGCGTGTTCGCCCAGTTCGGTGCGCGGCGCATCCATGGCCTTGGACATCTCGTCCAGGATGTGCAGGCGACCGGCCGAAGCCTGCGTCAGGGCCTGTTCCATGATCTCCTTGGTGATGCCGGCGACCTTGATGTCCATCTGCAGGCTGGTGATGCCCTGCGACGTGCCGGCGACCTTGAAGTCCATGTCGCCCAGGTGATCTTCGTCACCCAGGATGTCCGACAGGATGGCGAACTCGCCCGACGGCTCCAGGATCAGGCCCATGGCGATGCCCGAGACCGGGCGGATCAGCGGAACGCCCGCGTCCATCAGGGCCAGCGACGAACCGCAGACCGTCGCCATCGAGGACGAGCCGTTCGACTCGGTGATCTCCGACACCAGGCGGATGGTGTAGGGGAAGTCTTCCTTGGACGGCAGCATCGGACGGATCGCGCGCCAGGCCAGCTTGCCGTGACCGATCTCGCGACGGCCGGGCGAACCCATGCGGCCCGCTTCACCCACCGAATAGGGGGGGAAGTTGTAGTGCAGCAGGAAGCTTTCCTTGTAGGTGCCCTGCAGGCTGTCGATGTACTGCTCGTCTTCGCCGGTGCCCAGGGTGGCGACGACCAGGGCCTGGGTTTCGCCGCGCGTGAACAGCGACGAACCGTGGGTGCGCGGCAGGACGCCGACTTCCGACACGATGGCGCGGACCTTGTCGAGGGCGCGGCCGTCGACGCGGTGGGCGTTCTCGATGATGTCGCGACGCAGAACCTCGGCTTCGCATTCCTTGAAGGCGGCCGAGAACTTGGAGCCGTCGACGCCGTCGGGGTTCTCGTCGGTCTTCACCAGCTTGGCGGCGGCGGTCTTCTTGGCCGCGTCGACGCCCGAGCGGCGCTCGTACTTGCCGGCGTGGGTGTAGGCGGCCTTGATGTCCGCGCCGACCAGCGACTTGATCGAGGCCACGACGTCGGAGTGGTCTTCGGCCTGGAAGTCGAACGGCTCCTTGGCGGCGTGTTCGGCCAGGTCGATGATGGCGTCGATCACCGGCTGCATGCCCGCGTGCGCGAACATCAGGGCTTCCAGCATCTTCTCTTCCGACAGCTCCTTGGCTTCGGATTCGACCATCATCAGGGCGTCTTGCGTACCGGCGACCACCAGGTCCAGCTCCGAGCCGGGGATCTGGTCGACGGTTGGGTTCAGCACCAGCTCACCGTCGATCAGGCCGACGCGTGCGGCGCCGATCGGGCCCATGAAGGGCACGCCCGAGATGGTCAGAGCAGCCGAGGCGGCGACCATGCCCAGAACGTCCGGATCGTTCTCCATGTCGTGCTGCAGCACGGTGATGACGACCTGGGTCTCGTTCTTGAAGCCCTTGACGAACAGCGGGCGGATCGGACGGTCGATCAGGCGCGAAACCAGGGTTTCCTTTTCCGACGGACGGCCTTCACGCTTGAAGTAGCCACCGGGGATCTTGCCGGCGGCGAAGGTCTTTTCCTGGTAGTTGACGGTCAGGGGGAAGAAATCCAGGCCCGGCTTGGGGGCGCGGCCATAGACGACGGTGGCCAGAACCACGGTCTCGCCGTAGGTCGCCAGCACGGCGCCGTCAGCCTGGCGGGCGATGCGGCCCGTTTCCAGGGTCAGCGGGCGTCCGGCCCACTCGATCGTCTTGCGTTTGATATCGAACATATTTCGTCTTTCGTATCCCGGGCGGCGTATTCCGCGCGGGTTCCCATCATTGGGTGGAGCGCGGGGCGTTCAGTCCCGAGGTCCGTGGATCGCCGCGCCATCGCGGAAGACCCGGCGAGGACCAGACTGGCCCTCGCGTCTGCGCCGTTTCAGTCCCGCGGCGCGCGGGTCGGCAAAGCAACAGCTAGGAAAACAACGAGGCGCGGACGTGACCGCCCGCGCCTCGAAATGATCTCTATCGCGGTCCCGCGCCTTAGCGGCGAAGGCCCAGCTTGGCGATGAGCGCCTGGTAGCGACCGGCGTCGACCTTGTTCAGGTGGTCGAGCAGGCGGCGACGTTGCGACACCATCTTCAGAAGGCCACGACGCGAGTGGTTGTCCTTCTTGTGGGTCTTGAAGTGTTCGGTCAGGTTGGCGATGCGTTCCGACAGGATCGCGACCTGAACCTCGGCCGAGCCGGTGTCGCCAGCGGTGCGGGCGTTATCGGCGATGATCTCGTGCTTGCGTTCAGCAGTAACCGACATCGAAAGAGTCCTTTCTTGGCCTATCGCGCTTTCGCGCTGCTTGAGGCCGTGGGGTCTCGGCCCTTGCCGGATGGCGTGGGCCTAGAGGTTGAAAACGCGGTCGGGTTCTAACCGGCCGGCCCGCAACTGACACAGCGCGACGAGGGTCTGGCCCTGAAAGGCTGAAACCGTGCGCGAACCGTCCGAAAGACGGTCTTTGAGGGTTTCCACCTGACGGGGGAGCAGAACGATCGGGCGTCCCTGCCGAAGCGAGAAGGCGTCCTGATCCGTCACGGCCAGTTCCGGGATGTCGTCCAGAGCGGTCGCGACGGCAAGCAAGCCTTCCGAGGCGGCGCCCCTATGCACCATTTCTTCCAGAGAATCCAGAGTGACGGCGTTTTCCGTGCTGAACGGGCCGACGCGCTCGCGCCGCAGGGCGCTGACGTGACCCTCGGCGCCCAGAACCGCCGCCAGATCGCGCGCCAGCGAACGGACATAGACGCCCTTGCCGGTGCGGATGGTCAATTCCACATGGTCGGCGTCGGGTGCGTCACTGACCTCGGCCGAATGGATGGTCACGCGCCGCGACGGCAGTTCGAACGCCACCCCGTCGCGCGCCAGGTCATAGGCGCGGGCGCCGTCCACCTTGATGGCGGAAAAACGCGGCGGGGTCTGGTCGATCTCGCCGACGAAGGCGGGCAGGGCGGCCTTCACCTGATCCACGGTCGGCCGCACGTCGGAACGGCCGATGATCTCGCCCTCGCGGTCCACGCTATCGGTCGAAACGCCCCAGTTGATGGTGAAGCGATAGATTTTCTGCGCCTCCATCATCATCGGCACGGTCTTGGTCGCCTCGCCCAGCGCAATGGGCAGGATGCCGCTGGCCAGCGGGTCCAGCGTGCCGGCGTGACCGGCCTTCTGGGCGTTGAACAGGCGGCGGATGCGGCTGACCGCCTCGGTCGATCCCATCTCGAACGGCTTGTCCAGACAGATCCAGCCGTCGACCACCTCGCCCTTCTTCTTGCGGGCCATTACGCTGGGCCTGCCGCGTGTCGCCCTGTTTGAGGCCCGAGGATCATTGATCGTTCTCGTCTTCGTCGCGGTGTCCCAGGTCGGCGCGGACGCGGGGATCGTCGAACAGACGGTCCATATGGGTCGCGGCGTCGAAGCTTTCGTCGTGACGGAAGCGCAGGTCGGGCGTGAACTTCATGTCCAGTCGGCGACCCAGCTGGCCGCGCAGGAACTTGGCATGGGCGTTCAGCGCCTTGATGATCTCGCTTTCGTGGCCGTTGGTCGGCGCCGTCTCGACGCCCGCGCCCAGCGGCTCCACGAAACAGGTGGCGTGTTTCAGGTCGGGCGACAGCCGCACCTCGGTCACGGTGACGGACACGCCGACCAGGGCCTCGTCGTGGATATCCTCCTCGCGCAGGATGTCGACCAGGGCGTGACGGATCAGCTCGCCGGCGCGCAGCTGACGCTGGCTGGGCCCTGCGGGGCCTGAGGAATTTCGCGTATGTTGCTTGTGGGCCATCGGCCTCTCCTTCGTGTTCGCCCGCAGGGGATCGGACCCGGCCGGATAGGCGAAAGTCGGGCGGTCTAGTCCTGCGCCGGGCGCGTGTCCAGTTTTCGCTCCGGCTTCCCGGCCTGCTCCGACGCCCGAACGGACCGCATCACCTCGGCCGAGGTGATCGATCGAACCGGCCGAACCGGCACGCCCCCGGCGTTCAGCACCGCGGCTGTCCAATGGTTGCACAGGTGGCCGATCGAAAAGCTTTCTCGGCTGGCGAAGAAGCGGGCGTCGTCGCCGGGGCGGGAGGCGGCGACGCGAGCCGCGCCGTGGGACAGGGCCAGCGACTGCTCCACGCGGGCGGCCAGCCGGTCGAACCGCCCCTGCGTCAGGGTCAGGCTCGCGCTGTCCTCGCCATGGGTCAGGCGAGGGTCGACAGCGGCCGGGTCCAGCATGACGACCGACGCATTGCCCGGCCGGAAGAAGGCGCGGGCGCCGTCCGGCAGACGATCCACGATCGGGCTCTGATCCACATAGAAGCGCGCGTCGCCCCAGCCGATCAGAATCCAGTCGCCGGGCCCAAGTCTCGCGACCGCCTGGGCCAGGGGGCCGCCGCGCCGCATCAGGGCCGCGCGCGGCACGGCCAGATCGGTGTGAAAACCGTTGTCCAGCACCTGGACGACCACTGCATCGCTCGGCGCGCCGGTCTCAGCTGCGCCCGGCAGGGTCCAGGTCCACAGGGCCGCCGCCGCGCCGATCAGGGCCGCCAGGATCAAAGCGCGGATCACCGGCTGAAATCCCGCACGGCGCACAGCCGATCCTGGGCCACAAGGGCGCCGGGCGGCGGTCCCTGACGCACGGGCATCAGCAGAAAGCCGTCGCGCCGCACCGCCAGCGCCAGCCAGCCCACGGCCTGACCGGCGCACAATCGGCTGTCCTCGTCGGCGAGGACCCTGCGGATTTCGATCTGGGCGGCGGCGGGCGCGCCCATGGCCTCGGCGAAGGTTCGCGCCCCGTCGGCCTTCTGGTCGGCGCCCACCAGCCGGTGCGGCGTGGCAAGCAGACGCCCCGCCCCCTCGACCGTCAGACCGCCGCCCTCGACCTGGACCGCCAGCGGCGCGCGCGTGTCCGAACCTGTCGAGACATATCGCCCGGAAACCACCGGGTCGCCGATCACGACCTGCCCCCGGGCCAGGGGTCTGACAGGTGGTGCGTTCGGTTCGATCAGCCGGTTCAGGGCCGGCTCGACGACCAGGGCGCCCAGCAGGAACAGGGCGAACGCCGCGCCGCCCGCCGCCACGGTCCACTTCAACGATGGGACGCCGGACGGCGGGACGGTCGCGCTCATGGCCGACAGCTTAGGGGAACAGGGGTTGAGGAATGGTCACTCGCCCCCGTCCTCTCGCCGTCCCGCGATCAGTTGCGGCCGGGCCGGCGTGTCGGATCGCTGAGCTGGAACAGGCGCGCCGACAGGTTCGACGCCGGTTGCAGCGACGTCAGCTGGGTGCGGGTGCGCGCGCCCTGCGGATCGGTGATCGTCCATTCGTGCAGCCGCACGGGATCGCCGGCGAAGGCCAGCACGACCTGGCCGTCGTTAGGGCGGCCGGCGTCGCGCGCGGTGATGGCGAAGGCGCCCGACGCCATGCGCGTCACCCGCTCGATGCGCACGCCCTGGTCCAGGCGGACGTTGCGCGCCAGGAAGGTGGACAGGGGCGTGCGACCCAGCGGCACCTGCTGGAAAGTGTTCAGGCGCGGGTCATAGCGTTTGACGTTATAGCCGTCCGACACCACCAGCAGCCCGGCCGGATCGGTATATTCGAACCGCATCTTGCCTGGCCGCTGCAGATAGAAGCGGCCCTGGCGGGTCTGGCCATTGGGGCCGGTCTCGGTGAACGTCCCCTGGGCCGAGGTCAGGGCCTGCAGATAGCCCTGCGCCTGCTGCACGACCGCCTGGTCATCGGCCGACAGGTTGGACTGGGCCCGGGCGGCGTCGAAGGCGCCCACGGCGATCAGGCCGGTGGTCAGGCCCGCGCCCAGCAGCAGGCCGCGGCGGTTAAGGTCGGGGGTGGCGATTGCCACGGTCTTGGCGCGCGAGGTCATGAAGTCCGTCTCCCGTTCGGGATGGTTGTCGATCCTGCCGTCTTGCCCGGCCGGCTTGGCGTCGGAATGACGCGAGCCTGACCATATTCCGGCGCTGCGATGAAGCCCTGTTCATCGAAATGCTGAAGCTTGGACGCGATGGCGGGGTGGAGAACGGGCGTGGGAGAGGACGGTTGCATGTCGTCTCCTCCCCATCGCGATGGGGAGGGGGACCGCGCGTAGCGTGGGGGAGGGGCTCTTGAAGTCCCACTGACGCCAGAGATGCGGTGAAAGACCCCTCCGTCACGGCGCGAAGACGCGCCGCGCCACCTCCCCGCTAAGCAGGGAGGAGACGAGATCATCACACCATCGGCGGCGGGCCGGCCAGGACGTCGCGCTTGCCGGCGTGGTTGGCGGGGCTGACCACGCCTTCCTGCTCCATCCGCTCGATCAGGGAGGCGGCGCGGTTGTAGCCGATCTGGAGGCGACGCTGGACATAGCTGGTCGAGGCCTTGCGGTCGCGGGTGACCACGGCGACGGCGCGGTCATACAGGTCGTCGCCCGATCCTCCGCCGCCGCCCTCGTCGAACCCGTTGTCGCCGTCGCCGTCCGGCTCGTCGGTGATCAGGTCCAGATAGTCCGGCTCGGCCTGGGCCTTCAGGTGTTTGCAGACATCCTCGACTTCCTTGTCGTCCACGAACGGCCCGTGCAGGCGGGTGATGCGCCCGCCGCCCGCCATATAGAGCATGTCGCCCTGACCCAGCAGCTGCTCGCCGCCCTGTTCGCCCAGGATGGTGCGGCTGTCGATCTTTGACGTGACCTGGAAGGAGATCCGGGTCGGGAAGTTGGCCTTGATGGTGCCGGTGATGACGTCCACCGACGGCCGCTGCGTCGCCATGATCAGGTGGATGCCCGCCGCCCGCGCCATCTGGGCCAGACGCTGGACGGCGCCTTCGACGTCCTTGCCCGCGACCAGCATCAGGTCGGCCATTTCGTCCATGACCACGACCAGGAAGGGCAGAGGCTCGGGCCGTATCTTCTCGGACTCGTAAACCGGGCGGCCCTGATCGTCGAAGCCGGTCTGGACCGTGCGTTCGAAATGCTCGCCCTTCTCCTGCGCTTCGCGGGCGCGCTCGTTGTAGCTGGCGATGTTGCGCACCCCCAGTTTGGACATGCGGCGATAGCGATCCTCCATCTCCCGCACCGTCCATTTCAGGGCGACGACGGCCTTTTTCGGATCGGTGACGACGGGCGCCAGCAGGTGCGGAATGCCGTCATAGACCGACAGCTCCAGCATTTTGGGGTCGATCATGATGAAGCGGCATTCGGCCGGGCTGTGGCGATACAGGATCGACAGGATCATGGCGTTGACCCCCACCGACTTGCCCGAGCCGGTGGTGCCCGCGATCAACAGGTGCGGCATCCGCGCCAGATCGGCGACATAGGGTTCGCCGCCGATGGTCTCGCCCAGCGCGAGCGGCAGCAGATGGCCCTTCTTGTCGTATTCGGCGCTGGCCAGAAGGTCGCGCAGATAGACGGTCTCACGCTTGGCGTTGGGCAGTTCGATGCCGATGGCGTTGCGCCCCTGGACCACGCTGATGCGGCAGGCGCGGGCGGACATGGAGCGGGCGATGTCGTCGGCCAGGGCCACGACGCGGCCATGTTTCACGCCGGGCGCCGGGACCAGTTCGTACAGGGTTACGACCGGGCCGGGCCTGATCTGGTCGATCACGCCGCGCACGCCGAACTCCTGCAGCACGCCTTCCAGCATCTTGGCGTTCTGCTTCAGCGAATCCTCGTCCACCGAACCGACGCGCTGGGCCGGCTTGGTCAGTATGCCCAGCGGCGGCAGGTCGAAATCGCCTTCGGGTCGGGTGAAGTCGAAGGCCTGCTGGTCCAGGTCATCCTTCCTGGCCTTGGGCGCCTTGACCGCCGCGACGCGCGGCTCGATCGCGCGGGCGGCCGCGCCGCGTGCGGCGCTTGGGGCCGAAGGCGCAGCCTCGTCCTCCCACGGCGGCAGGTCGTCATAGGCGGTCTGCGGCTCCGGATCGGCCGACCCCTCGACGGAAGATGGAGCGTCTTGCACCGGCGCGGCGCGTGGCTGGCGCGCCTTGGGCGGGGCTTTCTCGCGGGGGGCCTTTTCGCGCGCGGCATGGGCGGGCGGGCGGGACGTCTGCGCCTTCAACGACCGTCCCCAATGCAGGGCGTCCAGGAAATCCATGGCCCGGAGACCGATGGCGAAGCCGACCAGCCACAGGCCCGCGATCAGGAAGATCAGGCCCGCGACGATCCGCGCGCCGGGAATGTGCAGGGCGCCGATGGCCTTGGCCGTCAGCTCGGTCAGACCGTCACCCCACAGGCCGCCCAGCCCCGCCGCCAACGGCCAGGCCGCCGGCGACGCCAGGGCCGCCAGGGCGGCGGACAGGGCCAGGACCCCGCCCGTCGCGGCCAGGGCCTTCAACGGCGTGGGCTTCAGGCGCTGCTGGATCGCGTCGCCGACCGCCCGCGCCAGGCCGAAGGCGACCAGCAGCAGGGCCGCCGGCCAGGCCGCCAGACCCAGCGACTGCATGAACAGATCGGCGAACAGGGCGCCGTTCGCCCCCAGCCAGTTGGTGGTCGGCAGGGTGGAGGCGGCGTTCAGGCTGGCGTCCGCCGGGTTCCACGACAGCAGGGCGATCAGCAACAGGGTCGCCAGCAGGGCTTGCAACACGCCCCGGAACCGCACCACGAAAGGCGCGCCCCACAGGATGCGGGCGCTGATCCAGGCCTGACGGCCGACGGCGAGGGCGGTGGACATGAAGGGCGAACCTTCCGGGCGGCTGACGTTCGACGGCCCTTGTCGCACCCTCAGGGTTAAAGGGCTGTTTACCAGCTTGACGGTGCGGTTTCGGCGCGGCCCCGTAAAACGAGTGGAGGCAAACCGCCCTCTGGACCTTTGGACCGCACGGGGCGACAAGCCTGTCATGTCCGAGATCGAACGCTACGACATCGTCATCGCCGGCGCGGGCCTTACGGGTGCGGCCTTCGCCCTGGCGGCGGCGCAGGGCGGCCTGAAGGTGGTGATGATCGACCCCCAGCCGTTCGACGCTCAGTTGGCGCCGACCTTCGACGGGCGGTCCACCGCCATCGCCTTTTCGACCTTCCGCATGCTGGACGCCCTGGGCCTGGGCGAGGCGCTGCGGCCCCACGCCTGTCGCATGGACCATATTCTGGTGACGGACGGACGCCGGCCGGGCGCCGCCAGCCGCCCCGCCCTGCCCGCCTTCCTGCGCTTCGACGCCGAGGAGATCGGCGGCCGGACGGGCGGCGAGCCGCTGGGCTATATGGTCGAGAACCGCCGCATCCGCGCCGCCCTGGCCGAGGCGGTGACGGCGGCCGGGATCGCGGTCCGGGCGCCGGCGACCGTCGCGACTGTCGCCACCGATGCGGGCAAGGCGACGGTGACGCTGGCGGACGGATCGGTCCTGACCGCGCCGCTGGTGGTCGGCGCCGAGGGGCGCGGCTCCGTCGTGCGCCGCGCGGCGGGCATCGAGACCGTGGGCTGGGGCTATGGCCAGAGCGGCGTGGTGGCCACGGTTCGGCTGGGCCGCGACCACGGCAATGTCGCCCATGAGTATTTCCTGCCGGGCGGCCCCTTCGCCATCCTGCCGCTGACCGACCAGCGCGCCAGCCTGGTCTGGACCGAGACCACCCGGCGGGGCGAGGCCTTGCGCTCCGCCTCCGACGACGCCTTCCACGCCCATCTGATGCGGCGGTTCGGCGAGTTTCTGAACGGGGCAACGGTCGAGGGACCGCGCTTCGTCTATCCGCTGTCGCTCAGCCTGGCCGAGAAACTGGTCGCGCCGCGCATCGCCCTGATCGGCGACGCGGCCCACGGCGTTCACCCGGTCGCGGGCCAGGGGCTGAACATGGGGTTGAAGGACGCTGCCGCCCTGGCCGAGGTTCTGGCCGAGGCCGCGCGTTTAGGCGAAGACATCGGCGCCGAGACCGTGCTGGACCGCTACGCCCGCTGGCGCCGGTTCGACAATGCGGCCCTGGCGGCGGGCTTCGACGCCTTCGTTCGGCTGTTCTCCAACGACATCGCCCCGATCCGTCTGGCGCGCGACCTGGGGATGGCGGCGGTCAACCGCATCGGCCCCCTGCGCCGCGCCTTCATGCAGGAGGCGGGCGGCGCCACGGGGGATTTGCCGAGGTTGTTGAGGGGCGAGGCGGTCGTCTAGTTCAGCTGCAAACGCACCCGCTCGAAGGTGGAGAAGCGCCGCGCCTCCTCCGGTCCGTTCAGGCCGCGGGCGCGCGACAGGGCCTGGAGCGAGCCAGCCAGGGCGCCCTGTTTCTCACGCGCGGAGGCCACGTCCAGCCAGGGGCGGTGATCCTCGGGGTCCAGCAGGGCGCGGCGCAGGGCCGAGCGTTCGGCCGCCTGATAATCGCGGTCGCGGATGGCCCGGCTGAACAGCACATTCTGCAGCCGGATCAGCGACTGCCGGTCCGTCACCGGCGCCATCAATATATCCAGCCGGTCCGCCACATGCGGCGTCAGCCCGGCGCGAAGCGCCCGGCGGGTCAGTTCGCTGGGCAGGATCAGCCGCCCCTGGCTGAAGGGGTCCAGCGCCACCGGCCCCTCGGCCGTCTCGACGCGCACCATGAAATGGCCGGGGAAATCCACGCCCGCCGCAGCCACGCCCGCATGGCGCGCCGCGTGCAGATAGAAGACGGCCAGGGCAGCGGACAGGCCGCGCCGCCGCTCGGCCACCTCGATGATGTCGGTGTTGGCCGGGTGGTCGTAATGGATCAGGTCGCCGTTCAGGCGCAGGTCCGCGCACAGGGTCTCGGACAGGGCGTCATCGGGACCTTCGCCGCCCAGCCGCTCCTTCAGCCGCGCGCAGGCGGTCATGGCCAGGGCGCGGGTCGGTTCGGGATCGCGCAGAGGGTGATCGTGGATGGCGCAGGCGATCGCGGCCTCCAGCAGGGGAAAGGCCTCGTCGTCGGCCTCGCCGGCCGCCGTCAGGATAAGTTCGGCCTCCTCGCGGGTCATGCCGTTCCTTCAACCGTCTCGTTCGACGCCGCGAAGATGACGCGGAAACCGCCAGGGAGCCAGCGCCACCATATCAATTCTCAAATCAAGACGTTGCAGGGCAGGCCGATTGCGCCGGATCGTCTCGCCCGCCGAGAGCAGCCGGTCGAACTGGGCGGACTTCAACGCCAGGCGCGCCGCCTGCATGGTCGCACGCCGCTTCACCTCCACCACCGCCAGCACCCGGCCGCGACAGGCCAGAAGGTCGATCTCGCCCGCCCGGCCTTTCAGGCGAAACCCCAGGATCCGATAGCCGCGCAGCATCAGCCAGACGGCCGCGACCCATTCGGCCGCATGACCCGCCCGGTACGCCGTCCCGCCCTTCGCCTGACGCCACGCCGCCTTGGGGCGACGGGCCGGCGCGGGGCGGGCCAGGCGCTTCACTTGCCCTTCAGCTCCAGCGCGCGGCGATACAGGGTCTTGCGGTTCAGCCCCAGCGCCTTGGCGACCTCCGAGGCGGCGTCGCCGGTCGACAGGGTCTGCAGGGCGTCGATCAGGGCGGCGTCCGCATCCGCCTCGGTCGCCTGCAGGTCCTCGCCGGGGCCGATCACCACGACGATCTCGCCCTTGGGCGCGTCCAGGCGCGGATCGACGGCCAGCAGGTCCAGCGGGCCGCGCACGCATTCCTCGTAAAGCTTGGTCAGTTCACGCGCCACGGCGGCCGGGCGCGGCCCCAGGACGGCGGCCATGTCGGTCAGGCTGTCCTTCAGCCGTGGCCCGCTTTCGAAAAAGACCAGGGTCTGGCGTTGGCCCTTCAGTGTCTCCAGCGCGGCGGTGCGGCCCGCCGTCTTGGGCGGCAGGAAGCCGGCGAACAGCACCCGGTCGGCGGGCAGGCCGGCGATGCACAGGGCGGCCAGCAGGCTGGAGGCGCCGGGGATCGGATGGACGGGCAGGCCCTCGGCGATCACCGCCCGGGCCACGACGAAGCCGGGATCGCTGATCAGCGGCGTGCCGGCGTCGGACACCAGGGCCACCACATGGCCTTCGCGCAGGCGTTCGATCGCCTGTTCGGCGGCCCGGCCCGACGCATGGTCGTCGCAGCGTTCCAGCCTGGCCTTCAGCCCATAGGCCGACAGCAGTTTGGCGGTGACGCGGGTGTCCTCGGCCAGCACCAGATCGGCGGCGGCCAGAACGTCCAGCGCCCTCAGCGTCATGTCGCGCAGGTTCCCGATCGGGGTGGCGACCAGATAGAGGCCCGGCTCCACCCGCCGGGGCGGCGGGGCGGCGGGTGGAAAGGGCGAGGGTTCGCTCAACGCTCGACCACGGCCGCCGGGGGGCGCGGCGCAGAGGTCAGGCCCGATCCCTGGAAGGCCGGACCGGCGTCATAGGCGGCGAAGGTGGCGGCGGTGATGATTTCGCTGACCGAGGCGCCCAGGGACACGATCTGCACCGGCTTCTCCAGTCCGACCAGCAGCGGACCGATCACGGTGGCGCCGCCCAGGGCCTGGACCAGCTTGGTCGAGATGGCGGCCGAATGGATGGCGGGCATGACCAGGACGTTGGCCGGCTTGGTCAGGCGGTTGAAGGCGTAGGCGGGATGGCCCTTGGGATCGAGCGCGACTTCCGGCGGCATCTCGCCCTCGTATTCGAAATCGACGCCCTTCT
Organism: Candidatus Brevundimonas colombiensis; assembly: GCA_029202665.1. Lineage (NCBI taxonomy): Bacteria > Pseudomonadati > Pseudomonadota > Alphaproteobacteria > Caulobacterales > Caulobacteraceae > Brevundimonas > Candidatus Brevundimonas colombiensis. The sequence goes on from CP119326.1 coordinate 972,429, forward strand.
TGTCCAGGATGCGGATCGCCTCGCGCACCTTCTCGGCGCGGTCGCCAGGCGGGTTGCCGAAGGTGGAGTAGCTGAGGAAGCCCACGCGCGGATTGCGGCCCAGCTTTCTCACCGCCTCGGCGGCCTTGATGGCGATGTCGGCCAGTTCCTCGGCGTTGGGCAGTTCGTGGATTGTGGTGTCGGCGACGAACAGGGTGCGGCCCTTGGCCAGCAGGATCGACAGGCCGATCAGGGTGTCGTCCACGTCCAGCACGCGCTGGACTTCCTTCAGCGCCATGTTGAAGTTGCGGGTCACGCCCGCGACCATGCCGTCGGCCCGGCCCTTGGCGACCAGGGTGGCGGCGAAATAGTTGCGGTCCTGATTGATCATCCGCTGCACGTCGCGACGCAGATATCCCCGGCGCTGCAGCTTTTCGTACAGCCAGTCGGTATCTTCCGCATTGTTCGGCGAGACCCGCGCGTTGGTGATCTCGATGCCCAGATCGTCGAAGTTGAATCCGGCCTCGGCGGCGTTCTGACGGATCAGATCCTCACGGCCGACCAGGATCGGCGTGCCCAGTTCGGCCTGTTTGAAGCCCCAGGCGGCGCGGATGACGGCCGGCTCCTCGCCCTCGGCGAAGACGATGCGCTTGTCCGGCCCGCCGCGCACGGCGGAGTTGATCTTCTGCATCAGGGCGGCGGACGGATCGACACGCGACCGCAGGGCGTTGCGATAGACGTCCATGTCCTCGATCTGGACGCGGGCCACGCCCGTATCCATCGCCGCCTGGGCGACGAAGGGCGGGATGTACCAGATCAGACGCGGATCGAACGGGGTCGGGATGATATAATCCGGCCCGAACTTCAGCTTGCGCCCGCGATAGGCGGCGGCGACCTCGTCCGGTACATCCTCGCGCGCCAGCGCCGCCAGGGCCTGGGCGCAGGCGACCTTCATCTCATGATTGATGCGGCGCGCCCGCACGTCCAGCGCGCCCCGGAACAGATAGGGGAAGGCCAGGACGTTGTTGACCTGGTTCACATAGTCCGAACGGCCGGTGGCGATGATGGCGTCGGAGCGAACCGACTGCACGTCCTCGGGCGTGATTTCCGGGTCGGGATTGGCCATGGCGAAGATGATCGGATTGGGCGCCATCGACGCCACCATCTCCTTGGTGATCGCGCCCTTGGCCGACAGGCCCAGCACCACGTCGGCGCCGACCATGGCCTCGGCCAGGGTGCGCAGCGGCGTATCGGTCGCATGGGCGGCCTTCCACTGGTCCATCGCGATCTCGCGACCCTTATAGACCACGCCGTCCTTGTCGCAGATGACGGTGTTCTCAGGCTTCACGCCCGCCGCCTTCATCAGGCCGATGGACGACAGGCCCGCAGCCCCTGCCCCCGCCAGCACCACCTTGACCTCATCCAGCCGCTTGCCCGCGACGTGGCAGGCGTTGATCAGGCCGGCGGTCGAGATGATGGCTGTGCCGTGCTGGTCGTCATGGAAGACGGGGATGTCCAGCAGGTCCTGAAGCTCGCTCTCGATGACGAAACACTCCGGAGACTTGATGTCCTCCAGATTGATGCCGCCCCAGGTGTCGCCGATGTTCTTGACGACGGTGATGAACTCGTCCGGGTCGGTGGTCTTGACCTCCACGTCGAAGCTGTCGACGTCGGCGAACCGTTTGAACAGGACCGACTTGCCCTCCATCACCGGCTTGGAGGCCATATGGCCCAGATTGCCCAGACCCAGGATGGCGGTGCCGTTCGAGATGACGGCGACCAGATTGCCCTTGGCGGTGTAGTCGTAGGCCTTGTCCGCATCCTCGGCGATCGCCAGCACCGGCACGGCCACGCCCGGCGAATAGGCCAGCGACAGGTCACGTTGGGTCGCCATCGGCTTGGTCGGCGCCATCGAGATCTTGCCCGGCGTCGGGATCCGGTGGAAGTCGAGAGCTTCCTGATCGGAGAAGGTCTGTTTGTCGGTCTGATCGGGCATGGGCTTCAGGCGTTTCCGGCGCGTCGTTCTGATTGGCTTTGCCTGTTCCTAAAGCGCGCGACGGGGCGGGACAACCGGCCAGGGCTTATCGCGCGCCGTCCCGTCATCACGGGCGACGCCGCTGACGCTGGTGCGGCGGCGCTTCGACGATGTGCGAAAAAGGTGACCGACGCGCGCCCGTCCGTGCGGATTCCCGCAAAGGCGCGGGATTTCAGATCGCCAGGACGCCGGTGCGCTCGATCTCGACCGGGCCGGTCATCAGGACATGATCGGTCTCGGCGTCCCAGTCGATGAACAGTTCGCCGCCGTCCACGACCACGGTCGCCTTGCGGTCGGTCAGGCCTCGCCGGGCCGTGGCGACCAGGGCCGCGCAGGCGCCTGTGCCGCACGCCTTGGTCAGGCCCGCGCCCCGCTCCCAGACGCGCAGGCGGATATGGTCGCGGTCCAGCACGTTTGCGAAACCGACATTGACCCCTTGCGGGAACAACGGGTGATGCTCGACCAGCGAACCCGAGCCGGTGACGAAGGCGTCGTCCTGGCGGTCGGTGAAGAAGACCACGTGGGGATTTCCCATCGAGACGACACCCGGCGTGTGCAGGACCGGATCGTCAATGGGCCCGACCTGCAACTCGATTCCGCGAGTGTCCATCGCCTCGGCCAGCGGCGCCTGGGTCCAGTCCAGACGCGGCCTGCCCATGTCCACGGTGACGCGGTGGTCGCCCGCGCGGGTCGCGGTGGCCGGGCCGCCCGCCGTGTCGATCAGCACCTTGTCCGCGCCATTGGCCTGCATCAGCAGCCAGCCGACGCAGCGCAGGGCGTTGCCGCAGGTCTCCACCATCGAACCATCGGCGTTCCACACCCGCATGAAGGCGTCGGCGGTGTCGGACGGTTCGATAGAGATCAGCTGGTCGAACCCCTCGCCCGAGGCGCGCTCGCCCAGCGTCCGCACCTGATCGACGGTGGGACGGAAGGGCTGCTCCAGGGCGTTGACGACGACGAAGTCGTTGCCGGCGCCGTTCATCTTGACGAAGGGACGGGTCATGATCGGCATATAGGCGTTCCGCGAACCGGGGAAAACGCCTGTCTTCTTCGTCGTCCCGGCTCAGGAAGAAGGATTGGACACCGGGGACGGCGCGCTGTTCAGTGGCGGCTCGCCGGGCCGCACGTTCGGAAAACGAGGAAGGTCCACTTGGCGCACAAGAAAACCGACGCGGGAGCCAGGCCGGACGCGGCGCCCAGGGAAGAGGGTCTGCGCCTGCGGACCTGGCTGCGCTACCTCTATCATGGCTCGCGTCCGCTGGCGGTGAAGTTCCGTCTGGCGGTGATCATGGTCGATGTGGCCATCATCGCCTTCTTCCTGGCCTCGCCGATCCTGAAGAACATGGGCTGGGGCTTCTATGTTCTGGATTATGTGATCGCCGCCCTGCTGGCGGCGGATCTGGCGGCGCGGGCCTATGCCTACGCCGACATCAAGGATTGGCTGAAACGCCCCATCGTCTGGGTCGATCTGTTCGTGCTGGCGACCCTGTTGTTTCCGGCCTGGCTGTTCAACCTGGGCTTCCTGCGGATGCTGCGGCTGTGGACCCTGCTGAACTCGGACTTCTTCTGGCGCACGGTAGGCCAGAAGTTCGATGACACGCGGGTCGAGGGGATCGTCCGCGCCATGGCCAATCTGGTCACCTTCGTCTTTGTGGCGACCGGCTTCGTCTATGCGACCTTTCTGGGCCATACGGGTATCGCGGGCTATGTCGACGCCCTGTATTTCACGGTGGCCACCCTGACCACGACGGGGTTCGGCGACGTGACCCTGCCGGGGTCGTGGGGCAAGCTTCTGTCCATCGCCATCATGCTGGTCGGGATCACCCTGTTCCTGCGCCTGGCCCAGGCCCTGATCAAACCGGCCAAGGTCTCCTTTCCCTGCGACCGTTGCGGCCTGCACAAACACGACGCCGATGCGGTTCACTGCAAGGCCTGCGGCAATCTGCTCTGCATCCCTGACGAGGGTTCGTAATAGGGAAGATGACAAAGCCGTAACCTTCGGGGCGGTCGCTTGCCGCCCGGGACCCCGGCGCTAAGGTGCGCGCAACCTAGAATTTCGGAATCCGCCGCATGATCCGTTCCTCCGCCGCCGTCCTTGCGGCCCTTCTTGCCTCCACCAGCCTGACATCGGTAGCCATGGCCCAAACGACGACTTCGGCGCCTGCCGCCTCTACAGGTTTTGCGACCAGCGAAGCGACCGATCCCTATATCTGGCTGGAGGATGTCGAAGGCGACCGGGCGATGGAATGGGTGCGCGCCCACAACGCCCATTCGCTGGGCGTGCTGCAGGGCGACCCCCGCTACGAGACCCTGCATCAACAGGCGCTAGAGATCGTTCAGTCGCAGGACCGGATCCCGTCGCCAGGCTTCACCCATGACGGCCATATCGACAACTTCTGGCAGGACGCGCAGCACGTCCGCGGCGTATGGCGCCGCACGACGCTGGACAGCTACCGCACCGCGACGCCGCAGTGGGAGACGATCCTGGACTTCGACGCCCTGGCGGCGGCCGAGGGCCAGAACTGGGTCTATAAGGGCGCGACCTGCCTCCAGCCCGAGGAGCGCTACTGCCTGATCAGCCTGTCGAACGGCGGCAAGGACGCGGTGACCCTGCGCGAGTTCGACAGCGTCGAGCGCAGGTTCGTCGAGGGCGGCATCGTCCTGCCCGAATCCAAGGGCGGCGCATCATGGATCGACAAGGACACGCTGTTGGTCTCGCGCGACTTCGGTTCCGGCACCCTGACCGATTCCGGCTATCCGATGGTGGTCAAGCGGATGACGCGCGGCCAGAGCCTGGATCAGGCCCAGACCCTGTTCACGGGCCAGCCGACCGACGTCTCGGTGTCGGGCTATACGCTGCGCGACGCCGACGGGGTGGTGAAGGCGGTCCTGATCAACCGTTCGGTGGACTTCTATTCGTCCGAGACCTGGCGCGTCGCCGACGACGGCGCCCTGACCCAGCTGCAACTGCCGGCCAAGTCCGACATCAGCGGCCTGGTCGATGGCCGGCTTCTGGTGTCGTTGAAGCAGGACTGGACCGCGCCATCGGGACAGGACTTCAAGACCGGCGATCTGATCGCCTGGCCGCTGGAGACCTGGCTGGCCGATCCGGCGACCCCGGCCCGACTGGTGCTGCGCCCGACCGAGCGTCAGGCGATCGAGGGCGTCAACGTCACCCGCAACCGTCTGGTCGTGGCCCTGTATGACAATGTGCGCGGTTCGGTGCGGGTCTATACGCCCAGTCCCCGGGGAAGCGATGGCGAATGGGCGCATACGACGCTGGACCTGCCCCAGAACGTCTCGGTCGGCGTCGGCTCGGCCTCGGAGAAGGACGACAAGGTCTTCGTCACCGTCACCGGCTATCTGAACCCATCCAGCCTGTGGCTGGCCGATGCGGCCACCGGCGCGGTCGATCAGGTCAAGTCCATGCCTGCCAAGTTCGACGCGACGGGCATGACGGTGGACCAGCACGAGGCGCGATCCGCCGACGGGACCATGATCCCCTATTTCGTGGTGCACAGGGCGGACATGCCGCTGGACGGCTCCAACCCCACGCTGCTGTACGGCTATGGCGGGTTCGAAAGCTCGCTGCTGCCCGGCTATTCGGCGACGGTCGGCAAGCTGTGGCTGGAGCGGGGCGGCGTCTATGTCATCGCCAATACGCGCGGCGGCGGCGAGTTCGGCCCCCGCTGGCACGAGGCGGCCCTGCAACAGAACCGCCAGCGCGCGCATGAGGATTTCCAGGCCGTGGCCCTGGACCTGATCGCCCGCGACATCACCAGCCAGCCCAAGCTGGGGATCATGGGCGGCTCGCAGGGCGGGCTGTTCATGGGGGCGATGCTGACCCAGCGCCCGGACCTGATCAACGCCGCCGTCATCCAGGTGCCCCTGTTCGACATGCTGCGCTTCCACAAGCTGCTGGCGGGCGCCAGCTGGAAGGGCGAATACGGCGACCCGGACATCCCCGAACAGCGCGCCTGGATCGAGCAATATTCGCCCTATCAGAACCTGCGCGCGGGCCAGCCCTATCCCGAGGTCTTCATCCACACCTCGACCAAGGACGACCGCGTCCACCCCGGCCATGCCAGAAAGGCGGCGGCGCGGCTTGAAGAGCTGGGCTATCCGGTGCTGTTCTACGAAAACACCGACGGCGGCCACGCGGCCGGGGCCAACCTGCGCGAAACCGCCCGGCGTCTGGCGCTGGAATACACCTATCTGTCGCGACGCCTGATGGACACGCCGGCGCAGCAGTAGGTCCACAGTCCGCTCATCCCCGCGAAGGCGGGGCCCCAGTGCTTTCGCGAGGTTCGGCGGCTGGGGTCGTGTTCAGTAAGAGATGGGCGACGCCGAACGCCCAAAGGTCTGGGTCCCCGCCTTCGCGGGGATGAGCGGAGAGTTCAAGCCATGCGTCACCTGATCCTGTCCGCCGCCATCCCGGCGCTTCTGATGGGCGCCTGCGCGACTGTCCCTGTCGAAAATGACGCCTGGGCGACTCATGATCCCGAGCGCATGGGGCCGCCGCCTGGATATCCTCACAACCTGACCCCGGCCGGCGTCGCCGCCGCCGACGATCATCTGGCGCTGGAGCAGGTGGACGGGGCCGAGGCCATGGCCTTCGTCGCGGCGGAAAACCGGAAGTCGCTGGCCGCCCTGACCGGCGATCCGCGCTATGAGACCTTCCGGGCCGAGGCGCAGGCCATCCTGACCGCCACCGACCGCATCCCCAGCCCATCCTTCCTTGGGGACGGGATCGCCAACTTCTGGCAGGACGCGACCAATCCCAAGGGCGTATGGCGGCGAACCACGCTGGCCAGCTATCGCACCGCTACGCCCCGGTGGGAGACGCTGCTGGACATCGACGCCCTGTCGAAGGCCGAAGGCAAGGACTGGGTGTTCAAGGGCGCCGACTGCCTGGCCCCCGACGACACCCGCTGCCTGATCAGCCTGTCGGACGGCGGCAAGGACGCGGTGGTGGTGCGCGAGTTCGACATCCCGACCAAACGGTTCATCGACGATGGATTCCGCCTGCCCGAGGGCAAGCACCGCATCGAATGGCTGGACCGCGACACGCTTCTGGTCGCCACCGACTTCGGCCCAGAGAACGGCAAGCCGACGATGACCGAGTCCGGCTATCCCTTCATCGTCAAGACCCTGAAGCGCGGCCAGACCCTGGCCCAGGCGACCGAGGTCTATCGCGGCGAACAGTCGGACGGCGGCTACGGCGTCAGCCCCGCCGTCTATCGCGACAAGGCCGGCCGGGTCACGGCCGTCATCATCACCCGCCCGCTGGACACGTTCCGGTCGGACACCATGCTTCTTACGCCGCAGGGGCCGGTTCGACTGGCGCTTCCCGCCAGGGTCAGCCTGCACGGCGTGATGCAAACACTTCCGATCCAAAACCTCGGGTCTGGTTTGCTGGTCGCAACCGTCGAGGAGAACTGGACCACCCCGTGGAACGAAACCGTCAAGGCCGGAAGCCTGATCGCAGTCGGTCTCGGACGGATTCTCACGCCGACGCCCGGCGTGCGTCTCGACGTCGTCGCATCCACGGATCCGGTGATCGTCTTCCAGCCCTCGCAACGCCAGGCCATCAATGATGTAAGCGTCTTCGACGGCGCATTGGTCGCTTCGATCAATGACAGCGTGCGCGGCCGTCTTGTTCGGTTCCAGTTCGGCGGATCAAACGGGTGGAGCGACCAACCCATTCAGGTTGCGGATAATCTTTCGGTCAGCCTTGGCGATTCCTCCAAGTCGCGCGGCGAGGTCTTCGTTTCGACCCAGGGCTTCCTCGTGCCGCCGACCCTCAGCCTGGCCGATGCGGACTCTGCGACCCTGACAACGTTGAAATCCGCCCCGGCCAAGTTCGACGCCTCGCGCGACGTGACCGAACAGTATGAGGCCACCTCGGCCGACGGGACCAAAATCCCCTATTTCATCACCCGTCCGCGCGACATGAAGCTGGACGGGTCGAACCCGACCATCATGCTGGGCTACGGCGGGTTCCAGGTCAGCCTGAACCCGGCCTACAAGCCCGAGATGGGCAAGCTGTGGCTGGAGCGGGGCGGCGTCTTCGTTCAGGCCAATATCCGCGGCGGCGGCGAGTTCGGTCCCGACTGGCACCAGGCCGCATTGAAGGAGAACCGTCAGCGCGCCTTCGACGACTTCGCCGCCGTGGCCCGCGATCTGGAGCAGCGCGGCGTCACCAGCCCGCGCCGCCTGGGCATCTATGGCCGCTCGAACGGCGGGGTGTTGACCTCGGTGTCGATCACCCAGCACCCGGAACTGTTCAATGCGGCGGTGATCGAAAGTCCGCTGGTGGACATGCTGCGCTATCAGGACCTGCCCGCAGGCGCCTCCTGGATCGGCGAATACGGCGACCCGCGTATCCCAACGGACGCCGCCTTCATCGCCCGCTATTCGGCCTATCAGCAGCTGCGGCCCGGCGCCGCCTATCCGCGCGTCTATCTGACCACCAACACCCGCGACGACCGCGTCCACCCCGGCCATGCGCGCAAGTTCGCCGCCCGTCTGGGCGACCTGGGCTATGACCACCTCTATTACGAGGACACGGCGGGCGGTCACTCCAACGACGCCGATCCGGTGGCCAACGCCCGCCGCTGGGCCCGCCACTATGTCTATCTGTCGCAACAGCTGATGGATTGAGGCGGTCTCACGCACTTATGAGGCGATCCGCCGAATATCGAAGCCTAAGAACAGGACCATGAAAACCACAGGCTGGGTCATTGCGGGCACGGTGATTGCGGGCGCCCTTGTGTCGGCAGGCGCCTCGGCCCAGCCGATGCGCGCGCGTCCCGCCGCCGCCGTCCGCCATGCCGCCAGCAATGCGCCGCCGGTGGTGATCGAGCTGTTCACCGCCCAGGGCTGCGGCAGCTGCCTTGAGGCCAATGCGGCGGTCGAGCGGGCGGCGAACGATCGGGGCGTGATCGCCCTGACCTATGGCGTCGACTATTGGGACTATCTGGGCTGGACCGACACCTTCGCCCAGCCCAAGTTTTCGGAGCGTCAGCGCGCCTATCGTTCGGCGCTTCGCCTGCGCGGCGTCTCGACGCCCGAAGTGGTCATCGACGGCCGCCGCCAGATGTCGGGCGCCCACGCCGCGCAGCTGGAAGCCGCCATCGGCGAAGAGGCCAGCCGCCTGAACTGGCCGCCCCAGATCGAGTTCCGAGAGACCGGCGACCAGGTCGGCGTCGGCTCGGGCCGGGCGCCCGCAGGCGGCGCCGAGGTCATCGCCGTCACCTACACCCCCGGCCCCCAGGTGGTTCAGGTCCGCACCGGCGAGAACCGGGGCCAGGCCGTGCGTCACATCAATGTGGTGCGCGACATCAAACGCCTGGGCGACTGGCGCGGCCGTCCGGTGCTGTTTTCCGTGCCCCGCGCCGCCGAGGGCGAAGCCGTCGTCGTTCTGGTTCAGGCCAAGACCGATCGTCAGATCATCGGCGCGGCGACGCAGGACTAGAACCCGTCAGGTCTTGTTGATGGTCACGCCGCCATCGACCAGCATCGCCGATCCCGTCATGAAGCTGGACGCGTCGGAGGCCAGAAACAGGGCGGCCCTGGCGATCTCCTCCGGCGTGCCCATCCGTTTCAGAGCATGCATGTTCTGAACAAAGGCGACGATCTCGGGCGTATTGGCGAACTCTCGCCCCGTCTCGGTATCCACGCCGCCCGGCAGGATGCAGTTGCTGCGCACCCCCTTGGGTCCGAACTCGGCCGCTATGACGCGCGACATGCCCACGATTCCGGCCTTGGCGGCGGCATAGGCGGCCATGCCCGGCAGCCCCAGAACCGGACCGACGAAGGTCGAGGTGAAGATCAACGACCCGCCGCCCCGCGCCAGCATGGCCGGAATCTGCGCGCGGGCGCCCAGAAAGGCGCCGGTCAGATTGACGTCCAGGGTCTCGCGCCATTGCTCCAGACTGATTTCGGGCGTCGCAGCGCTGGACCCGATCGCGCCCGCATTGTTCAGGGCGATGTCCAGCCCGCCGAACCGTTCGACGGCCGTGGCGACCAGTTCCTCCGACAGGGCGGGATCGGTGACGTCCCCGACCACGGCCGCGGCCTGTCCGCCCGCGTCCTGAATGTCGGCGACCAGGGCGTCCAACCGGTCGCGGCGGCGGGCGGAGACCACGACCGCCGCCCCCTCCTGTGCGAACAATCGTGCGGCGGCGGCGCCGATGCCGGAACTGGCGCCGGTGATGACGGCGACCTTGTTGATGAGAATGGACATGTGACCTCCGGGTAAGAAAGAGGCCGCTGTCTATTCAGGCGCCGCGCCGGTGTCTGGCGGACTTCGGACGTCCATTAACGCCCGTCTTGAGCGTCAGGCGCCCGCCTTCTTCGCGAAACCCCAGGCCGCGTCGCTGAGCGGGCCGACCTGTGCGGCCATGGTCCGGGCGTGGGCGCTGGCGGCGGTGCCGTCGCGGACACGGCCTGCGATGCCCTGGCAGATGGCCGCCAGACGGAACAGGTTATAGGCATAGAGCCAATCCAGGTTGGCGGGCCGCATCCCGGTGGCGGCGGCGTAGCGTTCGACCGTCTCCTCGACGGAGGGAATGCCCAGCGCCTCAAGGTCCGCCCCGGCCAGGCCGTTGCGCAGGCTGGCGGGAATGGCCCAGCCGATCAGCAGATAGGAGAAGTCGGCCATCGGATCGCCCAGGGTCGACAACTCCCAGTCCAGCACGGCCCGAACCTCGGCCCCATTTTCGGTCTTGGCGGGCGCCAGGATCATATTGTCCAGCCGGAAGTCACCATGGACGATCCGGCTTGGCCCCTCTGCCGGCAGACTGTCGGGCAGGAAGGCGATCAGCCGATCCATCGCGGCGATCGGCTCAATCTCGGAGGCGCGATACTGTTTGGTCCAGCGCCCGACCTGACGCGCGAAATAGTTTCCGGCCTTGCCATAGTCCGCCAGGCCGATGGCGGCGGGGTCGAAGGCGTGCAGTCGCGCCAGAGTGTCGGTCTGGGCCTCATAGATGGCGCGCCGTTCGGGCGGCGTCAGGCCGGGCAGCTTCAGATCCCAGAAAATCCGCCCCTCGACCTTATCCATCACATAGAAGATCGAGCCGATGACGCCTTCGTCCAGACAAAGGGCGTGGGGCTGGGCCACCGGAAACCCCTGGGCGGCCAGGGCGGAGATGACCTGATATTCGCGGTCCACCGCATGGGCGCTGGGCAAGAGGACGCCGGGCGGCTTGCGTCGCAGCACATAGGCGGCCGTCGGCGTGGTCAGCTCATAGGTCGGGTTGGACTGTCCGCCCTTGAATTGGCGCACGGTCAGGGGACCGGCGTAGCCCGGGACGTGTCCCGTCATCCAGGCGTCCAGCGCCGCGTCGTCCAACTGATAGCGCGGGTCGACCTCACGCGTGCCGGAAAATGCGCCTTGAGCATCCAGGTCGGGGGCGGGGGCGTCGGGAGAGGAGGCGTCGGTCATGGGCGGGCCCGGTCCGTTATTCTTGGCGTTTCCGTTTCGCGGTCCGGGTCTCAGGCCCGGTTCGGCGCGGCGATGATGGCGGCCTTCACCGCGCGACGCCAGCCGGAAAGCAGCCGTTCGCGCTCGGCCTGGCGCATGCGCGGGGTCCAGCGCGCCGGGGCCTCGGCCGGGCGGGCCTCCAGATCGGGGACCAGGCCGACGCCCAGGGCGGCCAGCCGGGCGGCACCCAGGGCGGTCATCTCCTGGAAGGCGGGCCGTTCCACCTCGACGTCGCAGATGTCGGCGACGAACTGCATGGCGAAACTGTTGGCGGTGACCCCGCCGTCCACCTTCAGCGTCTTCAGCGGCGGGGCGCCGTCCTCGGCCAGGGCGTCCAGCAGATCGCGCGTCTGATAGGCCAAGGACTCCAGCGCCGCACGGACGAAATGAGCCGGGCCGGAATCCCGCGTCAGGCCGATGATGGTCCCGCGCGCCTCCGGCTCCCACCACGGCGCGCCCAGGCCGGTGAAGCCCGGGACCAGATAAACGCCGCCGTTGTCGGGCAGGTCCTGCGCCATCGCCTCGGACTGACGCGATTGCGAGATCATGCCGACCCCGTCCCTCAACCACTGGATGGCCGACCCGGCCGAAAAGATGGAGCCCTCCAGCGCATAGGCGGTCCGGCCACCGGCCTGATAGCCCAGGGTGCCCAACAGGCGTCGGGTCGAGGCGACGGGCCAGTCGCCGACATTGGCGACCAGAAAGGCGCCTGTACCATAGGTGATCTTGGCGTCGCCCGGCGTCAGGGCGCCGTGACCAACCAGGGCCGCCTGCTGGTCGCCCGCCGATCCGGCGATGGGCAGGGGCCGGCCGAACAGGACCGGGTCGCTCTCTCCGATCACGCCTGCGCAGGGCACGATGTTCGGCAGGGCCGCGCGCGGCACGTCGAACAGGGCGCACAGGTCGTCGCGCCACTGGACCGTCTTCAGGTCCATCAGGGCGGTGCGCGCGGCGTTGGTGGCGTCGGTCGCATGGACCCGCCCGCCGGTCAGTTTCCAGATCAGCCAGGCGTCGATGGTTCCCAGTTTGACCTCGCCTCGCGCCGCTCGCTCGCGCCCGTCCGGGACGGCGTCCAGCAGCCAGGCGAACTTGGTCGCTGAAAAATAGGGGTCCAGGATCAGGCCGGTCGCCGTCTGCACCTTCGGCTCATGGCCTTCGGCTGTCAGGCGCGCGGTGACGTCGGCCGTGCGGCGGTCCTGCCAGACGATGGCGCGGTGCAGCGGCTCGCCCGACGTCGCATCCCAGACCACCGCCGTCTCGCGCTGGTTGGTGATGCCGATGGCGTCGAACCGGGCCACGCCGCCAGCCTTGCGAACCACCTCGCGGCAGGTCTGAAGCGTCGCGCTCCAGATTTCGGCGGCATCGTGCTCCACCCAGCCGGATCGCGGGAAATGCTGGGCCAGTTCGATCTGGCTGACCGCGACGGGACGCAGGTCGTCCGCCGCCCGGCCCGATCCGCCCTGTCCGGCTGGCCCGGCGATCTCGAAGGCGATCGCCCGCGTCGAGGTCGTGCCCTGGTCGATGGCGAGGATCAGGCTCATGGATTTTCTCCCTGCGGCGTCTTGGGCGGCGCCGACCTTGCGGTCTATGGGAGCATATGACCACGCACCGGCCCAGCTATGAAGGCGTTCTGGACGCCGCCCGCCAGATCGACGGCGTCGCCGTCCGTACGCCCTTGATCGAAAGCCCCGCCCTGAACGCCGCCGTCGGGGGGCGGGTGCTGATGAAGGCCGAGACCCTGCAACGCACCGGAGCTTTCAAGTTTCGCGGGGCGTACAATCGCATCAGCCGCCTGACGGCCGAGGAGAAGCGGCGCGGCGTAGTGGCCTTTTCTTCCGGCAACCACGCTCAGGGCGTCGCCGCCGCCGCCGCCCTGATCGGCGCGCCGGCCGTCATCGTCATGCCGTCGGACTCGCCCCAGGTGAAGGTCGATGGGGTGATCGCCTTCGGCGGCGAGGTGCGGATGTATGATCGCTGGACCGAGAACCGCCAGGCCATCGGCGCGGCCCTGGCCGCCGAGCGAGGCGCCGTTCTGGTTCCCCCCTTCGACGACCCCTTCATCATCGAGGGCCAGGGAACCGTAGCCCTTGAGGTTCTGGATCAGGCGGATGCCCCGTTGGATCAGTTGCTTTGCGGCGCGTCAGGCGGCGGGCTGATGGCCGGGATCAATCTGGTCATGGCCGAACGCAGCCCTGCGACCTCGGTCTTGGTGGTGGAGCCGGAGTCCTTCGACGACACCGCCCGGTCCCTGGCTGCAGGCGAACGGGTCGGGCATCCGCAAGGGGCGCCCTCGATCTGCGACGCCTTGATGGCGCCGACGCCGGGCGAACTGACCTGGCCGATCAACCGGCGGCTGGCCGGCGCCGTCGCCGTGTCGGACGCCGAGGTCGCCGAGGCGATGCGCTTCGCCTTCCGTCATCTGAAACTGGTGATCGAACCGGGCGGCGCAGTGTCTCTGGCGGCCCTTCTGACCGGCAAGGTTACGGCCAAAGGGCGTATGACCGCCATCATCCTGTCCGGCGCGAATGTCGATCCGGCGCTCTATGCCCAGATCATCGAAAGCCGGTTCACCGCCTGAGGGCTTTTCTTCGCCCCGACGGTGGGTCACCCTGCCGCAAAATCAAAAAGGGAGCGAGGACACGATGACGCAGGCCAAAGAACTCCAGGCGCTGATCGGCCAGGAGGTCGGGGTGTCGAAATGGTTCGAGGTCGATCAGGCCCGGATCAATGCTTTCGCCGATTGCACCGAGGACCACCAGTTCATCCACGTCGATCCCGAGGCCGCCAAGACGACCCCTTTCGGCGGAACCATCGCCCACGGCTTTCTGACGCTGAGCCTGGCCTCGGCCATGAGCTATGACGCGGTCGCACCGCTGGACGGGGCGGTGATGGGCGTCAACTACGGCTTCGACAAACTGCGGTTTCTGAACCCTGTGCGCGTCGGATCGCGCATTCGCGGCCGCTTCAAGCTGGTGTCCGCCGAGGATAAGGGCGGCGGCCGTTGGCTGCTGAAGCATGAGCTGACGGTCGAGATCGAAGGCGAAGACAACCCGGCCCTGTTCGCCGAATGGCTGGCGATGCAGATGATCGCCGCTTAACGCCAACCCTGTCGGTGGTCAGCTGCGCGTCAGAGTTGGGTCGGATTTCTGCTCTGGATTGTGACGATCCAGAGGCCGAAAGTTAACTTAGGGTCGACAATTTCGAAAATTTACCTGTAGCATCAACGCCACGGTGACCGCCCAAGCCTGAGCATTTGTCACCTTTTCGCCTCGACCTTCCAAGGCAAGGCTGTTATGTCCCGCCTTAGGCGGTAGACCCGCCCCCTATAAACAGAGGCGGAGGGATACCCCCTTATGCGTATGAAGACTTTCGTGCTGGCTTCCAGCGCAGCGGCCGCCCTGGCCCTGTCCGCCGGCGCCGCATCGGCGGAACCCAATGGTTGGTACGGCGCCATCGACGCCGGTTACCACATGATCGACGACATCAACGCCGAGTCGTCGACGACCGGCGCCAACTGGAACTATGAAGTGAACAACGGCTGGGCCGCCTTTGCGCGCCTGGGCTATCGCTTCAACCCCAACTGGCGCGTCGAGCTCGAAGGCGGCTACCGCTCGGGCGACATCGGCAAGGTCCGCGCCGTTTCCGGCACGCAAGGCCTGTGCAACCTGACCCCGGCGACGGGCGGTTGCTTCTCGCCGGAAGGCGACATCGAATCCGCCACCCTGATGGCCAACGTCATCTATGACTTCGGCTACGAAGCCTGGGGCATCCGTCCGTTCGTGGGTCTGGGCGCCGGTGTGAACCGCGTCAACGTCGACACCGTCGGCGCGCTGCGCGCCAACCGTCTGGCTGCGTTCGCCGCTGACGACAGCTCGACCAAGTTCGCCGCTCAGGCGATCGCCGGTCTGGCCTGGGCGATCAGCGACCGCGCCAACATCGACCTGACCTACCGCTATCTGACGGGCGACGCCTCGTGGGATTCGACCACGGCCGGCACCGGCGTGGGCGCCACGTCGTTCGGCACCTGGGATGGCGACTATGATCAGTCGCACACCGTGACCCTGGGTCTGCGCTACAGCTTCGGCGCTGAAGACGCGCCGCCGCCGCCGCCTCCCCCGCCCCCGCCCCCGCCGCCGCCGCCGCCGCCTCCGCCGCCTCCGCCGGCTCCGGTCGCTCAGACCCCGGTCGCTCGCCAGTTCGTGGTCTACTTCGACTGGGATCGCTCGGACCTGACGGCGGAAGCCCGTTCGGTGGTGACGCAGGCCGCCAACTACGCCAAGTCGGGTCGTCCGACGCGCGTCCTGATCGTCGGCTACACCGACACCTCGGGTTCGGCCGCCTATAACCTGGGTCTGTCCAACCGTCGTTCGCGCACCGTCGCGGACGCCCTGGTGGCTCAAGGCGTCAACGGCGGCGTGATCGCCCTGGACGGCAAGGGCGAGACCAACCTGGCCAAGCCCACCGCCGACGGCGTGCGTGAACCGCTCAACCGCCGCGCGACCATCGACATCAACTTCTAAGACCCAATGGAAAGCCGGTCTGGACACCAGACCGGCGGTCCAAAGGATCGATGAAGACGTCGACGATTTTGACGCCGCTTCCGCAAGGAGGCGGCGTTTCTGTTTGAACAGGATCAGTCCTGTGATCCGCCCTGCGAATGCGATGGCTGCAAGCTGTTCGGCCTTGGGTTCAGAGCGGCTTCGCCAAGGGCGATCACGACGGTCGCGGTCAGAATGGCGCAGACCACGGCGACACCGGCTAGCTTCAAGCCTTGTCCAAAGTCCCAATCGTCGGGCGTCACGACGTCGCTCCTGTGCAGACACCGTCTGGGCTAACCTTGATGTCCGAATCTATGCAAGCGTAGGCGAGGGGCCGAACTGCAAAAAGGGCGACGTCTCGCGACGCCGCCCTTAGGTCTTGCTAAAATCAGGTCTGGATTAGCCGGTGAACGGACGGATCAGGATCTCCACACGGCGGTTCATCGCCTTGCCTTCAACCGTGGCGTTAGACGCCACCGGATTGCGCGAACTGTTGCCGGCGACATAGAGGCGCTGGGCCAGGACCCCGTTGCGGACCAGTTCGGAGGCGACGCTGCTGGCGCGACGTTCGGACAGGGGTTGGTTGATCGCGTCGCCGCCCGAAGAATCGGTGTGGCCGATCACGTCGACGGTCGACTGATCATATTGCTGCAGCACGCGGGCCACATCCTGCAGGACCGGAAGGAAGCGCGGGTCGATGGACGACTGGTTGGTGGCGAAGGTCACATCGGACGGCATCCGCAGGACCAGGGTGTCGCCCTGACGCGCCACGCCGACGCCCGAGCCGGACAGTTGGGATTCCATCGCGCGTTGCTGGCGATCCATATACTGGCCCACGGCCGCGCCGCCGAGCGCGCCGACGCCGGCGCCGATCAGGGCGTTCTTTCGACCCTGTTCGCCGTTAGAGGTGTTGGTCAGATAGCCCAGCAGGGCGCCGCCCAGGGCGCCGGCGATCGCTCCCGTGCCAGTGTTGTTGCGAACTGGGCCGGATTGATACGGATCGGTGGTGGTGCAGGCGCCGGCGCCCAGCAGGGCGGCGATCGAGACGCTGGTGACGATGAACTTGGCGCGCATGAAAAGGTCCTCTTCGTATTTGCGATCTGGCGCGGAAACGAACGCTTACTGTGAAGGTTCCAACCTGTATGCCGCATGAACGGGCTTGCCCACCCCGGTCGAGCGAACTGACAATCGCACGGATTAGGGGTAAGGGAAGCGCCCACCCTCCCCTGACCGAAGGACGAACCCCGTGAGCGCGACCCAAGACAACCGCCCGCAGGACCGCACCATCACGCCGGTTTCGATGAAACAGCATGACGCCGATTTCCAGGCGTTCAGTGACGCCCTTGGCGCCTCCTTCTCACGGTTCGGCTTTGCGGTGGTGGCTGACCATGGCCTGGACGAGGCCCGCATCGCCGCCGCCGTCGACGACGCCAAGGCCTTCTTCGCCCTGCCGGAGGAGACCAAGCGCCAGTATCACCAGCCCGGAACGGGCGGGGCGCGGGGTCTGACGCCGTTCGGGGTCGAGGCGGCCAAGGACGCCAAGACGGTGGACCTGAAGGAGTTCTGGCACGTCGGACGCGAGTTGCCGGAGGGTCATCCCTACCGCCGCTACATGCGTGACAATGTCTGGCCGACCGAGATCGAGGGCTTCCGCGACCATCTGTACGGCATGTTCGAGGACCTGGACGCTCTGGGCGCCAAGATTCTGCGCGCCATCGCCCGCTATCTGAAGCTGGGCGACGACTTCTTCGCCGACAAGGTCGAGATGGGCAACAGCGTGCTGCGGATGCTGCACTATCCGCCCGTGCCGGCCGATGCCCCCGGCGTGCGGGCCGGCGCGCATGAGGACATCAATGTCATCACCCTGCTGCTGGGCGCCGAAGAGGCCGGGCTGCAGCTGAAGGAGAAGGACGGCAGCTGGCTGGACATCGCGCCGCCCCCCGGCGCGCTCGTCGTCAATATCGGCGACATGCTGCAGCGGCTGACGAACCACGTCCTGCCGTCGACGACGCATCGGGTGGTCAATCCGGCAGCGGAACGGCGCGGCTTCGCCCGCTATTCCACGCCCTTCTTCCTGCACTTCAACCCGGACTTCCCGATCGAGACCCTGCCCAGCGCCATCACGCCGGACAATCCCGACCGCTATGCCGGCAAGACCATCCTGGCCGAGGACTATCTGACCGAACGGCTGCGCGAGATCCGCCTGCTCTGACGGATCAGCGCGAGATCCTGAGCCGGGTGATGTCGCGGCCGATTTCTTGGAAGTCGCTGGACAGGTCCGCCCCCGATTGCGGCAGGAAGGCTTTCTTTTTGTCGGTGGCGCAACTGCTCAGAATGCGCGCCGCATCGCTGCCCTGATTGATCGAGAAGCCGACGGTATAGACGATCACGCCCTGGCCCTTGATGCCGTCGCACAGCTTGGCGGCCTGGCCGAACGGGTCGCCGTTGGTCGCGTCGCAGGCGATCTTGTCGTAATAATTGCCCGAACCCGACCCGGCGTCACGCGCGATGACGCCGCCGCAATAGGGGGTGTTGAACTCCCCATCGGTCATCAGGACCACCGCCTTCAGCACCTTGGTCGGCTCATAGCCGGCCGCCTTGTTCGACGGCCACAGCCGGTTGAACTGATCGGAGATCGTATACCAGCCCCAGGCCAACCCGATCTGACCCGCCGTCGATCCCGTCACCGACAGGCCGTTCACCAGATTGGTCAGGGTGTCGATATTGGAGGTGAGAGGCTGGATCGTGGCCGATGGGCAGGGGTTGCCCTGGGATTGAACAGGCGAATATCGTTTTGGCGCCGGATAGTTGCGCCCAACATAGGTTCCCGAACCCGGGGCGGCGTCCGTATAGGCGGCCGATCCCGTCCGCTCGCTGACACAGGTCGTCGTATCGAACGCGGTCAGGCGATTATACTGCGCGTCGCGGAAGATGCGGGTGGCGCAGCCGTCTCGACCGCATTGCACCGATCCGCCCCCGGAATAGTCGGCAAAGGCCGCGCCGCCCACGGGCAGGACGAAAGTGTCGGCGCTGGGCCGCTCATAGACCTCGTAGAGGCCGTTATTCGTATTGTTCAGCGCCGTCATGCCCCTGACGTCGGAGATGTCCACACCCTCGCCTTCGGACAAGCCGTGATTGCGCGAGGTGAGGGTCACGTAACAGTCGGATCGCGTGCATTTGCGAATCTGACCGCCGTAGCTGTAGCTGCTGTAGCCGCTGTTGGTGTTCAATGTGTACCAGCCGCCGCCGGATTGATATTGCAGCGAGACGTGGTTGGCGTCGATCCGCACCACCCGATAGACGCGATCGTTGATCTGGGTCATGCCGCTGACGCCGCTGATCCAGACATAGTCGTTGGTCGCCAGACTGTGCCCGTTGGCGGTGACGACGCCGGGCGCGGCGCGGGTTATGCCGCTGATCGATTTGGCTGCCGCCGCCGCCCATGAAGCGTCCGTGATCGCGGTGTGGGTGATCGGCGCGCCTCTGGCCCCGTCGGCCCAGGACCCCAGATTGACCCCGATGGAATAGGGAACGATGGCCATCCGAGAATAGTACGGCGTCTGCTTGTCCGCAGGCTGAACCACCAGTTTGATCAACTGATTGGCCGCGTTCTTCAGGTCGCGGATGCGGTTTCCGCCCATAGATCCGGTGATGTCCAGCACCAAGGACACCTCGATGTCCTTGGACGAGCGATTGACCTCGGAATGGACGTTGACCGGCAGGGTGTCGTCCATCAGCTTGCCGTAAGGCGGCAGGACGATGTTGGCCACCAGGGTCTTCACCTGCACCTGCATGTCCGCCACGACCACCCGGTCCTCGGTCAGCACGATCTTGACGTCGCTGTCGGCGATGGGCGCGATGGACGCGTTGCGCAGATTGGCCTTCAACGCGACCAGGGCGACCGTCTTAAGGTCGTTGGGGTCCGTGTAGGAGGATCGGGCCGCCGCCAGCGTCGCAGCGTCCAGCGCATCCTGGACCCGCGCCTTGACCGTGGTGATCCGGCTCAGGTCGATACCGCCCAGGGTGATCATGACCAGGGCGGGCATGATCAGGGCGAAGATCATCACGACATTGCCGCCGCGATCCGAAGCCAGGCGCGACGCCAGGCCGCGAAGCCCTTTGTCGATCAGTTTGAAAACGTTCGCCAAGATCATCCCCGTCGGCGCGAACGTCCCTCTGGCCGCCCTATCAACCAACAGTCTGGCGCCGGGCGGTTAAGAGAAGGCTGAAGGAGAAGGGTTAACCTCTTTCGTCATCAGGCGGCGCATCGTCCGCATGAAGGCGCTTCATCCGACCACGCACGTGTTCAGGCCTTGAGCCCGAACCGCCCCCATCGCCGCCTGAACGCGCGAGGTCCGACGCCGCACATAGGGACCGGGATCGGCCGCTTCATAGCGGCGCGGGGTCGGCAGGATGGCGGCCAGGCGCGCCGCCTCGCGCGGGCTCAGGTCCGCCGCATCCTTGCCGAACCAGTGTCGCGACGCGGCCTGGGCGCCATAGACGCCGGGGGCCCATTCCACCACGTTCAGATAGACTTCCATGATCCGCCGCTTGGACCACACCGTCTCGATCAGCACGGTGTAGCCCGCTTCCAGCCCCTTGCGGACCCAGTCGCGGCCGGGCCACAGGAAGACGTTCTTGGCCGTCTGCTGGCTGATGGTCGAACCGCCGCGGATGCGCCCGCCCTCGGCGTTGTGGTCCAGCGCCTTCTGGATGGCGTCCATGTCGAAGCCGTTGTGGCTGCAGAACCGGGCGTCCTCGGCGGCGATGGCGGCGTTGACCAGATTGGGCGAGATGCGGTTCAGCCCGCGCCACTGATAGTCCAGCCCCTCGCCCCGCACGGCCTGGCGCAGCATCAGCAGGGTCGGCGGCGGCGGAACGACCGCCACGACCAGGACGCTGGCGATCGGGAACAGCACCAGGATCGCCAGCACGATCAGAAGGACCCGACGCCCCCGCTTGCGCCCCTTGGCCATCAGAGGACGATTACACCGGCATGGCCGTCCTCGTCGGCCCAGGCGACCTTGTCGACGGCGGGGCTCAACGACAGGGCGACGATCGCCGATCCCTTCTCGGCCTTGACGAAGTTCAGGCCCTGCGCCGCCGGATGCGCGACCCAGACCCGACCGTCCATCAGTCCGGCGGCCAGCAGCCCCTGGTCGGCGCGGGCCGAGACCAGATTGACCAGGGTGGTGTCATCATAGCCGATCTCGGTCGCCTCGCGCCCCATCGGACCGTTCGACCCGACGAAGGGCCACAGCACCGTGCCCTGCGCGCCCGAGGTGGCCATCAACTGACCATTGGCCAGGAAGGCCATCGACCGCACCTTGCCCGGATAGCCGCCCATCCGCAGGTTCTTGGCGTCCTTGATGCGCCAGCCGTGCATCTGGTTGTCCTGCATCGTCGTGACGACGAAGGCGCCGTCGGGCGAAAAGGCGACGCCGGTGTGCGACCCGGCCCAGGCCAGTTTCACGGGTTGCTGCTTCTCGATCCGCGCATACCACAGCGCCGCCCCGCCATAGGTCGAGGTCGCGATGCGCCGACCCTTGGGCTCGAAGGCGACGCCCGAGACGGTGCGCTCGTGCTGGAAGTCGCGGCGGAAACCCACGTCGTTGGGATCGATCACCGACAGGGTGCGGCCGAAGGAAAAGGCGATCAGGCCCGAGGCGGCCGAGGCGTCGATGGCGTCGATCCACTGGTTTCTGGCCGTGGCCAGGACGACCGCTTCCTCGTCGCGGCGCGTCCAGACCACCCGGCCGTCGTCGCCGCCGGTGACGACGCCGTCGCCTGACGGATGGACGCAGGCGCACAGCACGGCCCCGTCATGGGCCTCGACACGGGTGCGGTCCTCGAACCGGATGGAGCCGTCGCCGAGGGCGAAGACGGCGCCGGTGTTGTTGAACAGGGCGGCGGTGACCTGGGCGTCGAAATCGAAGTTCATAGGCCGCATGTAGCGATCCGGCCTCGCCGCGTCACCTTCTGCGTGATCTCGTGATCTAGACCGGGTCGGTCGGCTTGGGCGCCGCCTGGGCCTTGGCGGGTTCGTCGGGCAGGGGGATGAACTCCAGATCGTCCGCGTCGGGCAGTTTCATCCGCCCGGCCTTCCAGTCGGCCTTGGCCTGATCGATGCGGGCCTGGCTGGAGGCGACGAAGTTCCACCAGATCAGCCGCTCGCCCACCGGCTCCCCGCCCAGCACCATGACCGTCGCCTGGGTCAGGGCCTTGACGGTCGGCTCCGTGCTGGGCGACAGCACGACCATCTGGCCTTCGTGGAAGGTGCGGTCCCCGACCTCGATGGACCCCCTGGCGACATAGAGGGCGCGCTCGCTCATGCCGCCTGAGCCCTTGGCGGCGGGCGGCGCGGTGCGCACGCCGGGCTGAAGCTCCCAATGGATGTAGAACAGCGGCGAGGACACCGGCGCCTCGGCCTTGGCGCCATAGGCTTCGCCCGCCACCAGACGCGCGAACAGGCCGCCGTTCTCATAGGCGGGCTGGGCGTCCTCGCCCAGGTGAACGAAGGACGGATCGATCTCCTCGGCCTCGGCGGGCAGGGCGACCCAGGCCTGCATCCCGTGCATCGGACCGCCCCGGCTCTTGGTCAGCGGATCGGTGCGTTCGGAATGGACGATGCCCTTGCCGGCCGTCATCCAGTTGACCTCGCCCGGCCGGATCGCCTGATCATAGCCCAGATTGTCGTGGTGCATTATCTGACCTTCGAACAGATAGGTCAGGGTCGACAGGCCGATATGAGGGTGCGGGCGCACGTCGATGGCGGTCGCGCCGGCTGCGAACTCGGCCGGTCCCATCTGGTCCAGGAAGATGAAGGGCCCGACCATCCGGCGCGCATGGAAGGGCAGGACGCGCCCGACCTCGAACCCGCCCAGGTCCTTGCGGCGCGCGTCGATCACCAGTTCGATCATGTGTCGGCTCCCACGGCGATCGACGCCGTCCCGAGAGACCTTATCCGACGTGAGGCGTGATGATGCCAAGGGGCAGGGCGGTCACATTCTTCACGCCCCGCGTGACGATGTGGCTTTCGCAGTCCGACACGATGCCCAGCGCCAGCAGCTTCTCGCGCAGGAACAGGTCGAAGGCGTGCATGTCCGAGGTGATGATGCGCAGCACATAGTCCTCGCGCCCGGTGATGGTGGCGCACTGCACCACCTCGGGCCATTTGGCCACGGCGGCCTCGAAGACGTTCAGATTGTCCGACGATGGCAACATCAGTTTGACGATGGCGTACACCTCGAAGTCCAGGCCCAGCAGCTTGGCGTTCAGCAGGGTGACGCGTTTGGTGATCAGGCCGGAATCCTCCAGCCGCTTGATCCGCCGCCAGCAGGGCGAGGCCGACAATCCGACGCGATCCGCCACCTCGGCGACCGACAGCCCGGCGTCTTGTTGCAGGATATCCAGGATACGGGCGTCGATAGGATCGAGTTCGTCCGCCAAGGCGTTTCTCCGATTATGATTATGGCGAAATAAAATACCCGAAATCGGGATTTAGCAAGGTCAATTTGAGCGAGCGCCTGCTTAGGGACCGTGTTATCAAACGTCCAGAGGAAACACGGACGGACCCCCGAACGGACATGGACGCCCGCATGAACGACAAAATGAACAAAAAGAACAGCCAGCCCCTATCGCTGCGCGTGCCGGAACCCTCCGGCCGTCCCGGCGACGCCCCCGATTTCAGCCATCTGCAGATGGACCCCGCCGGCGCGGTGGAGCGGCCCGAGGTCGGCTCCACGCCTTACGCCATGCGCGATCTGGCCTTCCGCCTGATCCGCGTGCTGGACGACGCGGGCCAGGCCGTCGGGCCGTGGAACCCGCGCCTTGATCCTGAGACACTGCGTCGCGGCCTGAAGGCCATGATCCTGACCCGCGCCTTCGACGACCGGATGCACCGCGCCCACCGCCAGGGCAAGACCAGCTTCTATATGAAGTGCACTGGCGAAGAGGCCATCGCGGTGGCGCAGGGCATGTTGCTGAGCCGCGAGGACATGGGCTTTCCCACCTATCGCCAGCAGGGACTTCTGATCGCGCGCGGCTATCCGCTGGTCGAGATGATGAACCAGATCTATTCGAACGCGGCGGACCCGATCAAAGGCCGCCAGCTGCCGATCATGTATTCGTCCAAGGACTACGGCTTCTTCACCATCTCGGGCAATCTGGGCACCCAGGTTCCTCAGGCCGTCGGCTGGGCCATGGCCAGCGCCTACAAGGGCGACGACAAGATCGCCATCAGCTGGATCGGCGACGGCGCCACGGCCGAAGGCGATTTCCACAACGCCCTGACCTTCGCCAGCGTCTATCGCGCCCCGGTGATCCTGAACGTGGTCAACAACCAGTGGGCCATTTCGTCCTTCATGGGCATAGCGGGCGGTCTTGAGACCACCTTCGCCTCCAAGGCTATCGGCTATGGCCTGCCGGCCCTGCGGGTCGATGGCAACGACTTCCTGGCCGTCTGGGCCGCGACCCAGTGGGCCGAGGAACGCGCGCGGTCCAACCAGGGCGCGACGGTGATCGAGCTGTTCACCTATCGCGGCGCCCCGCACTCCACCTCCGACGACCCCAGCCGCTATCGCCCCGGCGACGAGCAAGACAAATGGCCGCTGGGCGATCCGCTGGAACGGCTGCGCCAGCACCTGACCGTCATCGGCGAATGGGACGACGAGCGTCACACGGCCGCCCTGAAGGACGCCGTCGAACAGGTCCGCGCCGCTGGCAAGGAATCCGAGGCGATCGGCACCCTAGGCCAGTCGCGCCCCAGCGTGAAGACCATGTTCGAAGAGGTCTATGCGACCGAGGACTGGCGCCTGATCGAACAACGTCGCGAGGTGGGGGTCTGACCATGGCTGAGCAAATCCCCTTCACCGAGGCCGATCGCAACGACGGCATCGAACCCGACATGGTCGATCAGAACGCCGCCCCGGCCTCCCAAACGACAGGTTCCGGCGTCCAGCCGATGAACATGATCCAGGCCCTGAACTCGGCCATCGACGTCAAGATGGCCGAGGACGCCAACGTCCTGTCGTTCGGTGAGGACGCGGGCTATTTCGGCGGCGTCTTCCGCGTCACCGACAAGCTGCAGCAGAAGCACGGCCTGACCCGCAGCTTCGACGCCCCGATCAGCGAGTGCGGCATCGTCGCCGCCGCCATCGGCATGGGCGCCTATGGCCTGCGCCCGGTCGTGGAGATCCAGTTCGCCGACTACATCTATCCGGCCTATGACCAGATCGTCTCCGAAGCGGCCAAGATGCGCTACCGCTCGGGCGGTCAGTTCACTGCGCCCATCACGATCCGCAGCCCTTATGGCGGCGGCATCTTCGGCGGCCAGACGCACAGCCAGTCGCCGGAAAGCCTGTTCACCCATATCGCGGGTCTGAAGGTCGTCATTCCGTCCAACCCCTATGACGCCAAAGGTCTGTTGACCGCCGCCATCGAAGACGACGATCCGGTCGTCTTCTTCGAGCCGAAACGCCTCTACAACGGGCCGTTCGACGGCTGGCACGAGAAGCCGGTCTCGCCGTGGAAGGCTCAGGACCTGGCCCAGGTTCCGACCGGCAAATATGTCGAGCCCATCGGCAAGGCACGGGTGATGCGCGAGGGGAACGACCTCACCATCCTGGCCTATGGCACCATGGTCTGGGTCGCCCTGGCGGGCGCCGAACACGCGGGCGTGGACGCCGAGGTCATCGACCTGCGCACCCTGGTCCCGCTGGATATCGAGACCATCGAGGCCTCGGTCAAGAAGACCGGCCGCTGCGTCATCGTGCACGAGGCCCCGAAAACCTCGGGCTTCGGCGGCGAGCTGTCGGCCCTGGTGCAGGAACGCTGCTTCTATCACCTGGAGGCGCCCATCGCGCGCGTGACCGGCTGGGACACCCCCTATCCGCACGCTTTCGAATGGGAATATTTCCCCGGACCGCAGCGCGTGGCCGACGCCCTGAAAGCCGTCATATCGGGAGGCCGCTGAGATGGGTCGTTTCGTCTTCAAACTGCCCGACGTGGGCGAAGGCACCGCCGAGGCCGAACTGGTCGCCTGGCACGTCAAGGTCGGCGATATCGTCGCCGAGGATCAGATCGTCGCCGACGTCATGACCGACAAGGCCACGGTGGAAATCACCGCCCCCGTCTCGGGCAAGGTCGTCACCGTCCACGGCGAACCCGGCCAGATGATCCCGGTGCGCGGCCCACTGGTCGAGTTCGAGGTCGAGGGGGCAGGAAATGCGGAGGAGAGCCCCTCCGTCTCTCCGCTTCGCTCCGAGCCACCTCCCCCCGCTTCGCGCGGGGAGGAGATGACTGTCGCCGCATCGTCTCCTCCCCGTGCCAATGGGGAGGGGGACCGCGAAGCGGTGGAGGGGTTCTCCGACGCCGCACCGACATCGGGCAACTACGTCTTCAAACTGCCGGACGTCGGCGAAGGCACCGCTGAGGCCGAACTGGTCGCGTGGCGCGTCAAGGTCGGGGATGCGGTCGAGGAAGACCAGATTCTGGCCGAGGTCATGACCGACAAGGCCACCGTCGAGATCACCTCGCCGGTCGCCGGAACCGTCGTCGTCCTGCACAGCCAGGTGGGTCAGCAGGCGCCCGTCGGCGGCCCGCTGGTGTCGTTCAAGGTCGAGGGCAAGGGCAATGTCTCGATGCCCGCGCCGGTTTCCTCCCCCTCCTCCGCCGGGGGAGGATCGACGCCCGCGTCCGCACCCAAATCTCCGACCATCGGGGCGAGCGACGGCAAGGCCGGCGAGGGGGGCAAGCCCGTCCCCGCCCTGACCGGCCGCACCGCCGGCGAACGCCCGCTGGCCTCGCCCGCCGTGCGTAACCGCGCGCGCGATCTGGGCGTGGACCTGACCTTCGTGCCCGGCTTCGGCCCGGCGGGACGCATCACCCACGAGGATCTGGACGGCTTCATCGCGCGGGGCGGATCGGTGCCCGCCTCCGCCCCCGCAACAGGCGGCTCGACCTACGCCAGGGCGGAAGGGACCACCGAGGTCCGCATCATCGGCCTGCGTCGCAAGATCGCGGAGAAGATGGCCGAGAGCGTGCGCCGCATTCCGCACATCACCTATGTCGAGGAAATCGACATGACGGCGGTGGAAGAGCTGCGCGCTCATCTGAACGCGACGAAGCAAAAGGACCAGCCCAAGCTGAACGTCCTGCCCTTCATCGCCCGCGCCATCGTGGTCGCCCTGCGCGATCAGCCGCAGATCAACGCCACCTATGACGACGAGGCGGGCGTCCTGACCCAGCATGCCCCGGTCCACCTGGGCATCGCCGCCCAGACGCCGAACGGCCTGATGGTGCCGGTGGTCCGCCACGCCGAGGCGCGCGACCCCTATGACACGGCGCTGGAGATCGCCCGCGTCTCGGGCGCGGCCAAGGACGGGACGGCCAAACGCGAGGAGCTGTCGGGTTCGACCATCACCATCACCTCGCTGGGCACGCTGGGCGGGGTGGTCCACACCCCGATTATCAACCACCCCGAGGTCGCCATCGTCGGTCCCAACAAGATCGCCGAACGGGTCGTGGTCAAGGACGGTCAGATGGTCGTCCGCAAGATGATGAACCTGTCCTCCAGCTTCGACCACCGTATCGTCGACGGCCACGACGCCGCTGTTTTCGTGCAGCGGATCAAGGGGCTTCTGGAAAACCCGGCGACGCTGTGGATGGGGTTAAAGTGAAGAAAGTTGGGCTGATCGTCAGCGCTATGGTTTGGGCAATCGCATCGCCTAGCTTGGCCTGTACGATCATGTTGGACTCGCCGCGCCCAGGCGAAACACTTGAACAAACCGTGTTCCGCCAAGACCGCGAAGCTCAAGTCGCGAGCTGGAATCAGGCCGACAGTGTCTTTCTGGCTCGCGTCGCAAAGACGACAAAGGTCGCCAACGGCGGTGTTCGCTACACGTTTGCGGCTATCGCTCCCGTACATGGCGCCGCTCCCCCTCGACGCCTGTCGGGTATTTGGTATGGCGATGGTTGTCATGGTCGCGAATGGACCATGGGCGAGGTTGCCGTCGTCTATGCCAATCGGATTGGTTTGCGCGAAGATTGGTCCCATTGGGGCCAGTGGCACGAGGTCGTCGCGGTTCCGCCCTCCGCCATTCGGGACCCGCGAGTCGCGCCAGCACTGCGCGCGTCTGCACATAGACTGAGGGTGTCGAGACAATGATCCAGATCCTCAGAGCCAAAACCCTATGTGTCGGCGCCAGCCTCGGCATTCTGGTGGCTATCAGCGTCTTCGCATCATCGGCTCAGGCCTGTATTCCTGAGCCGCCGCCGCACTGGCCGTCCCTTTTGCGCGCCGATGGTTCAGCCCTGTTCATCGGACGGGTGACGACGGTGGAGCGTTTACCGGAGCTGAGCCGAACGCCGACCATTGAGATCATACAGTCCAGGGCGACCATCGCGCGGCTGGAGACGCTTCAGGGCGCGCCGCAGGAATCCTATGCGCTGATGGCGGCGGAAAGTGCCCGTCGGTTGGACGCCTATGAGGGCATGATCTGCGTCGATTTCCAGCGCGTGAAACCCGGCGACATCGTACTGGCCATGGAGACCGGGACCGGCGCGGTCCGCGTTTTCGAGCCTCAGCAAGTTCCTCCGCAGTTCAGCTCCCGCCTTGAGGCCTATCGTTGACCCAGACCCTGAAAACCAAAGTCCTAATCATCGGCGCGGGCACCGGCGGCTACGTAGCTGGCATCAGATGCGGCCAGCTTGGCCTCGACACCATGCTGGTTGACGGCGGCGACGGTCTCGGCGGGACGTGCCTGAACGTCGGCTGTATTCCGTCCAAGGCGATCATCCATGCGGCGGGCAAGTTCGAGACGGTGGCCAAGGCGGCTAGCGGCGGGACGCTGGGCATCACGGCGGCGGCGCCCGCCATCGACCTGAAACAGACGGTCGAGTGGAAGGAGGGCATCGTCAAGAAGCTGAATGGCGGGGTTGCGGCCTTGCTGAAGAAGGCCAGGGTCAAGGTCATCAAGGGGTGGGCGAACTTCGAGGACGCCAAGACCTGCGTGGTGAAAACCGACGATGGCGAGGTGAAGATCACCGCCGATCACGTCATCCTGGCCACGGGGTCCGAGCCCGTCGAGCTGCCCTTCCTGCCGTTCGGCGGGGACGTCATCTCCTCGACCGAGGCGCTGAGCCTGTCCGAGGTCCCCAAGAAGTTAGTCGTCGTCGGCGGCGGCTATATCGGGCTGGAGCTGGGCATCGCCTTCAGGAAGCTGGGCGCCAAGGTGGCCATCGTCGAAATGGCCGAGCGCATCCTGCCCCTCTATGACAAAGCCCTGACCGATCCGGTGGCGAAATGGCTGGAGAAGCATGGCGTCGAACTTCACCTCGGCGCGCGCGCGGGCGGCTTCGGGGACGGCAGGCTGAACGTCACGACCAAGGATGGGGCGCCAATGCAGCTGGAGGCCGACAAGGTGCTGGTCACCGTGGGCCGTCGTCCGCGCACGAAAGGCTGGGGCCTGGAGACCATGGGCGTGGCCATGGCCGGGCCGTTCGTGAAGATCGACCAGCGCTGCGCCACCTCGATGAAGAACGTCTGGGCCGTCGGTGACCTGACCGGCGAACCGATGCTGGCGCACAAGGGCTCGGCCCAGGGCGAGGTGGTCGCGGAAATCATCGCTGGTCATGACCGGGTGTTCGATCCGGTCGCCATCGCCGCCGTCTGTTTCACCGAGCCGGAGATCGTTTCGGCGGGCCTGGGTCCGAACGATGTCGAGGGCCGCGACGACGTGATCCAGTCGGTCTTCCCCTTCGCCGCCATCGGCCGGGCGCTGGCCATCGAGGCGGGCGAGGACGGCGGCTTCGTGCGGGTGATCGCGTCGAAGGCTGATCACCGCATCCTGGGCGTCCAGGCGGTGGGGCAGCATGTGTCGGAACTGTCGAACAGCTTCGCCCAGGTGCTGGAAATGGGCGCGGTGCTGGAGGATGTGGCCGGGACCATCCATGTCCACCCGACCCTGGGCGAGGCCTTCCACGAAGCGTCCCTGCGCGCCCTGGGTCACGCCATCCACATCTGACCCTGTGGAGCGGCCTTACAGTCGCTCCAGCCGCTTGGCGTGGTTGGCCACCATCCGCAGCGCCAGGCTGTCGGGCAGGAACCGCGCCAGGCCCGCCATGACATTGTTCATGACGCCGGGCGTGACGCTGGGGCGGTTGGCTTCACAGGCGTCGACGCCGATCCGGGCGACGCGGGCGGCGTCCATCCACATCCACGGCGGATAGGCGCTGGAGACCTGATCGCGCGATCCGTTGACGTCGTGGAACTCCGTCAGGGTGTAGCCGGGGTTCAGGACCGTGACGTGGACACCCGTCCCCAGCGTCTCCAGATGCAGTCCTTGAGAGGCCTTGATCAGGAAGCTCTTGATCGGCCCGTACAGGGTGTCGCCGCCGGTCGCGGGCATCTGACCAGCCAGAGACGCCACGTTCAGCACCCGCCCGAAGCAGCGCTGGATCATGCCGGGCAGCAACAGGCGCGACAGCTCAATCGGCGCGGTCAGCATGACCTGGATCATGGCCCGGTGGGCGTCGAGGTTTGTGTCCAGAAAGCCCGTCACCCGGCTGAAACCCGCATTATTGACCAAACCATCGACGGTCAGGCCGCGCGCGGCGATGGATGCCACCAGCCGCTCGGGCACCGTCGGATCGCTCAGATCCTCAGGGATCACGGTCGCGGCGACGCCGTGGGCGGTCATCAGTTCGTCGGCCAGCGCCTGCAACGGACCCTCGCGGCGCGCCGTCAGGATCAGATCCCAGCCCCTGGCCGCATAGATCCGCGCCAGGGCCGCGCCGATGCCGGCAGAGGCGCCGGTGATCAGGACGGTTCGGCGCATACGAGGCTCAGGCCGCGACGGGGCAGGATTTGTGCGGCGCATAGGCCGCCAGGGACGTCGGGTTTTCGGCCAGCAGATCGGCGATGGTGATCTTGGACAGGGCCTCGGTCGCGGCCTCGTCGGCGGCGGTCAGGGCCTTGGCGACCTGGCGTGGAATATGTTCGCTGATGGGGCATCCCTTGGCCCCGGCGGGCGGCGAGCCGATGTGGGCGCACCCGTTCACCGCCTTCAACACCTCGTCCAGGCGGATGTCCTCGGGTTGACGCAACAGCCAGGAGCCGCCGGTGGCGCCCGGCCGGGTGGCGATCAACCCGGCCTTGGCCAACAGGGCGGTCACGCGACGCACCACGACGGGGTTGGTCGGGATGGACGAGGCCAGGACGCCGCTGGGGGCGGCCTGCGCAGGCCCATAGGCGCCCTTGTGGGCCATATAGGCCAAGGCGTGGGCGGCGACGGGGAAGCGCTGGCTGTCTGACATGATTTTGTTCCTGAGGTGAAAATAGGCGCTGAAGCGCCGAATCACAAATCCGTGGCGGAACGGCGAAACCGAATCCTGCCGGGCGCGATTGAAGACGGCGCGGAATGGGCCTAAAGCCTCGCCGCTTTGAAGGGACCGACTGGGCGTCGGCGCCCCGGAGGATACCAATGGCCGGGGATACTCCCCACGACGCGAGCGCTCCCTCGCCCGCGTCGCACACGCCGGCAACGTCCACCCACGCCACGGGCCCGGAATCCCCTGTTCCGGGCGGTCACGCTCAGGGCGGGACGGCCAGGCACGGCGGCCTGTGGGCGCTGACCCTGGGCGCCATTGGCGTGGTGTTCGGCGACATCGGCACCAGCCCGCTCTATGCGCTGCGCGAGGCCATCGGCCATGCCCAGCGCGGCGTCGGCGGCGACCTGGCCATCGTGGGCGTCGTGTCCCTGGCCTTTTGGGCGCTGATGGTCGTGGTGACGTTCAAATACGTCTTCTTCCTGATGCGCGCCGACAACAAGGGCGAGGGCGGCACTCTGTCGCTGATGGCCCTGGCCCAGTTCGCGGTCGGACGGCGCAGCGCGTGGATCTTCATTCTCGGCGTCTGCGGCGCGGCGCTTTTCTATGGCGACGGCATCATCACGCCCGCCATCTCGGTCCTGTCGGCAGTCGAGGGTCTGCAGGACGCGCCCGGCCTGTCGGGCAGGCTGGACCCCTTCATCGTGCCGATTTCGGCGGGCATCCTGATCGTCCTGTTCATGGCTCAGTCGCGCGGCACGGCCCGCCTGGCCAAGTATTTCGGGCCGATCATGGCCATATGGTTCCTGAGCCTCGGCGCGCTGGGGGTCATGCACATCGGCGACGATCCGTCGATCCTGCGCGCCCTGTCGCCCTATTACGGCGTCAGCCTGCTGCTGCATGACGGATTTCTGGGCTTCATCATCCTGGGCAGCGTCTTCCTGGCGGTGACGGGCGCCGAGGCGCTGTATGCCGACATGGGGCATTTCGGAAAGGCGCCGATCCGCGCGGGCTGGCTGTATTTCGCCCTGCCGTGCCTGACCCTGAACTATCTGGGGCAGGGCGCCTTCATCCTGGACAACCCCAGCGCGGCCAGCAATCCGTTCTGGAACATGGTGCCGGGCTTCGCCTACTGGCCCATGCTGATCCTGGCGACGGTGGCGACCGTGGTGGCCTCTCAGGCGGTGATCACCGGCGCCTTCTCGGTGACGCAGCAGGCGGTGCAGCTGGGTCTTCTGCCGCGCATCGACATCCGCAATACCTCCGAGACCCAGGCCGGTCAGATCTATGTCCCGGCGGTCAACAGCTTCCTGATGATCGGGGTTCTGACCCTGCTTGTGGTGTTCCAGAGCTCGCACAATCTGACGGCGGCCTATGGCGTGGCGGTGACGGGGACCATGCTGGTCAATACGCTGATGGCCTATTCGGTGATCCGCAAGGGCTGGAAATGGCCGATGTGGGCGGTGGCCGGCACGCTTATCCCGTTCGCCTTCATCGACAGCGTCTTCCTGACGTCCAACCTGCTCAAGATTCCTGACGGGGCGTGGATGCCGCTGGTGCTCGGCGCCCTGCTGATCGTGGTGATGTGGACCTGGGTGCGCGGCACCCAGATTCTGACGACCAAGACACGCAAGGACAGTCTGCCGCTGAACGACCTGATCGAGATGCTGCACGCCCGCCCGCCGCACCGCGCGCCAGGCACGGCCATCTTCCTGACCTCGGACCCGGACGTGGCGCCGGTCGCCCTGATGCACAACCTCAAGCACAACAAGGTGCTGCACGAAAAGAACATCATCCTGACCGTGCGCACCTCGGAACGGCCGCGTGTCAAGGACGCCGACCGGGTGAAGATGGAGCCCATCAATGACGACTTCAAAAGGCTGACCGTCACCTATGGTTTCATGGAGACGCCGAACGTGCCGCGCGCCCTGGGTCTGTGCCGCAAACAGGGACTGAAGTTCGACATCATGTCGACCAGCTTCTTCCTGGGTCGGCGTTCACTGATCCCGTCGGCGCGTCAGGGCATGCCCCTGTGGCAGGATAGGCTGTTCATCTTCCTGATGCGCAATGCGGCCAATCCGACCGACTTCTTCCACATTCCGCCCGGCCGCGTGGTCGAGTTGGGCGCACAGGTCGCCGTATGAAGCCAGGTCAGAGCTCCGAGGCGCGAGGACGCCGGATGGCGACCAAGGGCAGGCCGCGCCCGACCTCGACCGAAGCCCCGCCCGTTCAGGACGACATCGGCGTCGAGGCCCGCGTGGTCGCCGGCATCCTGCTGAACGCCGCGCTGGAGAAGCGCAACGGCCTGGACGAGGCCCTGTCCCAGCCGCCCGCCCGCGCCCTGGCGCCGGTGGACCGCGCCTTCGCCCGCGCCGTGGCCATGGCCGCCTTGCGCCGTCTGGGCGAGATCGACCAGATCCTGGATCGCCGCCTGCAGAAGTCGCCGCCTGAGGCGGTGCGCACCCTGTTGCGCATCGCCCTGGCCCAGACCCTGGTGCTGGAGACCCCCGCCTTCGCCGCCGTCTCGACGGCGGTGAAACTGGCCGAACGCGACCCGAAGACCCGACCCTACAAGAATCTGGTCAATGCGGTGCTGCGCGGCGTGGGCCGCGACGGCCCCGGCCTGACGACCGCCGAGAGCAATCTGCCCGACTGGATCGCCGCGCGCTGGAAAGCGGCCTATGGCGAGGCGGCTCTGGTCGGACTGGCGCTGGCGGCCCGCGAGGAGCCGGCGACCGACCTCAGCCTCAAGCCGGGCGTCGATCCGGCCGCCGTGGCCGCCGCCGTGGACGGCGAAACCCTGTCGGGTGGAACCGTCCGCACCGGCCGTCGCGGCGATGTGGCGACCTGGCCTGGCTTTGACGACGGCGACTGGTGGGTTCAGGACGCCGCCGCCGCGGCGCCCGCGCGTCTGCTGGATGTGAAGGCGGGTGAAACCGCGCTCGACATGTGTGCGGCGCCCGGCGGCAAGACCCTGCAACTGGCCGCCGCCGGCGCCTCGGTCGTGGCGCTGGACCGTTCGGCTCCGCGTCTGAAGCGCCTGACGCAGAATCTGGAACGCACCGGCCTGACCGCCGAGGTCGTCGCCGTCCCCGCCGAGGAATGGGATGACGCCCGCACCTTCGACGCGGTCCTCTTGGACGCGCCCTGCACCGCCACCGGCACCTTCCGCCGCAACCCGGAAGTCCTGCGCGCCACCCGGCCCGCCGAGGTCGCCAAACTGGCCGACGTCCAGCACCGCCTGCTCGACGCCGCCGCCGAACGGGTCAAGCCGGGCGGCCGCATGGTCTATTGCACCTGCTCGCTGGAGCGTGAGGAGGGCGAGACCCAGATCATCGCCTTCCTGCGCCGCAACCCGGCCTTCCGCACCGCCCCTGCAGACCCCGCCGCCATCGGCGCGCCGCCCGAAGCCCTGACCTCCGAAGGCTGGCTTCGCATCCTGCCCTCCATGTGGGCCGAGAAAGGCGGCCTGGACGGCTTCTTCGCCGCCAGGCTGGAAAGGGTTTCCTGAGCGGCCGCGCCTTGCTCCCGCCCGCAACCCGTCCTATCCCGAGGGCCATGGCCGTTACCCCTCTGATCTGTCCGTCGATCCTCGCCAGCGACTTCTCGCGGCTGGGTGAAGAAGTCCGTGCGCTGGAGGCGGCAGGCGCCGACTGGGTGCATGTGGATGTGATGGACGGGCATTTCGTGCCCAACATCACCCTGGGGCCGGACATCGTGAAGGCGATCCGGCCGCACACGACCCTGCCGTTCGACGTGCATCTGATGGTCGCGCCGGTCGATCCGTGGCTGGAGGCGTTCCGCGACGCCGGGGCCGATATCCTGACGGTCCACCCCGAAAGCGGCCCGCACCTGCACCGCACGCTCGGCCGCATTCGTCAGCTGGGCGCCAAGGCCGGGGTCGTGTTCAATCCCGCGACGCCCTTGTCGATCCTGGAAGAGGTGGTCGATCTGGTCGATCTGGTGCTGATCATGTCGGTCAATCCGGGCTTCGGCGGACAGAAGTTCATCGACAGTTCGCTGAAGAAGATCGCGGGCGCGCGGGTCATTCTGGACCGGGCCGGGTCGACGGCGCATCTGCAGGTGGACGGCGGCGTGACCTCGGCCAACGCCGGGGCCTGCGTGGCCGCCGGAGCCGACGCCCTGGTCGCCGGCTCCTTCGTGTTCAAGGGCGACTATGCGGCCAATATCGCCGCCCTGAAGGCCGCGCCGGAACACGCATGAGCCCGCTTGGTCCCTTCGCCCCGCGCGGCCAGGACGCCGGTCTGGACGTGGCCTCGGGCCAGATCCCCGGCCTGCCCGGCGCGCCGGTCAGAACGCCCGTGCGCGCGGGCGACACGACCGCCGGGCCGGGCCTGTGGCCCGCCATCGCCGGACGTCTGGCGACGCGCCAGCTGTGGATCGAGCTTTACGGCCTGCCGGGCTATGGGCTGACGCTGAAGGGGCGCAAGGTCAGCGCCTTCGCCGCCACGCCCCGCGACTTCCGCCCCCATGATCCCGCGCCGGGTCGCAATGTGCTGGCGGGGCGTTTCATGCTGGCCGGCGCCGCGATGGAGGTGGAGCCGTCGGGCGATCCGTGGAACCGGCCCAGTCCGTCCCGGCCGTTCGCGGTCGAACTGCACGCCTTCGCCTGGCTGCCGGCGCTGATGGCCCAGGGGGATCGCGGCGCGCGCGAGGGCCTGCGTCTGACCCTGGCCTGGGCCAACGCCTTCGCGCGCTGGTCCCCCTTCGCCTGGGGGCCGGAGATTCTGGCGCGCCGGGTCGTCAATCTGGCCTGCGCGGCGCGACGGATGGGCGCGGTTGCGACCGAAACGGAACGCCTGATCCTGGCCGACAGTCTGGCGCGCCAGACGCGGCAACTGCTGCGTCCGCCCGGCGGACTGGCCAGCCGGGCCGAACGGCTGACGGCGGCGGCCATCGGCGGCTGCGTCCTGGCTGGACCGGCGGGGCAGGGTTTGCGTCGTCGCGCCCTGGGTTCATTGGACGGCGCGCTGAAGACCACGGTCCAGGAGGACGGCGGCCATGCCTCGCGCAGTCCCGAGGCTGGGCTGGAGCTGTTGCTGGATCTGCTGACGCTGGACGACGCCCTGTCGCAGCTGTCCGAGCCGACGCCCGAAGGCGTTTCAACCGCTATCGCCCGCCTGACCAGAGGCTTGCGTGTCCTGACCCTGCCCGACGGTCGGCTGGCCAGTTTCCAGGGCGGGGGCGCCTCAAGCGCCGAACGGGTCGGCGCCGCCCGCGCCCATGACGAGGAGGCCGAGACGCCTTCGCCGGACGGCAAGGTCGCCGGCCTGACCCGCATCGCCAGCCCGCTGCTGACCCTGATGGCCGACACGGCCGCGCCGGCCGCCGGGGCGTGGGGCGCGGCCGCCTGCGCCCAGCCGCTGGCGCTGGAGATCGCCTGCGGCAAGGACCGTCTGGTCACCGGCTCGGGCTGGACGCCGGCCGCCACGGACCGGCAAGCCCTGCGCCTGACGCCGGCCCATTCGACCCTGACCCTCGGCGAGCGGTCGCTGAACGAACCGCTCAGCGGATGGAAGAGCGATCTGCTTGGCGCGCGCCTGGTCGGACCGCCGATCCACGTCACGGCCGACCGCCGGGAAGGCGACGGCGCCGTCTGGCTGGAGATGGAGCATGACGGCTGGACCGAACTGTTCGGCCTGAATCATCAGCGCAGGCTCTATCTGGACCAGCGGCTGGATGAGCTGCGCGCCGAGGAGCGAGTGTTCCCGACGCCGGGCCGCAAGGAGATGGTGCGCCAGATCGCGGCCCCCTACGCCATCCGCTTCCATCTGGAGCCAGGGGTGCAGGCTTCTCTGGCGCGGGACCGCCGCTCGATCCTGCTGCGCGGCGCGTCCGGCCGCGGCTGGTGGTTCAGGACCGACGGCCCCGATGTCGCCATCGAACCCAGCGTCCACATCGACGCCGGCCTGACCCGGCGTTCGTTGCAGATCGTGGTGCGCGGTTCGGCCCGCACCGACAGCGAAACCAAAATCCGCTGGAAGCTGAGCCCGGCGGGCGCCAGCGGCGACCCAGGCTGAAACCGTCCGTGGGGTGACGCCGCGCCGGTTTGGGGCTAGAGGGCGCGCCATCCTCCTCCAGCCTTCACGGACGCCGCCTCATGCCCGCCGCTCCCGACTTTCCGCCCGCCCCTGACCGGGTCAAGCCGCAACGCGCACTGATCTCTCTGTCCGACAAGGCCGGGCTGGAGGATGCGGCGCGCACCCTGCATGATCTGGGCGTCGAACTGGTCTCGACCGGCGGGACGCGCGCGGCGATTGAGAAGCTGGGCCTGCCGGTCAAGGATGTGGCGGACCTGACGGGCTTTCCCGAGATGATGGACGGGCGGGTCAAGACCCTGCACCCCGTGGTCCACGGCGGTCTGCTGGGCGTTCGCGACGCCGCCGACCACGCCAAGGCCATGACCGACCACGACATCGGCGGCATCGATATCGTCTGGATCGACCTCTATCCGTTCGAATCCACCGTCGCAGCCGGCGGATCGTTCGAGGCGGCGGTCGAGAACATCGACATCGGCGGCCCGGCCATGATCCGTTCGGGATCGAAGAACCATGGCTATGTCGCCGTCGCCGTGGACGGCGAGTCGATCGGCTTGATCCTGGAGGCGCTGAAGGCGGACGGCTCGACCGATCTGGCGCTGAGGAAGCGTCTGGCCGCCCGCGCCTTTGGCCGCACCGCCGCCTATGACGCCGCCGTCTCGGGCTGGTTCGCCGGTCAGGTTGAAGATGCGGCCCCGGCGCGCAAGTCCATCGCCGGATCGCTGGCCCAGACGCTGCGCTATGGCGAGAACCCGCACCAGACGGGCGCCTTCTACCGCACGGGCGAGCGTCGTCCGGGCGTGGCCTACGCCCAACAGGTGCAGGGCAAGGAACTGGGCTACAACAACATCGCCGACGCCGACGCCGCCTATGAGCTGGTCGCAGAGTTCGAGCAGCCCGCCGTGGTCATCGTCAAACACGCCAACCCCTGCGGCGTGGCGGTCGGCAAAGACCTGTCGGAAGCCTACGCCCGCGCGCTGGAATGCGATGCGGTCTCGGCCTTCGGCGGGGTGATCGCGGTCAACCGCCCGCTGAACGGCGAAGACGCCCGCGCCATCACCGGCATCTTCACCGAGGTCGTCATCGCACCGGGCGCGGACGAGGAGGCCAAGGAAGTCTTCGCGGCCAAGAAGAACCTGCGCCTGTTGATCACCGACGGCCTGCCTGATCCGCATGGTCCGGGTGAGGTGTTCCGTTCGGTCGCCGGGGGCTTCCTGGTCCAATCCCGTGATCGGTCGTTGATCAAGCCGTCGGACCTGAAGATCGTGACGAAGCGCCAGCCGACGCCGACCGAGATCCAGGACATGCTGTTCGCCTTCACCGTGGCCAAACACGTCAAGTCCAACTCCATCGTCTATGCCAAGGACGGTCAGACGGCGGGCATCGGCGCCGGTCAGATGAACCGCCGCGACAGCGCCCGCATCGCCGCCATCCGCGCCAAGGAGGCGGGAGAAGCCAAGGGCCTGGCCCGTTCGTTGGCGGAAGGTTCGGCCTGCGCTTCGGAAGCCTTCTTCCCATTCGCCGACGGCTTGTTGGAAGCTGTCGCTGCGGGCGCTACGGCGGTGATCCAGCCGGGCGGCTCCATGCGCGACGCCGAGGTCATCGCCGCCGCCGACGAGAAGGGCATCGCCATGGCCTTCACCGGCGTACGGGTCTTCCGGCACTGACGCCGGGCAAGATGGGCGCTACCGCTCGACGCGCGGCGTCTCGCTGCTTGAGCGCCCATCTTGCCGATCCGCGCGCCTTAACGTGACTGGACGCTTGGCCATGGTCGTGATGCTCTGACGGCTTTCCCGTGTTGGAGCGTCCGCCCATGACTGTGCTGAACCGTCCCGAAGGCCAGACCCCCGAAGATCTGAAGCTGAGCCGACGAAGCCTGGGCGCGCTGGGTGGATTACTGTTCTCCGGCTACGCCGTGGCCGCCCTGGCCAAGGAGGCCAAGCCGATCACGACCGAGGCGGCGGGCCTGACTGCCGAGACCGTCACCTATGCCGCACCCGACGGGTTCGACCTGCCCGCCTATGTCGCGCGCCCGCAAGGGGCGGGGCCCTTCCCTGTGGTCATCGTGGTGTCCGAGATTTTCGGCGTTCACGAATACATCCGCGACATCTGCCGCCGGCTGGCCAAACAGGGCTATGCCGCTATTGCGCCCGCCTTCTTCAACCGGGTGGAGGACCCGGCGCCCCTGTCGGACATGCAGCGGATCATGCAGATCGTCGGGGCGGCCGGCTACGAGCAGGTGATGGGCGACCTGTCTGCGACGCTGGAATGGGTCAGCCAGCAGGGCTGGGCCAGGGACGGCAAGGTCGGGATCACCGGCTTCTGCTGGGGCGGCAAGGTGGTTTGGCAGGCGGCGGCCCGGTTCAGCGTCATCGGCGCGGGCGTGGCCTGGTACGGTCGATTGGCGCCGGCCCCCGAGGCGACCCCGGCCCAGGTCTCGGCCGGCCAACCTTGGCCGGTCGATCTGGCCGACGACCTCAAGGCGCCGGTTCTGGGTCTGTACGGCGGTCAGGACCAGGGCATCCCAATGGACAGCGTCGAACGGATGCGTCAGGCTCTGGCGCGCGCCGGCCAGACCGGCAGCCGGATCGTGGTCTATCCCAATGCGCCGCACGGTTTTCATGCCGACTATCGCTCAAGCTACGTCGAGGCGGACGCCCGCGACGGCTGGTCCAAACTGCTGGAGACCTTCGACAAAACTTTAAAGAATTAGGACGTTACTGGACGACGGCTGCGGAGGGCGGCCTGGAGCGGGAGGGTCGGGCGATGATCGGATTGCGGCGCCGGGCGGCGCTTGTTCTGGGTTTGGGTCTGATGGTCCTGCCGCTGACCGCGTGCGGCGGGGGCGGTGGCGGCGGTGGAACCGGCGGCGGCACGATCACGCCGCCTCCTCCACCACCTCCTCCTCCACCACCTCCTCCTCCACCACCACCTCCTCCCCCGCCGCCGCCGCCGCCGCCGCCGTCCATGTCGTCGAGCGAATATCTCCGCAACTACGGCCTGGCCGACATCAAGGTTCAGTCGGCCTGGCAGACGGGCGCGACGGGGGCGGGGGTCACGGTCGCGGTGGTCGATTCCGGCATCGCCAACACCATGCCGGAGTTGGAGGGGAGGATTTCCAGCGCCTCGACCGATGTCGTCGTGGGTCGCAACACCCCCTATGTCGGATCCAGCAGCCACGGCACGCGGGTTTCGGGCGTCATCGCCTCCAACTTCAATGGCTTCGGCACGATCGGCGTGGCCTATCAGTCGACCATCCTGTCCATCCGCGCCGACATTTCCGACTGCAAGGACAAGGACGACAAGGTCTGTTTCGCCAGTTCGGACCTGGTGCGGGCCCTCGACTACGCCGTGACCAACGGGGTGAAGATCATCAATATGTCGTTGGGCGGAGACGGGCGGCTGGGTTCGGCCTTCGAGGCCGCCCTGCTGCGCGCCGTCAGTTCGGGCGCGGTGATCGTGGCGTCGTCCGGCAATGATGGAGAGGCCAATCCGGGCTGGCCCGCACGCTATGCCGTCGATCCGCGCTTCGCCGGCGGCGTCATCGCCGTGGGGTCGCATGGCGCAACCGACATCATGTCCAGCTTCTCCAACAAGGCCGGCGACACCGCCTCGGCCTATATCTCCGCGCCGGGCGAGGAGGTCGTCACCGGCTGTGAGGACACGTCATGCTGGCGCGTGAGCGGCACCTCCTTTTCGGCCCCGCATGTGTCCGGCGCCCTGGCCCTGCTGATGCAGGCCTTCCCCAATCTGAGCGCGCGACAGGCCCTGGCCATTCTGGTCGATACGGCGCGCGACGCCGGCGATCCGGGGACCGACATCGTCTATGGGCGCGGTCTGCTGGACCTGGCCAACGCCTTCCGGCCGACGGGAACGACCTCGACGCCCATGGCGGATGGAGGCGCGATCAAGACGTCCATCGAGCCGGGCGGCTTCATCGGCGGCGCCTTCGGGGACGCCTTCGGCCGTCAGAGCGCGCTGAACACGGTGCTGTACGACGCCTATGATCGGATGTTCGCCGTCCAGCTGGGCGGGGCCTATCCCACGGCGCCCAGCCGCTCCTATCAGCCTGCGCCGTTCGAACAGAACCAGACGGCGACCACCAGCCTG
Source organism: Candidatus Brevundimonas colombiensis (assembly GCA_029202665.1). Taxonomy (NCBI): domain Bacteria; kingdom Pseudomonadati; phylum Pseudomonadota; class Alphaproteobacteria; order Caulobacterales; family Caulobacteraceae; genus Brevundimonas; species Candidatus Brevundimonas colombiensis. The sequence continues at coordinate 1,013,967 of CP119326.1, forward strand.
TCCCTGCCCGGCGGCGGGCGACTGAACCTGGTGGCGGCCCAGCCGGGCCCGGCGCCCGAGCCGATCGCGCCGCGTCACGATCTCTATAATGCGCCCTGGATGGGCGACGAGCCGCGCCAGGAGGCCATGCTGAACCTGGAGAGCGGGCGGCTGAGCTTCTCCGCCTGGCAGGGCCGGGGCGGGGCGGTCTCGCCCTTCGGCGGCTCGGCCGGCGACGGCTTTTCCGCCCTAGCCCAGGCCGACCACGCCGTGCGCGGCGCGATGCGGTTCGGGGCCGTGACGGTCTCGGCCGAAAGCGGGGGCGGGGATCGGCGGATGCCTTTGCGCCGGGTCGAGCAGGACGCCTCCACCTACAACCGGGCCTCCATCGGTTGGCGCGGCGCGGACGGCGGCCTGTCGTTCAGCGTCGGCGCCCTGGACGAACGGCTGGGGCCCTTGGGCGCCTTCCTGCCCGGCGGATCGGACTTCGCCCTGCCGTCGCGGACGGCCTTCTATGCGCTAGGCGGCGACTGGACCCTGACGCCCGGCCTGCGCCTGATCGGAGAGGCGGGGCTGGGATCGACCCGGATCGAGGGACGGTTCCTGTCGATGGACCGTGCGGCGATCAGTTCGAACTGGCGACTGGGGCTGCTGAGCGGATGTTCGATCCTGTGCGACCGGATCAGCTTCACCCTGGCCCAGCCGCTGCGGATCGAGAGTGGCGGTTTCTCGGCCTATCTGGCCGATGTGCCGACCGATTATTTCGACCCGCTGACCTATTCGCGGCGCAGCTTCTCGGCGGCGCCCAGCGGTCGTCAGATCGACTTCATCCTGGGCGGCGAACGCGATGTGTGGGACGGATCCAGCGTGACGCTTCAGGCCGTGGCCACCCGCGAGCCGCGCCATGTCGCCGACGCCGCGCCGGAGTTCGCCCTGATCGGAGGATGGCGGCGCCGGTTCTGACAGCGCCGCCCGTCGATCCTTGGGTCAGGCCTTGCCGTCGAAGGCCTGGCCGTCCGAGGCGGGGGCCGATCCATAGGGATTAGGGGCCTGGGCGCCCGAACCCTTGGCGGCGACGATCACCATGGCGGGGCGCACGGTGCGGCCGAACAGTTCGAAGCCGGACTGCATGGTCTGGATCACCGTGCCGCCGGGCACGGTGTCGGACGGCTGTTCCATCATGGCCTGATGCAGGTGGGGATTGAAGGTCTCGCCCGCTTCCGGCGCCACGCGCTTCAGGCCATTGGTCTCGAACGCCTGCAGCAAGGCCTTCTGGGTCAGCTCCAGTCCCGTGACCAGACCGGCGGCCGGGCCGTCCGCGTCCTTGGGCGCGGCCATCAGGGCGCGTTCCAGATTGTCGGCGACGCCCAGCAGATCCTTGGCGAAGCGCTGGATGGCGAAGGCGCGGGCGTCGTTCTGCTGCGTCTCGGCGCGGCGCTTCAGGTTCTCCATGTCAGCGGCGACGCGCAGGGCGCGGTCCTTCCACTCGTCGCGCTCGGCGATCACCGCGTCCAGCGGGGCCAGGTCACCGCCCCCATCCTTTGCAGGATGAGCGTCCAGACCGTGTTCGGCATTGGTGTCCGTCGCCTCGGCGTCCAGGGCGTTGATGTCGTCGTTCAGGGGTTTGTCGCTCACGTCTCGTTCCCGTCCAGCATCCGGCCCAGCACCCGGGCGGTATAGTCCACCAACGGAATGACACGGGCGTAGTTCAGTCGTGCGGGGCCGATGACGCCGATGGCGCCCAGGACCCGCTGTCGACCGCTCATATAGGGCGCCGCGATCACGGCGGAACCCGAAAGTGAAAACAAGCGCGTTTCAGCCCCGATGAAGATGCGCACGCCCTGCGCCGCATCCACCCCGTCCAGAAGGCCGATCAGCTGTTCCTTCTGCTCCAGATCGTCGAACAGGACCCGCACCCGCTCCAGATCGGCCAGCCCCTCGCGGTCCTGCAGCAGATTGGCGCGGCCGCGCACGATCAGGGCGCGCTCACGATCCGGGCCGCCCGACCAGGCCGCCAGGCCGTCCTCGACCAGTCTAGCGGCGGTCTGGTCCAGCTCGCGGCGGGCGGCCTGAAGCTCTTGAGTCATCTCGCGCTTGGCGTCGGCGAAGGGTCGGCCGCGCAGACGGGCGTTCAGGAAATTGGACGCCTCCTGCAGCGTCGATGGCGTGACGCCGGCTGACAGGGCCATGATCCGATTCTCGACCGTACCGTCGTCGGCGACGATGACCGCCAGGGCCTGGTCCGGGCCCAGGGCCACGAACTCGACGTGCTTGACCCCCGCATCGCGCACAGGGCTGGACACCACGCCTGCGCCGCCCGCCAGACCGGACAGGAGGTTGGACGCCTCGTCCAGAGCGGAGTCGAAGTTGCGTCCGCGTCCGGCCAGACGCCCGTCGATCTCGCGCCGCTCCTCGGCGGTCAGGTCGCCGACCTCCAGCAGGCCATCGACGAACAGGCGCAGGCCCGCATGGGTCGGAATCCGCCCGGCCGAGGTGTGGGGCGCGGCCAGCAGGCCCGCCAGCGTCAGATCCTGCATGGTGTTGCGGATCGAGGCCGGCGACAGGGCCACCCCGCCCAGCGACAGGGTGCGCGAGCCGACCGGCTCGCCGGTCTCCAGATAGCTCTCGACGATGCGGCGGAAGATGTCGCGGGCGCGCGCATCCAGCCCGGCCAGCCCGGCAAGGGACTGGCCCGCGTCGAACGGCGGGCTTTTCGGGGCATACAGGCTCACGGTTTCAGGATAAGCAGCGCCGCTGCCGCTTCCAAGGCCCTCTACACTTCGGGTCCGGCCGCCAAGGGATCATGCTCATGCGCCATTCGCAACGCACCGACGACCAGATGCGTCTCGTGACCATCGAGACGGGGGTCAACCGCTACGCCGAGGGCTCGTGCCTGATCGGCTTCGGGCACACCAAGGTCTTGGTGACGGCCTCGGTCGAGGAGAGCATTCCCGGCTGGATGCGCGGCAAGGGCCAGGGCTGGGTCACGGCCGAATACGGCATGCTGCCGCGCGCGACCCATACCCGCGGCCGGCGCGAAGCCGCCGTCGGCAAACAGACGGGCCGCACCCAGGAGATACAGCGGCTGATCGGCCGGTCCCTGCGCGCCGTGGTGAACCTGAAGGCGCTGGGCGAACGTCAGGTGGTGCTGGACTGCGACGTCATCCAGGCCGACGGCGGCACCCGCACCGCCGCCATCACCGGCGCCTGGGTCGCCATGGCCTCGGCCCTGAACTATCTGCGCGACGAAGGAGTGCTGAAGGCCGACCCCATCCTGGATCAGGTGGCCGCCGTCTCGTGCGGCGTGTGCGACGGCGTTCCGGTCCTGGACCTCGACTATGAAGAGGATTCCCAGGCCGAGGCGGATTCCAACTTCGTCCTGACCGGGGCGGGCCAGATCGTCGAGATCCAGGCGACGGGCGAGAAGCGGGGCTTCACCCGGGCCGAGTTCGACCGGCTGTTCGCCCTGGCCGAGGTCGGTTGCGGCGAGTTGTTCGCCCTGCAGAAGGCGGCCCTGGCGGTGGTGAAGCGATAAGGGGTTTCGTCCGCGCCTCGGGCCGGGCATGGTCGCCACCTCGATCCTGAACGGAGGCCAGCCCGTGCGTCGCATCTCCTCTGCCCCGACCCTGTGGCTTCCTTTGGCCGCTTGCATCCTGTTGGCGGCAGGCTGTCAAAGGTCCGGCCCGGCCGATCCGGGCGCCTCGGGCCCCGGTGCCGCGCCGTCCGACGCGATCGACGCCGTACCCCTGCCGCCCGAGGAGACGCCGGCACCGGCGCCCCCGTCCGTGACGCCCGCGCCCGAAAAGGCCAAGCCCGCCGAAACGCCGGCCGAAGAGCCGCAGGCCACCCTTCCGGAAGGCCCGGACATGGCGCCGGTTCGCGTGCCGGCCAGCGAGGTCGCCTGCCGTGACGCCATCGGCGCCAGCGCCGCCGCCCGCCTGGTCGAACGCTGCGTCCAGGTCAGCCCTGCCACCCATCCGCCCTGCAACGCCGCCAATCCGTGCGATCTGATCCAGGGCGAGATCGACCGATCCTGCAAACTGGGGGCCCGCGACGGAAACCCGCCCGCCGCCTGCAAAGCCTGAAGCCTTGACCGCGTCTCTATGCTTTCTCGTCGGCGATCTGCTAGGCAGATAACAGCGGAATCCGTCGGGGGAGGGATAGCCTTGAAAAGAGGGTTGGTGCTGGTCGTCTGGGCCTTGCTGGTCGGCACATCGGCGATCGCCGGCGAAACGATTCAGCGCGGCCCCGCGCCGGAATGGCTTCCTGAGGTCGCGCCGCACCGCTCCAACCGGCCCGACAGTCCGACGCAGCCCCTTCGGTACGAAGTCGTCGAAAGCCATGCGAGGGCCTTTGGGGACCATACGGAAACCTATGTCCATATGCGGCTCAAGGTGCTGTCGCCCCTGGGGCTGCAACAGGCGTCGCGGCTGAGCCTGGAGTGGAATCCGGCCTTCCAAACGCCCACTGTCCATCATGCCCACATTGTCCGCGCGGGCGAAACCGCCGATATTCTGGAGAAGACCGACTTCACCATCCTTCGCCGGGAGGCGGGTCTGGAGAAGTCGCAGCAGATCACAGGAATTCTGACCGGCGTCCTGATCAACCCGGACATCCGCGTGGGCGATACGATCGACTTCGCCTATTCGCTGCGCACCCAGTTTGACGTCTTCGGCAATCCCCTGGAAGCGATCGGCTATTCGCGCTCTACATTGCCGGTCGACCTTGGCGTGACGACTCTGAGCTGGCCGTCCTCCATGGAGGTGCAAACCCGCGTCGGACGCCATGTCGAGCTTCCGCCGATCCTCCAGAAGGGCGATTTCAAGGTTCTGACCTATCGCATGACCGATACGGACGGAGACGCGTACCCGATAAACATCGCACCTCGATCTCTTCCGGACTACGGCTGGCAGGTCAGCAGCATACCGCAATGGGGCGCCATCGCCGACCATGTGCGCCCGGCCTTCGATCAGGCTGAGCGCCTGCCGGATGCGCCAGATCTCGCCGCAAGCCTGGAACGTATCAAGTCCGAGAACCCCACTCCCGAAGCGCGCGCCCTGGCGGCCCTGAGGCTGGTTCAGGACGAGGTGCGCTATATGGCCTTGACGCTTGGCGAAGGGGGCTGGCTGCCGACCTCGGCCCAGGATGTCTGGGCCAGTCGTCAGGGCGACTGCAAGGGCAAGACCGTTCTTTTGGTCGCGCTGCTTCGGGCGCTCGACATCGACGCGGTTCCAGTGCTGGTCTCGTCCAACAATCTGCCGCTCGACCAATATCTGCCAATGGTCAGCGTGTTCGACCATGTGGTCGTCAGGGCGCGGATCGGTCAGCAGAGCTATCTGATGGACGGGTCCCGGATCGGGGATCGAAGCCTGACGCCGGACGCGCCGTTGGTTCACGAATATATCCTGCCCATCACCGAGCGCGCGCGTCTGGAGCGCGTTCCGCTCAGCCTTCCCTCGCGTCCCATGGGCGCCATGACGGTCGAGGTCGACCTGTCGGAGGGCGTTTACAGCCCCGCACGCGTCACGATCACCGATATCGATCGGGGTGACAGCGCCGCCGAAATGCAGGCCGTCGCGGCGCAGGCGCCGACGACCGAACTGACGCGGCTCTACGATGAGCGGTGGAAGACGCTGCTGAAGAGCAGCGGCGAGGTCTCCGACGTAAGAAGCCAATGGGAATACCGCGACGATACGCATGAATTCGTCGCCAGCGCGACGGCGCGCATGGTCTTCGACTGGAGCGGCGGGCCGATCAACATCCCCTTGGCCCACGTCACGTGGCAGGGGTTCGACCTGAACGCCGATGAGCGATTCAAGGACGCGGATTACGCGAAAGACTTCCCCGGCTTCAGCTCCTTCCGCACCGTCGTCATCCTCCCCGAAGGCCGGGACGACATCGACTTCTCGGTTGAGCCCTACGAGGTCGAGGCGGGCGCCACCCGCTATTTCCGCACCGTTCAGCGGAACGGAAACCGGCTGGAGACTGATCGGGGGTCCATCACCCTTCGACCCTATGCGACGGCGACAGAGGTTAGGGCCGAACAGTCGAACATGGACCGGTTCAAGGACCTGAAGGCGACCATGAGGGTGAGGCCGGGCTATGTGATGACGGCCACGGACCGTCAAACCCTGGCGACCCCGCCCGAAGGCGATCCGGAGGCCGCGCTTCGTCGCGGTTACGCGCTCAATGATCAGGGCGACCATCTGGGGGCCATCGCCCAGTTTGACGCTGCGATCGCTGGCTTTCCGACGCCCAACGCCAATGCGCTCGCCAACCGCGCCCTAGCCTATCTGGCCCTGAACACGTTTGAAAAGGCGCGCGCCGATATCGCCGCAGCGGAGGCCGTCAATCCCAATGAGGTGATCCTTCTTCACGCCAAAGGCCGGTTGGCGGAAATCGGGAACGACGATCTAGAGGCTGTGCTGGCGTTCACGGGGGCGCTGCGATCCTGGCCGGAGGATATTCACGCTCTTTATCGTCGGGCTGCCGCCTATGAGCGCATGGGTCAGTCGGCCCGTGCGCTTGCCGACCTGGAACGGGTCGCTGCGCTTCAGCCGCAAGACCAAACAGCCCAGATGGCGCTGGCGGTGCAGCTCATGCGCATGGGGCGGACGCAAGCGGCCTATGACCAGGCGAAGGTCTTGGCGCAATCGCTCGGACATGCCGAAGCGCAGGTGGGGATATTCATCGCCATGACGCAGTCTCTAGCCTCAGGCTTGAAGGCGTCGGATCCGGCCAAGGCGGAGACTGTGCTCACTAACGCCCTGTCGGTCGAGACCGACTTCCCCGCTCTGCTGATCGATCGGGCGGGTGTCCGCGACAGGCTCGGCGACACGCGCGGCGCTGGCGAGGACAGGGCGCGCTTTACGGCGCTGACCACCATCGATCTCGACGACGTTGCACAAGCCTGCGTGTCGGACCGGCTTCTCCGGATCAGTCGGGACGTCGCTTTGGACATGTGCGACAAGGCGATCCAGCAGAAGAGCGACGATGTCGAGCTCCACATGCGGCGCGGGTTTTTGCTTCGGTTCCTCAATCGCAAGACCGAAGCCGTTACGGCCTATCGCAGGGCGACGGACCTCGATCCGTCCAATCAGAAGGCGAAATACGGTCTCGGCCGGATACTTAGGGAGACCGGACAGACCGACGAAGGCGAGGCGCTCATGGCTGCGGCCTTGGCCGCCGACGCAACGGCGGGCGAGACTGCCGACGAGGGTATGATCGCTGTCCGTGTCGCCGGCTGAAGCGAAAACGGCGCGCTGGAGGGGCTGGGGTCTGTACCAATGGGTTGATTGACCGGCTGTGATTCAAGCCTCTGAGGAAGCTTGGACATGGCGGATCACTTCTGGCTCTCGGACGTACAGTGGGTGGTTGTCGAGACGCACATCCCCAAGATCCACGCGGGCAAGCGCCGAGTCGATGATCGACGAGTGATCTCTGGCATTGTGCATAAGGTATGCGAGAGCTGTCGCTGGCATCCTTTTCCGGATGTCTATGGTCTTCACATAACAATGTTCAATCGTTAAAGCCGTTACTGACGACCCTGAACGAAGATGCCGATCCGCCCGTCCTGGCGATGATTTACTCAATCTGGGTCAAGGCGCACCGTTCGGAGTCGGTGCGGAGGAGGGTGCTCGTTCCGAGACATAGGCCGTTCGTGCGGCGGTCGGCCCCGCGTGCTCCAGTTCTCGCCCGGTCAAGCGTCCGACATCGTCGCGGCCCCTGAACTGATCCTCGGCGCCCGACCCAGCCAGAGCCTGTTGGCCGACTGCGCTTACGACGGCGACGCCCTGCGGCGCCTGCTCAGCGAGCGCGGCACGACCCCGGTGATCTCCAACAAGGTCAACCGCGTGAACCGCCGCCTACAGGTTCCTCAACGCCGTTGAACGCGCCTTCTGCCGCCCCGGGGACTTCCGCGTCGTCGCCACCCGATATGACAAAACCGCCAGAAACCACCTCGCCGGACTATGGCTCGTCGCCGCAATCACCCTCTGGACCAAATGAGTCCAGACCCTAATCGACCCTCATCGCATCCAGATTACGAAGGCTGCAACGTGGGGAAGGCGAGTGGATGCCGCGCGAGGTGACGAAAGCGTGTGACGAAGCATCTGAATACTTAAGCTTGTTGAAGCATCGCCCGCTCCTGTTATGCAAGCGCTGGATCAGCGGCTCGTGGGGAACGAGCTCTTGCGTGATCGGGTCAAGGGGACAACAGCCCTAACGTCGATTTCGGCCAGATAGGCAGGTAGACTGTCGGCGTCATGGGTCTCCTTGGCGACTACGGCCGGACACTAGCCGTCCGTGGTACTGTCGCGACCTGAATGTCTGACTCTACCACAGTGCGTTGACGAGGCGAACGAGCCGCCCCAACCTGTCGCAGGCTAGAAGCCCTTGGTTGTCACTCCGCGTCGGGCAATTCCCGACAGGAGATTTCAGCATGCTTGCCGTCACCATACCCTGCGCAAATAGCCAAGTCGTCACTGAGATCTAACCTCCGCGCGGTCTGACACGCCATAGATCCGTACTGCGCGCGATCCAGGCCTCGACGTCTTCTCGATCAGGTTGCCGAAGACCATGAAACAGCTGGGTCTCGTGATTGACCCAATGCGGATTGCGTGCCGGGTCCCGCACAGCTTCTTCGCCCCAGATCCGGAACATGGCGTCCAATTCTCTTTGCGCCCGCTGCCTCCGCATCCGGTCGTCATCGTGGCCCCGACTGTGGGATTCCAGATGGATCAACGCTAGATCGGCGGCGTAGATGACCGACCAGCCGGATTCCCGAACGCGCAGACAGAAGTCGATATCGTTGCAGCCGACGGCGAACTCCACGGTGTTTAAACCGCCGACCTGTTCGAACACCTCGCGTCGCACCCCCATGAAGGCGCCGGTCACCGCTGCCGCCGGCCGGTTCCTGCGCCATCGTTCAAGCGGGCCACCGTCGCCGCACGAGGCGCCCAGGCCCTCGTGCACCGGCCTGCCGTTCAGAGCGCCAAGCGCCATCCCTGCGTGTTGCACGCGCCCGCTCGGATAAACCAGACGTGCGCCGACCACGCCGACGCCGGGCTGGAGCAGGATTTGGCGAAGGCGATCGTCCCAGCCTTCAGTAAGCATCCGCACGTCATTGTTGGCGAATAGAAGAATCTCCGCCCCAGCCCCGGCCGCTGCGAGATTGTTCAGCCGGGACCAGTTGAAGGGCTCATCAACGGTCAGTATTCGGATCCGTCCTTCGCGGCGGAGATGTTCGAGCAGGGCAAGGGTCTCTTGATCCCGACTGCCGTTGTCGACCACCACTATCTCGAGCCGGTCGCGGCGGGCGGCCAGGCTTTCAAGGCTGTCGATCATGACCGACAGGACAGCGCCTTCGTCCCGCGTGGGAACGATGGCCAGGATGCCGACATCCTGCGCTTCGGGGAGGTCGGGGACGAGGATTTCCGGCGTCGCCCGTTCCATGACGCGCCTGGCGGCCAGAAGCAGGGGTACATGGGCCACCGAGCCGACGCCGAAGGCCGCCATCAAGGCCGAGCGGGGCTTGGCCGCTTCAGTCGGTCCGGGGCGGGCGCGAGCGTCGAACAGGATGGCGGCCGGAACGCGGGGCGTGGAGCCCAGATCGAAGGGATGGGGGGCGGCGTGGAAGGCGGGGTCGAACCAGACTCTACCCCCCTCAACCGTCCTGTCCTCATCGACGACGAGGTCGTCATCGCCATAGGCCGCCACGGCGCCGGTGACCGCGAGGGCGTGAGACAGCCAACCCAGTGCCTCGCGGTCGAGGGTCGTCCCGGCCTGGATCATCAATACGAGAGTCGCGTCCCAGAGCGGCGGTTCCGCCTCGTCGGACCACACGATCACCCTTTCGGCCCGGACTGCCGATTGCCGTAGACTGGCGAGCGTGATCTCGGTCGTATCGGAAGCGCAGGCGCTTGCGTCCACGATGACTAGGATGTCATCGATCAGACGTTCGCAAGCGGGCGGGGCGAGGATCCGGAGCTCTCGCCGGAATCGGTTGTAGTCCGTGGCGGGGATGGAGGCGGCCCGGGCGGCACGAAGGTCGGCGGCGATGTCGGAAAGCGCCGTCTTGTCGGGGCGCGCCGCCCGCGCTTGGACTAGCTCTGCGTCGACTTCGTCGAAACGGCCGGCCGAATAGAGGGTCCGGATCAACCGGATTTGCACGCCGAGGTCGCGCGGATGCCGCCGCAGATATTTCCTGTAGCTCGCGACCGCCGCGTTCCAGTCGGATTGACGACGCTGCCCATCCGCCAAGGCGACGCCCGAAGCCGAACGCCGCCGCTCACGAAGCGCCGCCGCCATTTCGGCCCAGGCCTCACGAAATTTCTGACGCCAGTTCCGTCCCACGCCGGTCTCCCGGAGCCACGGGCCCCGTCATAAGGTCGCCCCTGCATATACTGGGGGTAGCGAGAGCGGCAAGGCGAGGCTACGACTTTGACAGGAATGGTTGTCAAGCCAGCCGCATCTACTAAAACGACACTCCATGCGCGACAGTTCGACCACTCCCGTCCTTCTTCGGCCGCGCCGCTTCGGGGATGATCGCGGCTGGTTCATGGAAACCTATTCCGAAGCCGCCGCCGCCGGCGCCGGGATCAAAGACCGCTTCGTGCAGGACAACCAGTCGTTCTCGGCCTTCGAAGGCACGATTCGGGGCATTCACTTCCAGAAGGGCCCGCACGCCCAAGCCAAGCTGGTGCGCTGCGTGCGCGGCGCGATCCTAGACTACGCCATTGATCTGAGGCGCGGATCCCCAACCTACGGACATCATGTCGCAGCCAGGCTGACGGCAGAGGGCGGCGAACAGCTCTATGTGCCAGTCGGCTATGGTCACGCCTTCGTCACCCTCGAACCGAACGTCGAGGTGGCCTACAAGGTGACCGATGTCTATGCGCCGGATTGCGACGGCGGGATCCTATGGTCCTGCTCGACGATCGGCATCGACTGGCCCCTGCCCGCCGCCGGACCCATCCTCTCCGACAAGGACAAGATTCTGCCGACCCTAGCCGAATTCGACAGCCCGTTCGACTACGACGGCCGTCCGCTCGAACCCTTGACCGCGCTCTAAGGAAGATCGACATGCGAATTCTGGTCACCGGCGGCGCCGGCTTCATCGGCTCGGCCCTCGTTCGCCGAATGATCGAGCACACGGATCACGAGGTCTTCGTGTTCGACAAGCTGACCTATGCAGGTGTGATGAGCTCCTTGGAGCCGGTCGTTTCCAACAGTCGTTACAGCTTCGTTCAGGCCGACATCTGCGACGCCGCAGCGGTGTCCAAGGCGTTGAACGACTTCAGGCCGGACGTGGTTGCCCACCTGGCGGCGGAAAGCCATGTGGATCGCTCGATCGACGGTCCGGGCGCCTTCGTTCAGACCAATCTGGTCGGCACCTTCGTCATGCTGAACCAGACCCTGGGCTACTGGCGCTGCCTGCCCGAGGCTCGGAAGGCCGCCTTCCGTTTCCACCACATCTCGACCGACGAGGTGTTCGGATCGCTGGGAGAGGACGGCTTCTTCACCGAGACCACCCCCTATGATCCGCGCTCGCCCTATTCAGCGTCCAAAGCGGGGTCCGACCATCTGGTCCGCGCCTGGGGCCACACCTACGGCCTTCCTGTCCTGGTGACCAACTGCTCGAACAACTATGGCCCCTATCATTTCCCTGAAAAGCTGATCCCCTTGATCATCATCCGCGCTCTGAACGGCGAACCTCTGCCGGTCTATGGCGACGGGTCCAACGTGCGCGACTGGCTGTTCGTGGATGACCACGCCCGTGCCCTGCAGGCAGTGTTTGAAAAGGGAGCGCCGGGCGAGACCTACAACGTCGGCGGCGACTCCGAGCGCAGGAACATCGAGGTGGTCCAGGCCATCTGCGCTATCCTCGATCGCCTGCGCCCGCGTGCGGACGGCAAGGCCTACGCCGATCAGATCACACATGTCGCCGACCGGCCCGGCCACGACCACCGCTACGCCATCGACGCGTCGAAGATTCGCACCGACTTGGGCTGGACGCCGTCGGTGACCTTCGAACAAGGTATCGCGCAGACGGTAGCCTGGTATCTGGAGAACCAGAGCTGGTGGCAAGACATCCTTGACGCCCGCTACGCCACCCAAAGGCTGGGCGTCGCCAATGGCTGATCCGGTTCACATCCTGGTCACCGGCGGGACCGGACAGATCGGGCTGGAGCTGCTGGCCGCTGACTGGCCCGTCGGAGTTATGCTGCACGCTCCGACCCGGAACGAATTGGATCTTAGCGACATCGCCTCGGTGCGCGCCGTTTTCGCCGCCACGCCCTTTGCCGCCGTGATCAACTCGGGCGCCTATACCGCCGTCGACAAGGCCGAGACTGAGGTCGTCGCCGCCTTCGCCGCCAACGCTATGGGCCCGGCCATTCTAGCCGCAGTCACTGGGGCGGGTGGTGTTCCCCTGATCCAAGTCTCGACCGACTATGTCTTCGACGGCTCCAAGAACGGCGCCTATGTCGAAGATGATCCCGTCGGACCGCTCGGCGTCTACGGCGCCTCCAAACTGGCGGGCGAGTTGGCGGTACGGTCGGGCAATTCGCGCTCCGTCGTGCTGCGCACGGCCTGGGTGCTCAGCGCTCACCGCGCCAATTTCCTGAAGACCATGCTGAGGCTCGCGCCCGACCGCCCGGACCTGCGGGTCGTCGGCGACCAGACGGGCTGCCCGACCTCGGCGCGCGACATCGCGTCCACGCTGAAGACCATCGCTCTTCGAATGATCGCCGATCCCGAGGCGCCGACCGGTGTTTACCAGTTCGTCAACGCCGGCGCGACGACCTGGGCCGGCCTGGCCGCCGAAGTCTTCGCCCTCAGCCGCGCACGTGGCGGTCCTTTCGCTACGGTCGAGGCTATTATCACCGCCGACTATCCGACCCCGGCCCGACGTCCGGCCAACTCCCGTCTGTCGACGGCGAAGCTGACGGCGGACTACGGCGTTCAGCCCCGGCCCTGGCAGGCGGCCGTGGCCGAAATCATCACTGAACTGACCCCGGGAGGGTCCTCGTCATGAAGGGCATCATTCTCGCCGGCGGCTCCGGAACCCGGCTGCACCCGATGACCCTGGTCACATCCAAGCAACTGATGCCAGTCTACGACAAGCCGATGATCTATTATCCGCTGTCGACTCTGATGCTGGCTGGCATCCGCGAGGTGCTGATCATCTCCACCCCGCGCGACGTGCCCAGCTTTCAGGCTCTGCTCGGCGACGGCTCTCAATGGGGTATGGAAATCCAGTACGCCGTCCAGCCTAGCCCAGACGGCCTAGCCCAGGCCTATATCATCGGCGCGGACTTCGTCGGCGACAGCCCGTCGGCCCTGATCCTGGGCGACAACATCTTCTACGGCCACGGCATAACCGAGCTGTTCACCTCGGCCATGGGCCGCCCGAACGGCGCGACAGTGTTCGCTTATCACGTCATCGATCCGGAACGATACGGCGTGGTCGAGTTCGACAGATCGATGCGAGCCCTATCGATCGAGGAGAAGCCCGCCGAATCCAGGTCGAACTGGGCGGTCACCGGGCTGTACTTCTACGACAGCGATGTGGTCGAGATCGCTCGCGATCTCAAGCCTTCCGCGCGCGGCGAACTGGAGATCACCGACGTCAATCGAATCTATCTAGAGCGAGGGAAACTATCGGTTGAAATTATGGGCCGGGGCTACGCCTGGCTCGACACCGGTACGCCGGACAGCCTACTAGAGGCAGCCGAGTTCGTGCGTGTCCTTGAAAAACGTCAGGGCTTCAAGATCGCCTGCCCGGAAGAGGTCGCCTTCGAAAAGGGATTTATCGACGCAGCCGCACTGGAAGAACTGGCCGTCAGGCTAGGCAAGAGCGCTTACGGCCAATATCTCCGGAACATTGTCCTCCAGAGATGATCGAGCTTTGGCCTAGAAGCGAACGGCCCCGAACTGACCGCGATCCGCGAGATGGGACTGCCTGAGATTCTGAGCCAGAATATGCATCAGCGACTGATGCACGTCCTCAACGATCCCGTAGTTCGCCGCGTCAACATGAAGCGAGACGTTGGCCAGTTTCGCCGCCTCTCCGCCGTCAAACCCTGTCATGGCGATCGTCTTCATGCCGATATCTGCGGCCGTTTGGATGGCGCGGACGACATTCCGGGATGCGCCTGAGGAACTGATCGCGATCAGGACGTCTTCGGCTCGTCCCAATGACCTCAGAGGCAGGGCGAACATCTCTTCGGGCCCGATATCGTTGACGATGGCCGTGATCAGTTCGACGCCGTTCGAAAGGCTGTGAACGCGCGGACGCAGAGCCGTTCCAGCCTGGACGCCCTTGAGACAGTCGCAAAGCAGGTGGTTGGAGATCGCGGCGGACCCCCCGTTTCCACAGGAAAAGATCGAGACGTCGGCTGCAACGGCTGCGGCCAACATCTTGCTGGCGCTCTGGATAGCGCCCCGATCCACGCTCATCCAGGCCAAGCTCAGCTGATCGAAATAGGCGTCGGCAAAGCCCCCAGCGGTTTCGAACGGTCGATCAGGGAATAGAAGCATACGCCCAAATAGTGCGATCAGCGCGGATTGGGGAACAAAATTCGCGACCCTCTGCCCTCGAATTCCATCTTCACGCGACGCAGACCGACGGCGCGCGTGATCATCTCGTGTCGATCCTGGGGCGCATGGAACATGAGGAAGCCGCCGGCGCCGGCGCCCATCAACTTGCCGCCGGTCGCGCCCGCGGCCATTGCCGCATCATGCCATGACTCAATGGCCTCATTGGTGATGCCGTTGGAGAGGTGTTTCTTCAGAGCCCAATTCTCGCGCAAGATTTCGCCAAAGCCGTCCAAGCGTCCCGCTTGCAGTTCGTCGCGCAACACATAGGCCAACTCCGCCATGCGACCCAGAGCCTCGCGAACTCGTGGGTTGGAAGCCACTTCTTCGGTCTGATGCTGGAGTATGTGGGAAGCGCTTCTTTGCTTCCCTGTATAGAAGACGAGGAGCTCATCCTGGAGCCGCGCTTGAACGTCGGCATCGATGGCCACCGGCTCCACGCTTACCGTGTCATCCGGATTGAATGCGATCAGGTTCAGTCCGCCGAAAGCCGCAGCGTACTGATCCTGCTTTCCAATAGGTTCTCCGCAACGCTCGATCTCGATCGCGCAGGCCTGTCTGGCCAGTTGCTCCGCCGAGGACGTCCGCGCCAGGTAACTCGACATCACGTTGAGCAATCCGACGGTAAAGGTGCTTGACGACCCGAGACCTGTGCCCCGGGAAGGGATGTCCGCTGTCGTCGTCACCTCCACGCCGCCCGTAACCCCCATGTCCTCAAAGGTCGCCCTGAACAGACGATGTTCGATCTGTCCCAGGTCGGCGACTTCTTCAGTTTTGGAATAGGCAAGCCTGATGCCGCCGTCGAACTTGGGGTTGACGCTGACATAGACATATTTGTCGATCGCCGTGCTGAGCACGGCTCCGCCGCCGCGTCGATAGAAGGCGGGAAGGTCGCTGCCCCCCCCCACAAAGCTCATGCGAAGCGGCGTCTGGCTCATAATCATGCGGAAATCCGATCTGCGCGCGCCGGCGCCCCCTTGCTGCCGCTCAAGACATCTCTTCCTGCGTGGCGATTTCCATGACAGCGCGTACGATAGCTTGCTCCGACGACAGGGCCGACCGCCAACCGAGATCGGAAAGCCGGCGAGTCAGATAGCGGAACTGCGGCACATCACCGACCCAGCCCGCAGCCTCCTGCCCGTAGACGATGGAGGCGGACGGAGACACATGATCGCGCACAGCTTGGGCAATCCGCGCCACCGTTACGCCGTCGTCGTCAGGGCCGATGTTCACGACTTGGCCCCGTCCCGGAACAGCCCGGATATGCAGCATGGCGGCGATCAGTTCATGAACGTGAAGGTAGGGCTTCTGCTGGCGGCCGTTGCCGAGAACATCGAGCCGCTTGGGATCGCGCCGTAGCTTGCCGATAAAATCGAGGATCACCCCGTGAGTCGCGGGCGTGCCCACGACATTAGGGAAGCGGAAGATGTCGGCCCGCTCCAGAAACGTTTCCTGCGCTGCGGAGATTTGAGCCTCGGAGGCCAGCTTCATCGCGCCATAGTTGGAGATCGGTCGAAGTGGGCCGCTGTCCTCGCCGACGGCCTCGGCGCCGCGATCCCCGTACACAGCCGAGCTGGATGCGAAATGAAGGGTGGGAATGCCGGCCCGCTTCATCACCTCCAAGGTCGCGAAGGTCGTCATAAAGGTGCGGTCAAGGTCGACCCGAGCGTCTTCTACCCCCGCGGGGATGTCCGAATTGGCCGCGAGGTGCCAAACCTCGTCGATCCGCCCTTCACCCCGGACCACGGCGTGCAGGCCTTCGACGTCCGCGCAGTCCTGTTGGTGAAAGCTGAATTCCGGCAAAGGCGACAGGTCACTGATCAAGGACATGCCGCCTCGGGAAAGATCGTCTACGGCGACTACGAAATCGCCCCTGGCGATCAGGGCCCGAGCCAAGTTCACGGCGATAAAGCCCGCGCCTCCAGTGATCAAATGTCGAACGGATGTCATCAAGGCTCCCCAACAAGCTAGAGCCGCTGCATAAAGTGCGACGATAGGCGAAACAACCGCGGGATAAGGTCCCGGCGGCCGGCCGGATGCACGGACAAGAATTCACGACGTTGAAACATCGCAATGCTGCTGCAATTCAGAGACGCACATCGCGATTTCGTTCGGTAGACTTGCACGACGCAGCACCCTATCACCGGCGACGTGATGCGAGCCGAAGGCCAAGAGCTGACCGTGCCGCAAAATTATGGAATTGTGAAACGGATGTCGGAACTCGAACGATACGATCTGAGCGTTTCGGGACGCATACAATATGAACATTTCCACCGATACGCGTTCGCCGGCGAACGCGTATCGGGCCTGAACGTCCTCGATATCGCATCCGGCGAAGGTTACGGCTCGGCCATGCTGGCGGCCCGCGCGGCGAAGGTCTCCGGCGTGGATATCGACGCCGAAGCCGTCGCTTCAGCGAACATCCGATATGGTCGGAGTGGAGTTCTAGAGTACCAAGTCGGGGACGCCCACGCTATTCCTTTCGGAGATCAGACGTTCGATGCAGTTGTTTCGTTCGAGACCATCGAACACATTGAGCACCCGCAAAGCCTCCTCAAGGAGATCAAACGGGTTCTCAAAAAGGGCGGCTTCGCCGTCATCTCTTCCCCGAACAAGAGCATCTACAACAGAGGTCTTAAAGAGCCCAACCGCTTCCATCTCAGCGAGATGGAGATCGGCGAGTTCACCTCTACTCTTGAAAGTCATTTCGCCCACGTCGCCGTTTTCGGCCAGCGGATGATTCTGGCCTCCTCTCTCAGCCCGGTCAATTTGGCTAAAACGCCCAATACTCCGGACTACAGAGGGTACACCGCCTCTATCGCGCCCGGTTCCGCGCCGTCGACGAGCGCCGGGATCGTGCGTCTGGCCGATCCGGCATATGTGGTGTGCGTCGTCAGCGACGAGCCTATCGCCGCGATAGAGGGAATGGACTCGATCTTTCTCTCGGGAGAGCCGGACCTCTGGGCGGAGCATTCCGGCCTGATCCGGTGGGCGTCCGGCGTTCACGACGAGGACGAGGAGCTTCGGCGACGCGTCGCGGACCATGACCGGGTTCTGCGCGATCTCGAGAACGCCCGAGACAAGATCGGCATCCTCGAACGCCTCGGCGCTCCCCAGGACCAGACGAGCCAGACGGCGCTGTCCATCGTCGCACCTATGGTCGGCGACATCGTCGGCGAAGACGCCCCGACCGACCTGCCCGGACTGGTTCGTACGCTCAGCCGGATTGCGGCGAGCAAGGCGACGCTTCAGTTCCAGCTAGCCAATCTGGAGGCGGAGAAGGCGGTTCAGGTCCGGCTGGCGGCAACCGCCGAGCAGAGTGCGCAGGACGCCGCTCGGGCGGTCGCCGAAGCCACGGCCCAGGCCGACGACCTCAGCCAGCGCCTTAGGCAATCCATGGAGGATATCCAAGGCCTGGAAGCTGAGCGGGCGGAAAAGACCGCTGCATTGGAACAGGCGCTGGCCTCCACCGCCGAGGCGCTGGCCCAGGCCGACGACCTCAGCCAGCGCCTTGGTCGATCCATGGAGGATATCCAGGAGCTGGAAGCTGAGCGGGCGGAAAAGACCGCTGCATTGGAACAGGCGCTGGCCCAGGCCGACGACCTCAGCCAGCGCCTTGATCGATCCATGGAGGATATCCAGGGGCTGGAAGCTGAGCGGGCGGAAAAGACCGCTGCGCTGGAACAGGCGCTGGCCGCCGCCGCCGAGGCGCAGGCCGAGCGCCTTCGCGAGCGGGAAGAAAGCAGCAAGGCTGTGGAGGAGGGCCAGACCCAGATCGCCATCCTGTTCGAGCGCCTGAACGAGACCCAAGGCGCGCTTGAGGCCCAGGCAGCCGACGCCGACCTCAAGATCGACACCCTTCTGACCCAGTTGAACGAGGCGCGCGACCGGCTCGCCGCGCGCCTCAATCCGCCGCCGTCGACCGATGCCGTGATCTCTACCGACAGCCACGCGGCCGTGACCGGCCGAGGCGATCGCCGCAGGCCGGACTTGCCGAACGCCCGGCGCGTGCGCGACGCCCATTTCGCGCGCGATCTCGATCTTCAGAAGCAGGCCCTGGCGAATCAGCAGATCGAGGATTTCCGGGCCGGCCTCTCCGCCGCGGCCGCCGTGCAAGGCATCCAGCAGGACCTCCGGAACGCCTCCGCCCGAGCCTGGGCGGTCGTCGCCGCTGCGGAATTGCCGGCGGCGCCCGAGACCGTCAGGCCCGGAGCGCCGAGCGCGGCCTCCCGTCTGCAGAAGCTGCAATACTCGCTTCGGCGCGCCGTCGATCGAACGCCGACCGCCGATCTTTCGAACCCCGGCGTCGCGGCCATGTTCGACGCGGACTACTATCTGTCGGCCAACAAGGTTTCGCTGCGTCCGGGGGAAACCCCCTTCGATCACTATCTCCGCATCGGGCGGGAAAAGGGCCTGTCGACGCACCCCCTGATCGATATGGAGTGGATTCGAGGCCTCTGGCCGGAGCCCTTCGATCTGATCGCCTATGCGAACCGGGTCGAGTTGCACGGCTTGCCGCCGCACCCGCTGTTCGACGCTACCCACTATCTCCGCATGAACGCGGACGTGGCGGCCAGCCGGATCAATCCCCTCGCCCACTATCTGGCTCACGGCTGGAAAGAAAACCGGACGCCGAACCGGCTCTTCGATCCGGCTTGGTATCTGACGCAGTACGAGGACGTGCTGGCGCACGGCAGGGAACCGCTGAGGCACTACATCGAATCCGGGGGCGCGGAAGGTCGCCAGCCCCATCCGTTCTTTGACCGGACCTTCTATCTCGACCGATATCCGGACGTCGCGGCCAGCGGAATGGACCCCTACTCCCACTTCGTCGCCTATGGTCGCCAGGAGGGGCGTATCCCCAGCGCCCGCATCTTCGATCTCAACTGGCTGACGCCGCATTTCGACGGGGTCAACGCGCTTGAGCTCATCGACGGGGGCGATCCCAAGGCGCATCTGCGTCCGCTAGGCGACAGCATCTGGCCCCCGCTATCGACGGGCGAATACTGGCTCCCCCAGCGTCTGCGGGACGTGATCGTGGATCGGTATGGCGAGAAGGCCATCGATCTCTTTTCCTATCTGTTCTCGGTCATCGAGAAGTTCGCGGACACGCCGGACGCCTTCGCCGGCAGCCGGGACGCAGAGATGCTGCTGCAGCGCGCCAAGGCGCTCTCCGCGGTGACCGTCCAGGGACGTCCGACCGCCTCGATCATCATCCCGGTCTACAACAACCTGTTGTACACCCTGACCTGCATCGTCTCGATTCTCGAAAGCGCGCCGGCCTATTCCTTCGAGATCATCGTCGCGGACGACCGTTCGTCCGATGCGACCGACTGGGTGATCCCGTCCATCGGCGGCGTGGTCCGCCACGTTCGGCATGCCGAGAACCTCGGCTTCCTGCGGAACTGCAACGCAGCTGCCCGGTTCGCTGGCGGCGAATACATTGTGCTTCTGAACAACGACACCATCGTCTTTCCCGGTTGGCTGGATCATCTGATCGAGGCCATGGACGCGGACGAGCGGATCGGCTTCATCGGTTCGAAACTCCTGAACGGCGACGGCACCCTGCAAGAAGCCGGAGGGATTTTCTGGGCCGATGGTTCGGCGTGGAACTACGGCCGCGACTCTGACTCCCTGCTTCCGGAGTTCAACTATCTGAAGGACACCGATTATGTGTCCGGCGCCTCCATCGCCCTGCCGTCGGCCGTCTGGTCACGCCTGGGCGGCTTCGACGAGGCTTTCAGTCCGGCCTATTGCGAGGACTCCGACATCGCCTTCCGTGTTCGCCAGACGGGCCTTCGGACAGTCTATCAACCCCTTTCCGCGCTCGTGCACCATGAGGGACGGAGCCACGGTCGCGATGTCGCCACCGGCATCAAGGCCTATCAGGTCATCAACCAGGACAAGTTCCTGAAACGCTGGGGAGATACGCTGAAGGCGGAGAATTTCGCCAACGGGACCGAGCTGTTCGTGGCCCGCGACCGGTCGCGCAACAAGCCTCACATCGTGATCGTCGACCACTACCTGCCGCAATGGGATCAGGACGCGGGTTCGCGGACCATGTTCCACTTCATTCGCGCCTTCGTGAACCGCGGCTTCCAGGTCACCTTCTGGCCCGACAATCTTTTCGAGGATCGAACCTATACGCCCCAGCTTCAGAAGCTCGGCGTGGAAGTGATCTACGGCCATCAGTACGGCGGACGCTTCAGTCAGTGGCTGAAGGAGAACCAGAAACATCTGGACTACGCCTTCCTTAGCCGCCCCCATATCGCGGAAAACTACATCGACGCGGTGGAGCGCCACGGCGTCAAGATGATCTACTACGGCCACGATCTCCACTGCATGCGGGCCCGTTCGGAGTACGCCCTCACCGGCGCCCACGAGGTGCTGAAGGAGGCGGAACTCTGGGAAACGCGCGAGGTCGGCATCAGCCGACGCTCCGATGTGGTGATGTATCCGGGCATTGAAGAGATCGAGTTCATGGTCTCGCGGTTGCCCGAGGGGCACGCCGTCATCAGGCCGCCGATCACCATCTTCGACAATGCGGAATTCGAAGCGGCCGAGGCCGCCATCGACGACCAGAGTGAAGTGGATCCCTATGCGCTGATGTTCGTCGGCGGGTTCGCCCACGGCCCGAATAGCGACGGCGTCACCTGGTTCCTCGATGAGATTTGGCCGCTTCTTCGGGCGGCGGACAGCCGCTTCTCGGTGAAGGTCGGCGGCTCGAAAATGCCCGCCTCGCTGCGCGAGCGGAACGAGCCCGGAGTGACCATGCTCGGTCGACTGAGCGAGGAGGAACTGCTCGAACTCTATCGGCGATCCGGTGTCTCCATCGTGCCGCTGCGGTTCGGCGGCGGCATCAAGGGCAAGGTGATCGAAGCCTTCGCCCGCGGCATATCCGTCGTCATGACCGAAATTGGGGCGCAGGGCATTCCGGAGGCGCAGGACATGGGCTTCGTGGCCAATACGCCGCGTGATTTCGCCGACGCCGTGATCGCCGCCGCCGGCGACCGTGACGGGGCGCTCGCGCGGGCGCGCCGGGCCATCGACTTCCTGCGCCGGTTCTATTCGGAAGAGGCCTTCTGCGGCCTCCTCGGCGTCGAGGTTCCGGAGCTTCTGAAGGGGACGGATCAGTGAAAGTTCTTGAGAAGACGCGGGCGCGCGCGCCCCTGAGGCTCGGCCTCGCCGGCGGGGGCACCGACCTGTCCCCCTATTGCGACGAGTTCGGCGGCGCGGTCCTGAATGTCACGATCGACCGGTACGCCTTCGCGTCCTTCGTGCCGCGCACCGACGGCCGGATCGTCTTCGAAGCCGACGACCTGGGGATTTCCGAAACCTTCGAACCCGGCGAAGCCCTGCATTCGGAGCTCACCCTGCATCGGGGCGTCTACCAACGCATGATCAGCGAGTTCAACGGCGGCCGCCCCCTGTCGTTGACCATCAAGACGACCGTCGACGCCCCGGCGGGCTCGGGCCTCGGCTCGTCGTCGGCATTGGTCGTCGCCCTTGTGGACGGCATGCGCTCCATTCTGGGCGCGCCCCTGGGCAATTATGACGTCGCTCACCTGGCCTTCGAAATCGAACGATTGGACCTCGCCCTGTCTGGCGGACGACAGGATCAGTACGCTGCGGCCTTCGGCGGACTGAACTTCATCGAATTTCTTCAGAACGACAGGGTGATCGTGAATCCGCTCCGGATTTCCGACGACATCCTCAACGAGTTCGAGAGTTCCCTGGTGATCTGCTTCTCGGGTCGCTCTCGCGATTCCGCGACCATAATCGACCAGCAGACGGCCGGGCTGCGCAAGCCGAACAGCGACACCATAGACGCCATGCATCGCTTGAAGGCCGACGCCATCGACATGAAGCGCGCTCTGTTGATTGGCGACATCGATGACATGGCCGCCATTCTCAGCCGTTCCTGGGAAGCCAAGAAGGCCTCTGCCGCCGGGGTCTCCACGGGGGTCTTGGACGCGATCTTCGATTGCGCTATGGCCAACGGCGCCCTCGCCGGTAAGGTCTCCGGGGCCGGCGGCGGCGGCTTCATGTTCTTTCTCGTGCATCCCGAGAACCGATACCGGCTGGTGCAGGCCCTCAACCAGGCCGGAGGCCAGGCCAGCACGATCAAATTGACACACAGAGGCACAGCAACATGGCGGTACTGACCTCCGTCTCAAGGCGCTGTTCATGCGGATAGAACAGGGCGTCATCCTCTGTGGGGGGCTGGGCAGCCGGCTTGGAAGCCTCACGGCGGAAACCCCAAAGCCGCTCCTGCCCGTCGACGGAACGCCGTTCCTGCAGATCCTGATGCGGGAAATCACGCGCTATGGCGTCCGCCGCTTTCTGCTGCTCGCCGCATACAGGTCGGAACAGATCGAGAGTTTCGCCCGATCGGTCGTCGAGGCGCTCGGGGGCGATGTCGAGGTCCTAGTGGTCATAGAGCCGGATCGGGCAGGCACCGGCGGAGCCCTCTACAATGCCCGTCCCATGCTGGACGACGCCTTCTTCCTATTCAACGGCGACACCTTGCTCGACACGCCGCTGGATCGGCTGGCGGCCCTTCTCGACGACCCCGAGGCGATCGGCGCGATGGCCTTGCGTCGGCTCGAACAGGCCGGCCGTTACGGCGTCACGGTTCTGGAAGGCGACGCCATCACGGCCTTCGGCGTCCCGCCGCTAGACGACGGCCCAGTCTACATCAACGGCGGCGTCGCCGCCTTCCGCAAGACTATGGTGGACGGCCTCAAACCGACCGGCTCCATGGAGGTCGAACTGCTGCCGGATCTGGCCGTGCAAGGCCGGTTGCGTGGCCTTCCGGTCAACGGATTCTTTCTCGATATCGGCGTGCCCGAAGATTTCGCCAGCGCCCAGACCAGCGTGCCGGCCTTCGTCCGCCGCCCCGCCCTCTTTCTGGACAGGGATGGCGTGATCAACCTCGACAAGGGCCACGTCGGGTCGATGGACCGGTTTGAGTGGGTGGAAGGCGCCCGCGAGGCCATCAAGGCGGCCAACACCTTGGGCTACTATGTATTCGTGGTTACCAATCAGGCGGGCATCGCCAAGGGTTACTATACCGAGGGTGACTATCAGACCGTCATGGATCATATCGATCAAGGTTTGGCCGAGATCGGTGGCAGGATCGATGACGTGCGTTTCTGCCCGTATCACCCTGACGGCGTCATTGCCGACTATCGAGTCGTCAGCGATTGGCGAAAGCCGGCTCCCGGCATGGTTCTGGATCTGCTGAAATCCTGGCCGGTCGATCGTGCCCGCAGCCTTCTGATCGGCGACAACCAGACCGATATCCAGGCGGCGGAGGCCGCCGGTTTGAAGGGCGAGCTCTTCACTGGAGGTCGTCTAGATGCATTCCTGGCCCCGTTGCTGACGTCATCCGATCGCAAGGACGTAATATGAGCTCCCAGACCTTCCTTCAGCTCAGGGACTGGCTTTTCGAGGACGCCTTTCCCCTGTGGGCCACGACCGGGATAGACCTATCCAACGGCGGTTTCATCGAACTACTGGACGGCGGCGGCGCGGTTCTGCCGCGCCCGCTCCGTGCACGGCTGGTCGGGCGCCAAATCTACGCCTTCTCGATCGCCGCCCAGCTGGGCTGGACGGGACCCGCACGCGAGGTAGTGCGACACGGCCAGGACTATCTGCTTTCGGAGGTCGTGAGGGACGGAAAGGTGGCGCCGTTGTCGCCCCGCGACGGCGCAGCCGCCGTCGAAGGCTTCGACTTGTACGATCAGGCCTTTGTCCTGTTCGGGATGGCGGCGGCAGCGAGCCTGGGCGAATCAACCGAGGAATTGTCGCACATGGCGCGGGAGATTCTTGTGGAAATGCGGTCCGGCTACAGCCATCCCGTCGCCGGTTTCGAGGAGGGACGGCCCCGGACCCTGCCTCTTAAAGCCAACCCCCATATGCACATGTTGGAGGCATCCTTGGCCTGGTGTGAGGTCTTCGACCCCGATGGGGTTTGGGACGCTCTTGCGGACGAGATCGTCAGCCTCTGCCTCAAGCACTTCCTCGACCCGAAGACGGGCGCGTTGAGAGAGTATTTCGACGGGGACTGGCGACTGATCGACGGCGCCGCCTATGACGTGGTCGAGCCTGGTCATCAGTCGGAGTGGGCTTGGCTGCTCATCCGGTGGGGCCTACGCAAGCAACGAACCGACGCCGTCGCAGCGGGGCGGCGCCTCATTGAAATCGCCGAGAACCATGGCGTCTCAACACAGGACTTGGCTGTTAACGAACTGGGACCCGATCTGTCCGTCCGCAGCGGCCTGCACCGTCTTTGGCCGCAGACCGAACGCATCAAGGCCTTTGTCGCCCTTGGCTGGGTCGCGACCGACGAGGACGAGCGACGGTATGCGCATCATAAGATGGAAGCCGCCGCGACAGGCCTGCTCCGCTACACACACCGCCCAGTTCGCGGCGGCTGGTGGGAGCATCTGGACGCCTCGGGCCACCCCGTGGATGAGCCGATCAGGGCGAGTTCCTTATACCATATCACCTGCGCTGTAATGGAAATGACCCGAGCGACGCCTTGACGTTCGGTCCGCCCATTCGCGCAGTCCGTAAAGCAACTTGTTGAACCGCGCGCATCGCGGTCGAGTTCCCATGATGAATACTCGCAGACCCCAGATCTTCCCGTTGTCGGAGATCGCCGATGCGGATGCGACCGCTTCCGTGTCGGTCGATCCGCTCGCGAAACTAGAAAGGGGGCTGGCCGACCTCACGGTGCGCTTCCAAGCGACCGAAGCCGCCTTGGCGGAAATCCACCGACGTCAGGATGATGCCGCTCGGCTGAAGGCGGCGCCGAAAGCCCTTCCGCGCCCCTTGCGGGTTCTACGCCGCCGACTGCGCCAACTCGGCCTGTGGTCGGAGGGGCGAGCGAAGAAGGCGGATCTCGGCGGCGTCCTCGGCGCCGCCCGGGCGCTCGCTCCTACGCCGATCAAGCCCTTCTTCGATAAGCTGTCCCCCTACGAAGCCTGGATGGCGGCGAACCGCGTCACGACCGCATCCGTCGAAGACTTGAAGACAGCGCTTGCATCAGCCGCCGACCTGCCCTCGATCTCGATCTTGACGCCCGTTTTCAACACCCGCCCAGACTATCTCCAAGAGACGATTCGTTCGGTTCTCGGCCAGATTTACGGCGACTGGCAGCTCTGTCTTGTCGATGACGGCAGCACGTCTCCGGAAACGATCTCCGCGCTCGACATCCTTGAAGGCTCCGACCCCCGCATCCTGGTGCATCGCCGCGCAACCACGGGCGGCATCAGCAACGCCACCAATGACGCGGCGGAAATCGCCACTGGCGAGATCCTCCTGTTCCTAGACCACGACGACCTGTTGACGCCTGACTGTCTGGCGGAGTTGGCGCTCTATTACAGCGCGCATCCCGAGGCCGATCTGGTCTACAGCGACGACGACAAGATCGACGATTCAGGCCGACGCTATGCGCCGCAGTTCAAGCCGGACTGGTCCCCGGTCCTTCTGCTATCGTTCATGTACCTCAGCCACGCCCTGACGGTTCGCCGAAGCCTGTTCATGGCGCTGGGCGGGTTCCGGAGCCGGTTCGACGGATCCCAGGACTATGACTTCGCCCTCCGGGCCGCCGAGCAGGCTCGCCATGTCGGCCATGTGCCCCGGGTCCTCTACCACTGGCGCGCCGCGGCGGGCTCCACCGCCGTGTCCGGCGACGCCAAGCCGGAAAGCTTTCGGGCCGGTCGGGAGGCCGTCCAGCAGGCCTTGGATCGTCGCGGCGTCAAGGCCGTCGTCTGTCAGCCCGATTGGGCGGCGGAGGCGAAAGTCGGCATGTTCTCGCTCGATTTTCCCGACGATGGCCCGTCCGTGACCCTCATCGTGCCGACCTACAACCGGGCCGACCTGCTCGGAGACTGCATCGAGTCTCTGAGGCAGACGACCTATTCGAACTACGACGTCCTAATCATCGACAACGGAAGCGACGAGGCGGACGCCCTCGCTCTGCTCGCGGAATTGGCGCAGACCCCTCACACGACGGTTCTGCGAATCCCTAGACGTTCGGAAGGCTTCAACTTCTCGGCCCTAATGAACGAGGCCGTCGCGGCGGCAAGCGGCGAGTACGTCCTGTTCCTCAACAACGACACCAAGGTCATCAGCCCCAGGTGGCTCAGCCAGATGGTCGGCTATGGTCAGATCGAGGGGGTGGGTTGTGTAGGCGCCCTGCTTCGCTTCGGCGACGCCTCTGTCCAACACGCAGGCATCGTTCACGGGCCGAACGACGGCCTTGTCGGACACGCCTTTCGCCATGCTCCGCCGCACGACTGGGGCTATATGGGCTTCATTCGCACCGCGCGAGAATACAGCGGTGTCACGGCAGCCTGCATGCTGACCCGGCGCGATCTCTTCATTGAAGCCGGCGGTTTCGATACCTCGAACTTCGCCGTGGCCTACAACGACGTCGACTACTGTTTCCGACTGGTCGAGGCGGGCTACAGTTGCGTCTATTGCCCGGACGCAGTCTTGTTCCACTACGAAGGCAAGACTCGCGGATACTCGGATAACCCGATCGAGGTCGCCAACTTGCGTCGCCTTTACGGCGATTGGCGCGACCCCTGGTACAACCCCAATCTTTCCCTGGACAGTGATCGGTTCGAGATCAGCGCACGCCGTCTCCCTATGCGGGCCCGCCGGCCGGTCAGGGCCGTGTTCATCAGCCACAACCTCAGTCGGGAGGGCGCCCCCAACACCCTGTTCGACCTGATCGCGGGGCTAAAGGCCGCCGGAATCGTGGACCCGCTCATCCTGTCTCCAAGAGACGGCCCTCTCCGCGACGACTACGAACAACTGGGCGTCGACGTCCGCCTTTTCACCGAACCCGCGCGTGAGGCAGCCGTGTTCGAAAGCGGCCTGGAACGACTGGCCAAGGTCATCCAAGGATGGAACGCGGAAATGGTCGTCGCCAATACGCTTCGCGCCTTCTATGGGGTTAATGCCGCCGCCCGGATCGGAACGCCGGCGATCTGGCTTCAGCACGAAAGCGAACCCTGGGAGACCTATTTCGACTACCTGGAGCCGGGGGTCAGAAGCTTCGCCTATGCGGCCTTCGGCCAGGCCTACCGAATCACCTATGTCGCGGAGGCGACTCGCCGCGCCTGGGCCGGGGTGCAAACCCGTCAGTCCTCACAGATCATACGCCACGGCGTGCCGCCCGTCCGTCTCGCCGAAGAGGTGGGACGATGGACCCGTGACGCTGCGCGATCGGCGCTGGGCGTCCGGGAGGACGAAACCGTTCTGTGTCTTCTCGGAACGGTCTGTAGGCGCAAGGGTCAGTTGGACCTGGTGCAGGCCTTGAAGTCAGTCATGGCCTTTTCCGCACGGCCGGTGCGTTGCTTAATCGCCGGCGCCGTGGCTGAACCCGACTACGAAGAGCAGATACGCGCCACCCTAGCGGAAATTCCCGGCGCTGATAAGGCCGTCACCGTGACTGGATCGGTGGCGGACATGGCGCCCTACTACGCCGCCGCCGATATGATCGTCTGCACGTCCCGCATGGAAAGTGCGCCTCGTGTGATGATTGAGGCCATGGCCTTTGGTCTTCCAATCGTGACGACACCCGTTTTCGGCATTCCTGAAATGGTCCGCCCCGAGATCAACGCCCTTTTTTACGCACCGGGAGATATCGACGGTTTGGCGCGCATCCTGCTGTCCTTAGTCTCCGACCCCGAACGGGGCCGGGCCATGGGCATGGCCGGCGCCGCCGTCCTGGCCAGCCTTCCTAGTTATCGGGACATGGTCGAGTCTTATGCGCAAATCATCCGCGAAGCCGCTCTGCTGAAGGATGACCGGCCGACGTTTTGAGGGCCGGTCATCCTTTAGGGAATCAAGCTCCAGGCAGACGCCGCTCTCGCCGGACTTTGACGTCGTGCAGGATAAACTCGCCGTCGAGAGCAGGCATCATCAGGCTGACCCGAAAATCCGCCGTCCCATACCAGGTCCAGTCATGGGTAATCTCGATGCGGTAACGCCCAGGCACGCCGAACACGTGCCGGAAACCGGTCACGTCGTCGCCGCGTCCCCATTCCATCAGCAAGTCGGCCACGGGGCTCGCCTCGACCGTCACGTCGGCGACGAGGGTCCAGCGGCCGGCCGGAATGGTGATATTGGGTCCGTTCAGCAAAAGTCTGCGACGCCCGACGAGAGGAAGAATGCCCGGTGTTGCCGGCGCATCAGGGTAGTTAAAAATCTCGGCGTGCCAGATCGCCGCCGCATGTTCTTCGGCAGGTAGGGCGGAATAGATGTCGAGCGGCAGTGCGTCCACGGCCGGGCTTGTCTTGCCGCCGTCCTCCATCCGTGTGACGACGCCGAGACCCGGGACATCCAGTTCGGAATCGTCCACGCTCGCACGCGTCGCGCCGTTGAGCAGAGCGATATCTGCGGCGGCGAGGCGAAGCGACGCCTCATAAAGAATGTCGTGCTCTGACATTTCATGGTTAGTCGCCACAGCCGCGACCACCTGCGCCGGTGAAGCGACTTGGACGATCCAGTCCGTGGGAGGCCCCTCGGGGGCCAGGTCCCAGTAGCCGGCGACCAAGGTTGAACGTCCGTCCTCCAGAGCGGGCGCATCCTCGCCCCAGTCATGGGTGTGGAAGGCCCAGCCGCCGGTCTCCGCTCCGCGACGAAGACTGGCGATCCAAGCCTCCGTATTCGCTGTCGGGAGATGCACGACACGGACATGCCGTCGCGACATCAGGCTGCCCTCAACCACGAATAGACGTCGATCGCTTCATCGATATCGTCGAAGACCTTGGCGCGGCCGCTTTCGATCACCAAGGCCCGAGAGCAATACTGCCGGATCAAATGAGTGTCGTGGGACGCCATCAGGAAGGCGCGGTTGGCGCGCCGCTCGAACAGTTCCTCATTACAACGACGCTGGAAACGAGCATCACCAACAGCCACCAGTTCGTCGATCAGATAGCAATCGAACTCGATTGCCAGCGATAGGCCAAAGGCGAGTCGCGCCCGCATGCCGGACGAGTAGTGCTTAACAGGCCTATGCATGGCCATGCCCAGTTCGGCAAAGCCCTCCACCCGCGCATAGACGTTCTCGTACTTTTTCCCATAGATTCTGGTGATGAAACGGATGTTATCGATACCGCTCAAACTGCCTTGGAATCCACCATTGAAGCCGATCGGCCAAGAGCAACTCATGCCCCAACGCACCTGCCCCGCGGTAGGGATCAGTGCTCCGCCTAGAATCTTGATGAGCGTCGATTTTCCCTGACCGTTCCGACCGAGAATGCCTAGACGGCCTTGCCGACCAACATCGAAGCTCAAGTTGTTGAAGACTGGCTTGGAACCATGCGCAGCGTAGGTCATGCCAAGTTGCC
This sequence comes from Candidatus Brevundimonas colombiensis, assembly GCA_029202665.1. Lineage (NCBI taxonomy): Bacteria > Pseudomonadati > Pseudomonadota > Alphaproteobacteria > Caulobacterales > Caulobacteraceae > Brevundimonas > Candidatus Brevundimonas colombiensis. The sequence goes on from CP119326.1 coordinate 1,043,918, forward strand.
GGACCGAAAGTCCGAGCTCGGATTCAGTGGTCATTCTTCGACGCGGCTTTCCCGAATGCCTGCCCAGACCAGCCAGCCTATGCCATAGATGACCAAAGTCGTGGTTAGCACGGTGAGGATCGCCCAAAGCCGTCGCGGCTCCTTGGGGTAGTCCGGGGCATCGGGAGCCACGACAGTGTCCAAGTAAAGCCGCTGGCGACGGGCCTCGACCTGGGCCGTTGACAGCTCGGCCGTCGCGGAGGCGAGAAGCTTGTCCGCGAACTCACGCTCCAGCGTCAACTCTTCGTAAACTGAAATTTTTGGCGCCAGGGAATCGGCATTGCCGACGATCTTCTGCTGTTCGATCTCAATCTGCCTTTCAAAGGCTCGGATTCGACTGTCCAGGGCTGGCACCAAGGGGCTATCCGAGGCATCGGCTGCTAGTTGTGCCCGTTCTGCCTTAAGGGTCGCCAGTTTGACGCTCAACTCGCTGATCATCTGCGAGCCCGCCACAGCCGATCGGGCGGGATCGATGATCCCTTCACGATTGCGGAAGTTGGTCAGAGCCGCCTGGGCGGCGCCTAACCTAGCTTGGGCCTGACGCACCGATAGCTGGCTTTGCGCCACGGTGTCGGCGGCTGCCCGCGCATTCATTCGGTTGATAAGGCCTTCACCGCTGACTAGCAGAGCTGCGTTGATGCGCTGGGCATCGCGTGCGGTAAACGCCTGGACGCGAAGAGTACTTATCCCAGTTTGTGAATCGTAGCCGATAGTCACGAAGCTGTTAAAGCCCTTACGGAAGCTCTCGAACGATTGGCTCGCGAAGGGGCGAGGCAGCCGAGACAGAGGATCGATGCCGGGCCGATCATAGGCCGCCGCCACATCAACCTTTGTCATGAGCTCGCGCAGACCATCCGCCGAACGCACATATTCGTGGATCGCATAGGCGTCGGTCGAACCGGCTGACAGCCCGACCCCTTGTAGGGCCATGCCAAGCTGTGAAACCTGAGGCTGTGAAGGTGCGCGCACCACAAATGAGGATTCCGAGACATATCGTGGCGAAGCGATCAGCAGAAAATAAATAGCGGTGATCAAGGTCGGCAGGACGACGATGACCAGGAAGGCGATTGGCACGCGGCTGAACCACGATTTCCTGGTCGAGAGACCCGAAATCTGCGACGTGGGACCGAGATATGTGAGCTTGGATTCAGCCATGGTGGAAGCCTGAAGGTCCGGTCAAAATGATCGAGAATCTGTCAATCGATATCAAGATAGCGGCGTGTCTGTGCGAGCAGCAGGAGACCGACTAGGGTCAGTCCGGCAGCCCAAGCGATCGGATATAACGGGTTGAAGTGAGTCGGCACGAATTCGCCGAACACCGAAGATCTCACCATTTCAACCGTATGGGGCAGTGGGTTTAGTAGGTAAATCCACTGATAGCGATGGGGAAGCCAATCCACCATCACAAACGCGCCCGAAAGCGGTATCATCAGATACATTGAAACCGGCATCACCCGCTCGACGACTTCGTAACGGATCGCCAAAGACGCCATCGTCATCCCAAATCCGGAAGATAGCCAAGCGAGAATCAGGTAGGCCCCGTAAAGCATCACATAATCGCGAGGCGGGCTGACCGCCCCGAGAGCGAGGAGAACTATATAGACTACGAAAAAGGCCATGGCCCCGCCCGCGAGCTCTATAACTGCTCTTGAGAAGTAGAGATGAACTGGCTTGACGTCGCGATGATGCAGCAGTCCGACATTGGCGAGGATGGCGCCTCCGAAACTGCCCACAATGTGGCGGAACAGCAGCAGGCACATGTAACCCGTCATCACGAAAGGTGCGACGCGGATGCCATGCTCATACTCCGGTTTCATGAGGGTCCAGAGCGCCATAACGCCGAAGCAGAAGACTAACGGTTCTAAGATAAGCCAGAGAAATCCCAGTCCTTCGCGGCCGTAGCGAGTGACGATTTCCCGCATGATTAGCGCGCCAATGATCCGGCCCTGCTTGCGGCCGCTGCGTAGAAACGATTTCAGGGACACCGGATTTTCACGCTTCACCATGCCGCCGCCAGCTGAACTCCAGCGCGGGTCGCTGACGCTGCTTCTGCCTTGAACCCCTTCGCCACTCAAGCAAAATCACCCAAGCCTTAATTTCTGACTTCGCATTTCAAACCCATTCGCTATTAAGCTCGCAGGTGCAAACGCATTTTGCATGGCGGGCCCAACATATGCTGAATATTTTGATCCCCATGGCGGGTCGCGGAAGCCGTTTCAGCGATGCTGGGTATGCAGACCCGAAGCCGCTGATTCCGGTCGCGGGCGAGCCGATGATCAAGCTCGTGATCGACAATCTGACTCCACCCCGGGAACATCGTTTCATCTTTGTCTGCCAGCGACAGCATGTGGCGGACTACGGATTGAGAGAACGCCTCTCGGCGTGGGCCCCCGGATGCCTGATTGTTGAGCTGGACGGTGTAACCGAAGGGGCTGCCTGCACCGTTCTGACCGCTCGGGAACACATCCTGGACGCTCCCCTGATGATCGCAAACAGCGATCAATACGTTGACATCTCAATCGCCGACTATTTGTCAGTGCAGGACGGAGAAGGAACGCGAGGCCTCATTATGACGATGACGGCCAACGATCCGAAGTGGTCCTTTGTCGCCTTGGATGCCGATGAGCACGTGACGCGCGTGGTCGAAAAGGAAGTCATCTCAGATGAGGCGACGGTCGGGATATACAACTTCGCGAACGGTTCGGATTTCGTGCGCGCCGCGGAACAGATGATCGCGCGCGATCTGCGCGTGAACGGCGAGTTCTACGTCGCCCCCGTATACAATCAACTGATCGAAGAGGGGGCCCAGGTTCGCATCTTCAACGTGGGTTCAGAAGCAAAGGGCATGTACGGCCTCGGAACTCCGGCCGATCTGGATCTGTTCAATTCCTTGGGCATGGCAGAGAAGGTCGCTGCGCGCAGATGCTGATTCTCAGCCATCGTGGATACTGGCGTGAAGCCGAGGAAAAGAACGCTTGGGTCGCGTTCGAACGGACTGTCTCTTCAGGTTATGGAACCGAAACCGACGTCCGCGATCTGAACGGTGAATTGGTCGTATCGCACGATCCGCCCATGGCAGGCGCCCGCAGATGGGTTGAGGTCGTCGCGCTGTTCCGGGACTCTGGACTTCCGCTGGCCGTGAACATCAAAGCCGATGGTCTTTCCTCCATGCTCGCCGAGGCGTTCGCGGACAGCGGGATCGACTGGTTCGCATTTGATATGTCGGGGCCGGAGACCGTCCGTTACGCCCGCGCCGGCCTCCCCTTCTTCACCCGCCACAGCGACATCGAGCCCGAACCGGCACTCTATGCCGAGGCGAACGGCGTCTGGCTCGACGCCTTCACCGGCCATGACTGGATCACCCCCTCTGTGATCCAGACCCATCTCGACAACGGGAAGCGAGTTTGCCTGGTATCTCCAGAGCTGCACGGGCGGGCGCCCGACCCCTTCTGGTCGATGATCGAGCCCCTCGCTGCAGTGGGGAACGATGCATTGATGCTTTGCACTGACACCCCTGACGACGCCAAGGCCCGCTTTCCCCGATGATCAAAGCTGTAATTTTCGACATGGATGGCGTCCTGATCGACGCCAAGGAATGGCACTATGACGCCCTCAACAAGGCTTTGAAGCTGTTCGGACTGGAGATCAGCCGGGTGGATCACCTGACGACCTTCGACGGCTTGCCGACGCGACGCAAGCTGGAGATGCTGACCATCACCCACGGGTTTCCGCAGCAACTGCACGGCTTCGTCAATACGCTCAAGCAAGCCTATACGATGGAGATCGTGAACTCGCGCTGTCGCCCGACTTTCGTCCACGAGTACGCCTTGGCCAGATTGAAGGATCGCGGGTTGAAGCTGGCGGTCGCGTCGAACTCCGTGCGCAACAGCGTCGTCTCCATGATGGAGCGCTCGCGGCTGGATCGCTATCTCGACACGATGCTTTCCAACGAGGACGTGGCCAAGGCCAAGCCGGAACCCGACATCTATATCGAGGCCATGCGACGCCTCGGAGTGGACCCTTCGGAGGCTCTAATCGTCGAGGACAACGACCACGGTATTCGTGCGGCACGTGCTTCGGGCGCCCATGTTCTGGTCGTGAAATCCGTCGAGGAAGTTAACCTCGCCAACATCACAAGACGGATCAAGGAAGTGGAGGAAGGTGCATGAACGTCCTGATCCTTGCCGCCGGGCCCCAAGCCCTCGAAGATCGCGCAGCCTATCCTGTCTGGCTATCCGAAATCGACGGCCGCTTGGTCATGGAGCGCCTGGTTGCTTCCCTTAGCATCAAGGACTCGTCGAATTTCATCTTCGCGCTGACGAAGGCTGACATCGACGAGCATCACGTCAACGACATCGTCACCCAGATTTCACCGAACTCCACAATTATCCCGATCGAACGCCAGACAGCAGGAGCAGCCTGCACCGCCTTACTCGCGATCGGGGCGCTGGACTTGGAATCCGAGCTCATTGTAGCGAGCGCGACCGATTATGTCGAAGCCGACTATTCAACGATCATACAGTCCTTCCGCGATCAGAAGGCGGACGTGGGCCTGGTGACCTTCGAATCCCTTCATCCACGCTATGCCTATGTCGCAGTCGACGAGAAAGGCTGGGTCGTTGAAGCGGCCGAGAAGCGGCCGATCAGCCGTCGGGCCAGCGCGGGCTTTTACTGGTACGCCAAGGCTTCGGATTTTGTCTCCAGCTTGCAGGACATGATTCTCAAGGACGCCCATGTGAACGGTGTCTTCTATATCAGCCCGTCGCTCAACGAGCTCGTGCTCGCCGGCCGTCGGATCTCCGGCTATCATCTCGAACACGACCAGTACCATCCCCTGAAAGACCAGAGGCAGGTCGATCAGATGGGCTACAGAAGCTAGGATTCGGACCGATGCGGCACGACAGACTGGAGACGATGACCAAGGGCTGGTTCGTCGGCGACTTCCTGCCTACTTCGCTGAACAGCAAGGCCTGCGAAGTGGCGATCAAGCATTATGCCGAAGGCGACCACGAGGGCGCCCATTACCATCAGATCGCCACGGAAATCACGGCGATCGTGTCCGGCCGCGTACAGATGTTGGGCGCCGAGTGGGGTGCCGGCGACATCCTGACCATCGAACCCGGTGAGGCGACCGACTTTCTTGCCCTGACCGACGTCGTCACCGTCGTGGTCAAGGTGCCCTCCGCCCCTGACGACAAATACGTCCTCTAAGGACTGGCGGCGCCTAGCGAGCACGAAGGATTCGCCAGGCGGGGCGTCAGGGGGATCTGAGCCGCTCGCGCAGGATGTTGATCCGTTCTAAACTTCCCGGATCAAAACGCCGCGCGACGTCCGCCGCCAGTTCGACATAGCTCTCCGCCTTCAGATGGTCCCCAGGCGCCTGCCCGTCAAGGTAGTGCTCGGCCAACAACAGTGCGCTTTCCAGATCCTGGAGGTTGGCGGCCGCCTCAAGAAGCTTGAAGCGGTGGGACTGGAGATCATCGTCCGCAGGACATCCCATTGCAGCGTGGCGCAGGGCGAAAGGCACCCCATAGCCGCCGGCGGTCGATTCAATGCCTGGCCTGAGCAACCGAAACTCCGCTTCGCCGATACCGATGTCGGCCCAGATTCTCAAAGCCGCGGTCGCCGCCTCCGGGTCAGCTAAGCTTGCACGCGCGGCCGTATGGACCGCGTCGGAGCGGAAAGGCGCGCCCGGTCGCCAGCGCTCGCTAAATCGGCGGACTTCGTCCATGTCCGTTTGGGACACGGTCCGATCGCAGAGGGCCTGGACTTCCCCCCGGGCGGCCTCCGCGATCGCGTCTAGGTTCGGCAGAGGCTGCCGATGCTCGCCGCGAATGAAGTTCCCCAGCAGGTTGCCGGTCATCATCAGCGTCCAGCGCTGGCCGGGCTGGGTCATCGGACCGGCGAAGCCGGGCTCGGGGACCGTGAACAGGCTGCGGCCGTCGAAGTTGGGGCTCCAGTCCTCCGACAGGGTCGTGACGAAGTTGTCGTCAAGGAGGCGAATCCCGAGCCCCACCGCGTCACGTATGATATCGGGAAGAGGTTCCCTCGCCCCGTCGGCGGCATAGGCCATCAAAGCTTCACTGAGTTCGATCAGCGCGACGTGGCGAAACCACCAGTCGAGGAATTTCGAGGCCCGTATAAAGGGAGGAGCGAACCAGCGCGTCTCCGGCAGGGCAGTGCCGCCAACCTCATTGTCGAAATAGCCGTCGAAATTAAGCAACTGCCGCAGATCGCGGCTGTAGATCAGGAAGGAGAAGTCCGCCACATAGAGGGGCAGCGTCGTGCTGAATCGCGTGCAGACGACTTTGTGCCTGAAACCACCGTATTGTTCGGCGCCAGCGGTGCGGGGCGGACCGTTCACGAGGAAATCGTGGAACGACCAGGTCATTTCGAACGCCTTATCGGTCCGATGCTTGAAGACGAAGCAATCGGCGGGGCAGATCGCCAGCGCCTCGAGCATGTTCTTGTGCTGCCCGAAAATCGCCCAAGCCCCGATGTTCGCAGGCGGGGCGCATTCAACGATGTGAATTCCGAGGTCCAGCAACGACGCCCGCAGACCGCCATGCGCGTCGATTTCGCCGTTCCAGGTCGACAGAACGATCTCGTCGACAAGCCCTGCATGCCTCAGGCGAACCAGTTCGCCGATGCTGAACTTGAACTCTACTAGGCGCCGAATTGCGCCGCACATCACCGCCCAGGTCGGCAGGGGCGAGATGCGACTCACGGTTGAATCTTGCCTTCGTGCTCGATTTGCTCGCGCTCCGCGTCATGGCGGGCCGCCGCCATTACGGCTAAGTCGATCCGGTCTGGCTCGCCTATGGCTTCCTCGATCAACGACAAGGCCACGGACGCACCGATGGGCGGCGGGCCCAAAAGATCGCCGAAGCCAAGACCCGCCGGCCGCTCGACCTCGAAACCACCGAGGGCGAGATTGTAGGCAAGATTCGCATGGGGCTCGAAATCGACAGGCTGCACCTGGCTTAAATCTCTCTCGACTGTTTTGCGATACACGGAGGCATAGGCGTCCATCGATGCCTGTGAACTGGCGGCGAACTGGTCCCCTACGACAAAGCCGACAGACGGATGATGGTTGTAGGGAAAGTCGACAAACACCAGCTTTCCTTGGCTCGCCCGTTCAGCCAGATCCCGCCAAGGGAAAACGCCACTCAACGACTTGTCAGGCCGGATTCTGACGACAAGGTCGAATTGTCCTTCCGCCAGATGGTGGGCGCCGCTGATCTTATAGTACATTTTTCGGTAATTCGACCAATGATCGAACTCGGCGCTGGTATCGTCTTCGACGATGACCTTTTCAGCACCGTAGAAATTCTTCAGGTAGGCCTCATCGACTTTGTCGACGTTGCCAAACCAATTGAATATATGGCGATAGCGCCGCGACAGTTCCGCCCAGCCCAATTCAAGAAGTGCGGTTTCCAGCGCTTGCAGCAATTCGCCGGAGAAGCACCTCTCCAGCTGCCCGGGCTCGGGATGTTTGCATCCCACCTTGCTCCACACATGCACAAAGGTAGACACTTCGTGCTCCTCAAGACCGATGTGTCGCCAGCTCGCCGCCGCGGCCTGGTAACCGCGTAACTGTCCCGAAACGCACCATGCGATCCTGAGAGGGCGGTCCAGCGTCAGAGCGGGCGACGTCTCGCGGGTCAGTGCCGCGCGAACGCGGTCCAGTTCCTCATCGGAGCGGCCCGTTTCCAGCACCTTAAGGCCATACTCCCGTTTGGAATCGCCCGCGAAGACGAAGGCCAGAACCATCCTCTCGCTAGGCCAGCTTTCGACCTCGGCGGACCGGAGAAATGCATCGAACGCCAACCGATTGGCCAGCTGTGCCGAACCCAGGCTGCGCGACAATTCTTGCTGCGTCAGGGTGAGAAAATGCCGTTCGAACGCCTCCTGAGCCCTCGCTTCAGTCAAGGCGTCGAGCTGAAGGGCGAGCGCAGCCTGATCTCGGTCCTCCAGTCGCCAAATGATCGTACGCGCGCGGGATGCGGCTTGGTCGAACTCGTGCGCGCGAAGAATTCTCAACGCGGCGAAAGCTTCACAAATCTCCGCGTGAGGTCTCTCAAACAGCTCCGAAAAACCCTGAGCATAGCCGCTATCGACCCAACGTTGCAGCAGTTGGTTGGCGCTATGTTCGGCCGCAGACATGTGGACGCAATCTCGAACCGTTTACGATGGCCGGCGTTATACACGAGGATCTGACCGGCACCAGTGTTCCCACTTTGCAGGCAGCACGGCAAAGAGGTTGCAAAGACCCAAAGTTTGGCGCGCCAACCTTTGATAGACAAAACGCTCTTCTCCCTGAGACCCGCCAGCTGTCGTTTGACCTGTCAAGGACGACTGCCGTTTGACAGGGCGCAGAGGAATCTTAGCGTCGGCCGGCGTTCTGATTGTGCGGAAAATCGATCCGAGCCGCGAACAGGCTCGCAAAATGAGCCGAGACAGCGGCTTGGCGACATTGGTAGTTTGGATCGCGCCAGACGAGGCGCACTCCACTAATCGCCTCTGGTCGCTCCTTCATGTTCGCAATGTTCGCCCTGCCCATGGCGGTCAGGAATGACCCGCTCCTCTATGAGTGGGTCATGTACCGCGCGCTGCATTCGCTCCCCGAAATGGGATTTGTCGGCCCGTCAGCCTACGTGACCGGTTATCCCGGACGTCATGCGGCCGCCGGATGGGCCATGCAGGAAGCGACCCAGAATTATTTCGGATACACGGTTCCCGCGCCGGAACAGATGGCCGCGAAGATCCACCTGTCCGCTCTGGAAGCTGGAACCCTGTCGCAGACGACGCAACGCCACACCCGACCCAGCGCGATGTGGGCGGAGACAATCAATGATCGTCTGCCCGAGTTCGAACGCGCCGTCGTGGCCGCTTTGGTGAGGCTTCCGCAACGGCCGGAAGCGCTCATGTTCTGGACCAACTGTCGTGCGGCCAAGGCGGCCGCGCGGGTTATGGGCATCCCCTCCATCCACAATGAGCTGGGTCCGCTGAGGGCTCCTTGGTTCCGCAAGACCAATTATTTCGACTTCGAGGGTGTGAACGGCTCGACTTCGGCGGCCACTCGCTGGGCGGCGTTTCGGGCAGAAAATGCGGACGTTCCCCTGTTGGCGCGGGAAGCCCTTCTGGAGTTACTGCAGATCGTCGCTCCCCAAGCCTCCATCGTGTCCCGCCACCGCATGGGAGTCGCCCTTCAGGTCGCCGACGATTCCAATCTCATCGCCTTCGGAAACGGATACAGCTCTTTCGACGCCCTCGCGACGGCCCGGCGCTATTGCGACGACATCCTCGCTCGACCTCATCCTGCCATGGTCCAGAAGTTTCAGATGCCAGGCGTTTCCTGGGACGAATCCTCGACGCCTGCCGATTTTCTGACCCGGATCGACCACCTCGTCACCGTCAACTCCAGCATGGCGCTCGAAGGCATGCTTCGCGGCGTCCGTGTGTCCGTCCTGGGCCAATCCCCTTTCGCGGATGGCGGTTGGGACCTCGGATCCGGCCAACCCCGGCTAGACGCGGAAGAATGGCTGCGCTGGTTGAACTGGATGATCTTCGCCTACCTAATCCCCGAGGCGAACCTGTTCGATCCTGACTACTATCGCTGGCGCCTGACCTATCCTTCAGAAAGTGAGATCTATCTACGCAATCATCATTACTGGATCAGCACGGCACCCTGAAACAGGGCCCGCATGCAGGTTAAGTTTATGGCGCCGGATGTCGGACTTCAGCCCGCCGTTCTTACCGCCCCGGCCACCTCGGCCACCACCCTCCTGACCAGGGCTTCGTCGTCGCCCTCGGCCATGACGCGGATCAGTTTTTCGGTGCCGGAGGGGCGGACCAGCAGCCGGCCCTGACCGTACAGCGCCGTCTCCGCCTCGGCGATGGCGGCCTTGACCTTGTCGGTCTCCAGCGGCTTGTCGGCGGTGAAGCGGACGTTTTCCAGCAGTTGCGGCACAGGGTCGAACTGGCGGGCCAGTTCGCTCATCGGCTTGGCGGATTCGACCAGGACGGCCAGCACCTGCAGCGCCGCCATCAGGCCGTCGCCGGTCGTGGCGTAATCGTGCAGGATGATGTGACCCGACTGTTCCCCGCCGATGTTGAAGCCGCCCTCGCGCATCCGCTCCATGACATAGCGGTCGCCGACCTTGGTCCGCTCCAGCGTCAGACCGCTGGACTTCAACCGGCGCTCCAGCCCCAGGTTCGACATGACGGTGGCGACGATCCCGCCGCCGGTCAGGATGCCGCGCTTGGCCCAGTCCAGGCCGACCAGAGCCATGATCTGGTCGCCATCCACCACCTGGCCCTTTTCGTCGCAGACGATCAGTCGGTCGGCGTCGCCGTCCATGGCGATGCCGATGTCGGCGCGATAGCGTTTGACGGCCGCCGACAGGGTCTCCGGGTGGGTCGAGCCGCACTCGGCGTTGATGTTGGTCCCGTTCGGCTCCACGCCCACGGGGAAGACCTCGGCGCCCAGTTCGAACAGGGTCGTGGGCGCGACCTTGTAGCCCGCGCCATTGGCGCAATCGACGGCGATGCGCAGGCCCTTCAGGCTGAGGCGTCGGGGGAAGGCCTGTTTGGCGATCTCGATATAGCGCGCCTGAGCGTCGTCGATCCGCTTGACCCGGCCCAGCTTGTTGGACGGCGCCAGCCCCTGGTCCAGGCCCTGGTCCATCATGGCCTCGATCTTCAGCTCGATCTCGTCTGACAGCTTGTAGCCGTCCGGCCCGAACAGCTTGATCCCATTGTCGGCATAGTCGTTGTGCGAGGCCGAGATCATCACCCCCAGGTCGGCCCGCATCGACCGCGTCAGCATGGCCACCCCCGGCGTCGGCACGGGGCCAAAGGTCCGCACGTCCATCCCGACCGAGGCGAAACCGGCGACCAGGGCCGGTTCGATCATATAGCCCGACAGGCGGGTGTCCTTGCCGATCACCACCAGATGGCGCCGGTCGTCGCCGGTGCGAAACAGCTTGCCGGCCGCCAGACCGACCCGCAAAGCGACCTCGGCCGTCATCGGATAATTGTTGGCCCGCCCGCGAATGCCGTCGGTGCCGAAATATTTTCTGTCGCCCAAGGCTTGGTCCTTACGTATCGGGTAACGATCCGAAACCCCATTTTTGATGCAGTCCGTATCAAGATTGCTTAGACGGCCGTTGGGGCTAGACGTGTGGCTTAGCCTCGGAACGCCGCCAGTGCAAAGCGGCGGGCCTGTCTGACCTTTCGGAGCCTTCGCAAATGTGCGGCATCATCGGCGTCACCGGCAACGGACCAGTCGTTCCCCGGTTGATCGACAGTCTGAAACGGCTGGAATATCGCGGCTATGACTCGGCTGGGGTCGCCGCCGTGGTGGACGGCCATGTCGAGCGCCGCCGCGCCCAGGGCAAGATCCGCAATCTGGAGGCCGTGCTGGCCGAGGATCCGCTGAAGGCCACGGTCGGCATCGGCCACACCCGCTGGGCCACCCACGGCGCGCCGACGACGGCCAACGCCCATCCGCACAAGGCCGGGCGCGTCACGCTGGTTCACAACGGCATCATCGAGAACTTCGCCGAGCTGAAGGCCGAGCTGGCCGCCGAGGGCCATGTCTTCGAAAGCCAGACCGACACCGAGGTCATCGCCCACCTGCTGGACGCCGAGCTTCAAACCGGGCGCAGGCCGCTGGAGGCGTTCAAGGCGACGCTGGACCGTCTGACAGGCGCCTATGCGCTGGCCGTGCTGATCGACGGCGAGGACGACCTGATCCTGGGCGCCCGGCGCGGCAGCCCCCTGGTCGTCGGCTGGGGCGAGGACGAGATGTATCTGGGCTCTGACGCCCTTGCGGTCGGCCCCTTCACGCAGAAAATCTCCTATCTTGAAGAGGGCGATTATGTCGCCGTGAGCCATGGCGGCGCCCAGATGTTCGACGCCTCGGGTCAGCCGGTCGAGCGCACGGTGGTCCAGGTCGCGGCCTCCTCGGCCATGGTCGAGAAGGGCGAATACCGCCACTTCATGGAAAAGGAGATCCACGAACAACCCGACAGCGTTCAGCACACCCTGTCGGAATATCTGGATCTGGTGACCGGCAAGGCCAAGCCGCAGGGCGTGGATTTCTCCGCCGTCGACCGCATCCAGATCGTGGCCTGCGGCACCGCCTTTTACGCCGCCCAGATCGGCCGCTACGCCTTCGAAAGGCTTGCGGGCCTGCCCTGCGACGTGGAGATCGCGTCGGAGTTCCGTTATCGCTCGCCCGCCGTGTCGCCGCGCACCGTGGCGGTCGCGGTCAGCCAATCCGGCGAAACGGCCGACACCCTGGCCAGCCTGACCTGGTGCAAGGCGCAAGGCTTGCAGACCGCCGCCGTGGTCAATGTCCATTCCTCCTCCATGGCGCGCGAGGCGGATGTGCTGTGGCCGACCCATGCGGGTCCCGAGATCGGCGTGGCCTCGACCAAGGCCTTCACCGCCCAGGTCGCCGCCCTGCTGGCCCTGGCCGTGGCGGCCGGCGTGGCGCGCGGCCGGATCGGCGCCGCCGAGGAGGCCGAACTGGTCAGGGCCCTGTTCGAGAGCCCCCGTCTGATCGCCGAGGCCCTGACCATGGGCGACAGCATCCGCGCGGTGGTTCAGGACCTGTCAAAGGCCGACGACGTGCTGTTCCTGGGACGCGGCGCCATGTTCCCCCTGGCCATGGAAGGCGCGCTGAAGCTGAAGGAGATCAGCTACATCCACGCCGAAGGCTATGCGGCCGGAGAACTGAAGCACGGTCCCATCGCCCTGATCGACGAGGCGACCCCGACCATAGCCCTGGCCCCCATGGACGACGTGTTCGAAAAGACGGCCTCGAACCTGCAGGAGGTCGCCGCGCGCGGCGGCCCGGTCATCATGATCGCGCCGCAGTCCGCGCCCGATCCCCACGGCGCCGGGATCAGCCGCGTCGACGCCCCCGAGTGTCACCCGCTGATCGCGCCCCTGGTCTATGCCGTGCCGGTGCAGCTGCTGGCCTATTACACCGCCGTCCAGAAAGGCACCGACGTCGATCAGCCCCGCAACCTGGCCAAGTCCGTCACGGTCGAATAAACGCCCGGCCCGCGACGGCCAGGGCGTGAGCATCGGTGATCTGGATCGCCGCGCGGCGTAGCCGGATCGCGCCGGCGACGCATAGCTCTGTCGAGGCGACGGAAATACTGGCGCGGCGCACAGCCATCAGGTCGGCCAGATCGCTCTGACGCAGGGGCACCTGTTCGACGCCGCCGCGCTCGGCGATGTCGAGCAGCAGAGCGGCCAGGCGTTGCGTGACCTTCAGCGTCGCATGCCGGGTCAACTCCGTCTGCAGCGCGGCGTTGCGGGCGCGCAGGTCGGTCAAGGCGGTGGCGGCCAGGATGTCGGGATCGAGGTGCTGGATTAGCAACGCGGCCGGCACGGACACGAACCGGCCAGGCGTTAGCCACAGTGCGGTTTCGTCCTCGGCCTCCGCCGCAGCAGCGTCGAGATTTATCAGTTCGCCGCTGCTCGCCAAGCCCCGGCACAGCCGCTGGTCCGCGCGCAACCGCGCCAGAACCCCGTCGAGGATCAAGGTGACCAGCCGTTCGCCGTTTCGCGCAGGGACGGTGCCCTGTCCCGCCTGCGCCGCTATCGCATCGCCCGCATCCACGCCCCGCACCGCCAGCAGCGACAACAGGGTGGGCGCAAGGGTGGATCGGTGCATGAGGCGTCTTAGGCCGCGCTCGAAGCCTTCTGCGATAACATGGGTTAAGCCGTCAGACCGGCTCGTTCTGCAGGCGCAGATAGGTCGGGTCGAACTCGGCGATTTCGGCCAGGCGTCGCCAGTCAAGAATGTCGATGCGGCCGCCCGACCAACTGACCAGGCCTTCGCCCTTCAGTTCGGAGATCAGGCGGCTGACGTGGACAGAAGACAACCCCAGCGCATCGCCCAGCACGCCCTGCGTCAGGGGCAGGTCAAACTTCATCTCGCCCGTCTGGCCCACCGCCTGAAGCCGCAGATAGAGCTCGCACACCAGATGCGCCAGATGGCTCAGCCCGCTGCGCCGCCCCATGGCCACCAGCCATTGGCGATGGATCGCCGCGTCGATGATGGTGTCCAGCCACAACAGGCGCGCCAGGTGCGGATGACGTTCGGTGATGTCGATCAGGCCTGTGTGCGGCGCCTCGGCGATCATGCAATCGCTCAGCGCCACGACCCCATGATCCATCTGTTTCATCAGAAGACTGTGCAGGTCGATGAAGTCGCCCGACACATTGATTTCGGTGATCTGGCGCGCGCCGTCTTCCAATGTCGAATAGCGCGCGGAGAAGCCCGAGATCAGCAGGGTGCTGTGCATCGGTCGGGTGTGTTCGCGCACGATATCGGCCCCGGCGGCGATGGTCTTGGGCGCGTCCAGGACCGCTTCCAGGGCGGCGATCTCTTGCGCCGACACCCGGTCGCGCAGGGACAGTTTGTCGACAAGCGTGCTGACGCGGGGGATTTTCTTGTCGGAGATCACCGCAGCCCCTCCGACAGGGTCCAGCCGTCCGGCGCAGCGTCCGAGGCCGAGGCGGTGATGCTGACCACCGTCTCGCCGTCGGCGTCGGTGACGATCACGCTGAAGGCTCGGGTGTCCCAGAAGGAAGCCCCGCGATAGCGCAGGATTTCACCCAGCACCGCCACCGCCTCCTCGCGCGCGGCGTCCACGCCCTTCAAATCTTCGCCCTGATCGTCGCGAACACAGTCGCCGTTCTGGGTATGGAAAAAATAACGTGGCAATCGGTCCTCCCGCCTTGAGGTTTGGGAGGAAGCGACCGGGACGCCGTTTGGTTCAGCGTCCGGTCACATAGAGGACTGATCGCGATCAGATTTCCTGATTGAAGGCGCCGATCTCGGGATAGGCGGCCAGGCGCGGCTTGATCTCCTTGCGGAACAGGTCGCGCATGTCCTCTTCGCTGCGCATGCTTTCGACCACCACGACCAGTTCGGGCTTGTTGGACGAGGCGCGGACCAGGACCCAGGATCCGTCGTCCAGGTGCACGCGGACGCCATTGACGGTGATGGCCTCGACGATCCTGCGGCCCAGGATTTCGCCCCCGGCGGCGGCCAGGTCCGAGTATTCCTTCACGATCCGCTCCAGCACGCCGTACTTCAGTTCGTCGTCGCAGTGCGGCGACATGGTCAGGCTGGTCCAGGCGTCGGGGAGAGCGGACTTCAGTTCGCTCAGCCTCTTGCCGGGATTGCGGTCCAGCATGGCCAGAACCGCGCCCGCCGCAACCAGGCCGTCGTCGTAGCCATGGCCCAGATCGCCCGCCATGAAGAAGTGGCCCGACTTCTCGAACCCGGCCAGGGCGCCCAGCTCGGCGGTCTTGCGCTTGATGTAGGAATGGCCCGTCTTCCAATAGACGACCTCGGCGCCATAGGCCTTCAGCACCTCGTCGGTTTTGTACAGGCCCGTCGATTTCACATCGACGACGAAGGTCGAGTTGGGGTGAACCTTGGACAGGTCGCGGGCCAGCATCAGGCCGATCTTGTCGGCGAAGATTTCCTCGCCCGTGTCGTCCACCACGCCGCAGCGGTCGCCGTCGCCGTCGAAGCCCAGGGCCAGGTCGGCGCCCGTTTCCTTAACCCGCTGGGCCATCTGCACCAGCATGGCGTGGTCTTCGGGGTTCGGATTGTATTTGGGGAAATTGTAGTCGAGGTCGGTGTCCATCTCGATCACCTCGACGCCCATGCGGCGCAGGGCGTCGGGGGCGAAGGCGCCGGCCGTGCCGTTGCCGCAGGCGCAGACCACCTTCAGCGGACGCTTGATCTGAACCTTGGACGCCACGTCGGTGATATAGGTTTCGCGGAAGCCGTCGATGCGCACCAGTTTCCCGCCGTCGCGGGCCACGCCCTGACCGCCCAGCACGATCTCTTTCAGGCGGCCCATTTCGTCGGGGCCGAAGGTCAGGGGCTTGTTCGCGCCCATCTTGACCCCGGTCCAGCCGTTCTCGTTATGGCTGGCCGTGACCATGGCGACGCAGGGGGCGTCCAGTTCGAACTGGCCGAAATAGGCCATGGGCGACAGGGCCAGGCCCACGTCCAGAACCTCCATTCCGCCCTCCAGCAGGCCGATGATCAGGGCCTGTTTGACGCTGAGGCTGTAGCCGCGAAAGTCATGACCGACGACGATCCGAGGCGCGACGCCGATCTCGTGAACATAGGTGGCCAAGCCCAGACCCAGCGCCTGGATGCCGAGGAGATTGATCTCCTTTTCCAGGATCCACCGCGCATCGTATTCGCGAAAGCCCGTCGGCTTCACAAAGGCCAAGTTTTCGTAGTCCGCCGTGTTTGGCGTCAAATCCTGACGAGGCTTGAACATTCCGCGCGCTTCAGGCCGCCGCGCGTTTGCGGATACGCGCGATGCGACGCAGGCGACGCCAGAACCGTCCGCGTTCCGGCTCTGGATAGGGCTGCAGGTTCTCGACGAACTGCTCGGCCGAGGCGCGCCAGCTGAACTTCTCCGCATAGGCCCGAACGGCCTTTCGATCCAGATCGAGGCAGGCCAGGCAGGCGGTCCGCAAATCCTTGTCGATCGCCCCCGCATTCGAACCCGGAATGATGTCGATGGGCCCATGCGCCGGATAGGCGGCCACGGGCGTGCCGGTGGCCATCGCCTCAAGGATCACCAGGCCGAAGGTGTCGGTCCAACTGGGGAAGACGAAGACATCGGCGTCGCGGAAACAGCGGGCCAGGTCGTCGCCGAACTTGGCTCCCAGGAACTTGGCCTCGGGATATTTTTCCTGCAACTCAGCGCGCGCGGGCCCGTCGCCGACGACGATCTTGGTGCCGGGCAGATCAAGCTGCAGGAAGGATTCGATGTTCTTCTCGACCGCCACCCGACCGACGTTCAGGAAAAACGGACGCGGCCAGTCCTTGCCTGGATCATTGGGGCCGCCGAGTTCATCATAGATGCGTTCCAGGTCGGGGTTGAACACCTCGGTGTCCACGCCGCGCGACCAGGGCGAGACGTTCTTGAAGCCGTGCTCCACCAGTTCGTCGCGCAGGGTCGGCGTGGCCACCATCAGCCGGCCCGACGGCTTGTGGAACCATTTCATATAGGCGTAGCCGACCTGAACCGGGATCGGGAAACGCGCCGAGACATATTCGGGGAATTTGGTGTGATAACTGGTCGTGAACGGCAGCTTCCATTCCACGCAGATTCGGCGGGTGGCGATGCCGATGGGGCCTTCGGTCGCGATATGCACCGCCTCCGGCTCGAAGGCCCGCAGCATCTCGCGGATTTCCTCCTCCGCCCCCAACGCCAGCCGGATTTCCGGATAGGTGGGGCAGGGGATGGTCTTGAACAGGCTGGGCTCGATGACCTCGACCTCGTGCCCCATGGCCCGGCATTCCGCCACGGTGCGGGTCAGGGTGCGGACGACGCCATTGACCTGAGGTTCCCAGGCGTCGGTGGCCAGAACGATGCGCATTGAGGCGGGCGGACCCTGAGCCGTTAAGTAAGGGCGGAACTTCTAGACCGTTCGAATGACGATGGCGAGACGGATGTCGTGGCGCCTCATGACAAGGCCAGGGCCGAGGCCAGGTCCGGGCGAAGCGATCCGACCGTAGCCCTGACCTGACCATAGGCGGCCATGATGTGATAGAGGGAACTGGCGGGCGCGGGCTCGTCGATGAAGTCGCCGCTTTCCAGCATCTTGTCATGCCACAGGCCGACCGGGGTCAGGTAACGCCACAGGGCGCGCTGCGCTCTGGCCGCCTGCATCAGGCATAGATCGCGCTGCCGATCGTCGGCCAAGGACGCCAGGATCAGGGAGGCCTTCAGCCATTCGGTCTGGGGCCACAGGCGCGCCCGGGCGCTGCGGACCGAGCCATCCAGATTCATCGCGTCGATCACCACGCCGCGCGCCGGATCGATACCTTTCAATCCAGCCTCGAACAGCCGCCATGCGACACTCAACCCCTCGGCGTCATCTCGGGATTTGGCGTGCCGGGCCAACAGCCAGGCCCACTCGAACTGATGACCCGGCTCGACCAGTGATCCGTCCGATCCCTTTGCCGGAGACCAGTCGGACGAAAAGAACTCTCTGATCATTCCGGTTTGGGGATCGATGAACCGGCTGCGCGCCAGATGAACAATCCGGTCCGCCAGCGCCATCCAGGAGGCGTCGCCGCCAGCGTCTTCCCAGGCCAGCGCGGCTTCCAGCAGGTGCATGTGAGCGTTGGCCTGGTAGGGATGGGCGCCGACCTCCACCACCCCGCCGTCGGCCGCCATCGACGCCATCAGCGAATCGCGCAGTCGGGTCGCCTGATTCTCGACATCCGCGTTCGCGGCGGCGACCGAAACGCCGGCGAGGGCGAACAGGAGGAAGGCCTGATCATAGACGGCCGTCGTCTCGTCCTCGGGCGCGCCGGATGAAGACAGTCGGGTCCGCACGCGACCGTCGGCCTTCATCAGACGTTGATGGGTCCAGTCCAGACCTGACGTGACCCCTGCCCGCCATGGACCTGACCAGCCGAGGCGGCCTGCCTCGGCATAGACCTGAAGCTGGCGCACCTGCACCACGGCCCGACGCGAGGTCTGAAGTCGTCGTCCGTCGTGCGACAGCAACTCTTCAAATCCGCCTTCGGCGTTCTGACCCAGGGTGCACCAGGTCGGCAGCGCCGATTGCCGCATCCAGGCCGCGAAGCGAACCGCGCCTTGCTCAAGCGTTTCCTTAGGAGGCTGAGGGAAATCCAGATGGCGAGGCGACAGGCCTTCCAGTCGTTTCACGATCTTTCGCACGTCCTGGCTTCGCGCCAGGTCGGTGACCAGGACGGCGTCCCGCTCCACCACGATGGCGAGGTCGGACACACCGACGGCGGCGACCAGAACGCCGTCGCAGGCGCGCACCAGACAGTTCTCGGCGTCCTCGAACAGATGAAGGCCGACGTCGCCCTCCCCCGACCTGTGAACCGCGTCCCAGGCGCCGAGGTCTGACCAATCGAAGGCGACCGGAAGCACCGAAGCGCGCCGGGTCTTTTCCATGACCGCGTAGTCGATCGAGATTCGGGGCGCATCGCCGAACCGGCGGCCCAAAATGAGGGCGCCGCCGTCCATCAGCGCGGAATCAAGCGCGTCCGTCACCGCCTCGATCAAGCCGGCGGTCGTCTTACGCAACTCGTCCTTCAGCACATCGGCGCGGACGATGAAGTTGCCGCTGTTCCACAGATAGCCATTGGCGATGTAACGTTCGGACGTGGCGACGTCGGGCTTTTCGACAAAGGCCTCGACCTCCGCCAAGCCCTCGCCGCGCGGCGCGATATAGCCGTAGGCCGAAGAGGGGCCGGAAGGCACGACGCCGAACGTCACGATCCGGCCGGCCGATGCAGCCTCGTTGGCGGTTCGGACGGCGTCGCGGAAGGCGGCGCCATCCGGAATATGATGGTCGGACGCCACGAACAGATTCACCGCCTCAGGGTCCTGGCGCTTGGTCCAGATGGCGGCGGCGGCCATGGCGGCGGCGGAATCGCGCGCTTGCGGCTCCAGCAGCACGATGGCGTTGCGTCCCAGTTCCTTCAGCTGCTCGCAGATCGCCTGCCGATGCGCCACGCCGCCGATGACGATCAAGCGCCCATTGGGGCCGGCCAGGTCGGCCACACGCTCGACCGTTTCCTGAAACGGCGACCGATTGCCCGCCAAGGGAATGAACTGCTTGGGCCGCGACGGGCGCGAGGCGGGCCACAGCCGCGTGCCGGAGCCGCCGCACATGATGACAGGAAAGATGACCGACATCGGCGCGGTGATGACCCTCGGTGTATTGGGACATGAGGCTTAGGCGAACTGGATGCGTTCGTCACCTGGCATGAAAGTTCAAGCTGTAGGTCGAGCAATCCAAGGTGGGCTTCTGCACGCTACAACGGCAAAACCGTCGTCGATTTCACCTCTTCCAGCACCGCATAGGTGCGCGTTTCGCGCACGCCCGGCATCCGCACCAGGACGTCGCCCAGGAAGGCGCGATAGGCGTCCATGTCGCCGACGCGGGCCTTGATCAGATAGTCGAAGCCGCCGGCGACCATGTGGCATTCCAGAACCTCGGGCTGGGTGCGGACGGCCTCGGCGAAGGCCTCGAAGACATCGCCGGTGGTGCGGTCCAGCAGCACCTCGACAAAGATCAGCAGGTCGCGTCCGACCTGGGCCGGGTCGATCATGGCGGCGTATCCGGTGATGACCTTCTTTTCGCGCAGCCGTTTGACCCGCTCGAAACAGGCCGCGGGCGACAGGTTGCAGCGCCGGGCCAGTTCGGCGTTGGAGATGCGGGCGTCGGTTTGCAGCACCCGCAGGATGCGGCGGTCGATGGCGTCGATCTCGATCATCGGCAAAATGTCCTTGAAGACGAATGATCTTCGGCTTGTTGATCTATCATACGAAGCACCTTCAATGAACTCCGACATATAGGGGATGAATCCACAGGATTTGTCCGCCATGACCACTTCAGCCTTCACGCCGTCTAGCCTGGCCGCTTGGGACAGTCTGGACGCCGATAAGTTCCGCGACGAGCGCGCGGCCGTCGCCGCCAATCTGGCTCGCATTCCGCTGAATGCGGACGAACGCCTGGCCGTCGTCGCCGAGGCCACGGCCCTGGTCGAACATGCCCGCCGCAGCCAGAAGAAACAGGGGGTGGTCGAAAGCTTCCTTCAGCAGTTCAGCCTGGGCACCCGCGAGGGACTGGCCCTGATGTGTCTGGCCGAGGCCCTGCTGCGCGTGCCGGACGAGGAGACACGCGACCGTCTGATCGCCGAAAAGATCGGTTCCGCCGACTGGGCCTCGCACCTGGGCCAATCCGACAGCCTGTTCGTCAACGCCTCGACCTGGGGCCTGATGCTGACCGGCAAGCTGGTCGATGTCGATGAAGAGGCCAAGACCGACCTGTCCGGCTTTTTGAAGCGAATTGCGGGCCGTCTGGGCGAACCCGTCATTCGTCAGGCCGTGGCCACCGCCGTCAAGATCATGGGCGAGCAGTTCGTCGTGGGCCGCACCATCCAGGCGGCGCTGAAACGGTCGAACAAGGAAGGCTGGCTGTGCAGCTTCGACATGCTGGGCGAGGGCGCGCGGACCCTGGCCGACGCCGACCGCTACGAGAAAATCTACGCCGACGCCATCGAGGCGGTGGGCAAGACCTCCAAGGGCCAGGGGCCGGAATACGGTCACGGCGTGTCGGTGAAACTGTCGGCCCTGTCGCCCCGCTATGAGGCGACGCAGGAGGACGGGGTGTGGGACGCTCTGTATCCGCGCATCCTGCGGCTGGCCCAGACCGCCGCCCGATACGACATCAACTTCACTATGGACGCCGAGGAGGCGGACCGTCTGGCCCTGTCGCTGAAGCTGCTGGATCGGCTGGCGCACGAGCCATCGCTGGGCGGCTGGACCGGGCTGGGTCTGGCGGTTCAGGCCTATCAGAAACGGGGCTTGGAGACCATCCAGCGGGTCGCCGACCTGGCTCGCCGCTCGGGCCGCCGCCTGATGGTGCGTCTGGTCAAGGGCGCCTATTGGGACACCGAGATCAAGCGCGCCCAGGTCTTCGGCCGCACCGACTACCCGGTCTATACGACCAAGGCGGCGACCGATCTGAACTATCTGGTCTGCGCGCGGGCCATGATCGAGGCGGCGCCGGCCCTCTATGCCCAGTTCGCCAGCCACAACGCCCACACCCTGGCCGCCGTGCGCCGCATGGCGCGCGATCGCGGCGTCACGGTCGAGCATCAGCGCCTGCACGGCATGGGCGAGGCCCTGTACGACGCCGCCATCGACAAATGGTCCGACGAGACGGTGATCGTGCGCGCCTATGCGCCCGTCGGCGGCCACGAAGAACTGCTGCCCTATCTGGTGCGGCGCCTGCTGGAAAACGGCGCCAATTCCTCCTTCGTCCACGCCCTGCTGGACGAGCGCGTGCCCGCCTCGGCCGTCGCGGCCGATCCCATCTCCCTGGTCGAGCAGGCGCCCGACCGTCACCCCAAGATTCCGGTTCCGAAAGACATGTACGGCGATCGTCAGAACTCCCTCGGCCGCGACTACAGTCAGGCCGCAGACCGTGAAGCCCACGCCCGGGCGCTGCAGCTGGTGGACCGCGAGAAGCTGACCTCCGGCCCCATCGTCGGCGGCAAGCTGCGCGCCGGGATCAATGCTCAGGACGTCACCAATCCCTTCGACCGCGCGCAGGTGCTGGGTCATGTGTCGGAAGCCGAGACGGCCGACATCGAGGCCGCCGTCCTGGCCGCCGCCAATGCCCAGGTCGCCTGGGACCGTCAGGGCGGCGCCAGGCGCGCCGTCACCCTGCGCGCCATGGCCGATGCGCTGGAGGCGGATATGGACCGCCTGG
The DNA here is from genome assembly GCA_029202665.1 of Candidatus Brevundimonas colombiensis. NCBI lineage: Bacteria > Pseudomonadati > Pseudomonadota > Alphaproteobacteria > Caulobacterales > Caulobacteraceae > Brevundimonas > Candidatus Brevundimonas colombiensis. The sequence continues at coordinate 1,066,292 of CP119326.1, forward strand.
TCGCCCTGCTCAGCCGCGAGGCAGGCAAGACCCTGAACGACGGTGTCGCCGAGGTGCGAGAGGCCGCCGACTTCTGCCGCTATTACGCCCTGCTGGCCGAGCGTGACTTCTCCGCGCCGGAAACCCTGAAGGGCCCGACGGGCGAGACCAACCAGCTGATCCTGCACGGACGCGGCGTCTTCGCCTGCATTTCGCCGTGGAACTTCCCGCTGGCCATCTTCACCGGCCAGATCGCCGCGGCGCTCGCCGCCGGCAACGCCGTCCTGGCCAAGCCCGCCGAACAGACGCCCCTGATCGCGGCCGAGGCCGTGCGCCTCTATCACAAGGCGGGCCTGAACCCTGACCTCCTGGCCCTGGCCCCCGGACGCGGTGAGACGGTCGGCGCGGCGCTGGTCGCCCATCCCGGCATCGACGGCGTCGCCTTCACCGGCGGCACGGACACGGCGGCGGCCATCAACCGCTCCATCGCCGCCCGTCCCGGCGCCATCATCCCCTTCATCGCCGAGACCGGCGGCCTGAACGGCATGTTCATCGACACCACGGCCCTGAAGGAACAGGTCATCGACGACGTGATTCTGTCGGCCTTTGGTTCAGCGGGCCAGCGCTGCTCGGCGCTTCGCGTCCTCTATGTGCCCAAGGATTCGGCCGACGCCCTGATCGAGGGCCTAAAGGGCGCGCTTGCTGTCCAGACCGTCGCCGATCCCGCCTACCCCAAGACCGACATCGGCCCCGTCATCGACCCGGAATCGCGCCGCGCCCTGGAAGCCCACGTCGAGCGCCTGTCGAAGGAGGCGAAAATCATCGCCCGCGCGGACCTGCCGCTGGGCGCCGAAAAGGGCGACCTGTTCGCCCCCACCATCGCCGAAATCCCCACGCCCGACTTCCTGGAACGCGAGGTCTTCGGCCCCATCCTGCACATCTACCGCTACGCCCCGTCCGACCTGAAAACGGTCGCCAGCAAGCTGGCCGCCCGCGGCTATGGCCTGACCCTGGGCGTCCACAGCCGTATCGAAGCCTTCGCTAACGAAGTCGTCTCCCTGGTCCCCGCCGGCAACGTCTACGTCAACCGCTCCATCACCGGCGCCGTCGTCGGCGTCCAACCCTTCGGCGGCGAGGGCCTCTCCGGCACCGGCCCGAAGGCAGGCGGTCCGAACAGCCTGATCCGCTACGCAGCCGAGAAGGCGATCAGTGTGAACATCGCGGCCCAAGGCGGAGATCCGGCGCTGTTGAATTTGTAATCTGACTTGAGGATAGCAAATGCGGGGCCCATCCCGTCTAACTGCGGATGCCCACTTTTTCGTAGAGTTGGCGTAAGCGGGCGTCGTAGGCGTCGTCGTTGAAGAGGACGGCTTGGGTTCGGCCACGCGCGGACGCTTCCGCTCGCCAGTCCCCGTCGGCGTCGATCATTCGTATGGCTCTGGCGAGAGCATCTATGTCGTAGGGATCGACTTGAATGGCGGCTTCGCCTGCGACCTCGGGAAGGGAGCCTTGGTTTGACGTCAGGACGGGCGTACCCAGGCTCATCGCTTCGAGCACCGGAAGGCCGAACCCCTCATAAAGAGATGGGAATAGGACGGCCCGCGCCCCACGGATCAGACTGATCAGGGTGCTGAAGGACATATATTCGTAGAAATGAATCCGATCAGCGCTGGGCCCCCCTACAGACTTTAAGTGGGTGATCGGTGCAGTTTCCGGCTCGCTCAGCCAACCACGACCGCCGATGACCACAAGTGGCGTCGTGACGCCTGAGGCGAGATAGGCCTCTACGACCCGACCGAGGTTCTTCTTGGGCTCGATGGCGCCGAAATGAAGAAAATATTCTCCCCAACCGAGTTGGAAAGTGGCTTCCAGTTCTGTGGCCACCTCCGCCTCTGGGCGCGCGACCAGCGCCTTCGGCAGGCTGACGGCCTGGTAGGTGTTTGTGACCCGGTCTTCCGGCACGCCCAGCATGCGGATGACGTCCTGGCGGGTAGCTTCGGAGACGACCGCGATGTGATCTGCGCGGCGAACGACCTCTCGGCACAGATCGAGGAACACGGCCTTATTGTGAAGCGTCGTATGTGGAAGTCGAAGCGGAATGAGGTCGTGGATCGTATAGATGTTGGGCACGTTCTTGGCATGCAGGGGTAACAGCGTCGTCCAATGCATGACGGCGGGTGCGGCGGCTTCGGTCGTGTCGAAGCGTATCGGGGTGCCGTGGCGGTGCTTTTTGAAGCAGCTATTGGCATAGAAATAAAGTTGATCGCTGGCCCAGAAACCGTCCGCACTGGGACGGGCCGCAGGACCGCCGGGCCAGATGACGTCCTCGGAGATCGCGACGGGGTGAGCGGTACGGCCAAGCGGGGTTAGCCGAGTGCGAACGTCACGCTCCAGCTTCTGCATTAAACGCAAAGGACCAGCCGGACGTGCGGGATCCAGAATGGCGACCTCGCCGAAGGGGCGAACCGAAGCGGTCGGAATCGCGGGGCCGAACAGGGCCTCGGTGCGAAAGCCCATACGACTTGCAGCCTCAAGCAGGTTGCGGCTGTAGGTGGCGATTCCGGTGCCTTGCGACGCGGCCAGATTAAACCCGTCCACGCAGATCGACGAGGCTGGGGCGCTGGTGGGCGGCTTTGGCGGCATCAGGCGTCTCGTGGCTTCGTGGGGCGAGCGCTGGCCTAACACGGCGCATGATGGGCTGGCCACCGGGCAACGGCCGCGTCCGCTGGGCCAAAGTCCGGCCTTCCCGCGTGACACCATCCCCATCCCCCGCTATCTCCCGCGCGTGATGAACGAAATCGAGCGCCAGTCAGAGGAACGCAGTTGGGAGACGGCGAAGACGCTCGCCGAGGCCCTGCCGTATATTCAGGTTTATGATCGTGAGACCGTGGTCATCAAATACGGCGGCCACGCCATGGGCGAGAGCGCGGTGGCCAGGCAGTTCGCGGCCGATGTGGTGTTGCTGAAACTGATGGGGGTCAACCCCGTGGTGGTGCACGGCGGCGGGCCGCAGATCAGCGCCATGCTGGATAAGGCGGGGGTGAAGTCGGCGTTTGTCGATGGGTTGCGGGTGACCGATCCGGCGACGATGGAGGTCGCCGAGATGGTGCTGTCGGGCGCCGTCAATAAAGAGATCGCCCACTGGATCACCATGGCCGGCAAGGAGGCGGACGTGCGCGGCGTCGGCCTGTCGGGCAAGGACGCGGGTCTGCTGACGGTCGAGAAGACGCGCCGGACCAAGCGCGATCCCGACAGCATGATCGAGCACGAGGTCGATTTGGGCTTTGTGGGGGAGCCGACCAAGGTCGATCCCAAGCTGATCGCCGGCCTGATCGCCTCTGAGACCGAGGACTGGGTGCCGGTCATCGCCCCGATCGGGGTGGCCGAGGACGGCCAGACCTACAACGTCAACGCCGACACGGTGGCGGGCGCCATCGCCGGGTCGCTGAACGCAAAGCGGATGCTGCTGCTGACCGACGTGCCGGGGGTCAAGGGCGCGGACGGCGAGATCATCCGCCAGATGACGCTGGAAGAGGCGCAAGGCCTGATCGACACCGGCGTCGCCACCGGCGGCATGATCCCCAAGCTGGAGACGGCCATGGCGGCGGTGCGCGCAGGCGTCGAGGCCGTGGTCATTCTGGACGGCCGCCGTTCGCACGCCATGCTGGTGGAGCTGTTCACAGAGTTCGGCGCGGGCACCCTGGTGAAGGCGTCTTGATCGACCTGTCGCATGTAGACGCCTGGGTGTTCGACATGGACGACACCCTGTACCCGCGCGAGCAGGGGCTGATGCGGCTGGTCCAGGCGCGGATCAACGCCTTCGTGGTCGAGGCCGTGGGTCTGGCGCCGGACGAGGCGGCGGTGATGCAGCGTCAGTTTCTGGATGAACACGGCACGACGCTGGCGGGCCTGATGGCCAACTACGCCGTCGACACCGATCGTTTCCTGAAGGAAGTGCATGACGTGCCGCTGGATTCGGTCGAGCCGAACCCGCGTCTGGCCGAACGGTTGAAGGCCCTGCCGGGCCAGTGTTTCGTCTTCACCAACGGCGCGCGCGACTATGCCCACCGGGTGCTGGACCGGATCGGGATTTCCGACTGTTTCGCCGGCGTCTTCGCCATCGAGGACGGCGATCTGACGCCCAAGCCCAACCCGGCGACCTTCCGGCGGATGCTGGAGCGGTTCGACATCCAGTCTCATCACGCCGCCTTTTTTGAAGACACGCCGAAGAACCTTGAGCCGGCCAAGGCGCTGGGCATGGCCACCATCCTGATCGGCGACGGGCACGGCAAACCCCTGGGCGACCACATCGACATCATCGCCCCCGATCTTCTCGACTTCCTTTCCGACCTGACCTTCAAGGACGCCGCATGACCGACCTGTCGCATCTCGAATCCGTCATCGAGGCCGCCTGGGAGGACCGCGCCGAGGTCTCGACCGCCACCAAGGGCGAGGTCCGCGACGCCGTGGAAAGCGCCTTGGCCCTGCTGGATTCCGGCCAGGCGCGCGTGGCCTCGCGCGGCGAAGACGGCGTCTGGACCACGCATCAATGGCTGAAGAAGGCGGTGCTGCTGTCCTTCCGCCTGAACGACAACCAGATCATGCGGGCGGGCCATGCCTCTGTCATGCCGCTGTCGGCGGAACACCCCGCCGCCGTCGGCCCCTTCTGGGACAAGGTGCCCAACAAGTTCGGCGACTGGACGGCGGCGGATTATCAGTCGGCGGGCTTCCGCTCGGTGCCCGGCGCCATCGTTCGTCAGGGCGCCTATATCGCCAGGAATGTCGTGCTGATGCCGTCGTTCGTGAACATCGGCGCCTTCGTCGACGAGGGTTCGATGGTCGACGCCTGGGCCACGGTCGGCTCCTGCGCCCAGATCGGCAAGAACGTCCACCTGTCGGGCGGCGCGGGCATCGGCGGCGTGCTGGAGCCGCTGCAGGCCAATCCGACCATCATTGAGGACGGCTGTTTCATCGGCGCCCGCGCCGAGGTCGCCGAGGGCGTGATCGTGCGTGAGGGCGCGGTTCTGGCCATGGGCGTCTATCTGTCCGGATCGACCAAGATCGTGGATCGGGCGACCGGCGAAGTCTTCCGTGGCGAAGTGCCGGCCTATTCGGTCGTGGTGCCGGGTTCTCTGCCGGATCCCAAAGGCGGGCCGTCGCTTTACTGCGCCGTCATCGTCAAGCGCGTGGACGCCCAGACGCGGGCCAAGACCGGCGTCAACGAACTGCTGCGCGACTGATCAGGCGGCGTCGGACAGGGTTGGGTCGGCCGTCCATTCGGGCGCGTCGACCACGATCGCGAGGGTGAAGACCGAGCCGCGCCCGGCTTCGGACTGCACGGTGATCCGACCGCCCATCAGCACCGCGAGGCGGTGACAGATGCTGAGGCCCAGGCCGGTGCCGCCGAACCGCCGGGTGGAGGAATCGTCGACCTGGGTGAAGGGCTGGAACAGACGCGCCTGATCCTCCGGCGCGATGCCGATGCCGCTGTCGTGAATGTCGATGCGTAACGCCAGCCGGCCATCGGGGCGGCGTTCCCCGTCCATGACAAACCGGACCTCGCCGGCAGGGGTGAACTTGATGGCGTTGCCCAGGAGGTTGTTGCTGATCTGAGCCAGACGCAGCGGATCCAGACAGGCAAGGGCAGGCCACTCGCCGCTTTGTTCGGCGGAGAAACGCAGGCCCTTCGCTTCCGCCTGGGCGCCGAACGGACCGATGAGGCGCTCCATCAACCCCTCTGTCTCGATCAGAACAGGCGCGAGGTCCATGCGGCCGACCTCGATCTTCGTCAGGTCCAGAATGTCATTCAGCAGCACAAGCAGTCCGTCGCCGGCTTGGGTGATGATGTCGACGAAGCTGGACTGGCGCGGGTTCAGATCGGACATCCGCAGCAGTTGCGCAGCCCCCAGCACCCCGTTCATCGGCGTGCGCAGTTCGTGGGATATGACCCCGAGGAAGTTGGACTTGGCGGCGTTGGCCGCGTCGGCGCGGTCCCGGGCGATCTCCAGTTCCGCGATCAGGTCGGCCTGTCGGTGGTTGACGGCTTCCAGTTCCGAATCCCTCATCTGGGTGATCGTGACCTTGATGAGCAGGGCCAGACCGAGGACGGGGGTGATGGCCAGCAGAACCCAGAAGCCCGGTGATCCCAATTCCTGGACGAGCAGCCAGAACGACGCCACGGAATAGGGCGCCGATACGATCAGGGCTTCGCGCGGGGCGGCGCGCATCTGGGTGAAGACCAGCACATAGCCCGCCATCAGAAGCGCGACAGCCAGGGCTATGCCGTAGACATTGCCATATCGGAACGACAGGATCGGGGCCGCCGCCCAGCAGGTGCAGGACAGGGTCGCCACGATCAGGCGCGTCCTCGGCGTCGCCCGTCTGTCGATAACGCCGCGCGCCACGCCAGCGGCTGTGGTGACGAGGAACCACGCGCCCGCGATCACGAGGTTGGTGGTGGTCAGCAGAGCCATCGCCCAACTGGCGATCAGCCAATATCGCAGATCGCCGGCTGCTATGAGCCGATGAAGAAGCGGGCGCTGGACGGTATCGTCAGGAAGCATGGCCGCACTTTCGCACATTTGATCGCCGAACGATGGCATTCCATCCGCTAAGAGACGGTGAATGAACGACTTATTCCGTTTCAGTGTACGCTGGCGCACCCTTCTTGCCGGTCATGCAGACCGTCAGGCGGGCCTGGTCGGGGCCATGGCTTCGGCATTCACCGCCGCATCGGCGATGCCGGTCAGGTCTTCGTCCGTCTGAGATTCTTCCTGCAGGGTTTGATCCAGCAGTTTGGCCGCGTCTTTCATGCCGAGAACCGTCGCCCAGCGCTTCAGCGTGCCGTAACGGGTGATCTCATAGTGTTCGACAGCCTGGGCGGCCGCCAGCAGGCCGGCGTCCAGGGCGGGACTGTCCTTGTATTCATCCATGATCTCCTCGCCTTCGGCCAGGATGCCTTCGATGGCGTCGCAGGTCTTGCCCCGCGCAGCCTTGCCGATGATCTCGAACACCTGCTGCAGGCGTTCGATCTGGCCCTCGGTCTGATCCTTGTGCTTTTCGAAGGCGGCCTTCAACTCCGGCGACTGAGCTGCGCGCGCCATTTTCGGCAGGGACTTCAGAATCTTGCGCTCGGCGTAATAGATGTCGCGCAAGGTGTCGTGGAACAGGGTGTCGAGGGTCTTCTCGGCCATGGGATATCTCGCTTGCGCTGGAAATGCGGGGATGCGTCCCAGCACAAGCGATCCTGTGGGCTTATGTTCCTGTGTGCGGTTTCAGGCTCAGGCCTGGGCGGCGGCCCGCTTCAGATCCGGCGGCGTCGCCTCGTCGGTCAGGAGGCGGATGGCCTCTTCGACCGTGACCAGGGTCTGGGCCTGGGAGCCCAGGCGGCGGATGGCGACCATGCCGTCCTCGGCTTCCTTCCTGCCGACGACGGCGATGACCGGGACCTTGCCGACCGAGTGTTCGCGGACCTTGTAGCCGACCTTCTCGTTTCTCAGGTCGATCTCGGTGCGCAGGCCGGCGGCCTTGAAGCGAGCCATGACGTCGCGGGCGTAGTCGTCGGCGTCGGAGGTGATGGTGGCCACCACAGCCTGGGTCGGGGCCAGCCACAGGGGGAAGGCGCCCGCGTAGTTCTCGATCATGATGCCGATGAACCGCTCGAACGATCCCAGGATCGCGCGGTGCAGCATGACGGGCCGGTGCTTCTGGCCGTCCTCGGCGATATAGGTCGCGTCCAGACGTTCGGGCAGGACATAGTCCAGCTGGATCGTGCCGCAGGTCCATTCGCGGCCGATGGCGTCCTTGACGATGAAGTCCAGCTTGGGCGCGTAGAAGGCGCCGTCGCCCTCGGTCACGACCGGCTCGGTCCCGGCGGCGCGGGCGGCCTCAGCCATCAGGGCCTCGGCCTTGTCCCAGAATTCGTCCGAACCGGCGCGGTTCTCGGGCCGGGTGCCCAGGCTGATGTAGGCCGTTTCCATGCCCAGGTCCGCGTGGACGCTGCGAGCCAGTTTGATGAAGTCCGCCGTCTCCTCGACGATCTGGTCTTCGCGGCAGAAGATGTGGGCGTCGTCCTGGGTGAAGCCGCGCACGCGCATCAGGCCGTGCAACGAGCCGGACGGCTCATAGCGGTGGCAGGCGCCGAACTCGGCCATGCGCAGCGGCAGTTCGCGATACGACCGCTGGCCCTGGTCGAAGATCTGGACGTGGCCGGGGCAGTTCATCGGCTTCAGCGACAGGGTCTCGCCCTCGACCGTCTCGCAGACGAACATATTGGGGCGGTACTTGTCCCAGTGGCCGCTCTGTTCCCAGAATTTGCGGTCCAGAACCTGGGGCGTCTTGACCTCGACGTATCCGGCGGCGTCCAGGCGGCGGCGCATATAGGCCTCCAGCACGCGCCACAGCACCCAGCCCTTGGGGTGCCAGAAGACCATGCCGCGGCCCTCTTCCTGCATGTGGAAGAGCTCCATGGCCTTGCCGACCTTGCGGTGGTCGCGCTTTTCAGCCTCTTCCAGCCGCTGCATATAGGCGTCCAGGTCCTCCTTGGTCGCCCAGGCGGTGCCATAGATGCGTTGGAGCTGTTCACGCTTGGAATCGCCCCGCCAATAGGCGCCCGCCAGCTTGGTCAGTTTGAACGCCTTGCCGACGTGGCGCGTCGAGGGGAAGTGCGGCCCCCGGCACAGGTCGATCCAGTCGCCCTGCTTGTACAGGGTGATGGTCTCGGTCCCCGGCAGGTCGCGGATCAGTTCGGCCTTGAACTTCTCGCCGCGCGCCTCGAAGAATTGGATCGCCGCGTCCCGTTCCCAGACCTCGCGCTCGAACCTGGCGTCGCGATCCACGATCCGGCCCATCTCCTTTTCGATGGCGGCGAAGTCGTCGGTCGAGAAGGGCTCGTCCCGATAGAAGTCGTAGTAGAAGCCGTCCTCGATGGCCGGGCCGATCGTGACCTGGGTGCCGGGGAACAGGGTCTGGACCGCCTCGGCCAGCACGTGCGCCGTGTCGTGGCGGATGGTGTAGAGGGCGGCCGGATCGTCGCGCATGATCAGGCGGAAATCGCCGCCCGTCTCCAGCACCCGGCCCATGTCGCGCTGTTCGCCGTTCAGCTCGGCCAGCACGGCCTTCTTGGCCAGCGACGGCGAGATCGAGGTCGCGACATCGCGCGCCGTGGAGCCTTCAGGGTATTGGCGCACCGCGCCGTCGGGGAATTTCAGGTCGATCATGTGTCAGTCTTTGGCTTTTCTCTCGCGCTCGCCGCCAAGGCGGTCTCGCGTGGCGGGACCGGGTCGTATCCCGATCCCCCGAAGGGATGGCATTTACAGAGCCTGCGCACGGTGAGCCATCCCCCCCGGACCGGTCCATGCTGGATCAGGGCGTCGCGCCCATAGTCCGAACAGGTCGGCAGGAACCGGCACTGCTGGCCGATCAGGGGGGACAGCGTCAGCTTGTAGCCGCGATGGGCCGCGCGCACGCCGCGTTCATAGAGAGACATTCGTCCCTTCGCCGGGGGCTGATTAGGGTTCGCTGCGCTTATCCCCCGTCATCGCAGGGGGATCAACCGGCTGCGCCCGTCAGGCCGCACCGGCGAGACGAGTTCGCGCCGTCAGGGCGTTCGTCATGGCCTCCAGCGTCGCCTCCAGCGAGACCAGGGTCGAGGCATGGCGGGCCGGATAGTCGGCGACCTGTTTCAGCAGGCGCAAGTCCTCGAACCGGCCGGTCGGGCCGTCGCCGCCGGACTTCAGCATGGCGATCAGGGCGTCGCGGGCGCCCTGGATGTCCTGAACCGAAGCGCCGATGACGTGCTGGCCCAATACCCCGGCGGCGGCCTGGCCCAGGGCGCAGGCCTTCACGTCCTGGGCGAAGCCGGAGACGCGGCCCTGGTCGTCCAGCGTCACATCCACCGTCGCCCGCGACCCGCACAGCTTGGCTGTCCGCTCGCCCGTGCCGTCCGGCGTCGGCAGGCGCCCCGCGTGCGGCAGGTTCGCCGCCAGCGTCAGGATGCGCGCGCTGTAGAGGTCGTCGATCATGCGCGCAAAGATAGGCGGTTCGACGCCGCCGCGAAACCTCTCCCTGCCGAACATGCTCCGTCATTCCGGCCGGATGCCAGGGCGAACGCGCTGATGGCTGCTCTGGCGCAGGCGGTGTCCTCCTGGGTTCCGGGTTCGTCCTTCGGACGCCCCGGAATGACGGCGGGTGCTGACTTCAGGCCGGGTTCGCGTTCAGCATCCGAACGTCAAAGATCCATCCGGTGTGACCTCAAGCTCCACCTCCGCATAGTCCGAAAGCGTCGGGTGGGCCGTCTCCAGCGGATGCGTCCAGGCGGCCGTCACCACCACCACATCGGCCCCGGCCGCTTCGCCGGCTGCGATGCCGGCCTCGGCGTCTTCGAACACCAGACAGTCGGCGATGTCGACGCCCAGGGCGGCGGCGGCCTTCAGATAGCCGGCCGGGTCGGGCTTGCCGCGTTCGACGTCCTCGGCGGTGATCAGGACGACGGGCGGCGTGACGCCGGCGGCCTTCAGGCGCGCGCGGGCCAAGGGAACGGAGGCGGAGGTGACGACCGCCCAGCGGTCGGGCGGCAGGCGTTTGAGAAAATCGACGGCGCCGGGAATGGGCGCCACGCCCTCCACATCCTCGATCTCGCCCCGCTCGACCCAGGCGACCTCGGCGTCCAGATCGATGTCGGGCAGGTTCTGGCGACGGATGGTGTCGACGGCCCGCACGCCATGCATGACGGACAGCAAGGCCGCCACGTCCAGACCGTGGCGCTCGGCCCAGCGGGTCCAGACCCGTTCTGCGGCGGCGGTCGAGGTGATCAATGTGCCGTCCATGTCGAACAGGAAGGCGTGGTAGGGGCGGGACGCGGGGAGGCGGGTCATGGCCTCATCCACCACGCGCGGGCGTCCGCCGCAACGGTCGGATCAGCCGCCTTGCAGGGAATTCCAGGTCCGGGCCGTGTCGCCGCCCGGGGTTGGGGCGGCGACTGGCGCGGCGGCGGCCGTCGCACCTGGCGTCGAACGCGCGCGCAGCCAGCGCAGGTTCTGCTCGGCCTGTTCGGGCGGCAGTTCACGACGCAGGATCTGCTCGGCCTCGCCCATCTTGCCCTGCAGACCTAGCGCCAGGGCCAGGTTCTGGCGCACCTTGGCCGAGGCGGTGGGCTGGGCGGCGGCGCGGCGCAGCAGGGTCTCGGCGCCCGGCGCGTCGCCGTGCGTCAGGGCGGCGGTGGCGGCGTTGGTCAGGACATCGGGATTGTCGGGCGACAGGACCAGCGCCTGATTCCAGGCGGCGCGGGCGTCGTCGAAGCGGCGCACCTGCTCATAGGCCACGCCCAGCAGCGAATAGGGCCGCCAGTCGCGCGGCGCCAGGTCGCGCGCCTTCTCCAGCGGGGCCACGCCGTAGAAGGCCTGACCGCGCGCGATATGGGCGCGACCCAGCTCCAACAGGGCGTCCAGATCGGTCGGCTTCATGGTCAGCGTGGCCTGGGCCGCCTCGGCCGCCTGATCGTAGCGACCCAGTTCGCGCAGGGCCTGGGCCAGTTTGACCCCCGCGACCGCATCGGTCGGATCGGCCTGCTGCTCCGACGCCCAGAAGACCGACCGCGACAGGGCGTCCATCCGGTCATAGGTCGCGCGCACCTGGGGCGAAGACGGGCCGCGTTGCTGCTGGGCCGCGACCGGCGCGGGGTCGGCGGCTTGCGCGGATGCGACGGTCGCGGCCGCGGTCAGGGCGACGGTTGCGATCAGGGCGGGCATGGGCGACATGGGAAAGGTCCGAACGGTCCTTGGGTCTTGAGCGCTCAGGGTCGCCGCTCTGCGTCAACCAATGGTTAACCGCGTTTCGAGGCCGCCTATGTCCGCCCTGCATCCCCTTCTGGCCGCCGCCGCCGAGGCCGCGCACGCCGTGCCGATCCGCATCGTGTCGACCGGCCAGACGCTGGAGGGCCAGACGCTGGACGGCGTCTCAGGCCGCTGGGCCGCGCTGAACGGGTTCGAGGGCAAGGCGGGCCAACTGCTGGTCGTCGCGGGCGCCGACGGTGCGGCGGCCGAGGTGCTGCTGGGCGCCGGTCAGGCCTTTGATCCGATGACGGCCCGGGGCCTGTCGGCGCGGCTGCCGGGCGGCCTGTACCGGCTGGTTCTGGAGGGCGAGGCGGCGCATCAGGCGGCTTTGGCCTTCCTGTTGGGGGCCTATGTGTTCGACCGCTACAAGGCCCGGCCGGACCGCGCGCCGGTCCGGCTGGTCGCGCCCGAGGGGCTGGACGCGGCCGAGGCCTCGCGCATCGCCGCCGCCTGCGCCCTGGCGCGCGAGATGGTCGACACCCCCGCCGCCGACATGGGGCCGCTGCAGATCGAGACCATCGCCCGCGAGATCGCCGAGAGCGCCGGAGCGGTGATTACGGTGACGCAAGGCGACGCCCTGCTGGACGACAACTATCCGGCCATCCACGCCGTCGGCCGCGCCGCCGCCCCGCACCGGGCGCCGCGCCTGATCGAGATCGGCTGGAAGCTGGACCGCACCGACCTACCGCTGGTGGCCCTGGTCGGCAAGGGGGTGGTGTTCGACACCGGCGGGCTGGACCTGAAGCCCGCCGCCGGGATGCGCAACATGAAGAAGGACATGGGCGGGTCGGCCCACGCCCTGGCGCTAGGGCGGCTGGTGATGCAGGCCGACCTGCCGGTGCGGCTGGCGGTGATCGTGGCGGCGGTCGAGAACGCCGTGTCCGGCGACGCCTTCCGCCCCGGCGACATCCTGAACAGCCGCAAGGGCCTGACCATCGAGGTCGGCAATACGGACGCCGAGGGCCGGCTGGTCCTGGCCGACGCCCTGACGCGGGCGGCCGAGCACGAACCGGATCTGACGCTGGACTTCGCCACCCTGACCGGGGCGGCGCGGATCGCCCTGGGGCCGGAGCTTCCGCCGCTCTATACGGACGACGAGACACTGGCCGGTCAGCTGCTGGCGGCGGCCGCCGAGGTGCGCGATCCGCTGTGGCGGATGCCCCTGTGGCCCGGCTATCGCGCGGCGCTGGACGCGGATATCGCCGACCTCAGGAACGATCCCGCCGGCTGGGCCCAGGCCGGATCGGTCACGGCCGCCCTGTTCCTGCAAAAGTTCGCGCCCGAGACCGGGGCCTGGGCGCACATGGACATCTTCGCCTGGAACCCCCGCGCCCGCCCCGGCTGGCCCGAGGGCGGCGAGGCGCAGGCCCTGCGCGCCTGCTACGCCATGCTGAAGGCGCGCTATCCGGGGTAGGTTTGAAACAGCCTTGCGGCGTCATTCCGGGGCGAGCGTAGCGAAGAACCCGGAAACCAGGGGGCGGGTGACACCTATCCGCATCTACCATCGGGGCGCACGCCTGGCTTCCGGGTTCGTCCTTCGGACGCCCCGGAATGACGATTTGACGCAAGGTCATGGGAAATCGGAAGAACGCAGTTCTGTTGATTTCCTTTGAAAAAGCGACGCGCGTTAACGGCCCCTAAGCCATCGGGGGATAGGGTGTGGGTTCAATCACGCGAGTTCACGTTGACCGACGTCCTCGATCTTGTTCCGCCCGGCGACCGTCTCGCCCGCCCCGACCTCGCCGAACAGGCGTTGGAGGGTCTGGTGCGCGCCGGGGCGTACCGCGCGACCGAGGCGATGCACTGCCGCATCGCCGTCGCGGACGTGCTGTCGGACGCCGACGTGCGGATCGACCAACTGCTGCATGGTGAGATTTTCGACGTTCTGGAGCGATCGAACGGCCGGGCCTGGGGCCGGGCGCGGCGCGACGGCGTGGTCGGCTGGGTGGTGACGGACAGTCTGTCGGGCGGCGCGCCATTGGCGACGCATCGGGTGGCGGGCGTGGACGCGGCCCTGCCGCTGAACGCCCTGGTGGTCGAGAAGGCCGAGGGACTGGACCCCGCCGATCTCAGCCCCGTGGGCGCCTTCGAAACCGATCTGGCCGCTGTGGCCGAACGCCTTTTGGGCCGCCCGCATGAACCGGGCGCGCGATCCTCGATCTCCACCGATTGTTCGGGTCTGGTGCAGCAGGCGTTGCTGGCCTGCGGTCTGGCGGGGCCGCGCCGGTCGGACGCGCAGGCGCGGCTGGGGCGCGCGGTCGCGGCGGCCGACGCCGGGCGCAACGACATCGTGGTCTGGCTGGCGCCCCCGGGCGATCAAGACTGGACCGGCCATTCGGCCCTGATGCTGGACGGCGAACGGATCATCCACGCCACGGGCGGCAAGGGGGTGGTCATCGAACCCCTGGCCGAGGTCGAGGCGCGTCTGGTCGCCGAAGGGTTCGAAATGGCGCTGTTCCGCCGGCTTTAATCCCGCATCGTCCGCAGGGCGCCCAGTCGGGCGAAGGCCAGGGTCAGGGCCTTGCGCCGGGCGGGGGCAAGGGGCGTGACGCCCGCGTCGCGCACCACCGCTCCACCGAAGCCGTCGGCCACGATCAGACCGGGCGCGTCGGGCAGGACGGCTTGCGGAAACTCAGGCGCCACGGCGAAATAGAAGGCGTCGCAGAAGGGGCCGTATTCCTGCCATTTGCGGTCGACGCGATAGTCGTCGACGCCCGACTTGACCTCGCAGATCACGATATCGCCCTTGCGCCCGATCCCCATGACGTCGGCGCGTCGTCCGTTCGGCAGACAGACCTCAAGCAGCGGCGCATAGCCCATGTCCATCAGCAGACGGGCCGCGCCGCGCGTCACCGACAGGGTTGTCTCCGGGCGGCTGAAGACCAGTTCGAGATGGACGGCGGCGGACATGCCGACAGCTTATGTTCCGCCTACGTTCCCATCGCAAGCGCCGCCTTTACAGGCCGGTGTGGACCAGCCGTCCCGTCGGAAAGCCCAGGGCGCGCACGCGGGCCAGGATGCGGTCGCGTTCCGCCTGCGACGCATTCTGATTGCGATGCCAGATCCACCAGTTCGACTTGTCGGGCAGGCCCATGATGGCCCAGCTGTAGTCGGGGGCATGGTCGTAGACCCAGTAGTTCTGACCCGCCAGACCGCCGAAACTGAGCAGGCCCGTCAGACTGAAACGAAACTTGGCGTTGGTCGCGGTGTCGGTGACGCGGGCGTTGGCGCGCAGCACCTCCACCTTGCCGTCGGCGCGGCGTGTGCAAGTCACGGCGATGGCGTAGCGGTCGGCGGCGTCACGCCGGGTGAAATCGATCTGGGCGCGGCTGCAGTCCTTCTGGACGGTGTTGTGATTGCGCTCGATCTCGAACCAGCGGCCGTCGAACCGATCCAGATCCACGCTTTGCGCCTGGGCGAAGGCCGTGGCGGGCAGAAAGGCGAGGGCGGCGAAGGCGGCGATCAGGCGGGCGCGAAACATGGGCGTGTCCTCGTTCGATATGAGGACATACGCGTTGCGGACGCGATCGGTTGTCTTCAGCGCATCAGGGCCTGGCGGTTGAGCGCCCATTCCGCGCGCGTCTGGCCCCACAGGTTCACCACTTCGTCCTGCAGCGGTTCGGGCAACAGGCCGGGGCCGCGACTGCGCGATCCCAGCCGCGTCGCCACCGCCGCCGAGGCGGTGTTGTCGGGCGCGATGCAATGGATCACGTCGTCCCAGCCCAGCACGTCGAAAGCATAGTCCAGGCTCGCGGCGGCGGCCTCGACCGCATAGCCCTTGCCCATGGCGTCGGGGTGCAGGCTCCAGCCCACCTCGCGACCGGGCCAGCCATACGGATGGAGCGGACCGATGCGGCCGATCCACCGTCCGCTGGACTTTTCCAGGATCGAGAACATCCCCTCGCCGGTCAGGGCCCACATGCCGGCGACGGTGCAGATCAGGCGCCAGACCTGCGGCGCGGGCTGAACCCCGCCGATGAAGCGCGTGCTTTCGGCATCGGCCATGAACTCGGCCCAGCGTGGAAAATCCTCCACCGCCGGCGGACGCAGGATCAGCCGCTCGGTTTCCAGGGTGGGACCCAGGGCGACATGGGGCGGGACGGCATGGGCGATGTCGGTCACAGCAGATACTCCCGCTCCAGTGCGTAATGACTGCCGGCGTCGGTCAGGACGCTGGAATACAGGCCGAAGCGGTCGACGCGGATCGACGGCGAATGCAGCAGATTGTGTCCCGCCATCCAGGCGCCGATGCGGTCGGGACGGGTCTGGGGCTTCAGATAGGCCAGGGTGACGTGGGGCCGATAGTCGCGCGCCTCCATCGCCACGCCCGCGCGCTGGCCCGCCGCCTTGCAGCGCCCGGCCAGGACCGACAGCCGGTCGTTGGGCGTCTCCACACCGGCCCACAGCGTATGGCTGCGGTGGTCGTCGCCAAAGGCGCCCACGCCTTTCAACGCGATCTGGAACGGCTCGCCGGTCACGCGCGCCAGCTCCGAGGCCAGGTCGTCGGCGCGCCGCTCGTCCATCTCGCCATAGAAGGCCAGGGTGACGTGCAGCGCTTCCAGCGGCCGCCAGCGCGCGCCCGGCAGGCCGGATTGCCGCCGCTTCAAGGTGTCGGCGACATCGGGCGGCAGAGTCAGGGCGGCGAACAGACGAACCATGCGACGGAAGGTAGCGACGGGAACGCATGGCTCCAAGCCCGGTTTTCCTTGCAGTCAGGGCCTCGGCTGACGATATTCGAGGCTGACGACCGGAGAAGTCTCTCCGGCCAACCGGAGAAAGTTCGTCGCCATGAGCGATTTAAACAACGGCTACGCCCGCCCTCTGCCGCAGACGGCCGACATGTCGGTCGACGCCGGCCTGCGCGCCTTCATGTTGGGCGTCTACAACAAGCTGGCCCTGGGCCTGGTGGTCGCGGCGGCCCTGGCCTACACGACCGGCAACGTCCCCGCCGTCCAGCAACTGCTCTACACCGTCGGTCCCGACGGACGCATGGGCATGACGATCCTGGGCATGGCGGTGCAGTTCGCCCCGCTGGTGCTGATCTTCGGCTCGATGTTCTTCATGAAGAACCCGACGGCTGCGGGCACCAACATCCTTTACTGGCTGGTGGTGGCGACGATGGGCGCCTCGCTGGGCTGGGTCTTCCTGATCTACACCGGCGCCAGCGTGGCCTCGACCTTCCTGGTCACAGCGGCCGCGTTCGGCGGTCTCAGCCTGTACGGCTACGCGACCAAGCGCGATCTCTCGCCGATGGGCACCTTCCTGATCATGGGCGTGATCGGCCTGATCATCGCCTCGCTGGTGAACATGTTCTGGCCGAACGGGGTCCTGTACTGGATCATCAGCGCCGCCGGCGTGCTGCTGTTCTCGGGCCTGATCGCCTTCGACACCCAGCGCCTGAAGATGAGCTACTATGCGCTTGAGGGCGACAGGAACGCCATGGGCGTCGCCACCAGCTATGGCGCGCTGAGCCTGTTCATCAACTTCGTGAACCTGTTCCTCTTCCTGCTGCGCTTCATGGGCGGCAACCGCAACTAAGCAGCCTCGAAAGACGGATGCGGAAAGGGCCCCTCTCGGGGCCCTTTCTTTTTGAGTGATGGTGTGGATACGTCAGGGTTGTGCGGATTGGTCGCCCTAAATCGAAAGCGCTTTATGAACCGTCGAATTTTATCGCTCTTTCTCGCCTTGTGCGCGGTGGGCGACCCGGTCATCGCGCAGGAGCGTCCCGCACTCGTCCAGACGTTTTCGATTGCCGAGACAGGGCGGTTGGGTCAGGCGATCTGGCGTCAGGACGGCGCGGCCGCACGCGCCACCGATGCGCTGCTGGCGCAGTCTGGCGGTCAGGCGCCCGAAGGGCTGATCGGCTGGATCGTGACGCCAGAGGGTGACGCCCAGCGGGTCCGCTTCCTTGCCGGCGAACCTGATGCGCCACGAGCGTTCAAGGACGTCCTGGTGGATTCGCAGTTCAAGGCCGGGGCGGTCATCGACGCTGAAAATCCCGAACTGACGCCCGAGGAACTGGCCCAGTTCGCGGCGCGCAATTCTGCGGCCCAGGCCATCGGTCCGCTACGCTGCGCCCCGCGGTATAATGCTGTGGTGCTGAAAGACCCGGATGGCGAGGGCTGGCTGGTCTGGCTTCTGGCCTCTACGACACAGGCCAATGTCGTGCCGATGGGCGGCCACTATCGCTTCCGTGTCAGCGCGGACGGTAAGACCGTGGAGAAGCGAGAGCAGCTATCCGGCGGTTGCCTGGATATGGATAGACGGCAAGCTCAACAGGGGGGGCAAACCGTCGGTCTGGTCACGAATATCGTCGTGGCGCCGCAGCCGCTGGAGGTGCACGTTTTTCTCTCCCTGCTTAATCGACTGCCGATCTATGTTATGGCCGACGACAAGCTATGGGCAGTCGAAGGCGCGCGTATTCGCGACGCGACGCCGCCCGCACGCCGATGATCTAATCCACGACCTGGAACCTGCGACCGTCGAAGACCCGCAGCACCTGTCCCAGGTCGCGGCCGCGTTTCAGGATTTGGCCGCCCTCGCCGATGACGGCCCATTGGCCCTGGCGGGTCTGGAGGGCCGGGCGTTTTTCGATGCGGTAGGCGGGGGCGTCGCCGGTGCGACGAAAGACGGCGAACTCGGCGAAGTCCTTGTGGCCGGTCATGGCGTAGTCGCGCCATTCGCCCTGAGCGACCATCCGGCCATAGACGCGCAGGATGGGGTCCAGTTCGCGCCGGTCAAAGAAGACGGGGCCGGGGGCCGGCGCCGTGTCGTGAGGGGTCATGCTCATACCTCTCAACTTAGGCCGACCCTCGGGCGACGCCAGAGGCGAGCCGCGGGCGGTGGAAACCGGCGCGGAGGAAAATCGACCCAGACACGAAATGGCCCCGTTTCGGTCCTTCGCCCGCCTGCATGGCCGCCGAAATATCGATCATCGGCTCGTCGGAGTTCGGAAGCGTCCCGGATCCTGAACAGCCCCCCCAGCCCCCCTGGATGTTTCCAGTTTACGGGCTCCGGCGGCCGATGCTTCCTCCAAGCGAGCGCCCGCCCTGCCTTTCCCCTCCCCCTCCCTGGCAAGGCGGGCGTTTCGCTGTCTGGAACCCGCCTGGCGCTGCGACGTCTAGAGGTTCAGGGTCAGGGCCTGGCGTTCGCCGCCCCGCGTTATCGTCAGTTCCACCGCGCCGCTGGCGGTCTGCAAGGCGGCGGCCGCCGCGCGCGCGTCGGCGACGGGGGCGCCCGCAATGGCGGTGACGACGTCGCCGGCCGTCAGATCGGCCTGGGCGGCCGCCGACCCGGCCTGGACGCTGACCACCTGGGCGCCGCCGTCCTGATTTCGCAGAGCGGCCCCATAGGCCACGACCGACTGGGCGCCGATCGTCACCGGCTGGTCGGACGGGGTCTCGACGCGAAGCGAGGTCGTGGCGTCGCGGCCGTCGCGCAGATAGGAGACGCTGAGGTCCGAACCCGGCGCGGCGATGCCCACCGTGGCGTTGACCGATCCCGCATTGGCGACCGGCCGGCCCTGCAGGCGGGTGATGACGTCGTTGTGGCGCAGGCCCGCCCGCTCGGCCGGAGAGCCGGGGGCCACGTCGGCAACGACGGCGCCGCGCACGATGCCCAGATGCAGTTCGCGCGCCCGTTCGGCGTTCAGCGAGCCGAAGATGGCGCCGGTCTGGCCGCGCTTGACCTCGCCATTGGCCTTCAGTTGGTCAGCCACGTAGAGCATGATCCGCGTCGGCACGGCGAAGGCGATGCCGTCGTTGCCGCCGCCCAGACCGCCCGACAGGATCGAGGTGTTGATGCCGATCAGCCGACCCCGGCTGTCCAGCAGCGGCCCGCCGGAGTTGCCCGAGTTCACGGCCGCGTCGGTCTGGATATAGTCCTCGACCGCATCGCCCAGACCGGAGCGGTTCAACCCCGAGATGACGCCCATGGTCAGGGTCTGGTCCAGGCCCAGCGGATAGCCGACCGCAAACGCCAGGTCGCCGGTGCGCAGGGTGTCGGAATCCACCGTCTGGACCTGTTTCAGGTTCAGCGGCCGTCCGTCCGGGGTGATGCGCAGCACGGCGATGTCGGTGGCCTTGTCCGCCCCGACCAGCACGGCGTCGAACAGGCGGCCGTCGGTCAGGTCGATGGTGAACTTTCGCCCGCCCTCGACCACATGATTGTTGGTGATGACCAGCCCCTCGGCCGCATCGACGATGACGCCCGAGCCGGAGGCGTAGGGTTTGGGATCGGTCGAATCCGAGCTGGGGCCGCGTGACTGGCCCAGCGTCGTGACCTGCACCACCGCCGGCAGCGAACCCTCCAGCCCCGAAGAGAAGCTGAACACGCCGCGCCGCGCATCATAGGGCAGGCCGGCGGCGGTCGTGCGCGTGTCGGCCTGGGCGGCGGGGCGGGCCAGGACGGGCGTCGCGGCGGCCGCCAGAGCCAGGGCGAGGGCGATGGAGGAGACGGCCTTGGAGCGGATCGGCATGAGCATTCCCTTGATCGAACCCCGACCCTAGACGGAGTTTTCGTCTCTGACGATGGGTTCGTTGAGGATGTGCGGGACTTGCTTTTGACGCCGTCCGGCATGACCATGCCGCCGAAGCCGAACCAGGAGCCTCGCCATGAGCCAGACGACGATGGACCGCAGCCGCCCCGGCGCGACCCCGTTCGCCCGGCTGTTCCGCGACCATCCGCGCGAGGTGGGCGAAACCTATTTTCAGCACATGGCCGCCTCGGCCCGCTTCGGCTTCAAGCTGATGGGGTTGGCCGGGGCCGCCTTCGTCCACGCCGTCGTGCCGGGCCTGCATAGGACCACGGTCTCGACCGCCATTCGCGGCATGGCGCGCGACATGGGCGGCCGGGCCGAAGAGGCGAAAGAGAGCCGGATGCGCGACGCCGGCGTCTGGGACGTGGGGCTCTAGGGGCTTCGAATCCGTCCCGGTCATGCAATCGCCGGCTTCTGTGCTATAGAGGCCGGCTAAACCTCACGCAGGATCGCCGCCTTGAGCATCACGCTCGATCTTTCGCGCGTCTCGAACGCCGCTCCCAACGCCCCCGTCAACCTCAGCGGTCTGACGCGCGCGGGCCTGCGCCAGGCCCTGATCGACGCGGGCGTCTGCCCGCCCGAGAAGGCCAAGATGCGCGCCAGCCAGGTGTGGAGCTGGATCCACCACTATGGCGTCACCGACTTCGCGGCCATGTCGAACGTCGCCAAGGACATGCAGGCCAGACTGGCCGAGCATTTCACCCTGGCCCGGCCCGAGGTGGTCGAGCGCCAGGTCTCCAAGGACGGCACGCGCAAATGGCTGATCCGCACCGCGCCGGGCATCGAGATCGAGACCGTCTATATCCCCGACGTGGGCCGGGCCGGCGCCCTGTGCGTGTCCAGCCAGGTGGGCTGCACCCTGAACTGCACCTTCTGCCACACCGGCACGCAGAAGCTGGTCCGCAACCTGACCGCCGCCGAGATCGTGGCCCAGGTCCAGGTGGCGCGTGACGACCTGGGCGAATGGCCGTCGCCGAAAGAAGACCGGCGGCTGTCGAACATCGTCTTCATGGGCATGGGCGAACCCCTCTACAATCTGGACCATGTCGCCGACGCCATCGACATCATCTCGGACAACGAAGGCATCGCCCTGTCGCGCCGCCGGATCACGGTCTCGACCTCGGGCGTGGTGCCGCAGCTTCAGGCGCTGGGCGAGCGGACGGCGGCCATGCTGGCCATCAGCCTGCACGCCACCAACGACCCCTTGCGCGACGTGCTGGTGCCGCTGAACAAGAAATATCCGCTGGACCAGCTGATGGCGGCCATCCGGGCCTATCCGGGCCTGTCGAACGCGCGGCGGGTGACGTTCGAATACGTCATGTTGAAGGGCGTCAACGACAGCCCCGAAGAGGCGCGCGCCCTTCTGAAGCTGATCGAGGGCATCCCGGCCAAGATCAACCTGATCCCGTTCAACCCCTGGCCGGGCGTCGACTACGAATGCTCGGACTGGAAGACCATCGAACGGTTCGCCGCCATCCTGAACAAGGCCGGATACGCCAGCCCCATCCGCACCCCCCGCGGCCGCGACATCCTGGCCGCCTGCGGCCAGCTGAAGTCCGAAAGCGAAAAGGTCCGCGCCAGCGCGCTCAGGAAGGCGGAGCAGGCGGCGGCATAGGCCGCCGCGCGACGGCGCGGAAAGCAAGAGCTCCGATCGCACCTGAAACGGCAACTGGCGGCACCCAGCTGTCGCCACCTAGATACCCGAACAGCAACCACGCAACGCCGCCGGAGAGGATCGCTCCGAGTGCTATGGCGGTCATCACCCCAGTACGTCCAGTCTTCGCCACGATCAGAAATAATGGCGTGCCTAAGCACAGGCTCCCGATGAAGAAGGCCGAGATCGTGATCGGCAGCAGCAGGAGCATCATCACGGTCACCAGTGCGCCATTGCTTAAGGCCATCCAGAAGCCCTGTCGGTAGTCGAGAACCGCAAGCCATAAGCCCAAGGCTGGACTCAGCATCAGGCCTGAGGTTAGAGCCGCCGCGCCTGACGCGCCAAGAAACTTCCCAAGCTGGATCATGTCACCTCACCATTTCTAGCTGAGTATGCCTCATCGTCATCCTCTCCGGCGTCCTGACGTTCCACGCCAGACCTAGCCGTTCCAACAGTTGGATGAAGCGGAAGCCCCAGTCGCTCTGGCCGGGATAGAGGCCGATGCGGGCCGAGCCAGGCCAGGCGTGGTGGTTGTTGTGCCAGGCCTCCCCCATGGTGGGGATGGCGGCCCAGGGGACGTCGTGGGCCTGGACGCCTGCGTCGACGACCTGCCAGGTCTGGGGGCCGCGCCGATGCGCCAGATGGCCCACGAACCAGTGGCCGATCACGCTGATGGAGACGCGGGCGCAGACGCCCCAGACCACGAAGCCCCAGCCGCCCAGCAACCACAGGCCGCCTGCGACGGGCAGTTGTTGCAGCATCCATGTCCGTTCCAGGAAACGATGGACGGGATCGCGGCCGATCCGGCCCAGGTCGAAGGCGGGCGGGCGTTCCAGCACCAGTCGGCCGTGCATCTGCCAGATCGCGTCGATCAGCATCGGCCGCCGGTGCGCCAGATAGTCGTGGCAGTCCGACTGGCGCTGGGCCCAGTCGCGGATGTCGTGGGCGCGGATCATGCGGAACGGGCCGCTCATGCCCACCACCGTTCCGAACCAGGAGAGCAACCGCTCCAGCCACAGCGGACAGTCGAAACTGCCGTGGATCATCCGACGATGAAACCCGACCGAATGACCCAACAACAGGGTCGTCCCCGTCGTGACGATGAAGACGGCAAGGGCGCCCAGGCTGAAGGTCGCCGCGCCGAAGATCAGGGTCACGGCCAGCATGGTCCCGTTCCACAGGGAGGGGACCGGGTCCCAGACGACCCGCCCCTTCACCGGACTGCAGTCGGGCGTCTCGATCAGATGGTTCACGGCGCAGGGGTCATGGTCGGTCATGGCGGTGCTCCAGATAGGTATTTAGGTAATAACTTAAACACTGAAGCGATCCTCTGGCAAGCCGTTAGCAAATCGCTTAAATGTCGATCATGCAGCGCGTGTTCGAAGCCCTCTCCAGTCCCATCCGGCGCAAGATCCTGGCCTATCTGGCCCATGCCGACCTGACGGCGGGGGAGATCGCGGCCAAGTTCGAAATCTCCAAGCCCGCGGTGTCGCAACACCTTTCGGTGTTGGAAGTCGCCGGTCTGGTGACCAGCGAGAAGAAGGGCCAGTACGTCCATTACAGCCTGGCGCCCGATCAACTGACCAACACCCTGAACGGCTATGTCCAGGAGGTCTGTCCGGTCGCCAAGCCGCTGAAACGCGAAAGCGCGGCCTTGGCCAAGGCGCGAAAGGACAACCGGGGCGACGACGCCGCGTAATCTTTAGTCACAAGGTGTGGCCGCGCCGCGCTTGCGGATTGGGGCGGCAATCGGGCAAGGCGTCTGGGTATGGACCCGTCCCTGTCGAACGTGCTGTCGAGCGCCGAGGTGCAGGCCTTCGCCTCGGGCTTTCCGGTCATGGTGATGCACCTGATCGTGACCCTGCTGCTGCTGGCGGCGGGGGCGACGGTCTATGCGATGCTGACGCCGTGGAAAGAGGTGGAGCTGATCCGTCAGGGCAATACGGCGGCGGCCATGGCTTTCGCCGGCGTGCTGGTGGGGCTGGCCGTGCCGCTGGCGGTGTCTCTGGCGGTGTCGACCTCGGTGCGCGACATCGCCATCTGGGGCGTGGCGACGGTGGTGCTGCAGCTGCTGGCGTTCCGGGTCGTGGACCTGTTGCTGACCGGCCTGCCCGAGCGGATCCGGCACGGAGAGATTTCGGCGGCGGTGGTGCTGCTGGGCGCCAAGCTGGCCACGGCGGTGATCCTGTCCGCCGCCCTGACCGGCTGATCGGCCGGGCGACGTCATGCAGTTTCCGCGTCTGCCGGACTGGGCCATCTACGGGGCGGTGGCGGCCGTCCTCCTGGCCGTGTCGCTGGGCCGGCGCGAGAACGCCGACGCGCCGCCCGCGCTGACGGCGACCGATGGCGAGGAGGGGCCGCTGCTGGGGCCGATCACGCCGTTCGATACGGCCGTGACCATCGACGCGGGCGAGACGCCGTTCCAGCCTTCGGCGGGCACCGCCTTCTCCATCGCCGGGCGCGGACGCTGGATCACCGCGCGCCATGTGGTCGAGGGCTGTCGCAAGCCGGCGCTGGTGGTGGGGCCGGGCCGGGCGGTGGCCGCCGACGTGCGGCTGGCGCCGCGCGCGGACGTGGCGCTTCTGATCACCGACGGCGGGCCGGCGGCCCTGCCCGTGGCGGTGCGCGATCCGCTGAGAAAAGGACAACGGGCGTTCCACCCCGGCTTTCCCCAGGGGCGGCCGGGCGAGGTGACGTCGCGCCTGCTGGGCCGCGAGACGCTGAAGGTGTTCGGACGCGGCGCGCGCGAGGAGCCGGTTCTGGCCTGGGCCGAGGTCGGGCGCACCGACGGGCTGGAGGGGACGCTGTCGGGCCTGTCGGGGGCGCCGGCGCTGGATTCGCAGGGTCGCGTGGTGGGCGTGACTATCGCCGAGGCGCCACGCCGGGGCCGCATCTATACGACCGCGCCCGAGACCTTCGGCCGCGCGATCCGGGGCGAACAGACCCGGGCGGAGGCGGCGCGAGGTCCGGCGGTGACGACCGAAGACTATGGCCAGGTGTCGAATATGCTGAGACGCGACCTGCGCGTGGCCCAGGTGGTGTGTCTGGCGGTCTGAGGGCCGAATTGCACCCGCGAAATTGGTGCAATGGGGTGCAATTGGTTTTCCAAGCTTCTGTAAAAGAATAGAAAACTACAAGGCGGAATTGCACCTGTGCAATTTGACGGGGTCGGCGTGAACCTCGGGTGCTGGAGAACGTCCGAAACGTTTGGGATCGCGATGTCAAAGACCGGGGGAGATCATACTTCCGGTTCGGACCGCGTATGGCTGAAAGACGCTGCCGGTCGGCAAGGCGTTGAAAAGACGATGTTTCGGCTGCCGCCATGCGATGGCTGGCGATCAACGGCGCCTCTCCCTCCCCGAGACGGGGAGGGTGGCCGAGCGTAGCGAGGTCGGGTGGGGGCGGCGGACGCCCCCTCACGGACCTGCTGGCCTTAGGGTGTGCGGCCTTGGGGGCCGCTCCCACCCGGTCGCTGCGCGACCACCCTCCCCCGCAGGGGGAGGGAGATTTGTTTGCACTTGGCGTCTGACGCGCCCTACTTCAGCGCGCCGGTGTTCAGGTTCAGGGCGCCGGCCTCGATGACTTCCAGGTTGGGGTGTTTGGCGCGCAGATCGTCCAGGAATTTGGAGCCGTCGCCGACGATCACCAGACTGGCGCGATTGGCCGGCAGGTGTTCGGCAAAGGCGGCCTGGACCTGGTCGGGCGTGACGGCGCGGACGCGGCCGGCGTAGTCGGCCAGGTCGCTCATCGGCAGATCATAGAGCGCCAGATTGGCGACCAGCGCGCCCAGACCGTCCACCGTCTCCAGCGAGCGGCCGAAGCCGCCGATCAGGGTGGCGCGGCGCGGGGCCAGGTCGGCCTGGGTCGGGGTGTCTGTTCCCAGCTTGGCGATCTCGGCCAGGATCAGGTCCGCGACCTCGTCGGCGGTCTCGTTCTTGGTCTGGGTCGAGGCGGTGAAGACCCCCGCATCGGCCCGCGCGCCCAGCGACGACGAGGCGCCGTAGGACAGGCCGCGCTTGATGCGGATTTCCTGATTCAGCCGCGACGAGAAGCCGCCGCCCAACAGGCTGTTGCCCAGGGTCAGGGGGAAGAAGTCCGCGTCGGTGCGGGCGACGCCGCGCACGGCGGCGACCACGGCGGCCTGACCGGCGCCCGGCTGGTTCACCACGACGATGCGCGGCGCCAGGGCCTGACCGGCCGGATGGGCGGCGGCGGTCGGGGCGGCGCCGCTGGGACGCCAGTCGCCGAACGCCTGCTGCGCCAGGGCGCGGGCGGCGTCGGGGGTGATGTCGCCCGAGAAGACCAGCGTCGCGTCCGATGGGCGATAGCGGGCGGCGTGGAAGGCGGCGACGTCGGCCGGGGTGATGGTCGGCACCGTCTGGGGCGTGCCCGTTCCCGGCGCGCCATAGGGGGCGTCGCCATAGATGACGCGGCCCACGGTCATGCCGGCGATGGCGGCCGGCTGGCTGAGGGCGACGCGCAGGCCGTCCAGCGTCTGGGCCTGCTGGCGCTCCAGCTCCTCGCCGGCGAAGGCGGGGTTCTTCACCAGATCGGCCATCAGGGCGACGGTCGCGGGGAAGGCGTTGGCCGGGGCGTTGGCGTAGACGTTGGAGAAGTCCACGCCGGCCGCCGCGCCGACCGCGGCGCCCAGCTGTTCGATCTGGGTGGCGATTTCGGGCGCCGTTTTCGTTTTGGTGCCCTGGGTCAGCAGGGAGGCGGTCAGGGCGGCGACCCCGGCCTTGCCCGCCGGATCGTCGGACGACCCGGCCTTGAAGCTGAGGCGGGCCGAGATCAGCGGCAGGCCGTTGGTCGGGGCGACCAGGACGCGCAGGCCGTTGGACAGGCGGAAGTCGGCGACGGCCGGGGTGGCGGGGGCGACCTCGGGTCCCGGCTGGGGCAGGCGGGCGCGTTCCGCCTCGGGCAGCAGGACGGCGGGTTCGCCGGCGGGCGCCAGGTCGGCGACCTTGACCGGTGCGTCCACGTTCATCTTCTGCACCGAGGCCGGGTTCTTGTCGTCGGCGGCCAGGAAGGTGATCGTCGACTGGCGTTGCGGCGTCAGATATTTGCGGGCGACGCGCTGGACGTCGGCGATGGTGACGGCCTGGATCTGGGCCACCTCCTGATCGGCGGCGGCGGCCGATCCGGTGTTGATCAGCGAGAAGCCCAGGGCGGTGGCGCGGTCGTCCACCGTCTCGCGGCTGCGCAGGGTGTTGGCGACGATCTCGTTCTTGGCCTCGGACAGCTCCTCGGCGGTGATCGGCGCATCGCGCAGCTTGGCGATCTCTTCGTTCAGGGCGGCGACGCCCTCTTCGGCCGTGTGACCCTGGGCCATGATGGCCAGGGCCGACAGATTGCCGGCCTGTTGGGCGAAGTCGGGGGTGGAGCCGATCTGGGCCGCGATCTGCTTGTCATAGACCAGCGAACGATACAGGCGGCTGGACTCGCCGGTCGACAGCACGCCGTCCAGCACGGTCAGGGCGGCGCGGTCGGGGTCGGCGTATTTGACCGTCGGCCAGGCGATGACCGCCGCCGGCAGGGGCACGTTCGGCGCATAATAGGCGACGTTGCGCGGCCCGGTCGGCTCAGGCTCGACCACATGATTGGCCGGGATCGGCGTGGTCGGGTTCTTCAGCGGGGTGAAATACTGATCGACCCAGCGGTCCAGCTGGGCCTGGTCGAAATTGCCCGCCACGATCAGATAGGCGTTGTCGGGCCGATAATAGGTGGCGTGGAAGCGGCGCACGTCGTCCAGCGACGACGCCTCCAGCTCCTCGATCGAGCCGATGCCCGGGCGGCGATAGGGGCTGTCCTGATAGATGGTCTCGGGCACGAACAGGCCGAACAGACGGCCGTAGGGGTTGGCCAGGATGCGCTGGCGATATTCTTCCTTCACCACGTCGCGCTCGGCGACGAAGGTGGGTTCGTCCACGACCAGCGAGCCCATGCGATCGGCCTCTGCGAACAGCATCCGCTCCAGGTGGTTGGCGGGCACGGTCTCGAAATAGGCGGTGGTGTCGTCGGCGGTGAAGGCGTTGTTGGAGCCGCCCACGTCCTCGGTCAGCCGGTCGAAGGTCTCGGGCGGCAGGTTCCGGGTGGACTTGAACATCAGGTGTTCGAACAGGTGGGCGAAACCGGACCGGCCGGCCGGATCGTCCTTGGAGCCGACCTTGTACCAGACCTGGACCGTCACGTTGGAGGCGGCCGTATCGAGCGCCGTATAGACCTCCAGCCCATTGGGCAGGACGCGCCTGGCGAAGCCCAGCGGGGGCACGGTCACGCCCTGCGGCGTCTGGACAGCTGCAGGGGCGGGCGCGCTGTCGGCGAAGGCAGGGGCGGCGAGGCCCAGGAGGAGGGCCGAGGCGGCGGCCCCGACCTTGAGCGTGGCGGTCAGGCGGAAATTCATACGAGGCTCCCAAGCCCGGAACGCCGGGCGCAGGAACCCTAACAGTGATTGTGCGTCTTGCACTACCGAGATGTAATGAAACGGCCGACCCCGATCAGTCGGGGAAGACGCGCACGCCGATCTCGCCCTCGGGGGTCAGCCAGGCGTGTTTCATGCCCTGGCTGTTGAAGGGGGCGGCGATGTTGCCGGCGGCGTCCAGGGCGATCATGCCCCCGTCGCCGCCCCGGCCTTCGCCGTCAAGCTGTCCGATCTGGTCGATCACGGCATGGGTCGCGTCGGACAGGGTCTGGCCGGCGGCGACGCGCCAGGCGGCCTGGGCGGCGGCGGCGACGCGGATGAAATATTCGCCCTGGCCGGTGCAGGAGGCGGCGGCCCGGTCGTCGGCCCAGGTTCCGGCGGCGGGGATGGGGGTGTCGCCGACCCGGCCCGGCATCTTGCCGAACACCCCGGCGGTGGAGGTGGCGGCGGCCAGACGCCCCTGGCTGTCCAGCACGCAGCAGCCGACGGTGCCGTGGCTGAGGGCGCCGGGCGGATGATTGTCCTCGCCCTGGCCGGCGCTGGTGAACCAGGCGGCCTCGTCGGCGATCGGCTCCAGCCCCTGGTCGTGGGCGAACAGGGCCGCGCCCTCGCCCACCAGCATGACGTGGGGCGTGCGCTCCATCACCGCGCGGGCGGCGACGACCGGGTTCCTGAACCCCTGCAGGGCGGCGACGGCGCCCGCGCGCCGGGTCGATCCGTCCATGATGCTGGCGTCCAGCTCATAGGCGCCGGCCAGATTGGGCGAGGCGCCCTTGCCGGCGACGTAAAGCCCCGAATCCTCCAGCATGACGACGGCGGCCGCAGCCACGTCCACGGCGCTGTCGCCCGCGTCCAGCCGGAGTTTCATCGCCTCGACCACCTGGCGCATGTGCACGACCTCGGCGTCATAGTTGCGTTCGCGCCGGGCGCCGGCGCCGCCGTGAAGGATGAGGGCGGTCATGGGATTGTCCTGAGCCTTGTTGCGGTCGCCTCTTTCAAACGGGCGTGGCGCTCTTTAGCGTCGCGATGAAGGCCGCGCCATGTCGGCTTGTCCAATAGACCAACGGCCTCAAGCAGCGCGAAGCGCGGTAGGCCATCAACAACGGCCTCAAGCAGCGCGAAGCGCGGTAGGCCATCAACCGGCCTCAAGCAGCGCGAAGCGCGGTAGGCCAAGAAAGGAAACCTTGATGCGCGCTGTTCTGTCCAAGGCCGCCGGCGGTCCCGAAACCCTGGTGGTGGAAGATGTCCTCGATCCCACGCCGAAGGCCGGCGAGGTGGTGATCGAGGTCAAGGCGGTGGGGATCAACTATCCCGACACATTGATCATCGAGGACAAGTATCAGTTCCGGCCGGAACGCCCCTTCTCGCCCGGCGCCGAGGTGGCGGGCGTGGTCGAGGCGGTGGGCGAGGGCGTCAAGGGCGTGCGCAAGGGCGACCGCGTCATCGCCGTGCCCGGCTGGGGCGGCCTGGTCGAACGGCTGGCGGTGCGGGCCGAGACGGTCATCCCCATCCCCGAGGCCATGAGCTTCCAGGAGGCGGCGGCCCTGATCATGACCTATGGCACCAGCTATTATGCGTTGAAGGACCGGGCGAACCTGCAACCGGGCGAGACCCTGCTGGTGCTGGGCGCCGCGGGCGGCGTCGGCGCCGCCGCCGTGGAACTGGGCAAGGCCATGGGCGCGCGCGTGGTCGCCGCCGCCTCGACCAACGACAAGGTGCAGTTCGCCCTGGACCTGGGGGCCGACAACGGCCTGATCTATCCGTCCGGCCCGATGGACAGGGCGGCGCAGAAGGAGCTGTCGGGCGAGTTCAAGCTGGCGACCGGCCGCGACGGGGCGGACGTGGTCTATGACGCGGTGGGCGGCGACTACGCCGATCCGGCGCTGCGGGCCATGGACTGGAACGGGCGGTATCTGGTGGTCGGCTTCCCGGCGGGCATTCCGTCCCTGCCGCTGAACCTGACCCTGCTGAAGTCCGTGTCGGTGATCGGCGTCTTCTGGGGCGCGGCCGTCGCGCGCGATCCCCAGGGTCACGCCGCCAATATGGCCGAGCTGATGCAGTTCTACGCCGACGGCAAGATCAAACCGCGCGTGTCCAAAACCTTCCCGCTGGAAAAGGCCGGCGAGGCGATCCAGGCCCTGGGCGACCGTCAGGCCCTGGGCAAGATCGTGGTGACTGTGGAGAGCTGAGGGCCGCCACCCGCCCGTTTTCGTCATCCCAGGGCCTGTCCCAGGAATCCATACGCCCGGTATCCGACGACGGCGCACCCTTCTGAGGCGCCGGGCGTAGGGATCCTCGCCACCAGGGCGAGGATGACGGACAGTAATGGAGCCGCCTATTTGGCCTTCAGCCGCTCCAGCGCCTCTTCGGCCTGGTCGCGATGGCGGCGTTTGATGTTGGCGCCGACCATGGCCAGGACGGCGGTGATCACGGCCGCGTCGTCGGTGTAGCCGATGCCCGCGAAGATGTCGGGAATGGCGTCCACGGGCATGATGAAATAGGCCAGGCCGGCGAAGATCATCCCCTTGGCAGCCAGCGGCGTTTCGGGATCGCGCGCCGAATACCAGGCCGCCAGGGCCTGGTCCGCGAAGGGGATGCGGGCGGCCGTGCGCCGGATCTTGGGCCAGAAGCCCTTGGTCACGCGCACCTCGTTGACCTTGACCACGGACGGGACGAGCGCCTTGTTCGGGTCCAGGGCGTCGGACGGATCGGCGGGTTTGGCTTTGGCGGTCATGGCCGCTAAATCCTCAAACGAAACTCAGGTTCAACGCAATATAGGAACGATCAGGATGAAACTCGACAGCAGTATCGCCGCAGTGGTCACGGGCGGGGCGTCCGGGCTGGGCGAGGGCACGGCCCGCGCCATCGCCGCCACCGGGGCCAAGGTCGCCCTGTTCGACCTGAACGCCGAAAAGGGCGAGGCCGTCGCGGCCGAGATCGGCGGCGTCTTCTGCCAGGTCGACGTGACCGACGACGCCTCGGTCGCCGCCGCTTTCGAAAAGGCCCGCGCCGCCCACGGCCAGGAACGGCTGACCGTCAACTGCGCCGGCATCGCCACCGGCCAGAAGACCGTCTCGCGCAAGAAGGACACCGGCGAGATCAAGGCCCACGACATGGCCCAGTTCGAGCGGACCGTGCGGGTCAATCTGTTCGGCACCTTCCGCGTCCTGTCGCAGTCGGCGGCGGGCATGGTGGCGCTGGCGCCGATGGCGGACGGCGAGCGCGGCCTGATCATCAACACCGCCTCGGTGGCGGCCCAGGACGGCCAGATCGGCCAGGCGGCCTATTCAGCGTCCAAGGGCGGCGTCTATGCGATGACCCTGCCCATCGCGCGCGATCTGGCCCAGGAAGGGGTGCGCTGCAACACCATCCTGCCCGGCATCATGTGGACGCCGATGATGGCGGGCATGGATCAGAAGGTTCAGGACAGCCTGGCCGCCGCCATCCCCTTCCCCAGCCGCCTGGGCACGCCCGCCGACTATGCCTCGCTGGTGCTGGAGCTGGCGCGCAACGTCTATATCAACGGCGAATGCATTCGCCTGGACGGGGCCATCAGACTGGCGCCGCGCTGACTTTTTGAGGGCGCTATCGCTGGCCGCCCGGCGGCTCGCTGCTTGAGCGCGAAGGCGCTCGGGCGGCGAGCGGTAGGGTGTTTCAGAGGCGGCGGTCCAGGGGCCGATCCGGCTCAGGTCGCGCGAAGCGAGATAGCCGAAAAAAGAGCTTGCAGGATCGTTCAACCCTCCGCTATACGCCCCCTCCTCGACGGGGCGCACACGTAGCGCCTTACGGATTGCGGGCGTAGCTCAGGGGTAGAGCACAACCTTGCCAAGGTTGGGGTCGGGCGTTCGAATCGCCTCGCCCGCTCCATGTCGGGACGCAAATAAAAACGGGTCTGGCCAGTCGGTCAGGCCCGTTTTTGCGTTTGGGCCAGACGCGATGACGACGGAAGCGGGGTCGGCGATTCCGAGGTCAGGCGAGCTGGAACCTGGACCGAGGGGGCGGGATTTGCTTGGCTGTTGCGCCAATATCCAAAGGAGGCCGCCTCGTGATTCCGCCCCGCCGTTCCGCTCTCGTCCTGATCGCCGCCGTGGCGGCCTCGGCCCTGTCGGCCTGCGCCTATAACGAGGCGCTGGGACGCAATCAGTTTCTGCTGGTGGACAATGCGGCCCTGTCGCAGCAGTCGTCGGCGGCGTGGCGCGAGGCCATCGCCAAGCCGGGCGTGAAGACGACCGGCGCCCAGGTGGATCGCATCCGGCGCGTCGGCGACCGGCTGGTGCAGGCGGCGGGTCTGGGGAACCGGACCTGGGACTATGCGGTCTTCACCGAGGCCAGCCCCAACGCCTTCGTCCTGCCGTCCGGCCAGATCGGGGTGACGACCAGCCTGTTGGCCCTGGTTCAGAACGACGATCAGCTGGCCAGCGTGATCGGCCATGAGATCGGCCACGTCGTCGCCAACCACGCGGCCGAGCGGGCGTCCAGCCAGACGGCGACCAGCATCGGCCTGGCGGCGGTCGGCGGCGCGGCCGGGCGCTATGGCGACGCGGTGAACGCCTATGGCGGGCTGGCGGCGCAGTATGGGCTGCTGCTGCCCTATTCGCGGCGCGACGAGCTGGAGGCGGATCGGCTGGGCGTGGACTATATGGCCGGGGCCGGGTTCAGGCCGTCGCAGGCTGTGGCCCTGTGGCGGCTGATGGCGGCGCAGCGCCAGACCCAGACGCCGCAATTCGCCTCGACCCACCCGTCGGATGCGACGCGCATCGAGATGCTGCAGCAGTATATCGCCAGCCGGGGCTGGAACTGATCAGACGCGGATGTCGAGATAGGAGCCGGGGCGCATGATCCGCGGCTCCTCGCGCGGGGGCGGGGCGGCGGGCGCCTGGACCGGCCGGGCGGGCGTGGCGGTGCGGATCGCGGACATGACGGCCGCGGCCGGCGCCGGAGCGGGGGCGGACTGAGGGGCTGCGGTCTGGTTCAGGGCGGCGCGGAAGAAGGCCGCCTGTGCGTTGCGCGCACTGGGCAGATCGAGGCCCTGGGCGGGCGTGTTCAACGGCAGGCCGGGGCGAATCGCGCTCATGCCGGCATGGTTAACGCAATCCCTCGAAAAAGGGTTAACGGCGCCTCATCGCCGGGTCGGCGCGGGACGGGCCGGGGCCTGCATCGAGGCGACCAGACGCTCGATGTCGGCGTCGTCCAGCAGGGGGCCGGACTGTTTGGCGGTGATCCGCCCCAGGGCGTCGACGGCGAAGGTCTCGGGCACGCCCGAAATACCCAGGTCCAGGCCCGCCCGGCCCTCCCGGTCCACCAGAACCATCGCATAGGGATCGCCCATCTCGTCCAGGAAGGCGCGCGCGGCGACCGGTTCGTCCTTGTAGGCGACGCCGACGACGGCGATCCCGCGCGCCTTCAACGCCAGCAGTTTGGGGTGTTCGATCCGGCAGGGCGCGCACCAGGAGGCGAAGACGTTGACCAGCATCGGCCTGCCCACGCCGGCGGTCTTGAGGTCCAGATGTCCCGGCCCTGCCTGATCGCCCGACAGCAGGGGCAGGACGGTCTCGGGGAGGGTCTGGCCGACCAGGGCGTCGGGCTTGAAGGCGGGGTCGCGCTTCAGCGACCAGCCGATGAACAGGGCGGCCAGCGCCGCCAGGACCGCCAGAGGCAGAAGGGCCAGCCAGCGACTCACGGGCGAAGCCCGTTTTCTTTTGGCCCTATCGCGCTTCGCGCTGCTTGAGGGCCATCGGTCTTGTTGTCGGCCGCTTCCAGTCTGGCCAGTTCGCGCTTCCATTTGCGGGCGGCGGCGAAGGCGCGGACGGTCAGGGCGGCCAGGACCAGGGCGCTGATCCCCCAGGCGGGCCAGACGAAGGCGGCGTAGGGGGTCATGTCGAGATCGAGCATCTACGCCTGGCTCCTTAAGCTTCCTGGGCCAGACGGGCGCGCAGGGTCATGACGCGGCGGCGGCGGATTTCGGTGCGGATCGCCGTCAGCCACAGGGCCAGGAACAGGGTCCCATAGGCCGCCAGCATGGTCAGGAAGGGCGGCAGATAGACGGGGTCCAGCCCCGACGAACCGGGGGTCAGAAAGCTGGCGGGCTGGTGCAGGGTGTTCCACCAATCGACCGAGAATTTGACGATCGGCAGGTTGATCAGACCGACCAGGCCCAGGACGGCGGCGGCGCGTCCGGCCTTCTGCTCGTCGTCGATGGAGGCCCTGAGCGCCATATAGCCCAGATAGAAGAGGAACAGCACCAGGACGCTGGTCAGTCGCGCGTCCCACACCCACCATGTCCCCCACATCGGCTGTCCCCACAAGGAGCCGGTGATCAGGGCCAAGCCCGTGAAGGCCGCGCCGGGCAGGGCGGCGGCGCGAGCGGCGGCGTCGGCCAGGGCGTGACGGAAGACCAGGGCGAAGAAGCTGGAGACGCCCAGCGCCGCATAGGCCCCCAGGCCCCAGGTGGCGGCGGGGACATGGACGAACATGATCCGCACCGTGTCGCCCTGCTGGTAATCGGCCGGGACGGAGAAGCTGAGCCAGACGCCGACACACAGCAGAACGGCGGCGAGCCCCCACAGGACGGGCGTCAACGGGCCGGTGAAGGCCATGAAGCGCTGCGGATTGGACAGGCCGAACATCGGTTCAGCGCTTACGCGGCGAAGGGGCGGCGGGCAAGCTCACCCTTGCGCGTTGCGAACGGCGGCGGCCCCGGCGAAGGGGGCGACGACGGCGGCGAACAGGACATAGGCGCAAAGCAGGGCCAGGGCCGGGCCGACAGGCTGGCCCGAGGCGGCGCGCTCCAGGGCCCCCGCGCCGAAGACCACGGGCGGGATGAACAGGGGCAGGACCACCACCGCGATCAGCAGGCCGCCGCGCCTGGCCCCCAGCGCCAGGGCCGCGCCCAGGGCCCCGGTGAAGGCGAAACCCGCCCCGCCGATCAGGGCGGTCAGGGCGACCAGAGGCGTCAGCGACGCCGGCAGGCCCAGGGCCAGGGCGGCGACGGGGGCGGTCAGGGCCAGGGGCAGGCCGATGGCGATCCACTGGGACAGGGCCTTGATCAGCACCACCTGCTCCAGCGCCAGATGGCCGAGCGCCAGCAGGTCCAGGGCGCCGTCCTCCAGATCGCGCTCGAACAAACGCTCCAGCGACAAGAGGGACGCCAGCGCCAGGGCCAGCCAGGCGACGCCGCCCGCCACCGGGGCCAGGGTGCGCGGATCGCCGCCCGCCGCCAGCGGCAGCAGGGCGGTCAGACAGGCGAAGAAGCCGCAGGCCAGAAGCGGACCCCCGCCCCCGCCCCAGGCCAGGTCCAACTCGCGCTCCAGCAGGACGCGGGTGGCGCCGCGCAGGCCGGGGGGACGCGGCTCCTGATCCCGCGCAGGCGGACGGCTCATGCCAGGCCTCCCAGGTCCAGGCTGCGCGCGGGCAGGGGCAGGGGATCGTGGACGGCGGCGACGATCAGGCCGTCGGCGTCCAGGTGGCGCTGCATCTGTTCGGCCAAGGCCGTGCGCCAGCGGGCGTCCAGCGGCGCCATGGGTTCGTCCAGCAGCCAGAGGGCGCGGGGCGATCCGACCAGCCGGCCCATGGCCAGGCGGCGACGCTGGCCGGCGGACAGACGGCGCACCTCGAGGTCCAGCAGCGGGGCCAGGCCAAAGGCCTGAACGGCGTGATCGACCCCATATTGGGTGTGGCCCAGCCAGTCGCACTGAAATCCCAGTTCCTCGCGCGCCGTGCGTCCGCCCTTCAGCCCGTCCAGATGGCCCAGAAAATGGGTCTCTCGGCCGCGCGCCTGCCGCTCGTCCAGCGGATTGCCGTCGCCGTCGTGGAAGGCGACCGCGCCTGCGTCGGGCCGCAGCAGGCCGGCGATGGCGCGCAACAGGCTGGTCTTGCCCGCCCCGTTTGCGCCCGTCAGGGTCAGGATCTCGCCGGCGCGCAGCGTCAGGTCCAGGCCGTCGAACAGCCGCCGCTCGCCGCGCGAGACGGTCAGGCCGGAAAGGGCGAGGGTATGGATCATCGCGGATTCTCCCTTCCCGGTTCGGGGAGGGTGGCCGAGCGCAGCGAGGTCGGGTGGGGGTGGCGCTGCGCCCCATCACCGATCCGCCTTGCATCAGGCCGTGCGTCCCTGCCGGGCCGCCCCCGCCCGGTCGCTGCGCGACCCCCCTCCCCGATGCGGGGAGGGAGAGATGTGGGGCGAATTTTGCGAACCCTTCTCAATGTCCTTGTCGAGGGTGTGGACACATGGACGCTGCGATCCGGCGGGGCTATAGGCACGGTCGCCGCAGCAGGCTTTCGCCGCGCGCGCAGGGGCCCTGTGAGCCGCTGCGTCTGTCGCGCGAAGGCGCAACCGGATTGTCGGGCGGCGCTGACCAGAGGAACTCTCCATGCCGTCGATCGACAGCTTCAAGACCCGCCAGGACCTTTCCGTCGGGCGTAAGAAATACGCCTATTACAGCCTTCCCGCCGCCGAGGAAGCAGGGCTTGCCGGGATTTCCCGCCTGCCGCGCTCCATGAAGGTGTTGCTGGAGAACCTGCTTCGCAACGAGGACGGGGTTTCCGTCACCGAGGACGACCTGAAGGCCGTCGCCGCCTGGGTCGAGAACAAGGGCGCGGTCGAGCACGAGATCGCCTTCCGCCCGGCCCGCGTCCTGATGCAGGACTTCACCGGCGTTCCCGCCGTGGTCGATCTGGCCGCCATGCGCGACGCCATGTCGGCCCTGGGCGCCGACGCCGCCAAGATCAACCCGCTGGTGCCGGTCGATCTGGTCATCGACCACTCGGTCATGGTCGACAACTTCGGCACGCCCAAAGCCTTCGGCCAGAACGTCGAGCGTGAATATGAGCGCAACATCGAGCGCTACAACTTCCTGCGCTGGGGCTCGTCGGCCTTCAACAACTTCCGCGTCGTGCCCCCCGGCACCGGCATCTGCCACCAGGTGAACCTGGAGAACCTGGCCCAGACCGTCTGGACGCTGGACGAAGGCAAGAAGACCGTCGCCTATCCCGACACCGTCGTCGGCACCGACAGCCACACCACCATGATCAACGGCCTGGCCGTCCTGGGCTGGGGCGTCGGCGGCATCGAGGCAGAGGCGGCCATGCTGGGCCAGCCGATCCCGATGCTGATCCCCGAGGTCATCGGCTTCAAGCTGACCGGCCGTCTGCCGGAAGGCGCCACCGCCACCGACCTGGTGCTGACCGTCACCCAGATGCTGCGCAAGAAGGGCGTGGTCGGCAAGTTTGTCGAATTCTTCGGCGACGCCCTGCCGAACATGACCATCGAAGATCAGGCGACCATCGCCAACATGGCCCCGGAATATGGCGCCACCTGCGGCTTCTTCCCCGTCTCGGCCGCCACCATCGGCTATCTGACCGCCACGGGCCGCGACAAGGCGCGCGTCGCCCTGGTCGAAGCCTATGCCAAGGCGCAAGGCCTGTGGATCGACGAAACCTCGGAAGATCCGGTCTTCACCGACGTGCTGGAACTGGACATCTCGACCGTGGTGCCGTCGCTGGCCGGTCCCAAGCGTCCGCAGGACCGCGTCGAACTGACCACCGCCGCCCCGGCCTTTGAAACCGCCCTGACCGAAGTCTTCAACCGCCCGACCGACGCCCCGCGCGCCGAGGTCGAGGGTGAGACCTTCACCGTCGGCGACGGCGACGTGGTCATCGCGGCCATCACCTCGTGCACCAACACCTCCAACCCGTCGGTGCTGATCGCCGCCGGTCTGGTGGCGCGCAAGGCCCATGCCCTGGGCCTGAAGGCCAAGCCGTGGGTCAAGACCTCGCTGGCGCCGGGATCGCAGGTCGTCACCGACTATCTGACCGACGCGGGCCTGCAAAAGGACCTGGACGCCTTGGGCTTCAACCTGGTCGGCTATGGCTGCACCACCTGCATCGGCAACTCGGGCCCGCTCGATCCCGCCATCTCCAAGGCGATCAACGACAACGCCCTGGTCGCGACC
This sequence comes from Candidatus Brevundimonas colombiensis, assembly GCA_029202665.1. Lineage (NCBI taxonomy): Bacteria > Pseudomonadati > Pseudomonadota > Alphaproteobacteria > Caulobacterales > Caulobacteraceae > Brevundimonas > Candidatus Brevundimonas colombiensis. The sequence goes on from CP119326.1 coordinate 1,104,660, forward strand.
AGCGTCCTGTCGGGCAACCGCAACTTCGAAGGTCGCGTGAACCCGGACGTCCAGGCCAACTATCTGGCCTCGCCGCCGCTGGTCGTGGCCTACGCCATCGCCGGTTCGATGCGCATCGACATCACCAAGGACCCGATTGGCCAGGACAAGAAGGGCAATGACATCTTCCTGAAGGACGTCTGGCCGACCTCGCAAGAGATCGCCGACATCCAGAAGAAGTCGGTCACCCCGGCCATGTTCGCCAAACGCTACAAGGACGTGTTCAAGGGCGACAAGCACTGGCAGGCGATCAAGGTCACCGGCGGCCAGACCTATGAGTGGGACGACAAGTCGACCTATGTCGCCAACCCGCCCTATTTCGAAGGCCTGTCGATGGACCTGACCCCGGTTCAGGACGTGGTCGAGGCGCGCGTCCTGGCCATCTTCGGCGACTCGATCACCACCGACCACATTTCCCCGGCCGGTTCGATCAAGAAGACCTCGCCCGCCGGCGTCTATCTGACCAACCACGGCGTCGAGGCGGCCGAGTTCAACAGCTATGGCGCCCGCCGCGGCAACCATGAAGTCATGATGCGCGGCACCTTCGCCAACATCCGCATCAAGAACCGCATCACGCCGGAAATCGAAGGCGGCGTGACCAAGCACTTCCCGTCGGGCGACACCATGTCGATCTATGACGCCGCCATGCGGTATCAGTCGGAAGGCCGTCCGCTGGTCGTCTTCGCGGGCAAAGAATACGGCACCGGCTCGTCGCGCGACTGGGCGGCCAAGGGCACGCGTCTGCTGGGCGTGCGCGCCGTCATCGCCGAAAGCTTCGAGCGCATCCACCGTTCGAACCTGGTCGGCATGGGCGTGGTGCCGCTGCAGTTCAAGCAGGACGGCTGGCTGAAGCTGGGCCTGACGGGCGAAGAGATCGTCACGATCCGCGGCCTGTCGGACGCCAACATCGGCAAGCTGAAGCCGCGTCAGGACCTGTGGGTCGAGCTGTTCCGCCCGTCGGACGGCAAGATGGCCCGCTTCCCGGTCCGTTGCCGCATCGATAACCAGACCGAGCTGGACTATCTGCTGGCCGGCGGCGTCATGCCCTACGTCCTGCGCAACCTGGCGCGCGGCCCGGAAACGGAAGCGCCGATCGCCGCCGAGTAATCGCGCAAGCCGTCCGGCGCCCCTGAGCGCCTGTGTTCACCCAGGAGTCGAGAGGCTCTTGGGTGAATGCGTATCCGGCCCGGACTGCGGGGGCGGCATCAGGGCGCTGTCGGATGCGTCGGGAACAGAGAGCCTGTTCAGCCGTTCCGAGAATTCAGCCATGGCGTCGCACATGCTCGCCATATGCACGCACGCTTCCTGCATCATGGGTGAAGGCTCGTCGAAAGAACGCACCAGCCATTCAGCCGCAAGGGTTTCGAACCGCTTTCTGTCCATGCCCGCCTGTCCCGAAACGAAACTGATGCGGTCTAGCACGCACAGGTTGTTCCATCGAGTGTGTTCCCCTGTGAGTTGTTAGTTCAATTTCAGGGCCTCGGCCAGCAGTCGGGCTTCGGCGGCGCGGCTGGAGCCGGATCGCCAGGCGACGACGATCTCGCGGTGGGGCGGCGCGCCATCGGCCTGGTTCTCGAAGGCGCGGATGGCGACGGACGGATTGTCGGCCAGACCGGCCTGAACCGCCATCCTGGGCAGGAATGAGACGCCCAGCCCAGAGCCGACCATTTGGACCAGGGTGTGCAGACTGGTGGCGGCGAAGACGTCGTCGCCGCGCGGCGCCTCGATGTCCAGCGCCGCCAGCGCATGGTCGCGCAGGCAATGGCCGTCTTCCAGCAGGATCAGATCCTGCGCCTTCAAGGCGCCCGGACGGATGGGGCCGGGGGCGGCCAGGGCGTGGTCGTGGGGGGCGGCGGCCATGATCTCGTCGTCGCCGATGCGGGCGTGTTCGATGCCGTGCGCCTCATAGGGCAGGGCGATGACGGCGGCGTCGATCTGACCCGCCTTCAGCGCCGCGATCAGCCGGGGGGTCAGGTCCTCGCGGATGAACAGCTTCAGGCTGGGATAGGCGGCCTTCACCGACGGCAGTTTGGCGGGCAGCAGGAAGGGGGCGACGGTCGGAATGACGCCCAGCCGGAACCGGCCGGACAGCAGGCGGCCGGCGTTCTTGGCCGCCTCGACCAGGTCCTCAGTGCGGGCCAGCACATCCTCGGCCCGGCGCACGGCCTCGGCGCCCACGGCGGTCATGATGACGGCGCCGCGCGTGCGTTCCACGACCGGGGCGCCCAGGATGCGCTCCAACTCCTGCACCCCGGCGCTGAGGGCGGGCTGGCTGACGTGGGCGGCCTCGGCGGCGCGCGAGAAACTGCCGTGTTCGGCCAGGAGCTTGAGATACTGGAGCTGTCGCAGAGTGGGGAGCATGACTGAGATATAGGGTCAGCCTATGAGAAAATCAAAGACAATCGATTTGATCTATCGGTCGGTCTGACGGCAAATGTCCCTGTGACCACCAGGGGCAATGCCGCGCGCCGCGCCGCCATCCCCATCCGGGAGAGACGATCATGACCACCGAAGCCAAATGCCCCTTCTCCGGCCGAAAGAGCGAGCCGGTCGCGGGCGGCGGGACGCAGAACCGCGACTGGTGGCCGGGCCAACTGCGCACCGATCTGCTGAACCAGCATTCGAACCGCTCCGACCCGCTGGGCCAGGGCTTCAGCTACGCCGAGGCGTTCAAGACGCTGGATTACGAGGCGCTGAAGGCGGACCTGCGCAAGCTGATGACCGAGTCCCAGGACTGGTGGCCGGCCGACTTCGGTCACTATGGGCCCCAGTTCGTCCGCATGGCCTGGCACAGCGCCGGCACCTATCGCGTCGGCGACGGGCGAGGCGGCGGCGGCCGGGGCCAGCAGCGGTTCGCGCCGCTGAACTCCTGGCCCGACAACGTCAATATCGACAAGTCGCGCCGCCTGCTGTGGCCGATCAAGCAGAAATACGGCCAGGCCATTTCCTGGGCCGACCTGCTGATCCTGACCGGCAATGTGGCGCTGGAGACGATGGGCTTCCGCACCTTCGGGTTCGCAGGCGGGCGCGAGGATGTCTGGGAGCCGGATCAGGACGTCTATTGGGGGCGCGAAAGCACCTGGCTGGGCGGCGACCAGCGCTACGCCCACGGCTCGCACGGGGTGGACAAACCGGCCGACGAGGCCGTGCTGGTGTCGGACGACGACGCGGACGGCCATGAGCATTCGCGCGATCTGGAGAACCCGCTGGCGGCGGTGCAGATGGGGCTGATCTACGTCAACCCGGAAGGCCCGGACGGCAATCCCGATCCGCTGGCGGCCGCGCACGACATCCGCGACACCTTCAAGCGGATGGCCATGGACGACGAGGAGACGGTGGCCCTGATCGCGGGCGGCCATACTTTCGGCAAGACCCACGGCGCAGGCCCGGCCGATCATGTCGGCCCCGAGCCGGAGGCCGACGGGCTGGAGGCGCAAGGCCTGGGCTGGGCGTCCAGCTTCGGTTCGGGCAAGGCGGGCGACGCCATCACCAGCGGGCTGGAAGTCACCTGGACCCAGACCCCGGCCCAGTGGAGCAACTTCTTCTTCGAGAACCTGTTCGGCTTCGAATGGGAGCTGGAGAAGTCGCCGGCGGGCGCGCACCAGTGGGTGGCCAAGGATGCCGGCGACATCATTCCCGACGCCCACGATCCGTCCAGGAAGAAGCGGCCGACCATGCTGACGACCGATCTGTCGCTGCGGTTCGACCCGGAATACGAGAAGATTTCGCGCCGCTTCCTGCACAATCCGCAGGCCTTCGCCGAAGCCTTCGCGCGCGCCTGGTTCAAGCTGACGCACCGCGACCTGGGGCCGCGTTCGCGCTATATGGGGCCGGAAATCCCCCGTGAGGTGCTGACCTGGCAGGACCCGGTCCCGGCCGTGGATCATCCGTTGATCGATGCGGCGGACGCGGCCGATCTGAAGGCGCGGATCGCCGCGACGGACCTGAGCCCGGCCGAACTGGTCGCGACCGCCTGGGCCTCGGCCTCGACCTTCCGGGGCGGGGACAAGCGCGGCGGGGCGAACGGCGCGCGCCTCCGTCTGGCCCCGCAGAAGGACTGGGCCGTCAACCAGCCCGAACGGCTTGAGCGGGTGCTGAAGACGCTGGAGCGGGTGCGGTTCGCCTTCAACCAGGACCAGACGGACGGCAAGGCCGTGTCCCTGGCCGACCTGATCGTGCTGGCCGGCAATCTAGGCGTCGAACAGGCGGCCAAGGCGGGCGGACATACGGTCGAGGCGCCGTTCAACCCCGGTCGGACGGACGCCAGCGCCGCCCAGACGGACGTCGAATCCTTCGGCTATCTGGAGCCGGTCGCCGACGGGTTCCGGAACTATCAGAAGGCGCGCTTCAGCGTGCCGGCCGAGGCCCTGCTGATCGACCAGGCCCAGCGCCTGACCCTGACGGCGCCGGAGATGACGGTGCTGATCGGCGGCCTGCGCGCCATCAACATCAATGCGGGCGGCGCGACGCACGGCGTGCTGACCGAACGGCCGGGCGTGCTGTCCAACGACGTCTTCGTCAATCTGCTGGACATGGACGTGAAGTGGGCCGCGACCTCGGACGCCAAGGATGTGTTCGAAGGCCGCGACCGGCGGACGGGCGAAGCCAAATGGACCGGTACGCGGGTCGATCTGGTGTTTGGCTCCAACGCCGTGCTGCGCTCGCTGGCGGAGGTCTATGCCGGGTCGGACGCGCAAGGAAAGTTCGTCGCGGACTTCGTGGCGGCCTGGACCAAGGTGATGGAGCTGGACCGGTTCGACCTGCGGGGCTGATCCGGCCCTGACATGGCGGCAAGGCGGGGCGGCAAGGCGGGGCGGACGTCGCAGGGCGTCCGCCCCTTCCTGATGGGCGAACTGTCATGCGGCTTCGCTAGAGTGAAGCGAGATCCAAGGGAGGCCGCCGTGACTGCAATCGTAACGCTTCTGACGCCCGATTATGCGGACTGGGAAACGGCGTTGATCATGGCCGCCGCCCGCAGCCACTATGGGATCGACACCCTGTTCGCCTCGCCCGACGGCGAGGAGGTGGTGTCCGCCGGGGGGCTGCTGGTCGTTCCCCATCTTTCGATCGAGGACATCGAAATCGAGGAGGTGGACGCGATCCTGGTCAACGGCGGATCCATCTGGCGTTCGCCGGATGCGCCGGACGTGTCCGATCTGCTGCGTCAGGCGAACGCCGCCGGAAAGACGGTGGGCGGCATCTGCGACGGAACCCTCGCCCTGGCGCGGGCCGGCCTGCTGGACCATGTGGCCCATACGGCCAATGTGCCGGACAGTCTGTCGGTCACGGGCTATGCCGGCGCCGTCCACTATCGCGACCAGCCGCAGGCCGTCCTGGCCGACCGGATCGTGACCGCCGCCGGCGCGGCCCCGGTCAGCTTCATGGGCGCCGTGCTGGAATCGCTGGGTCTGCGGAACGCCGAACTCGATTCCTATCTGCGTCTCTTCGGCGCCGAGCACGCGGCGGCGATCAGCGCAGCCTGATCTCGAACAGCTGCGGCCAACGTTTGCCGGTGACGAACAGGCGCTTGCCCGCCGCGTCCCAGGCGATGCCGTTGGCGACGTCGTCGTTGGGATCGAGACCCGCGTCCTTGGGGACCAGGGCGGTCAGGTCGATGAAGGCCTTGACCACCCCCGTCTCGGGATCGATGCGGGCGATGCGGCTGTCCTGCCAGATGTTGGCGAAGACCTCGCCGTCGATCCATTCCAGTTCGTTGATCTGTTCCAGAGGCTTGCCGTCGGCGGTGACGGAAACGCGGCCGGTCTCGGCCAGGGTCTCGGGGTCGAGGAAGCGCAGCTGGTCGGTGCCGTCGCTCATGATCAGGCGCCGCCCGTCGGTGGCCAGGGCCCAGCCCTCGCCCGGATAGGAGAAGCCGCCCAGCGGCGAGAAGTCGTCCAGCTTCCAGATGAAGCCGATGTGGTTGCGCCAGGTCAGGCTGTAGAGCTTGCCGTTCAGCGTGGTCATGCCCTCGCCGAAATAGATCGTCGGCAGGTCGCGCTGGCGCTGAACCGCGCCGGTCTCCAGGTCCACCTTGCGGATGAAGGAGGGATAGAGGCCGGTGCTTTCATAGAGGGCGCCGTCGTGGAAGAAGAGGCCCTCGGTAAAGGCCGTGCGGTCGTGCGGATAGGCGCGCACGACCTCATAGGGCTGGACCGGAACCTCTGCGGAGGCGGGGCCTGACAGGACTGGGCCGAACAGACCGCCCGCCGTCAGCAGCAGACCCGCGAAAAGGCCGGCCGGGCGGGACGACGCACGCACCATGATCCTCAGCCCCGCTCGGCGGCGGCTTCGGCCTCGGCCTTCCGGGCGCGGGCCTCGGCGGCGTTGGCCTCGCTGCGGGCCAGTTCGGCCTTTTCCTTCTTGGACGCGGACCTGCGACCCAGCATGTTCAACGCCTCCACACCGGCCGAGAAGGCCATGGCCGCATAGATGTAGCCCTTGGGCACATGATAGCCGAAGCCGTCGGCGATCAAGACCATGCCGATCATCAGAAGGAAGCCGAGCGCCAGCATGACCACGCTGGGGTTCTTGTTGATGAAGTTCGCCAGGGGGTCGGCGGCCAGCAGCATGACGGTCACGGCGACCAGCACGGCGACCACCATGATCGGCAGGTGTTCGGTCATGCCTACGGCGGTCAGGATGGAATCGATCGAGAAGACGATGTCCAGAATGATGATCTGGACGATTGCGGCGCCGGCGTTGGTGATCATCACGTCCTTCTTGTCCAGGACGTCGGGCGTCGGCGTGGGATCGACCGTGTGGTGGATCTCCTTTGTCGCCTTCCAGACCAGGAACAGGCCGCCCGCGATCAGGATCAGGTCTTTCCAGGAGAATTCGTTGCCCATGACGGTGAAGACCGGCTGAACCAGACCGACCAGCCAGGCGATGATCGACAGCAGGGCCAGGCGCATGACCAGGGCCAGGCCGATCCCGATGCGCCGCACCCTGGAGCGCTGATGCTCGGGCAGTTTGTTCGACAGGATGGAGATGAAGATCAGGTTGTCGATCCCCAGCACCACCTCCATCACGATGAGGGTCACCAATGCGGCCCAGGCGGCCGGATCGGAGAAAAGCGGGGTTATGCTGTCGAGCATCGGGGGTCCTGAAGGGGATGAAATCTTGAGCGGAAATCGCTAGGGCCGACGCCGGTTCCGATCAAGCGGCCGGGTGCGGCGTCATGGTCGCACCCCCAGCCATCGCGGCGGGAATGAGACGTGCGCGGCTGTTTGCGCCCCCTGCGGCATCGACGCGCCTTCACGGAATGTTGCGAGCGGTGAAACCCCGTGCTATCAGGCGCCCGGCTTGAAGGGGGCGTGTTCACGGATACGGCCTCTGTCGTGCTTTCCCTAAGCATTTCAAGTTTTTGACCGTTGTGAACCTTCGCATTCGGTCGCGACCCTGACACAACGACCTCGGACCCTAATCAGTGGCTGATGATTTCAGAACGACGGAAGTCGGTGATCGCTATGCACAGGCGCTGTTTGACCTGGCGCTGGAAACCGGCCGTCTGGACGCCGTTCGGGCCGACGTCGTCTCGCTGAAGACCGCCTGGAGCGAGAGCGCCGACCTGCGCCGCCTGGCGACGTCCCCCGTCATTTCGGCCGACGATCAGGTCAAGGGCCTGGTCGCCGTCGCCACCCAGGCCAGGTTCGAGAAGAACACCGTTAACTTCCTGGGTCTGCTGGCCCAGAACGGCCGCGCCAGGGACCTGGGCGCCGTGATCGCCGGTTTCGAACGCCTGTACGCCAAACACGCCGGGATCGTCGCCGCCGAGGTGGTGTCCGCCCAGCCGCTGGACGCCAAACAGCTGGCCGCGATCAAGACCGCCCTGAACGCCAGCCTGGGCAAGGCGCCGGAGCTGACCACGCGGGTCGATCCGTCGATCCTGGGCGGCCTGAAGGTCAAGGTGGGGTCGAAACTGTTCGACGCCTCGCTGAAGACCAAGCTCGACCAGATGAAATTCGCCCTCAAGCGCGCCTGAGCGTTCTGAGCCCCAAAGACTGCAGCGCGCCCGACCGGCTCGCCCCGACGAAGACCTAGACAGAGAGATCCCATGGACATCCGCGCCGCTGAAATCTCGGCCATCCTCAAGTCGCAGATCGCCAACTTCGGCGTCGAAGCCGATGTTTCCGACGTCGGCAGCGTGCTGTCCGTCGGCGACGGCATCGCCCGCATCCACGGTCTGGACAATGTCCAGGCCGGTGAAATGGTCGAGTTCACCAAGGCCGGCGTGAAGGGCATGGCCCTGAACCTGGAGCGCGACAATGTGGGCGCCGTGATCTTCGGCGCCGACGCCGCCATCGCCGAGGGCGACGACGTGCGCCGCCTGGGCGAGATCGTGGACGTGCCGGTCGGCAAGGGCCTCTTGGGCCGCGTCGTCAACCCGCTGGGCGAGCCGATCGACGGCAAGGGCCCGATCCAGTTCACCGAGCGCCGCCGCGTCGACGTCAAGGCCCCTGGCATCATCCCGCGCAAGTCGGTGCACGAGCCGATGCAGACCGGCCTGAAGGCCATCGACACCCTGATCCCCGTCGGCCGCGGCCAGCGCGAGCTGATCATCGGCGACCGCCAGGTCGGCAAGACGGCCGTCGCCGTCGACACCATCCTGAACCAGAAGAACGTCAACAAGACCGATAACGAGAGCGCCAAGCTCTACTGCATCTACGTCGCCGTCGGTCAGAAGCGCTCGACCGTGGCCCAGATCGTCAAGACCCTCGAAGAGTCCGGCGCGCTGGAATACACCATCGTCGTCGCCGCCACGGCGTCGGAGCCGGCCCCGCTGCAGTTCCTGGCCCCGTTCGCCGGCACCGCCATGGGCGAGTTCTTCCGCGACAACGGCATGCACGCCCTGATCGTCTATGACGACCTGTCCAAGCAAGCTGTTGCGTATCGCCAGATGTCGCTGCTGCTGCGCCGTCCGCCCGGCCGCGAAGCCTATCCGGGCGACGTCTTCTATCTGCACAGCCGCCTGCTGGAACGTTCGGCCAAGCTGAACGAAGACTATGGCTCGGGTTCCATGACCGCCCTGCCGATCATCGAGACCCAGGCCAACGACGTCTCGGCCTATATTCCGACGAACGTGATCTCGATCACCGACGGCCAGATCTTCCTGGAATCGGACCTGTTCTATCAGGGCATCCGTCCGGCCGTGAACGTCGGCATCTCGGTGTCGCGCGTCGGCTCGTCGGCCCAGACCAAGGCGATGAAGAAGGTCGCCGGCACCATCAAGGGCGAGCTGGCCCAGTATCGCGAAATGGCGGCCTTCGCCAAGTTCGGCTCGGACCTGGACGCCTCGACCCAGAAGCTGCTGGCCCGCGGCGCCCGCCTGACCGAGCTGCTGAAGCAGCCGCAGTACTCGCCGCTGGCGATGGAAGAGCAGGTCGTCTCGGTCTACGCCGGCACGCGCGGCTATATCGACGGCATCGCGGTGGGCGACGTCGGCCGCTTCGAACGGGAGCTGCTGGCCCGCATCCATGCGAACCACGCCGGCCTGCTTGAAGGCATCCGCGCCAAGAAGGACCTGACGCCCGAGCTGGAAGCCGAGCTGAAGGACATCCTGGCCGCCTTCGTGAAGACCTTCGCCTGAGCCCCTCCGGAAAGCTGAGAGAGTAAAGCCGGATGGCCAGCCTAAAGGAAATGCGCAATCGGATCGGAAGCGTGAAAGCCACGCAGAAGATCACGAAAGCCATGCAGATGGTCGCCGCGGCCAAGCTGAAACGCGCTCAGGATCAGGCCGAAAGCGCCCGTCCCTATGCGCAGAAGATGGCCTCGGTCATCGCCAATCTGGCCGCCGGCGTGTCCGGCGCCGATGCGCCGCGCCTGCTGGCCGGCACGGGAGGCGACCAGCGTCACCTGATCGTGGTGGCCACGGCGGACAAGGGTCTGGCGGGCGGTTTCTCGACCAACGTCATCCGCGCCGCGCGGGAACGGATCAACAGCCTGATCGCCCACGGCAAGGACGTGAAGATCATCGCCGTCGGCAAGAAGTCGCGCGACCAGCTGACGCGTCTGTATGGCGACAAGGTGATCCACACCTTCGAACTGTCCGAGCATAAGACCATTGGCCTGCCCTCGGCCCAGCCGGTCGCCGAAATGATCGCCACGGCGTTCGAGGACGGCCAGGCCGACGTGGTCACTCTGTTCTACAGCCAGTTCAAGTCGGTGATCCAGCAGGTCCCGACCGGCAAACAGCTGATCCCGGCCGTGGTGGAGGGGGATGCGCAGCCGATCGACCTGAACGGCGCGGTCTATGAATACGAGCCCTCGGAAGAGGAAATCCTCGAGACCCTGCTGCCGCGCAATCTGACGACCCAGATCCTGGCCGCTCTGTACGAGAACCAGGCGGGCTTCTTCGGCTCGCAGATGGCGGCGATGGACAACGCCACGCGCAACGCCGGCGACCTCATCAACGCCCTGACGCTGCAATACAACCGCAAGCGCCAAGCCCAGATCACCACCGAGCTGATCGAGATCATCGCCGGCGCCGAAGCCCTCTGATCCCGACCGCACAGACATTCCGACACGGACCCCAGCCATGACCGACACCGTCGCCCCCAAGAAGCCCGCCGCCCGCAAGCCCGCCGCCAAGAAGGCCGCACCGGACGCCGCGCCCGTCAACGCCGCCGCCGGCGGCCGCATCGCCCAGGTCATCGGCGCCGTCGTCGACGTTGAGTTCGACGGCCATCTGCCGGCGATCCTGAACGCCCTGCACACCCAGAACATCGACCAGAAGACGGGCGAGCCCTTCACCCTGGTTCTGGAAGTCGCCCAGCACCTGGGTGAGAACGTGGTCCGCACCATCGCGATGGACACGACCGAGGGCCTGACGCGCGGCCAGCCCGTGACCGACACCGGCTCCTCGATCCAGACCCCGGTCGGACCGGGCGTGCTGGGCCGCATCATGAACGTCGTCGGTCAGCCGATCGACGAAGCCGGTCCGATCCAGACCACGGAATATCGTCCGATCCACCGCGAGGCGCCGAGCTTCGAGGAACAGACCACCTCGTCGGAAATCCTGGTCACGGGCATCAAGGTGATCGACCTGATCTGCCCCTATACCAAGGGCGGCAAGATCGGCCTGTTCGGCGGCGCCGGCGTCGGCAAGACCGTCACCATGCAGGAACTGATCAACAACATCGCCAAGGCGTACGGCGGTTATTCGGTCCTGGCCGGCGTGGGCGAGCGCACCCGCGAAGGCAACGACCTGTATCACGAGATGATCGAGTCCAACGTGAACGTGGACCCGACCAAGAACGACGGCTCGACCGAAGGCTCCAAGTGCGCCCTGGTTTACGGCCAGATGAACGAACCGCCCGGCGCCCGCGCCCGCGTCGCCCTGACCGGCCTGGCCCAGGCCGAGTATTTCCGCGACGAGGAAGGCAAGGACGTCCTGCTGTTCGTCGACAACATCTTCCGCTTTACGCAAGCCGGTTCGGAAGTGTCGGCTCTCTTGGGCCGCATCCCGTCCGCCGTGGGCTATCAGCCGACGCTGGCCACCGAGATGGGCAATCTGCAAGAGCGCATCACCTCGACCAAGAAGGGCTCGATCACCTCGGTCCAGGCCATCTACGTCCCGGCCGATGACCCCACCGACCCGGCGCCCGCCGCCTCCTTCGCCCACCTGGACGCAACGACCATGCTGTCGCGTGACATCGCCGCCCAGGCCATCTTCCCCGCCGTCGATCCGCTGGACTCGACCTCGCGGATCATGGACCCGCTGGTCATCGGCGAGGAACACTATCAGGTCGCCCGCTCGGTCCAGGAAGTGCTGCAGCAGTACAAGGGCCTGAAGGACATCATCGCCATCCTGGGCATGGACGAGCTGTCGGAAGAGGACAAGCTGGTCGTGTCGCGCGCCCGCAAGATCCAGCGCTTCCTGTCGCAACCCTTCTTCGTGGCCGAACAGTTCACCAACTCGCCCGGCAAGTTCGTCGAGCTGGCCGACACGATCCGCTCGTTCAAGGGCATCGTCGCCGGTGAGTACGACCACCTGCCGGAATCGGCCTTCTACATGGTCGGCGCCATCGAAGAGGCCGTCGCCAAGGCCGAGAAGATGGCGGCGGAAGCCTGATCATGAGAAAGGCTCTCGTCGGCCTGTGTCTCTTCGCTTTGGCCACGCCGGTTTCGGCGACGGCCGAAGAGAGCGGAGATTTCGAGGCGATGGCGGGAGCCTGCGACGCCTTCATGGCGGACGGGCGCATGGTGCCGGTCTCGGCAGAGGCTGGCTTCTTCCTTGAAAGAGGTTTCAAGGGCGCGGCGTCCACCATCAACACAGACGAAGTGTCGCACACCTATACGCGATCAGGGACGCCCTTGGACCCTGTACGTATCATGGTGGTGCGACCGGCCGCGCCGGGCGGTGAGACTTGCAACATCATGGATATGAACGGGCCGGAAACCGGCGACAGGTTCATAACCAGAACCCGCGCGGAATCGACCTGGACGTTCGATAGCGAGTCGAACGACGTCAACGGCAAGGGCGTCCTGTTTAAAAGAGCCGTCGGCGAGGGCGTAATCTATTTGGCGATATGGGGCGCGGGCGCCGCTTACCCGGTTTCCATCGCCTCCTATCAAATCGGAACATCGGACTGATGGCTGGCAAACTGAACTTCTCCCTCGTCTCGCCGGAACGCGAGGTCTTTTCGGGCCTCGTGGACCAGGTGGATGCGCCGGGCGTCGAGGGCGACTTCGGCGTGCTGCCGGACCATGCGCCCTTCATGACCGCCCTGCGCGAGGGCCTGGTCACCGTCTATAACGGCGGGGCCAAGACCCAGTACGACGTCCACGGCGGCTTCGCCGACGTCAACGGCGAAGGCCTGACCATCCTGGCCGAACAGGCGACCGAGGTCGTCGCGGGCTGATTGTCGAACGCGCATTCAGTTGACGGAAACGGCTCCGGCGTGATCGCGTCGGGGCCGTTTCCAATTCTTGTCCAGGCGGTCATGAAGCGCGTCCCGACCCTGTTTGCGATGCTGGCGCCGCTGGGCGCGACGGCTGGCTGCGCGGCCATGGCCGAGCCGAACCTGGACGCCAACGGGTGCCGCCCGGCCATGGCGATCTATCAGCCGCCGATGCGTCTGGGCGGCGCCGGTCAGGTCATTCATATTCCCGCGTCATGCCCGTCCAGCGCGATCTCGGAGGCGCGGATCGCGCGGGCCAGGGCCGAAGCCCAGGTTGTCGCGGCGCAGATGATCGCGACCCAGGCCTCGGGGACCGCGCCAACCGAGGCCCCGGCGCGTCCTGCGCCGCCCGCGCCAGTGGAGCCGGTCGCCGCCATATTGAACGGTGTCGACAGGTTCTGCGGCTGGTTCCTGGGCGACCAGCCCTATTCGCTGGAAGGGCTGCGTCAGGCCGCCTTCGACGCCGGCTATGGTCGCGGGGCGCCGGTGCAGATGATCCCTCTGCCGGAAATGCGCGAGGCGGCGTCGTACAGCACGATGGGCTTTACCGCGGTCATCGCCGATCCGCCCAGCAATGGGCATGGCATGGCCGCCTTCGTGACCTTCCACGATCCGGCCTGTCAGGTGCAGGTCTATGGCTATGCGGATGCGGCGCAGACGGCGCTAGCGCGTCTGGAGAGCGAGGGGTGGCGCAAGGACGGCGCGCCGATCACGCTGCCGGAGATGACGGCGCAACGCTATCGCGGGCACGGCATGACCCTGACGGCCCACCGTCCCACTGCGACAGTGGAGGGGGCGCCGGCGGAGGGCGCGCGGCTGGAGCTGATCCTGAACCTCACGCCCGGCGAGACCTCTACGCGGGGCCTGCTGGACTAGGCAGGGCCGGCTGACAGATCGGCCGCAGGAGGCTAAGACCAGCCCATGACCGATCCGATCGACATTCACGGCCTCTGCGCGCCCGGCTTCGAGGCCGTGCGCGAGGCGTTCGCCGCCAACTTCACCGAGGCGCCAGAGGGGCTGAACGAACAGGCGGCGCGGTTCAGCGTGCTGGTCGAGGGCGAGGCCGTCGTCGATCTGTGGGCGGGCCATGCCGATACGGCCAGGACGACGCCGTTCACCGACACGACCCTGACCTCGGTCTTTTCGACCGGCAAGGCGGTGATGGCCATCCTGATGGCCACGGCGGTCGAGGCGGGGCAGATCGATTATGACCAGACGGTCGCCTCGCTGTGGCCCGCGTTCGGGGCGGCGGGCAAACAGGATGTGACGGTGGCCCAGCTGTTGAGCCATCAGTCGGGCCTGCCGGGCTTTTCCGAGGCGGTGGACCCGTCGATCTGGTTCGACATCCCCGCCGTGCTGGAGCGGCTGGCGGCCCAGGCGCCGATGTGGGCGCCGGGAACGGCGTCCGGCTATCACCCGATCACGGTCGGCTATCTGGCCAACGAAGTCTATCGCCGGGCGACCGGGCGGACGATGGGGCAGGCCCTGCGCCAGGACTTCGCTGATCTGGACCTGTGGATCGGCCTGCCCGACAGCGAACACGGACGCGTGGCCCAGATGAGGAAACCGACGGCGGCGCCCAGTCTGGGGACCATCGATCCGATCAAACAGGCGGCCTTCCTGGATCGCGGCTCGGCGCCGGGCGGGCGCGGCTCGGCGGAGTGGCGCAGGATGGAGATCCCTTCGGCCAACCTGCACGGCACGGCCCTGGGGCTGGCGCGGATGCTGGGCGTGGTCGCCAATGGCGGCGCGCTCGACGGCCGTTCGGTGCTGTCGGCGGGCACGCTGGAGCAGTTGACGCGCGAACGCATCCACGGGCCGGACAAGGTGCTGCCCTATACGATCAGCTGGGCGGCGGGGTTGATGCGCAACGACGGGCTGAAGGTGTTCGGGCCCGATGAGGCGTTCGGCCACTACGGCTGGGGCGGGTCGATGGCCATGGCCGATCCGTCGCGCCGTCTGTCGGCCGCCTATGTGATGACGCGCCAGTCGCCGCACCTGATCGGCGACCCTCGGCCCCGGCGGTTGCTGGAGGCGCTGTACGCGGCCCTGTGACGATCAGACCGTTTCGCTCAGGACGACGGCGCGACGGGCGGCGCGTGAACGGCTGAGGGCGCCCAGGGCGAAGACGGCCGCGCCGGTCCAGATGAAGACGAAGGAGACGATGCGCAGCGGGGTCAAAGCCTCGCCGGTCAGGACGCCGCAGGCGAACTGAAGCGTCGGGGCCAGGAACTGGATGAAGCCCACCGTCGACAGGGGCAGCCGCCGCGCCGACCAGGCGAACAGGACCAGCGGGATCACCGTCGCCGGCCCATTCACCAGCGCCCAGGCCAGACCGGACGGCGACGAAAAGCCCACCGCCTGGCCGTGCGTTGTCAACCAGATCAGGAAGACCGCGCCGATGGGCAGCAGCACCAGACATTCGACGAACAGAC
Organism: Candidatus Brevundimonas colombiensis; assembly: GCA_029202665.1. NCBI lineage: Bacteria > Pseudomonadati > Pseudomonadota > Alphaproteobacteria > Caulobacterales > Caulobacteraceae > Brevundimonas > Candidatus Brevundimonas colombiensis. The sequence goes on from CP119326.1 coordinate 1,120,033, forward strand.
CGGTCTGGGCCGAGGCCGGAACCCGCTTTCGGATCACCGCATAGGCGCAGAAGGTGACGGCCAGGGTCAGGCCGATGATCGGCACATGGCCCAGGGCGACGGTCTGGATGACCACGCCGATGGCGGCCATGCCGATGGCGGCGGCGCTCCAGCGGTCGATCTTCTCGCGGAACAGCACCGCCCCCGCCGCCATGTTCAGCAGCGGATTGATGTAATAGCCCAGGCTGGCTTCCAGCGTCGCATGATGGGTGGTGGCGAAGACGTAGAGGCTCCAGTTGGCGCCGATCAGCAGGGCCGACAGAGCCAGCCAGGCAAGGGTGCGCGGCGTGGCCAGAACCGTGCGCGCCTCGCCCCACTGGCCGGCCAGCAGCAGGAACAGACCGGCCACGAAGACCGACCAGACGGCCCGGTGCGCCAGGATCTCGGGGGCGCCGAACCCATGCGCCGCCATCGCCATGAACAACAGCGGCAGGAGGCCCCACAGGGTGTAGCAGGCGACGGCCGTGCCGACCGCGCGGGGATCGCTGGGGGTGGCGGAGGTCATGGGCGAATGTCCCTTGTCGTCGTTTCTTTCGTCATCCTCCGGCGAGCGCAGCGAGACCGGGGGACCCAGCGGCGCCGAAGGCGAAATCTCTCCGGCGCATGATGGTCGACCGGCGCACCCGCGACAGGTTCGCGCTGTCGCGCGCCGCTGGGTCCCCCGGTCAGCGCCGCGCAGGCGCGGCTTGCCGGAGGATGACGACAGGAAAAGTCAGACCGTGATCGAACGATAGCCGGACGAAGATTTGATGACGCCGGTCTCGTCCAGCAGCTGGGCGATCTGGACCGCGTTCAGGGCGGCGCCCTTGCGCAGGTTGTCGGAGACGACCCACAGGTTCAGGCCGTTCTCGACGGTCGGGTCCTTGCGGATGCGCGACACATAGACGGCGTGTTCGCCCGCCGCATCGACGGGGGTGATATAGCCGTCGTGCTCCTGCTTATCGATGACCAGAACGCCCGGCGCCTCGCGCAGGATGGCGCGGGCCTCGTCGGGGGCGATGGGGCGGTCGAACTGGATGTTCACGGCCTCGGAGTGGCCGACGAAGACCGGCACGCGGACGCAGGTGACCGAAACCTTGATGTCCGGGTCCAGCATCTTGTGCGTCTCGTCCGACATCTTCTGCTCTTCATCGGTCGAGCCGTCCTCAAGGAAGGCGCCGATGTAGGGGATGACGTTGAAGGCGATCTGTTTGGGGAACTTCTTGGGACGCGCGTCGCCCAGGCCGTAGATGGCCTTGGTCTGGTTCCACAGCTCGTCCATGCCTTCCTTTCCGGCGCCGGACACCGACTGATAGGTCGAGACGACAACCCGCTTGATCTTCGCCGCGTCATGCAGGGGCTTCAGCGCCGTGACCAGCTGGATGGTCGAGCAGTTGGGGTTGGCGATGATGTTCTTTTTCGTCGCGTCCTTGATGGCGTCGGGGTTCACCTCGGGCACGATCAGCGGCACGTCGGCGTCCTTGCGGAAGGCCGAGGAGTTGTCGATGACGATGGGACCGGCCTTGCCGATCTTCTCCGACCATTCCTTGGACACCGCGCCGCCGGCGGACATCAGGACGATGTCGACGGTGGAGAAGTCGAACTGTTCGATGTCCTGGCATTTGATGGTCTTGTCGCCGAACGAAACCTCGACACCCTTGGACTTGCGCGAGGCGATGGCATGGATTTCATCGACGGGGAATTCCAGCTCCTCCAGGATGTTCAGCATTTCGCGGCCCACATTGCCCGTGGCTCCGACGATGGCGACGCGATAACCCATGATGCTTGGTCCTTCGGACGCGCTGGCGCTTGGCCAGAGGGGCCGAGCGGCTTGAGCGCGATTTATGGTGTGTTGTGCAAATAGGCTTTCGCAGGCGCGAAGCAATCGCTTTTCGGCGAATGGGGCGTTAAGCGATCCTCCCATGACCTCGCGCATCCGCAACGCCTACGACATCCGCGTGGAAGAGGGGGTGCTGACGCCCGATCCGGCGCAGGAAAGCGTCATCGCCGCGCTGGAGCGGCTGGAGACCGACCTGGCCTGGCGCGGCCTGTTCGGCAAGCCGCCCGAGGTGCGCGGAATTTATCTGTACGGCCCGCCGGGACGCGGCAAGTCGATGCTGATGGACCTGTTCTATTCGGCGACGCCCGAGCCGCGAAAGACCCGGGCCCACTTCCACGCCTTCATGGCCCGCATCCACGATCTGGTGAAACAGTGGCGCGAGGGGGACGCCAGGACGCGCAAGGCGGTGTTCGGCACGCATAAGGGCGACGACCCGATCCCGCCGATCGCCAAGCTGATCGCCTCGGAAGCCCGGCTGTTGTGTTTCGACGAGCTTCAGGTGACCGACATCGCCGACGCCATGATCCTGGGGCGGCTGTTCGAGGCCCTGTTCGAGGATCGGGTGGTGCTGGCCATCACCTCGAACCGCGCACCGGAGGACCTGTACAAGAACGGCATCAACCGCCAGCTTTTCCTGCCCTTCATCGACATCATCCGTGAACGCTGCGTGGTGGTGGAGACGGCGGGGGCGCGCGACTGGCGGCTGGACCGGATGACCTCGGCCCAGGTGTGGCACACGCCCGAGGATCGGACAGGGTTCGAAGACCTGTGGCGCGAACTGAAGGGCGGCGAGCCGGAAGAACCCGCGCATCTGGCTGTGCTGGGCCGCGATGTGGTGGTGGAGCGGACCGTGGGGTCGATGGCGCGGGCGACCTTCAATGAACTGTGCGCCCGGCCGCTGGGGCCGCAGGACTATCTGGCCATCGCCCAGCGGTTCCACACCCTGTTCCTGGAGGATGTGCCGATCCTGAGTTCGGCCAACCACCATGAGGCGCGGCGTCTGGTGACGCTGGTGGACGCCCTGTACGAGGCCAAGACCAAGCTGATCGTGCTGGCGGCGGCCAGGCCCGAGGCCCTCTATACCGAAGGTGTGGGGGCGTTCGAGTTCGAACGCACCGTGTCCCGCTTCAACGAGATGCAGAGCAAGGACTGGCTGGCCCACGTCCGGGATTGAGGCCCCCTCTCCCGTTGGGAGAGGGCTTGAGCACACGGCGGCGACAGCCGTCGTTCTCGTGCGAAAGGGTGAGGGTCGCGCGCGTGCGTTTTCGCCCGCCGCCGGACCCTCATCCGGCCCTGCGGGCCACCTTCTCCCAATGGGAGAAGGGAGAAAAAAAGGGCCTGCGGATCGCTCCGCAGGCCCTTTCCGTATCCCAAAAGCGCTCAAGCAGCGCGGCTCCGCGAGCCGCGCGATAGCGCCCTTCGCCGGCTATCAAGCCAGCGAGGAATCGATGTCCTTACAGGCTTGCAGCAGGCCCTGGACCGAGGCGACGGACTTTTCGAACATCGCCTTTTCTTCGTCGTTGGTGGTGAACTCGACCACCTTTTCGACGCCGTTGGCGCCGATCAGGGCGGGGACGCCGACGTAGAGGTCCGACAGGCCGTATTCGCCCGACAGCCAGACGGCGCAGGGCAGGACGCGCTTCTGGTCCAGCAGATAGGACTTGGCCATGGCGATGGCGGATTCGGCCGGGGCGTAGAAGGCCGAGCCGGTCTTCAGCAGGGCCACGATCTCGCCGCCGCCCTTGCGGGTGCGGTCGACGATGGCGTCCAGATCGGCTTGGCTCAGCAGGCCTGCGGCGACGGCGTCGGGCAGGGGCAGGCCGCCGACGGTCGAGTGACGCACCATCGGCACCATGTCGTCGCCGTGACCGCCCAGGGTCCAGGCGTGGATGTCCTGAACCGAGACGCCGGTCTTTTCAGCCAGGAAATAGGCGAAGCGGGCCGAGTCCAGCACGCCGGCCATGCCGACGACCTTCTCCTTGGGCAGACCCGAGAACTTCTGCAGGGCCCAGACCATGGCGTCGAGCGGGTTGGTGATGCAGATGACGAAGGCGTTGGGGGCGTGGGCCTTGATGCCCTCGCCGACGGACTTCATGACTTTCAGATTGATGCCGATCAGGTCGTCGCGGCTCATGCCCGGCTTGCGCGGCACGCCGGCGGTGACGATGCAGACGTCGGCGCCCGCGATGTCGGCGTAGTCGTTGGCGCCCTTCAGGGCCACGTCCTGGCCGAAGACGGCCGAAGCCTCGGCGATGTCCAGGGCTTTACCCTGCGGCGTGCCTTCGGCGATGTCGAACAGGATCACGTCGCCCAGGGCTTCGCGAGCGGCCACGTGGGCCAGGGTGCCGCCGATCATGCCGGCGCCGATAAGGGCGATCTTCGCGCGAGCCATGGATGTCTCCGTTTTTTGCGTGTGCGAAAGGATAAATCGTGCGGGCGGTCTAGACCCGTGGCGCGGCTGTCGCAAGAACCTCGCTTTACGACACGGATCAGGCTTGCGAAGCTCGTGGCCCAACCGGAGGATTTCCATGCGCCGTTCGCTTGTTTTCGCCCTGCTGCTGGCCGCCGCGGCGACACCCGTTCTGGCCCAGACGCCGCCCGCGACCATCGGCGACCGCTATATTCCCGCGCCCTGGTGGATGCGCGATCCGGTGATCGCCTCGATCGGTCAGGTGCGGGTCGAGATCCAGGCCAACCGCGCCTTCGTCTCGGCCAGCTTCCAGTCGGTGGATCGCAGCGTGACCGAGGCTTCGCGCGCCGCCGCCGATCAGGTGCGGGCGCTCAGCCAGTCGCTGTCGGCCTATGGCGCGGACAAGGTGCGGGTCGAGACCAGCGTCACCACACGACCCATCTATGACCAGTATCGCGACGCGGACGGGGTGATGCGCGACAATGTGCGCGCCGACCGGGTGGCCCGCTATCAGGCCGACGCGGCCGTCAATGTGACGGTGCGCGACGTGGCCCTGATCGAGCGGGTCTATGCGACCATCGTGGCCGCGCGCCCGACGTCGATCGGACAGGTGAACTTCAACCTTGAGCCGGAGAACAGCTGGAAGGCCAATCTGCAGGCCGAGGCGATGAAGGACGCCCGCCGCCGCGCCGAGGCGGCCGCCGCCAATGCGGGCGCGACCCTGGGCCGGGTCAAGATCATCGACCCGTCAGGCCGGGTCTGTCAGACCGACGTGTTGGCGGGCTGGCCCTCCTATGCCGCGGGCGGCGGTCAGGAGACGACGCTGGACGAGGTGGTGGTGACGGGATCGCGGGTCCAGGCGAAGATGGAATTCGCCGCGCCCCCGCCGCCGCCCGCGCCGGCGTCCGGCGGGGCAGGCCCCAGCGAGGCGGACATCCAGGCGGCGCGACTGGCGCTTCAGCCGCCGTTGAGGACACTGACCGACAGCGCCTGCGTCATCTACGGGCTGAACTGAGGATGGGGTTTGTCGTCGCCCCGGCTTTCGCGGCCGGATCGATCGCGGCCGCCGAATGGCCCCTGTGCCATGTGCGGCTGCAGGACGATGCGCGGTTCCCCTGGCTGATCCTGATTCCGCGCGTCGAGGGGGTGGTCGAGCTGGAGGATCTGAGCGCGGATCAGCGGGCGATGCTGATGGAGGAGACGGTGCGGGCCGGGGCGCTGGTTCGGCGGCTGGGGCAGGTGGAGAAGCTGAATGTCGGCGCCATCGGCAATGTGACGGCGCAACTGCATGTCCATGTGGTCGGCCGCCGCCGCGACGACGGCCTGTGGCCCGATCCGGTCTGGGGGCGGGGGGCGCCCGTTCCCTATGCGGAGGATGAGCGGGCGCGGTTGCTGGGTGTGATCAGGGGCGGCTGAGCCGCCGCCGCCGCATCGTCTTTCCGGGGCGTCCGCAGGACGAACCGGAACCCAGGGGCGCATCACCGGCAGGCTGTATCGCCGAGCGTGCGACGGTCCTGGTTTCCGGGTTCCTCGCTTCGCGCGGCCCCGGAATGACGGCGAAGATTTTTTAGATGATGTCCAGCGGAACGGCCTGTTTCGGCGGCGGGAAGGCGAGGTCCAGCCGTTCCAGGTCTTCCAGGTCGAACTGGATGTCCAGGGCGTCGGCGTTGGCCTCGACGTGTTCGATGCGGCCGGCCTTGGGGATGGCGATGACGCCGTCGTGACGCAGGACGGCGGCCAGGGCCACCTGGGCCGGCTCGGCGGAATGGCGGTTGGCGATGTCCAGGATCAGCGGACGTTCCAGCAGGCCGCCGCGCCCCAGGGGCGAATAGGCCATCATCGGCATGTCGCGCGCCTGCATCCACGGCAGAAGGTCGAACTCCACCCCGCGCGAACCCAGGTTGTAGAGCAGCTGGTTGACGGCGCAGTCCTCGGCCCCGTCGATCTGCATCAGCCGCTCCATCGCGTCGAGATCGAGGTTGGACACGCCCCAGCGGGCGATCATCCCCTCGTCGACCAACTCGCGGAAGGCCGCCACCGTCTCTTCCAGCGGCACATGACCTTCCCAATGCAGCAGATAGAGGTCCAGCCGGTCGACCTTCAGCCGCTCGAGCGAACGTTCGCAGGCCAGCATCATCTTCATTTCCGAGGCGTTCTCGGGCCGCACCTTGGAGACCAGGAAGACCTCGTCGCGACGCCCGGCGATCACCTCGCCCACCAGCCGTTCCGAGCGGCCGTCGCCATACAGTTCGGCCGTGTCGATCAGGGTCATGCCCAGGTCGATGCCGCGCGACAGGGCCTGCTGCTCCTCGTCGCGCCAGGCGGGGTCGTCGCCGATCTCCCAGGCGCCTTGGCCGAGGGCGGGAACGGTCGTACCGTCGGCGAATGTCACGAGGCGGGTCATGTCCGTCCTGAACGAAGCGTGGTGAGAACACCACCGGGAGGGTTGGAATGCGAACGCGGCTTATCAAGACCGACGGGCTTGTCCAACAGGTGCTGGAAGGCGGGTTCGAGAAGGACAACGCGCCGCTGGTCCTGCTGATCCACGGTTTTCCCGAACTGGGCGTCAGCTGGCGCGCCCAGGTCCAGGCGCTGGGTGAAGCGGGCTATCACGTCGTCGCGCCCGACATGCGGGGCTACGGCGGGACCGACAAGCCCGAAGGCGCGGCGGCCTATTCGATCCTGAACCTGGTCGGCGACATGATCGATCTGGTGCGGGCGCTGGGCCGTACCCAGTGCGTCGTCGTGGGCCACGACTGGGGCGCGCCGGTCGCCTGGCATTGCGCCCTGCTGCGGCCGGACGTGTTTCGCGCCGTCGCGGGCCTGTCGGCGCCGTTCCAGCCGCGTCGCATCAAGGGACCGCCGACGGCCGCCATGGCCGCGATCTCGAAACGGGCGGGGCTGGGCGACCTCTATATCGTGCGCTTCCAGGCGGCGGACGCGCATCTGGCGCTGGAGGCCGATCCGGCGAAGACCCTGCGAAAACTGTTCTACGCCTATGACGGGGCGACGCCGGCGGATCGGCGCTCCACCGGCTTCCTGCCCGAGGGCGTGGCCTTGCTCGACACCATCGACGACGCGGCGACCCTGCCGCCATGGATGAGCGCCGATCATTTCGCGGAGTATGTTCCGGCCTTTTCAGCCGGCGGGTTCGACGGGCCGCTGAACTGGTATCGCGCGCTGGACCTGAACTGGTCGCAGACGGCCTTCGTGCAGAACCAGACGATAACCCCGCCCGCCCTGTTCGTGGTCGGCGAGGACGATCCGGTGCGCCATTACGCCGGGAGCGCCGAACCGGGGCTGAAGGACTGGGTTCCGAACCTGACGCGGTCTGTGGTCGTGCCAGGCGCCGGACACTGGATCCAGCAGGAGCGGCCGGACGAAGTGAACGCCCTGCTGTTGGAGTTTCTGGGCGGTTTGCCTCTGACGGGCTAGAAAGGTTACGCCGCCAACTGCTCGCGCACCTCGGCGACGATTTCCAGGCTGCGGATGCGGGCGGCGTTGTCGAAGGCCATGCCGGTGACCATCAACTCGTCCACCTGCGTCAGGGCGATGAAGTCGGCCAGCTGCTTCCTGACCGTCTCCGGCCCGCCGATGGCGGAATAAAGCAGGCGACCCTTGGCGCCCTCGATCTGCTGGGGCGTCAGGACGGTGGTGATGTCGTCCACGGGCGGGGGCAGTTTGCCGGGCTTGCCGGTGGAAAGGCGCGCGAAGCTCTGCTGCATGGAGGTGGACAGCCGCACCCCCTCCACGTCCGTATCGGCGGCGAAGACGTTGATCGCGGCCATGGCGTGGGGCTGGGCCAGGCGGTCGGAAGGCGTGAAGCTGCGGCGGTACAGGGCCAGAGCCTCCAGCAGAAGCTCGGGGGCGAAATGACTGGCGAAGGCGTAGGGCAGGCCCAATTGTCCGGCCAGCTGGGCGCTGAACAGGCTGGAGCCCAGCAGCCAGATCGGCACCCGCAGGCCCGCGCCCGGCACGGCGCGGACGGGCTGGTTCTCAGCCGCCGGTTCGAACCATTGGATCAGTTCGACCACGTCGCGCGGAAACTGATCGGCGCCTTCGAAATAGCGGCGCAGGGCGCGGGCGGTGGCCCCGTCCGTGCCGGGCGCACGGCCCAGGCCCAGGTCGATGCGGCCGGGGAACAGGGTCTCCAGCGTGCCGAACTGTTCGGCCACGACCAGGGGCGCGTGGTTGGGCAGCATGACGCCGCCCGAACCGACGCGGATGCGCTGAGTGCCCGCCGCCACATGGCCGATGACGATGGCGGTCGCCGCGCTGGCGATGCCGGGCATGTTGTGGTGTTCGGCCAGCCAGAACCGCTGATAGCCCAGGCGGTCGGCGGCCTGGGCGAAGGCCAGGGTTTCGTCCAGCGCGCGGCGGGCGTCGCCGCCTTCGATGATGGGCGACAGGTCGAGGACTGAGAACCGGATCATCCCGACTAGATCGGGACTGACGCGCGGCGTTCAAGGGCGGGCGGTCGGGAACCGCAACGGCGTCGGGCGCTTTAAATTGTCTCCACCATGAAAGAGCCGCGCCATGACGGACGCCGACCCCGCCCCGCACGAAACCCCCAAGCCCGACGCCGAATGCGACGACGCGCGCGAAGCCGCCGACATGGGCGAACGGCCTGACCTGGGCCACAAGGCCGACACATTGATCGACGCCCTGGATGGCAGCGATTCCGGTTCGGACACCCGCGCGGGTTCGCTGCGGGGCGGATCGGCCGGCGGCTCGGACGACGATCCCGATTCGCGCAGGATCAACGCGGCCCTGGCCGCGGAAGGCCGCGCCGAGGCTGATCCCGACTCTCCGTCCGACGCCGATCCCGACGGAATTCCGGGCTCCGGGCGGGATTTCGGCGCATCGGGCGGCGATCCGGCCGAAGGCGCGCGCAAGGAATAGGCGCGCGACGCCTTGCCGCCGCCGCAAGCCTGCGCCACGGTGGCGCTTAGACCCTTCGGTCCAGGGACGCTTCTTCGATGATGCTTCGTTTGGCGGCGGTTTCCGCCGTTGTTCTGTTCAGTCTCGCCGGGTGCGACCGGGCGAAGGCGCCGCCCCAACCCACCGCAGAGGCGGAGACGGCCGCGCCTGTCGCGCCCGCCGAGACGGCGGATTCACAGGGCGCCGCGTCCGGGGATATGGCCGCGCCTTCACCGGCGTCCACTGGGACGGCGCCCGCCTTCGCCGCCCTCTATCCCGGGGCTCGGATCGACGGCGCGCCCCTGACGGCGGACGGCGCGGCCGGGCCGGGCGGCCTGGTCAACTTCACCACCGAGGCCACGCCGGATCAGGTCGTGGCCTTCTATCGCGAGCGGGCCGAGGCCGCCGGGCTGAAATCCGTCACCGGCATGAACCAGGGCGAGGCGCGGGCCTATGGCGCGGCGGGCGACAACCCCGATGGTCCCTCGTTGCAGGTCGTCGCCGCGCCCGGCCCCGACGGAGCCACCTCGGTCCATATGAACTGGAGCGCCGGGTCGTGATCGGTCGCGCGGCGCGGCTGGCGTCGGCGGCGGGCGCCGTCCTCGTCCTGGCCGCCTGCGCCGGATCGCAGAAGCCCGTCGTGACCATGCCCAAGGACGGCTATCTGTCAGCGGGCGTTCTGGCCGAGATGGCCGCCGCATCGCCGCCGCCGCCGGCCGCCGGTTCGGCTCAGGATTTGGCGGACAAGGCCGCCTCGGCCCGCTATGCGGCGCTGGAGGACGGCGACCGCTGGCTGTTGGCCACATCCCACGCCGAGGTGAGGCCGCCGCTGGCCCTGCAGCATTTCGATTGCGCCCTGGGGGTTCGGCTGGGCTCGGCCGAGACGCCCGTGCTGGACCGGATGATGGGCCGACTGTTCCACGACGCCGCCAGCGTCGCCGAACAGGTCAAGGCGCGCCAGATGCGCCCCCGCCCCGTGGCGGACGATCCCCGCCGCCGGGCCTGTCAGACCCTGGACGCGGCGGCGCGGCGCAGCGGCTCCTATCCTTCGGGCAGTGCGGCGGTCGGCGTCGCCTATGCAGAGGCGTTCGCGGCATTGGAGCCGGATCGCGCCGAGGCCGTGCGCCGCATCGGCCATCAGATCGGGGTCAGCCGCCTGGTCTGCGCCATGCACTATCCCAGCGACGTGACGGCGGGCGAGGCGATCGGTCGCCAGGTCGCCGCCCAGGCCATCGCGGTCCCGGCCTTCCAGGCGGATGTGGCGGCGGCGCGCGCCGAACTGGCCGCCGCCCGCCGCACGGGCCTGACCAATCCCGGATGCGCGGCCGAACGGGCGGCCCTGGCGACCGTTCTGCCCTGAGATGGCGGGCTGGTTCACCCTGGCGGTCGCGCTCCAGGCCGCGCCGTCCGACCTGCCCGCCGCCCGGCCCTGCACCGCGCAGGAGCTGGCGGACCTGACCACGCCATCGGACCAGCCCTATCGCCTGACGTGCCAGGCCGACACATCCGGGCGTGATGTTCGCCGCCGGGTGTTGATCGAAGGTCAGGCCGCGTCCGGCGCGTCGCTGGACTGTGGCGGCGGCGAAATCCGCGCGCCTGGCCAGGCGACTACGGCCGCCCCGACCGTGGCCGTCTGGTCGCGCCGCCAGGGGGACGGCTGGTCCCGGCCCAGCGACGTGGCCGTTCGCAACTGCGGCGTTGTCGGCAATGTCCGCATCTGGGGCATGGGCGCAGGCGGATCGATGCGGGACCTGCTGGCCTCGTCGCGCACGGCGGGCCATACGCGGGCGGCCCAGTCGGCGGCGCCGATCCGGGTGGTGCTTGATCGGGTTCGATTTGAGGGCGTGGGGACCATCCCCCTCTATGTCGGGCCGGGGGTGACGCGAACCACGGTGACGCGCTCGCGCTTTTCGGGCCGGTCGACCTCTGTGGCGATCTATCTGGACGCCGAGAGCGCCGGGGGCCTGATCCAGGACAATGATTTCGACATCCGCACCGGGCGCGAACAGATCGCCGTGGACGGATCGGGCGCCAACCGCATCGTCGGCAACCGGCTGGCCCTGGGGGGGCAGGGCGGGGTCTTTCTGTACCGCAACTGCGGCGAGGACGGGGTGATCCGCCATCAGACGCCGTCCTACAATCAGATCACGGACAATGTCTTCACCGGCGCAGGATGGTTGAGGCCGCGTGCGGTGGTGATCGGCTCGCGCGACGGGCGCAGACCCTATTGCGGCGACGACCGGGGCTGGCCTTTCGGCTCCAGCATCGACGACGGTGACGGCGCCACGAACAATCTGACGGCGCGCAACACGGTTCGCCGCTGAGCGGATCGCCTCTTGCGCCGGGCGACCGGGCAGGGCTGACTGAACGGATCGCCATCGGGAGAGAAGACGATGCGGCTGATCCTGTTGTTCACGGCGCTGGCCGTCGCCCTGGGCCTGGCCGTGATCGCCAGCCAGACGCCCGCGCCCCGGCCCGTCTCGACCCCGCCCGAAACCTTTGCCGCCGAACGCGCGATGGCGGACGTGCGCGAGATCGCCCGGGCGCCGCATCCGGTCGGGTCCGCCGAACACGCGCGGGTCCAGACCTATCTGATGCAACGTATGACAGCCCTGGGTCTGGACCCTCATATCCAGACCGGCCCCCTGTCGTCCCGCGCGATGCGGCTGCTGGAGCGCGAGGGCGTGAGCGCGAACGGGCTGACGGCCGCCAATCTCGTCGGCGTTCTGCCCGGACGTGATCCCGGCCGACCCGCAGTCCTGATGATGGCCCATTACGACAGCGTGCCCGGCTCGCCCGGCGCGGCCGACGACGCGACGGGCGTGGCGGCCATTCTGGAGGCGGTGCGGGCGATCCGGGCGCGCGGCGGGGCGGACCGCGACCTGATCATCCTGCTGACCGACGCCGAGGAATTGAATCTGGACGGGGCGCGGGCCTTCTTCGCCGCCCATCCGTGGCGCGACCGGATCGGCGCCGTGGTCAATCTGGAGGCGCGAGGCGGCGGCGGACGGGCCATGATGTTCGAGACCGGGCCGGGCAACGCCCAGACCATCGCCGACTACGCCCGGGCGACCGGCGGCGCGACGGGCGGCCCGTCCAGCAACGCCCTGGCCGTCTTCGTCTATCGGCTGATGCCGAACGGCACGGACTTCACCATAGCGGCGGCCAGGGAGATGGCGGGGATCAACCTGGCCTTCATCGGACGGCCGGATCAGTATCATTCGCCCGCCGCGACGCCCGACGCCCTGGATCAAGGCAGCCTGCAGCACATCGGGTCGCAGGCGCTGGAGGTCGCGGACGCCTGGCTGCGCGCGCCGACCCTGCCTCACGCGACGCAGAACGCCGTTTACGCCGACCTGTTCGGCCTGGCCATCTTACGGCATCCGGCCGCCGCGGGCTGGGCCGTGCTGGCCATGGCCGTGCTGGCGACCGGCTTCGTGGTCGGCCGCGTGCGTCGCGTTGAGACCTTGCGGTTGAGGGCGGTCGTTCGCGGCGCGGCGGACGGGCTGTGGTTGATGGCGGGCGCGGTGGTCGTGGGGCAGGCCGTGCGCGTTCTGGCCGGGCCGATAGGCGGTCGTGTCCAGTCGCCCGAGACCTATTATGCGCTGTTGCGCCGGCTGCCGGTGCTGGAGATCGGCGTGGCCCTGGCGTTGTCGGGTCTGGCGCTGCTGCTGATCGCGGGACGCGCCGGCGGGCGGACGGTCGCCGTCGGCCTCGTCGCGGCGGCGGCGCTGACGACGGTCCTGGCGGGGGTCGATCCGATGGTGCTGGGCGCGGCGGCGGTCGCCGTCGGTCTCAGCCTGTGGCCGCGCGGGGCGGAGGAAACGCCTTGGGGCGGCTGGCTGGGGTTGATCGGACTGGTGCTGGTGATGGGCGCCGTCGTTCAGACCGTGGCGCCCGAGGCGGCCTTCCTGCTGATCTGGCCCGCCCTGATCGCCGCCCTGACGGCCGCCGCCGCCGCCCTGATCTCGGTGCGCCTGACGACCTGGACAGCGCTGATCCCGGCGGCCCTGGCGACGGCTGTGGTCGGGGGCTGGCTGCTGATGCAGGGGCACGGGGTGTTTCTCGGCGTCGGCATGGATTTGCCCGGTGTTCTGGGCGTGATCGCGCTTCTGATCGTGCATCTGGCCCGGCCCCTGTCGCCAACCGCCCACGGCGGCGTGCGGGGGCTGGGTCTGAGCGCGGCCGGGCTGATCATTGCGGCTCTGGCCATCGGTCTCGGCGCGCGAGTGATCGTCTGAGCCAATCTTTGCTACGTCAAAATCGGTCGCATCTGCTCGGTGTTCTTGTTTTGATCGAAGAGAACATCTTGTGAACCAGAACAAACCGTGCACATAGTCGCCCTCACGAAACGGGGGCGGGTCCAGGCGGGTCTCTCCCAAGCTTAATGACGGGAATCATGGCAAGGGAGACGAAGGCGATGGCTTCACAGGCGGCATTGAAACTGGTGGGCAAGGACGACGGCGACAAGCAACGCGCCCTGGAGGCGGCGATCGCGCAGATCGATCGCGCCTTCGGCAAGGGTTCGGTGATGAAGCTCGGCAAGGCGGGCGTGGTGGCCGAGATCGACAGCGTCTCGACCGGCTCGTTGGGCCTGGACATGGCGTTGGGCATCGGCGGCCTGCCGGTCGGGCGGGTGATCGAGGTGTTCGGTCCGGAATCGTCCGGCAAGACCACCCTGGCCCTGCACACGGTCGCCGAGGTGCAGAAGAAGGGCGGGGTCGCCGCCTTCGTCGACGCCGAACATGCGCTGGACCCGGTTTACGCCCAGAAGCTGGGCGTGAACCTGGACGATTTGCTGGTGTCGCAACCCGACACGGGCGAGCAGGCGCTGGAGATCGTCGACACCCTGGTCCGTTCGGGCGCCGTGGACATCGTGGTGATCGACTCGGTCGCCGCGCTGACGCCGCGCGCCGAGATCGAGGGCGAAATGGGCGACAGCCTGCCGGGTCTTCAGGCGCGCCTGATGAGCCAGGCGCTGCGCAAGCTGACCGCCTCCATCTCCAAGTCCAAATGCATCGTCCTGTTCATCAACCAGATCCGTCACAAGATCGGCGTCATGTACGGCTCGCCCGAGACGACCACGGGCGGCAATGCGCTGAAGTTCTACGCCTCGGTGCGTCTGGACATCCGCCGCACCGGCGCGATCAAGAACCGCGACGAGGTGGTGGGCAACACCACCCGGGTCAAGGTGGTCAAGAACAAGGTCGCCCCGCCGTTCCGCGAGGTCATTTTCGACATCATGTATGGCGAGGGCATCTCCAAACTGGGCGAGATCATCGACTTGGGCGTCAAGGCCGGCATCATCGAGAAGTCAGGCAGCTGGTTCAGCTATGACTCCACCCGCATCGGCCAGGGCCGCGAGAATGTGCGCGAGTTCCTGAAACAGAATCCCGACATCGCCGCCTCCATCGAAAAGGCCGTGCGCGCCTCGACCAACAAGATCGCCGACGAACTGCTGGGCACGCCCGAGCCGGACGAAGGCCAGGATCTGGAAGGCTGACGCCAGGACACGGGGTCGCGCGGTTGGGGCGGACTTTGAGCGTTCGCTTCGGCTGCGGCCCGACCCCTTCACCGCTACTCCGTCGCCCCTAGCGACCCGCCACCGACCCCCGCGAAGGGCGGCGGAGCGACCCGCTCGACCTCGTGTCGGGCGGGTCTTTTCTTTGCGACGCGCTGATATTTCTTTCGTCATTCCGGGCGAGGCGCAGCGGAGACCCGGAACCCAGCGGCGCGCGTGAGCGCGAAGTTGCCGCGGATTCGATTTCAAATGTTCTGCGGCAGCCGTATTTCGCCTTCGGCGCCGCTGGGTTCCGGGTCTTCGGGCCAAGCGGCCCTTCGCCCGGAATGACGAAAGAAAAACGGAAGCCCTCAAACGAAAACGGGCGACCCGAAGGCCGCCCGTTCCGTAGGTCAAGGATGTCCGCTGCCGATCAGGCGGCGGCCTTCTCCGGCGCGAACCGGCCGTAGAAGGTCTCGTTCTTGGCGGCCATGTCGCGCAGCAGCTGCGGGACCTTGAAGCGGTCGCCATAGGTCTGCGCCAGACGGTCAGCGGTTTCCACGAACTTTGCCAGGCCGATGCCATCGATGAAGCTGATCGGGCCGCCGGTCCAGGGCGCAAAGCCCCAGCCCAGGATGGCGCCCAGATCGGCCTCACGCGGGTCGTCGATGACGCCCTCTTCCCAGCAGCGGGCCACTTCGACCGCCTGGCGATAGAGCAGGCGCGTCTTCAGTTCGTCGATCTGGGCGAAGGCGGTCGGCTCTTCCGGCTGGTCGATGCCCTTGGTGGTCGGGGCCAGTTCGGACAGGCCCGTCCAGATCGTCTTGGGCTTGGCGTCATAGTCGTAGAAGCCCTTGCCGTTTTTGCGCCCGAAACGTCCGCCCTCGACCATCTTGGCGACGATGTCGGCGCCTTCCGACGGCACATATTTGTCGCCCAGATCGATCGCCGTCTGTTTGGCGATCTTGTAGCTGAGGTCCAGGGCCACGTCGTCGTGCATCTCCAGCGGGCCGCGCGGCATGCCGGTCATGCGGCCGACATTGTCGATCAGAGCCGGGCCGTAACCCTCCTCCAGCATCGCCATGCCCTCCATCAGGAAGGTGGAGAAGCAGCGCGAGGTGTAGAAACCTCTGGAGTCGTTGACGACGATCGGCGTCTTCTTGATCTTCAGCACATAGTCCAGCGCCTTGGCGATGGCGGCCTGACCCGTCTTTTCGCCCAGGATGATCTCGACCAGCATCATCTTGTCGACCGGCGAGAAGAAGTGGATGCCGATGAAGTCCTCGGGACGGACGCTGGCCTCGGCCAGGCCGGTGATCGGCAGGGTCGAGGTGTTGGAGCCGAACACGGCGCCCTCGGCCAACTGGGCTTCGGCGCGCTTGGTCACATCGGCCTTGATCTCGCGGTTTTCGAACACGGCCTCGACGACCAGGTCGGATCCCTTGATCAGATCATAGTCGGTGGTGGCGGTGACGGAGCCGAGCAGGGCGTCATACTTCTCCTGCGTCAGCTGACCGCGCGACAGACGCTTCTTCAGCAGCTCCTCGACATGGGCCTTGCCCTTGTCGGCGGCGTCCTGGGTCTGGTCGATCAGGATGGTCTCGATGCCCGCAAGCGCCTGCACATAGGCGATGCCCGCGCCCATCATGCCGGCGCCGATGACCGTGACCTTCTTCGGATCGGACTTGGGCACGCCGGCGGGGCGGACGGCGCCCTTGTCCAGTTCCTGTTTCGACAGGAACAGCGAGCGGATCATGGCCTGGGCCTGCGGCGTCATCAGGGTCTTGATGAAGTAGCGGGTCTCGATCCGCAGGGCCGCGTCCATCGGAACCTGCGTGCCTTCGAACACGGCCTTCATCAGGTTCACCACGGCCGGATAGTTGCCGTAGGACTGTTTGCGCAGCATGGCGTTGCCGACCATGAAGTTCTGGATGCCCGCCGGATGGAAGGGACCGCCGCCGGGCAGTTTGAAGGACTTCTCGTCCCACGGCTGGACCGCCTTGCCGCCGTTCCTGATCCAGGCCTTGGCGGCCTCGACGCCTTGCCCCTTTTCGACAACCTGATGGACGATGCCCGCGCCCTTGGCGTCGTTCGGGCGGAAGGACTTGCCCTCGCTCATGGCCATCAAGGCGTTCTGGACGCCGACCAGACGGGTCAGGCGCTGGGTGCCGCCGCCGCCGGGGAACAGGCCGACCTTGATCTCGGGCAGGCCCAGCTGAATTTTGTTGTCGTTCTCGACCACGCGGTAGTGGGTCGCCAGTGTGAACTCCAGCCCGCCGCCCAGGGCCAGGCCGTTGATCGCCGTGGCGATGGGCTTGCCCGAGGTTTCCAGCGCGCGGAAGGCGCCGTTCAGCGTCCAGCCGGCGTCGAACGCCTTCTGTAAGTCGCCGCCGCCTGACAGCACGCCGCCGGCCATGTCGCCCAGGTCCGCCCCGGCGCAGAAGCCCGACGCCTTGCCCGAGGTGATGACCACGCCCTTGATGGCGTCATCGGTCTTGATGCGTTCGACCAGTTGCGGGACCTCGGCGATCACCTTGCCGGTCAGGGTGTTCATCGAACGGCCCGGCACGTCGAAGGTGACGAGCGCGATGCCGTCGGCGTCGATGTCGATCTTGAAGTTTTCCATGTTCATTCGCTCCCGGATCAGACGCGTTCGATGACGGTGGCGGTGCCCATGCCGCCGCCGATGCACAGGGTGACCAGGGCGGTCGACTTGTTCGAGCGTTCCAGCTCGTCCAAGGCGATGCCGGTGATCATGGCGCCGGTGGCGCCCAGGGGATGGCCCATCGAGATGCCGCCGCCGTTCACATTCATCTTGGCGTGGTCGATGTTCAGGGCCTGCATGTAGCGCAGGACGACGGCGGCGAAGGCCTCGTTCAGCTCCCACACGTCGATGTCGTCGGGCGTCATGCCCAGCTTCTTCAGCAGTTTGCGGGTCACATATTCCGGGCCGGTCAGCATGATCGACGGCTCCGAGCCGATCGAGGCGCCGCCCAGGATCTTGGCGCGCGGCTTCAGGCCCAGGGCCTGACCGGCTTCCAGCGAACCGATCAGCACGCCCGCCGAACCATCGACGATGCCGGACGAGTTGCCGGGGGTGTGGACGTGGTTGACGCGCTCGACTTCGGGGTAGCGCTGATTGATCACCGCGTCGAAGGCCATTTCGCCCATCATGGCGAAGGAGGGGTTCAGGCCGCCCAGGGTCTGCATGTCCGTGTTCGGACGAATGGTCTCGTCATGATCCAGAATGGTCAGGCCCAGCTGATCCTTGACCGCCAGGACCGAGTTCTTGAACCGGCCCTCGGCCCAGGCCTTGGCGGCGCGCTTGTGGCTTTCCACCGAATAGGCGTCCACGTCGTCGCGGCTGAAGCCGTATTTGGTGGCGATCATGTCCGCCGACACGCCCTGAGGCACGAAATAGGAGGGGAAGGCCACCGACGGGTCGGTCGGCCAGGCGCCCATGTCCGAACCCATGGGCACGCGGCTCATGACCTCGACGCCGCCGCCGACGGCGAAGTCGGCCTCGCCGGACTTCACCTTGGCCGTGGCCATGTTCACGGCTTCCAGGCCCGAGGCGCAGAAGCGGTTGACCTGAACGCCCGCCGTATCCTGCGACCAGCCGGCCGAGAGGACCGCCGTGCGGGCGATGTCGGCGCCCAGTTCGCCCACCGGCGTCACGCAGCCCAGGATGACGTCATCGACCTTGGACGTGTCCAGATCGTTGCGGTCGCGCAGGGCCTGCAGAACCTGGGTCGCCAGGCTGAGGCCGGTGATCTCGTGCAGCGAGCCGTCCTTCTTGCCCTTGCCGCGCGGCGTGCGGACGGCATCGTAGATATAGGCGTCAGCCATGAGAGGCGTCTCCATGTTTGGCCCCTGTGCGCGATATGTGAGGGCGCGCGGCTCGAGGCGAAGGCGGTTCGAAACGTAAAAGCCAAGAACCCTACGTTTACGTCAACGTCAAGTAATAAGCCGCGTGATGCCCATGCCATGCCAGGGCGGGCCGATGGTCAAACATCGCTGTCGGAACAGGCGTCGGGCCGACCAAGTCGTCGGCCCGAACGGTTAGTTGGCGCGCGGAATCCGGGTCGCGCCGCCGGTGATGGTGCAGGCGTATTCTGTTTCCGGCTTGCCGGTCTGCAGCCCTGTCGGGGTCAGTATGCCCTGACGCTGGGTGCAGGTTTTTTCCAGCGCGTCCAGGTCACGTTGATACGAGCTGACGCCGCCCGTCGTGCCGCAGGCCGCCAGCAGCGGCAGGGCGACGGCGGTGGTGAGAATAAGGATACGCATGGCTCGGTTGCTCCCTTTGGGACGCGCGCGCCCCAGCTTCGCCCCCTGGCCCAGGAAGACTACTGCGTCGCCGCCAGCCTGACCAGCTTGCCGTTTTCCTCGTCGGTGACGGCCCAGACTGCGCCGTCGGCGGCGACCGCCACGTCGCGGATTCGTTCGCCGAGGTCGGTCAGCAATCGCTCCTCGCCGACCACGCGGTCGTTCCGGATCACCAACCGGGCGATGTGTTTTTCCTTCAGACCGGCGACCAGCAGGTTTCCCTGCCAACCAGGGAACATGGCGCCCTGATAGAAGGTCGCCCCGCCCGGCGCGATCACCGGGTCCCAGTAATAGACGGGCTGCTCCGTGCCGGTCGCCTGGGTCGCGCCGTCGTTGATCCGGCCGCCCGCATATTCAATGCCATAGGCCGCGTCGGGCCAGCCGTAGTTCACCCCGGCCTTGTCGATATTGACCTCGTCGCCGCCGCGCGTGCCGTGTTCGATGGTCCAGACGGCGCCGGTTCCGGGCTGGATGGCGACGCCCTGAACGTTGCGATGCCCCAGGCTCCAGATCTCGGGCAGGGCCCCGGCGCGGCCGACGAAGGGATTGTCGGCGGGAACCGAGCCGTCGGCGTTGATGCGGATGGTCTTGCCCATGTGCGAGCCCAGGTCCTGGGCCTGGGGCCGCATCGGCTTGTCGGATCGTTCGCCCAGGGTGACGAACAGATGTCCGGCGGGGTCGAAGGCCAGGGACGAGCCGAAATGCTTGTCTCCGTCATAGACGGGCAGGGCGCGGAAGATGACCTGGACGTTTTCCACGCGCGCGCCGTCGTCGGACAGCCGCCCACGCGCGACCGAGGTGGCGTTGCCACCCTGGCGCGGCTCGGCATAGCTCCAGTAGATCATCCGGTCACGGGCGAAGGCGGGCCCGACGATCACGTCCAGCAGACCGCCCTGGCCGCGCGTATCGACGGCGGGCAGGCCCGCGACCGGCGCGCTGATCTGGCCCTGGGCGGTGACGATACGCAGGCGACCGGGCTTTTCCGTCACCAGCCAGCGGCCGTCCGGCAGGGCCGCCAGACCCCACGGATGAACCAGGCCCGAGGCGACGACGGTGTGGCTCATGGCCTGTTCGGTCTTTACGCCCGGCGCGCGCGTCTGGCCGGCGAAGGCCGGTTGCTGGTCCGGATTGTTCGCCGGCCGCGTCTCCAGCGGGGCGCCTGACTGCGCCTGGGACGCCGAGGACGCGCTTTCGCCATTGGCCCCGCAGGCGGCGGCCAGAACGAGCAGGGACGTGGATGCGGCGGCGGCGATCAAACGCATGGCTCAGGCTCCGAAAAAGGCGAGAAACGGCATCCAACAAAAACGGCGGCTCCAGCGTTACCGTTCCGGTCGGAGGCGGTCATGCGCCGTATCGCCGCACGATCTGGATCGAGACGACTTGAACCCGACGCCCGACGGCGATATAGGCACGCCTCCTTCGCGGCCGGCCACGGCCCCGCGACGCCCGGGACTGGGTAGCTCAGATGGTTAGAGCGGTGGATTCATAACCCACAGGTCGGCGGTTCGATCCCGCCTCCAGTCACCACCCTTCTCTGCTGCAACCCGCGCCGACATCCTGCGTTTACGGTCGAGCTTTCAACCGTGACCGGAGATACGCCGTGACCATTCGCACCAAAGCCCTGACGGCGGCGGCCGCCGTTCTGATGCTGGGCGCCGCCGCCTGCACCCAGGCTGAACAGGACAAGGCCGAAGTCCATGCCGAGACGGCCGCGGACAAGACCGCCAGCGCCGCGTCTCAGGCGGGCGAAGTGATCGAAGGCGGGGCGATGAAGGCCGCGCAGGCGGTCGAGAGCGGCGCCGGCAAGGTGGCCGACAAGCTGGAGACCGAGCAGGCCCAGGCCGCAGCCGAGGGCAAGCCCGGCGCCATCGATCCCGCCACCGACACGCGGGTTCCGGCCAAGCACTGATCCCCAGCCGATCGGGCGGGAAGCGTCACTCGGATTTGGGGCCTTCCGCCAGGATGGCGTCGATCAGGGCGCGCGCCTCGGGGGCCGACCAGTCGGCCTCGCCCGTCTTGACGGCGCGGATGCGGCCCTCGCGATCCAGCAGGATGGTCTGGGGCATGGCGCCCTTGCCCGGAAACTCGAACGGCAGCTGGAACCTGGCGTCGCTGTAGAAGGGCAGGGGCGCGTGGTCGTCCAGGAAGCGTCTGGCCTCGGCCGCCGCCTCTGGCGTCGCATCGACGTTGATGGGCAGGACCACCAGATCCTCGTTCGCGGCATAGGCCTTGGCCAGGGCCTGGAGCGTGGGCATCTCGGCCTTGCACGGCGCGCACCACATGGCCCACAGGTTCACCACCACCACCTTGCCGTGAAAGGCCGAGAAGCGGACGGCCGTGCCGGTGCGGTCGCGAAAGGCGTATTCGGGCGCGGGCGTGGGCTGGGCCGGGGTGCTCAGGGCCGCGAGCGAACCGACGGCGAAGCGCGCCAGGTCGCTTTTCGGCGTCGCATTGGCGTTTGCGGCCTCTTGCACTTGCGCCTTCTGGCGGTGATTGGCGTATAGCGACATCGCCATGCCGCCGGCGCCGGCGATGGTGCTGACCACGACCACCGCGCCGATGACCGCCCAGATCGCCTTCCTAGAGCCGCTCATGACCCAATCCACTCCTGCCGACGCCATGCCATCCGCCGTTTCGACTGCGCCGGTGAAGCCCGCGGGTCAAGACATGTGGGGCGGACGCTTTTCGTCGCGCCCGGCCGAAATCATGCAGGCGATCAACGTCTCCATCGGCGTGGACCAGCGTCTGTGGCGTCAGGATCTGGCCGGGTCGCGCGCCCACTGCCGGATGCTGGCTGAACAGGGGATCATCGCCCCGGCCGACGCCGAGGCCATCCTGGGGGGGCTGGACGCCGTCGAGGGCGAGATCGTCGGCGGGACGTTCCCGTTCCGCGACCAGTTCGAGGACATCCACATGAATGTGGAGGCCCGTTTGAACGAGCTGATCGGCGAACCCTCGGGCCGGTTGCACACGGCGCGCAGCCGCAACGACCAGGTGGCGCTGGACTTCCGTCTGTGGGTCCGCGACGCCTGCGACCGCGCGGTCGCCCAGCTGAAGGGATTGCAGGCCGCCCTGCTGAACCGGGCCGAACAGCACGCCGGCGACCTGATGCCGGGCTTCACCCACCTTCAGACCGCCCAGCCGGTGACGCTGGGCCACCATCTGATGGCCTATGTCGAGATGTTCGGGCGGGATGCGGGCCGGTTCGCCGACGCGCGCGCCCGCATGAACGAAAGTCCGCTGGGCGCCGCCGCCCTGGCCGGTTCGCCCTTTCCCATCGACCGCCACATGACGGCGGCCGAACTGGGCTTCGACCGGCCGATGGCCAACAGCCTGGACGCCGTGTCCGACCGCGATTTCGCGCTGGAAAGCCTGGCCGCCGCCTCGATCACGGCGGGCCACCTGTCGCGTCTGGCCGAGGAGATCGTGGTGTGGATGACGCCGATGTTCGGCTTCGCGACCCTGCCCGACGACCTGACCACCGGCAGCTCCATCATGCCGCAGAAGCGCAACCCGGACGCCGCCGAACTGGTGCGGGCCAAGACCGGGCGGATCATGGGGTCGCTGGTCGCCCTGTCGACGGTCATGAAGGGCCTGCCGCTGGCCTATTCCAAGGACATGCAGGAGGACAAGCCGCCGGTGTTCGAGGCGTTCGACGCGCTCGATCTGGCGCTGAACGCCATGACCGCCATGGTCGCGGCGCTGCAGCCCAATACCGAACGGATGGCCCAGGCGGCGGGCGCGGGGTTCTCGACCGCCACAGATCTGGCCGACTGGCTGGTGCGCGAACTGAACCTGCCGTTCAGGAAGGCGCACCATGTGACGGGGGCGGCGGTCAAGCGGGCCGAGGCGCTGGGCGTGGACCTGGCGCAACTGCCGCTTGAGGAAATGCAGAAACTGGAGCCGGGGATCACCGAAGCGGTTTACAAGGTGCTGACCGCCAAGGCTTCGTGCGAAAGCCGTCAGAGCTATGGGGGAACCGCGCCGGAACAGGTCCGTGCGCGCATCGCCGACTGGAGAGATCGCCTGTGAACCTTCCTGGGAAAAAGACCCTGATCCTCGTGGGCGCGCTCGCCCTCCTGACCGCCGCCTGCGGTCGCATGGCCGATCTGGAATCGCCGGTGCGCCAGACCGAACGTGCGCCGCGCGACAGCCGTGCGCCGCATCTGCCCGAACCCGCGACGATGAACCGTCCGTCCAGCAGCATTCCCATCGACGGCGGCCCGTCCAACCCCATCGGCGCCGGCGCCGCCCAGAACGAACCGCGCTAGACCTTGCATCATTTCGACCTGAAGGACGGGGCCCTCCATGCCGAGGGCGTGCCGCTGGAGCTGATCGCCGACGAGGTGGGCACGCCTGCCTATGTCTATTCGACGGCGACGCTGAAGCGGCACTACGGCCTGCTGCGCGCCGCCGCCGACGCGCATCGCGACGCGCTGGGCGAGGCCCTGATCGCCTTTGCGGTCAAGGCCAACTCCAACCTGTCGGTCCTGGCGACCCTGGCCAAGCTGGGGTCCGGCGCCGACACCGTCTCCGAGGGCGAAATCCGACGCGCGCTGGCGGCGGGCGTTCCGGCCGACCGGATCATCTTCTCCGGCGTGGGCAAGACCGATGTGGAGATGGCCTTCGCCATCAGCGTCGGGGTGCGCCAGATCAACATCGAGTCCGGGGCCGAGCTGGACCGGCTGATCGCCGTGGCGGCGATGATGGATGCGGCGCCGCCCATCGCCATCCGGGTCAATCCCAATGTCGGGGCGGGCGGTCACGCCAAGATCACCACGGGCGGCAAGGGCGACAAGTTCGGCGTGCCGGTCGAGGAAGCCATGGACCTCTACGCCCGGGCCTCGGCCTCGCCCCATGTGACGCCGGTCGGCCTGGCCTGTCACATCGGCAGCCAGATCACCGACCTGGCCCCTCTGGAGGCCGCCTTCACCGTCCTGGCCGAGATGACGCGGGCCCTGAGGGCGCTGGGTCATGCGGTGACGCGACTGGATTTGGGCGGGGGGCTGGGCGTGCCCTATTCGGGCGGCGCCGAACCGCCTTCGCCAGCCCATTATGTCGCCATGGCCGCGCGGGTGCTGAACGGCCTGGACGTCGAGGCGGCGTTCGAGCCGGGGCGGCTGCTGGCCGCCAATGCGGGCGTGCTGCTGAGCCAGGTGATCCAGGTCAATGAACGCTCGGACGGGCGCCGGTTCCTGGTGCTGGACGCGGCGATGAACGACCTGATGCGGCCGGCGCTGTATGACGCTTTCCACGACATCCGGCCGGTCGCGCCGCGCGGGGGCAAGGCCTTGGCCTATGACGTCGTCGGGCCGGTGTGCGAGACGGGCGACACCTTTGCGCGCGACCGCGACCTGGCGCCGCTGGAGGCCGAGGATCTGGTGGTCTTCACCGGGGCGGGGGCCTATGGCGCGGTCATGGCCAGCGAATACAACAGCCGACCCCTGGTCCCCGAGGTGCTGGTGGACGGCGACCGGTGGGCCGTGATCCGCCCGCGCCCGACCTATGAAGAGATGCTGGATCGCGAGCCGTTCGCCGACTGGCTGTAATCGAGTCGAATTCCGCTCGACTGTTATAAAGTAACAGGCTATAGGCCGCCTCATGTCCCCCGGCGCCGAACAGTCCGTGCTCTTGTCCCTGCTGGGCGGCGGATTCGTCGCGGCCTTTCTGCACGCCGCCCTGCCGACACACTGGCTGCCGTTCACCCTGGTCGGACGGGCGCAGGGGTGGCGGCCGCATCGGGTTCTGCTGGCCGTGACGGCGGCGGGCCTGGCCCATATCGCCACGACGGCGGTGGTCGGCGGCCTGATCGTGGCGGCGGGCCTGGCGCTGGATCAATGGATCGAGGGGGTGCTGCCGCACCTGGCGGCGGTGCTGCTGTTTTTGTTCGGCGCCTTTTATCTGGCGCGTTCGGCGCTGCGTCGGCCCGCCCTGGCCGGCGGCCCCGCCGTCGAAACGCCCGAGCCGGCCGTGTCGGACAAGGCCGCCTTCCTGGGTCTGGTGGCCATGTTGGCGGTGTCGCCGGGCGAGGTGCTGCTGCCCATCTATCTGTCCTCGGCCTCCGCGGGGATCGGCGCCCTGGCGATGCTGACGCTGGTGTTCGCGGTCGGCACCGTCGCCGGTATGGCCGTATTCACCGCCCTGGCCAGCGCCGGCGCCTCCATCCTGCGGCTGGAGCGGTGGGCGCGTTACGAAGGGGCGGTGCTGGGTCTGGCCCTGATCGCGTTGGGTCTGGTTGTGGCCATGCACCAGCACTGATATTATGTGATAACATTCAAGATGTTATCAATTAGCAGCTTGGCTGTTCGGCCAAAGGGCGTATAGGCGAAACCATGAACGCCGCGCACGATCACAGCTCCGACCACGATCACGCCGATCATGGACACGATCACGCCGAGCCAGGGCGCGGGCATTCGCATGGGCATGGTCACAGCCATGGCCCCGGCGGCCACAGCCACGGTCCCGTCGACACCGGCGACTGGCGCTATGCGGTCGGGCTGGTGGTCAATCTGATCTTCGTGGCGTGCGAGTTCGGGGCCGGGCTGATGGCGGATTCCACCGCCCTGCTGGCCGACGCGGGTCACAATCTGTCCGACGTCCTGGGCCTGGCCATGGCGGGCGGCGCGGCCTGGCTGGCGCGGCGCGGGGCGCACGGGGCGGCGGGCGGGCGGCGGACCTATGGGTTCGGCAAGGCGACGGTGCTGGCCGCGCTGGGCAATGCGCTGCTGCTGATCTTCGCCTGCGGAGCCATCGCGTTCGAGGCCGTGCGGCGCTTCAACGAACCGGCGCCGGTGGGGTCCGCGACCATCATGGTGGTGGCCGGGATCGGCTTCGTCATCAATCTGGGCACCGCGCTGCTGTTCATGAAGTCCCAGCACGACCTTAACGCCAAGGGCGCCTATCTGCACATGATGGCCGATGCGGGCGTGTCATTAGGCGTCGTGGTCGCGGGCGCGGTCATCCTGGCGACCGGCTGGTCGGTGGTCGATCCGCTGGTCAGCCTGGTGATCGTGGTGGTGATCCTGTGGTCCACCTGGGGCTTGCTGAAGGATTCGGTGAATCTGGCCATGGACGGGGCGCCCAGCGGCGTGGACGTGCCGGTGCTGGAGAAGGCTCTGCTCGACCTGGCGGGCGTGCGGGCGGTGCATGACCTGCACGTCTGGGCCCTGTCGACCACAGAGACGGCCCTGACCGCGCATCTGGTTCACGACCGGCCGGATTCGGCGGCGCTGATCGGCGAGGCCCAGGCGGCGGCGCGGCGCCAGGGCATCAATCACACGACGCTGCAGCTGGAGAACGAGCCGCTGCCGGATTGTCCGGGGTGTTGATCTAAAAACAGCCGTCACCCTCGGGCTTGACCCGAGGGGCGGGCCTTCCGACGCTTGGAGCCAGACGTCCAGCCACAGTCCGATCCTCGGGTCAAGCCCGAGGATGACGATGGAAAGGCGCCAGCCCTTACGCCTGTTCGAACGTCACCGGCGCGCCCCAGAACTGGGCGACCAGTTCCGATTGCGGGCCCGCCTGGCCGGTGGTCAGGAAGTCGCGGCGGCCGCTGTCGCCCAGGTCGTATTCGGGATGTTGCCTGAAGTAGCGGTCCAGCGCCTCGGCGACCGCCGTCGGCTGTTCGATCAGCACCGTTCCCGCAGGCAGGGCCTGGGCGAACAGTTCGGCGACGATCTCATAGTGGGTGCAGCCCAGGATGGCCTTGTCCGGGTGGCGGCCGATGCGACGGCGCAGGGCGTCGACATGGTCGTCGATCACCACCTTCAGCTCCTCGGCCGGGGCGCCCAGCTCGATCAGGCCCGCCAGGCCGGGACAGGGCTCCGAAAAGACCGCGATGTCCTCGCGCCGCTTGTCGATCTCGATCTCATAGACACGGCTGATGGCGGTGGCGGCGGTGCAGAAGACGCCGGTGATGTCGATGGAGGCGACCTTTTCGCCCTCCTGCGGGCGCTCGGCCTCGAAGCTCCAGGGCTTGCCGGTCGCCGCCTCGATGGTCGGCACGATGATGCCCAGGATGTTGACCGGCCGGCCCAGCCGCTCGCGCAGACCCGGCAGCCAGGTCTGCTGCAGGCGACGAAGCGCGATGGCCGAGGCGGTGTTGCAGGCCAGGACCACGACCGAGGCCCCGGCCTCGAACAATCGCTCGCACCCGGCCTTGGTCAGGTTGACGATGTCCTCGCCGCCGCGCCCGCCATAGGGGGCGTGGGCCTGGTCGGCCAGATAGACGAAGTCGCGCTGGGGGAAGCGCCGCGTCAGTTCGCGATGGACGGTCAGGCCGCCCACGCCGGAGTCGAAAACACCAATGGCCATGCGCGGGCTTTAGAACAGTGCGACGACGTATCCAACCGGATTGGCGCCAAGATTACGCCTCCATCAGGTGACGGGGGCGTTCCGTGCGCCTAAGTGTGTCGCAACCATGATCTTGTTTCGGAGCATTCCATGCATAGACGCCAGCTTCTCATCGCGGGCGGCAGCCTGATGGCCCTGTCGGCCTGCGCCTCGGCCGGGGCCTCCGGCGCCGCCTCGGGCGGGTCCGCCGCCGCGCCCTCGGCCGCCAGCATCGCCGAGGAAGCGCGCATCGCCCGCGCCGTCCTGCCCGCCCAGACGCCGCGCGCGGAGTTGCTGCAGGCCTGGACCGGCAAATATGACGGCGTGCCGCCGTTCGACAAGGTGACGCCGGCCAAGCTGCGCGAAGCCATGCTGGAAGGCATCGAACTGCAACGCGCCGACATCGCCGCCATCGCCAATAACCCCGAGGCCCCGACCTTCGCCAACACCATGGCGGCGCTGGAGCTGGCGGGCGAGCCGCTGGACCGGGCGTCCAACGTCTATGGCGTCATGACCTCCAACATCGGCGGCGAGGCCTATGATGCGGTCGACACTGAACTGTCGCCCCTGCTGTCGGCCGCCTCGGACGAGATCACCTTCAACGCAAAGCTGTTCCAGCGGGTCAAGACCGTCGCCGACACCGCCGACGCGGCGGGCCTGAGCGCCCAGCAGAAGCGTCTGGCCGAACGTCGCCGCGACGCCTTCATCCGCTCGGGCGCCAATCTGGACGCGGCCGGCAAGGCCGAGCTGGGTCGGATCAACACCGCCCTGTCCAACGCCTTCACCCGCTTCGGCCAGAAGGTCGTCGCCGACGAGAACGCCTGGACGGTGATCCCGAACGAGGCGGGTCTGGCGGGCCTGCCCGAATCCAACAAGGCCGCCGCCGCCGGCGCGGCGCGCAGCCGCAACATCCAGGGCTGGGCCATCCTGAACACCCGTTCGGCGGTCGATCCCTTCCTGACCTTCGCCGACGACCGGGCCCTGCGCGAGCAGGTCTGGAAGAAGTTCGTCAATCGCGGCGACAACGGCGACGCCAACGACACCAACTCGACCATCGCCGAGATCGTGAAGCTGCGCGATCAGCGGGCCAAGCTGCTGGGCTATCGCAACCATGCCGAACTGCGGATGCAGGACACCATGGCCAAGACCCCGGCGGCGGCCGAGGCCCTGATGAACCGCGTCTGGGCGCCGGCCAAGGCCCGCGTCGCCGAAGAGGTCGCCGACATGAAGGCGATCGCCGGGTTCGACATCGAGCCGTGGGACTACCTCTATTTCGCCGAGAAGGTCAGGAAGGCCAAGTACGACCTGGATCAGAACCAGCTGAAGCCCTACTTCGAGCTGAACGCCGTGCGCGCCGGCTCCTTCGCCATGGCCGAGCGCCTCTATGGCTTCCAGTTCACCAAACTGCCCAAGGGCTCGGTCCCGACCTTCGAGCCGGACGTCGAGGTCTATGAGCTGCACGACAAGGCCACGGGCAAGCTGATCGGCCTGTACTACACCGACGACTACGCCCGGCCGGGCAAGCGTTCGGGCGCCTGGATGACCACCTATCGGTCGTTCTCGACGCTGGACGGCTCCAAGATCATCCTGGGGTCCAACAACAACAACTTCACCAAGCCCGAGCCGGGCGAGCCGGTCCTGATCTCGCTGGACGACGCCGAGACCCTGTTCCACGAGTTCGGCCACACCCTGCACTATTTCTCGTCGGTGGTGACCTATCCGTCGTTCGGCAATACGCCGCGCGACTTCGTGGAATATCCGTCGCAGGTGCATGAGCACTGGGTGCTGAGCCGCCCGATCCTGGACGGCTACCTGAAACACTATCAGACGGGCGCGGCCATGCCGCAGGCGCTGGTGGACAAGATCGAGGCCGCCGCCACCTTCAACCAGGGCTATGCGACGGTCAGCTATCTGTCCTCGGCCATCGTCGATATGGACTTGCACACCCAGGCCGTGCCACCGACCGACATCGATGCGTTCGAAAAGGCCAGCCTGGCGCGGATCGGCATGCCCAAGGAGATCGTGATGCGGCACCGCCTGCCGCAGTTCAATCACCTGTTCACCTCGGACGCCTATTCGGCGGGCTACTATTCCTATCTGTGGTCCGAGACGATGGACGCCGACACCTGGGCCTATTTCGAGGAGTCGGGCGACGTGTTCAATCCGGACATCGCCGGCCGCTTCAAGTCGATCATGCTGGCGCCCGGCAACACGACCGATCGGGCGGAAGCCTACCGCGCCTTCCGGGGTCGCGACCCGGACGTGGCGGCCCTGCTGAAGGTCCGGGGCTTCCCGGTTTCCTGACGCCGGGCCTGCCGCCCTTCGGGCGACTTGAGGCCCGGAAGAAGGCGATAGCCCTTCGCGCCTGCTGAAGGGCTTGGGCAATGAGACGCCGTCGGACGACCTGTCCGGCGGCGTCCTGCGTTTCAGGCCTCGTGAGCAAAGCGGCCCCGGGCGTAATCGGCGCGGGCGCGGTCGGGCAGCAGGGCCAGCGCCTCTTCGCGCACGGCGTTGCGGCAGACGGGACGCTCGATGGAGCGGACGCTGCGGCAGAAGCGGTCGGCGGCCTTTCGAACACGGCTGTCGAACGCGGTCGCGCCCGCGCGGCTCGACAGGTCGAGGTCGCCATAAGGAATGCGGGCTTCGAACGGGGCGGCGGCGGCCGAGCCGGCGGCGAGGAGGGCGGCGGTCGTCAGAGAGGCGATCCTGAACATGATCCTGTTTCCATTTTTCCGCCCCTTGTTGGTCGGGGCAGGGAACGGTGACGCTGGATCGGATCGAAACGGCGAAGCTTCCGCGGCTGAAAGACGGCGCTTTCATAATTCGACGTCATGACATTTCGGTCAGGTTGCAGCCGCCGGCCGCGCGTCGTGGCGACGGAGACGCTTCAACTCCGCCGCCGCACCCTTTAAGTCTGAGGCGGTTCACCCACGGAGCGTCCATGCCGGTCGTCGCCTCTTATGTCTATCGTGACGGCCAGCGCGTGCGCGAGGCGCCGTTGACGGCCGAGGGGCTGCGGCTTGAACCGGGCGAGTTCGTCTGGATCGGTCTTTATGACCCGACCGACGAGGAGTTCGACGTCCTGGTCCAACGCTACCACCTGCATCCCCTTGCGGTAGAGGACGCCCTGGCCGCGCACCAGATGCCCAAGGTCGAGGTCTATGGCCGCGAACTGTTCGTGGTCGCCCGGACGGCGGCGCGGATCGACGAACGGATCAGCTATGGCGAGACCCATATCTTCGTCGGGGACGACCACGTCATCAGCATCCGCCACGACTCGTCACGCGCCCACAACAGCCTGCGCGCCCAGCTTGAGGCCTCGCCGGACGAGTTGAAGCGCGGGCCGGACTTCGTGCTGCACGGCATTCTGGACTTCATCGTCGACGCCTATACGCCCATCGTCGACGAGTCCGAGGACAGCGTGCTGGAGATGGAGCAGAAGACGCTGGACGCCTTTCTGTCGCGGGTCGAGATTCGGCGTCTGTTTACCCTGCGTCGCGAACTGCTGAAGTTCCGTCGCATTCTGGGCCCGATGGAGGAGTTGCTGGGGCGGCTGCAGTCGCTGGACCTGCCCTGTATCGACCCGGACGTGCGGCCTTATTTTCGCGACGTCGGCGACCATGTGCGGCGGGTCAACAGTCGGCTGGGCGGGCTGAACGACATTCTGTCGTCGGTGTTCGAGGTCGCCAATCTGCTGGAACAGCAGCGTCAGGGCGTCATCACCCGAAAACTGGCCTCCTGGGCCGCGCTGCTGGCCGTGCCGACAGCCATCGCCGGCATCTACGGCATGAATTTCGAGTTCATGCCGGAACTGCACTGGCGTTATGGCTACCTCGCCGCGCTGGCCCTGATGGCGTCCATCTGCACGGGCCTGTTCATCACGTTCAAGAAGACGAAGTGGCTGTAGCCTGTGGCCGCCGTCATCCTCGGGCTTGGCCCGAGGATCGGATGCGGATCGGGTTGTGTGTCGCCGCTGACGCGATGCAGGGGAAAGTCCGGCCCTCAGGTCAAGCCCGAGGGTGATGACAGTGAGCGGGCAGATTGATCCGCCGCCTCAGCCGCTGTTCCTCAACCCCGCCGCCACGCCGTTGATGGCCAGCAGGATGCCTTCGCGGACGCGGGGATCGTCGTCGCCGGCGCGGCGGCGGCGGATCAGTTCGATCTGGACGTGGTTCAGCGGCTCGACATAGGGCATCCGCAGGCGGATCAGCCGGTCCAGCTCGGGCTGGCCGCCCAGCAGCCTGTCATGGCCGTTGATGGCCAGGATGGCGTCGTGGGTCCGGTCCCATTCGGCGCGGATCTCGCCATAGATGGACGCCGCCAGCGAGGCATCCGGGACCAGGGTCGCATAGCGGCGGGCGATGGTCATGTCGGACTTGGCCATGACCATCTCCATGTTCTGGACCAGGGTCTTGAAGAAGGGCCAGGCCTCGGCCATCGCTTTCAACTCGCCCATATCGCACCCCTGGACGGCCGAGCCGAAGCCGAACCAGCCGGGCAGCATGACCCGGCTCTGCGACCAGCTGAACACCCAGGGAATGGCGCGCAGGTCCTCGATCCGCGTCGAGGCGGTGCGCGACGACGGACGCGAGCCGATCTTCAGGTCGGCGATCTCGGCGATGGGGGTGGCGGCGCGGTAGTAGTCGACGAAGCCGTCGGTCTCATAGACCAGCTTGCGATAGGCGGCCATCGACCGGGCCGACAGGTCCGACAGGGTCGCACCGTGTTCGGCGGTGAAGGCGTGGTCGGTCCCCTGGCCCAGCGAAGCCAGCACGGCGCCGCAGGTCAGGGCGTCCAGATTGCGCAGGGCGATTTCCGGCTCGCCGTATTTGTTGGCGATGACCTCGCCCTGTTCGGTGGTGCGGATACGGCCCTGGACCGTGCCCTCGGGCTGGGCCAGGACGCCGGCGAAGGCCGAACCGCCGCCGCGCCCGACCGTGCCGCCGCGTCCGTGGAACAGTTGCAGCTTCAGTCCGTGCTTCTGGGTCACTTCGACCAGGGCGCGCGACGCCTCGTGCAGCTCCCAGCCCGAGGTCAGATAGGAGCCGTCCTTGTTCGAATCCGAATAGCCGATCATCACCTCCTGCACCCCGCGCGCCTGGGCGACGGCGAGGGCGGACGGTTCCTGAAGCAGTCTTTCCAGGGTGGGGCGGGCGGCGCGCAGATCCTCGATGGTCTCGAACAGGGGGGCGGCCTGGATGGGACAGGCGGCCGGGTCCTCGGGGCGGTAGAGACCGACCTCCTTGAGCAGCAGATAGACCTCAAGCAGATCGGAGGCGGCGTCGGTCTTGGATACGATGTGGGTGCGGATCGCCTGAGGGCCGAACGCGGCCAGGGCGCCGGCGGCGGCCTGGAGGATGGCGCGCTCCTTCAGCGTTTCGGCTTCATAGTCGGCATAGGGGCTGAACAGCAGGCGGGACGAGGCCAGTTCGGCGGCCAGAACCTTCAGCCGTCCCTCTTCGTCCAGCGCCAGATAGTCGGACTGGACGCCCGCCACCTTCAGCAGGTCGGCGACGACGCGTTCATGGACGTCGGCGTTCTGGCGCATATCCAGGGTCGCCATATGGAAGCCGAACACCTCGACCGCGGTGATCAGGTCGCTGAGCCGGTCGTCGGCGAAGACGCCGCCGTGGTGCGAGACCAGGCTGTCGTGCAGGGTCCTCAGATCGGCCTCGAAGGCGTCGAGACCGGGATAGGGTTCGGCCTCGACCACGGCGCGGCGCGGGGCGGGGGCGTCGCCCAGCGTCTGATGCGTGGCGGCCAGGCGCCCATAGACGCCGGTCAGGGCGCGGCGATACGGCTCGTCCGCCCGGTGAGGCGACGGATCGCGCGCGGCGTCGGCCAGGGCCTGCAGTTCGGGCGACACCTGGGCCAGTTCGGTGGCCAGGCTGAGTTCGGCGCCCAGGGCGTGGACTTCTTCCAGATAGAAGGCCAGCACCGCCCGCGCCTGGGTGCGGAAGGCGGCGGCCATGACCGTGGCGTCCACGTTCGGATTGCCGTCGCGGTCGCCCCCGACCCAGGTGCCGACCCGCATGAAGGGCTGCAGGTCCGGCGCGTCCAGCAGCCGCCGCCACGCCGACAACTGCCGGGGCGCGACGTGCAGGAAGATGCGGTCCAGGAAGGAGACGACGGTGTCGATCTCGTCCTGCACCACCAGCCCCTGGGTGCGGACCAGACGGGTGGCCCACAGGATGACGATCTGACGGCGCAGCGGCTCCGACACGGCGGCGGGGGTGCAGGCGTCGCCGGCCTTGTCGCAAACATCCAGGATGTCGGTGATGGCGGCGATCCGGTCGATGACGCTCTTGCGGCGCACTTCGGACGGATGGGCCGTCAGGACGGGCGAGATCAGGGCCTCGTCCAGCAGTTCGCGCACCGCCTGGCGATCAACGCCCTGGTCGGCCAGACGCTTCAGCGCGCCTTCGGGGGTGTCGGGGCGGGCGCCGGCCTCGGCCTGATCCTGCGCCCGCCTGCGGGTCGAGCGATCCTCGGCGATATTGGCCAGAAGGGAGAACAGGGCGAAGCCGTGGGCCAGACCCGCGGCCTGATCCACCGACATGGCGGTCAACAGCTTCTCCAGCCGCTTGCCCGGATGAGAGGCGGGGTCGCGGTGATAGGCGATGGAGGCCTGGCGCACCGCCTCGACGTGGTCGAACAGCGCCTGACCGCCTTCCTGGCGGATGATGTCGCCCAGAATACCGCCCAACAGACGGACTTCGTCGCGCAGGGCGTCGTCGGCGGCGGGGCTCATCATTGCTTGATCCGAGGTTTTGGGCGGGAGGATGCGCATGTGAAGTATGCCAAACCGCCACGTCAACGCACGATCCATGTCAGAACCGAAAATGCCGATCATGGTGAACCGGCCGTTAGGGTTTCTTAACCGGCGCATGGCGATGATGGGGGCGTAGGAGTCCAGATCGGTCCCGCCCGTGCCCATGTTCGCCAAACGCCAGTCCGCACTCGCCGCCGCCGCCGGAACCGCTCCGCGCGTCAGGGACGGCGCGAGCTTCAAACCCATCGTCGAGGCGCTGAAGAAGCCGCCGGTCGCGGCGGGCCTGGCGGGCCTGTTGCTGCTGGGCGCCGGCGCCCTGTTCCTGACGGTGTTGGGCGACCCCAACGCCGGCGCGCCCTCGGCCCATGTGGCGCTGGAGCGCGACAAGCCTGCGCCTGCGGCCCCGGCGCCGAGCGGGTTCGAGGCCTTTTCCCTGGGGGCGATGGGACTCTATCAGAATCTGGCGGGCGGCGGCGATCCGGCCGCAAACGGCGAGGCGGTCATCACCCTGCCGGACGGCGGCAGCGTGTCGGGGGCCGCGCCGACGGCCTATACGGCGCCGGTCCATGCGGCCTCGCCCCTGACCAAGGCGCCGATCGCGGGCCTGTCGCAACCCGGTCCCAACGGCCCCCTGCCGATGATCGCGCCGGACGGCCGCGTGCCGGCCCAGGCCTATGCCCGTCCCTTCCGCCCGAACGGCAAGCCGCGCGTCGCCCTGATCGTGGGCGGGCTGGGGCTGAACGCGGTGACGACCCGCGCCGCCATCGAACGCCTGCCGCCCGAGGTGACGCTCAGCTTCGTGCCCTATGCCGACAATCTGCAGAGCTGGATCGATCAGGCGCGGGCCCAGGGTCACGAGGTGATGCTGGAAATGCCGATGGAGCCGACCGGCTATCCCGACAATGATCCCGGCCCCTATACGCTGCTGGCCGACGGCGGCGCCGACGACGTGGCGGCCAAGATGGACTGGCTGCTGGGCCGCGCGACCGGCTATTTCGGCGTGACCAACTATCTGGGCGACCGCTTCGCCGCCTCGGACACGGGCATGAACGCCTTCCTGACGGTGCTGCGCCAGAAGGGCGTGGCCTTCCTGGACGACGGCTCGGTCCAGCGTCGGCCGGGCGCCTGGTCGCGGGCCAGCGCCGACCGCATCATCGACCGCACCCAGTCGCCCGCCGCCATCATCGCCGCCCTGAACGGTCTGGAGGCCCAGGCCAAGCTGCGCGGCTCGGCCCTGGGGACGGGCTTCAGCTATCCGGTGACGGTCGAGGCCGCCGCCCGCTGGACCGCCGGTCTGGACCAGCGCGGCCTGCAGCTTGCGCCCGCCTCGTCCATGTCGATGCGGCCGGGGCGGTGATCAGGTTTTGGGTGAGGCGTGCTAGTGAGCGAGAAGTGAGCCAGATGCGCCTTCGCTCACCCTTTGCTCACTAGCACGCCTCACCAAGAATCCATGACCGACCTCACCCTCTATCGCCCCAACGTCGGCGTCGTGCTGTTCAATCGCGAGGGCCGCGTCTGGTATGGGCGCCGCCACGCCACGCCCGGCCCCTATAACTGGCAGTTTCCGCAAGGCGGCGTCGACGAGGGCGAGGATCTGGAGGCGGCGGCGCGACGCGAACTGCACGAGGAGACGGGCGTCACCTCGGTCGAGCTGCTGGCCCGGACGGCGGACTGGATCCGCTATGACTTTCCGCCCGAGGCGATGAACAACGCCAAGGCCTGGCGCGGATTCAAGGGCCAGAAGCAGCAGTGGTTCGCCTTCCGCTTCACCGGCGACGAGGCCGAGATCGACCTGGAGGCGGACAAGGACGTGGAGTTCGACGCCTGGCGATGGGGCGATCTGTCCGAGGCCTGCGACCTGATCGTGCCGTTCAAACGCCCGGCCTATGAGCAGGTCGCAGCCGCCTTCGCCCATCTGGCCGCATAGAAAAAGGGCGGCGCGAACGCCGCCCCCTCCATAGTCTGCCGCAAGACAGCTTAGGCCGCTTCAGCCTTGCCCTCGATCAGGGTCGAGCCGGCGCCGATTTCGATGCGGCGGGGCTTCAGCGCCTCGGGCAGCTCGCGCTTCAGCGAAATCGACAGCAGGCCGTTGACCAGGTCGGCGTCGGTCACGACGACATAGTCGGCCAGCTGGAAGCGGCGCTCGAAATCCCGCTCGGCCAGGCCGCGATGCAGATAGGTCTTCTGCGGCGCCGCGTCGTCGTTGGCGGTCTTGCGGCCGGTCACGGTCAGCAGGTTCTCCTTCACCTCGATGTTCAGTTCGTCGGTGGTGAAGCCCGCCACGGCGATCTCGATGCGATAGGCGTTCTCGCCCGTCGTCTCGATGTTGTAGGGGGGATAGCCGCCTTCCGAACTGGTGCGCGAGGCGCTTTCCAGCAGATTGGCCAGGCGGTCGAAACCGACGGCCGAACGGTACAGCGGCGAGAAATCATAGGTACGCATCAGCATCCTCCTGAGGATCAGCAAGGTTGAGCCGCCCGGCGGTTTGGCCCGGACGGTAGGGACGCAGTCCGACGACCCGCGAGCGGCGCCGTCAGTCTGGAGAACCCGAAATCGGCGCTCTCAGGAAATCAGATGGGAACGCCGAATGCGGCGTCAAGGGGCGCATCGGCGGGCTGCGACGGATCGTCGGCGTCGCGCCATCGTCCTTTGCGTCGGGGGCAGGGCGGCCTATGGAGAGACGCCCCTTAGAGCAGGATCGTCCGCCCATGCGTCTCGCCGCCCTCAGCCTTCTCGCCCTTGCGGCCGCCGCCGCGCCGGCGATGGCCCAGACCGCGCCCCCGGCGTCCCAGACCGAGGGAGCCTGGACGCCGCCGCGTTCGGCCCTGTCCAGCGCCATGCCGACCTTCGCCGAGGATACGGCGCTTCAGGCCGCCGTCGCCGCCGAGACCCGCCCCGCCGCCGATCGGGCGCGCGACGTCTATCGCCACCCCTACGAGGCCCTGACCTTCTGGGG
This sequence comes from Candidatus Brevundimonas colombiensis, assembly GCA_029202665.1. Taxonomy (NCBI): domain Bacteria; kingdom Pseudomonadati; phylum Pseudomonadota; class Alphaproteobacteria; order Caulobacterales; family Caulobacteraceae; genus Brevundimonas; species Candidatus Brevundimonas colombiensis. The sequence goes on from CP119326.1 coordinate 1,157,106, forward strand.
ACTGACGCCCGGCATGACGGTGGTGGAGATCGAGCCGGGCAGCGCCAGCTGGTGGCGGCATATCCTGGAACCCTATGCGGCCGCGACCGGCGGGCGCTATGTCCCGGTCAACAAGCCGCTGGAAAGCATGGGCGTGGCTGAAGGTCAGGCGGACCTGATCCTGGTGGCGCGCGCCTTCCACAACTGGGCGCGCGACGGCCGCACCCAGCCCTATCTGCAGGCCTTCTTCAAGGCGCTGAAGCCCGGCGGGGTCCTGGCGGTCGAACAGCACCGCAGCGCCGAGGGGCTGAACGCCGCCGAGGTCGCCTCCACCGGCTATGTGCCCGAAAGCTATGTGATTCATGAGGCGCGCAACGCCGGCTTCGTGCTGGAGGCGCGCAGCGAGCTGAACGCCAATCCCAAGGACGATCACGACCATCCGTTCGGCGTCTGGACCCTGCCGCCCATTCGCCAGTCGGCGGCGCGCAACGACCCGTCGGGCCGCGCCCTGACGCCTCAGGAACGGGCCGCCTTCGACGCCGTCGGCGAGAGCGACCGGATGACCCTGCGGTTCAGAAAGCCGGAATAGCCGTTCCGTTTTGACCCGGCCCGCGAACCCGATTAAGCCCGATCCGTCGGGTGTGTCGGGCGCGGGGCCGCACCCTCGCGGGAGTATGGAATGGCGGAAAGTCAGGCGAAGGGGCGCGGATTGTCGCGCCGGTTCCTGCTGAGCGGCGCGACGGCTCTGACGCTGACCGGCATGGCGGCTTGCGGCCGCAAGGACAAGGTCGAGGCGCCCGCCGCCCCGAACGCTCCGCCCGCTCCCTCCGGCCCGCCGGAAGGCTCGCTGGACTGGGCGGTTCAGGGGCCGTGGCGCTCGGCCCAGGACCGGGCGCGCGACGCCTTCCGCCACCCGATGGAGACGCTGCGCTTCTATGGGTTGCAGCCCAAGATGGCGGTGGTCGAGTTCTGGCCCGGCAGCGGCTGGTACACCGAAATCCTGGCCCCCTATCTGACCCGGGGCGGCGGAACCTATGTGGCGGCCCTGTTCCCCGAAGGCCCGACGGCCGATCCGGCCCAGGCGGTGCTGAACGCGGCCTTCCGCACCCGCTTCTCCAGCGACAAGAAACTGTATGGCGAGCCGCAGTTCAGCGTGTTCGGCGCGGCGTCGGGACCGGTGACGACGCCGGGCGCGGCGGACCTGTGCCTGTTCATGCGGACCCTGCATGGCTGGATGGCGGCGGGGATCGCCGAAAAGGCTTTCGCGGACGCCTTCGCGGCGCTGCGTCCGGGTGGCGTCCTGGGCATCGAACAGCATCGTCTGGCCCCGGCGCAGGACCAGGACCCGGTCGCGGCCAACGGCTATGTCCAGGAGGGATTCGTGCGCCAGCTGGCCGCCGAAGCGGGCTTCGTCTTCGTCGAGGCGTCCGAGATCAACGCCAATGCGAAGGACACCAAGGATCATCCGTTCGGGGTCGACACCCTGGCGCCGACCCGCCTGACCGCGCCGCGCGGACAACCGGCCGATCCGACCTTCGACCGCACCAAATACGAGGCGATCGGCGAGAGCGATCGCATGACCTTGAAGTTCAGGAAGCCCGAGTGAACCGCGCCCAAGCCTTCGCCGCCAATGCCCCCCTGATGGGGGTGCCCGGCGCCTATCCGCCCCCTGGCGGCAAGGGGGACTGGTTTCGAGGAGCGGGCGGGATGCGCCTGCGCGCAGGCCTGTGGTCGCCCTCGCACCTGAGCGCGGACAAGGTGCGCGGCACGGTGGTCCTCAGTCCCGGCCGCACCGAGCCGATCGAGAAATACTATGAGGTCATCGGCAACTTCCTGGCGCGGGGCTGGTGCGTCCTGACCCACGACTGGCGCGGCCAGGGCCTGTCCGCCCGCCTGCTGCCCGACCGGCTGAAGGGCCATGCCCGCGCGGTCGAGGAGTTTCTGGACGACTACAACCGCCTCCTGAACACCTATGAGGCCCAGTGCCCCAAACCGTGGATCATGGTGGGCCATTCGATGGGCGCCTGCCTGAACCTGCTGACGCTGGAAGGCGGCGAGGAGCGGTTCGCGGGCGCGGTCCTGTCCAGCCCCATGCTGCGCATCAAGACCGGCAAGCGGTCGATGTGGTCGGTCAAGCTGGTGGTGCGCTGGAACATCCGCCACGGCCAGGCCGGCGACTATGTCCTGGGCGATCCGGACGATCCGTTCGACCACAACTTCGCCGAGGACGCCCTGACCTCGGACGACAGCCGCTACGAGATGTGGCGACAGCAGTTGTTCGCCTGCCCGCATCTGGCCATCGGCGGACCCACCTATGGCTGGCTGGCCTTTGCGCTGGACGCCGGCGAGCGGGCGCTGAAGCCCAAGGCGCTGAAGGCGGTGCGCGTCCCGGTCGCCATCGTCCAGGCCGACGCCGACGACGTGGTGTGGAAACAGACCACCCGCTGGGCCGCCAGACGCCTGCCGCGCGGACGCTATGTCGAGGTCGCGGGCGCCAAGCACGAGGTCATCATGGAGGCCGACGACATGCGCGCCGTCTTCCTGAAGGAATTCGACGCCATGGCCGACCTGGTGTCGCCGACGCCGGATGCGGCCGTCGATCCATCGGCGCGCACCGTGGACGTCACGGCCGAACCGGCGGGGATCTAGGCGGTCGCGGCGGCCAGGATGCGACGGCCCGCCGTCAGAATATCCTGTCCGTCCAATACGGCGATGTCCGGCTGCATCAGCCAGCGGGGCCGGTCGTTCACGTCATAGACGGGTTCTGCGGAATACTGGGCCTTCAGGCCGGTGCGGTCGAGGGTGATGGGAAAGACGGCCGCGCCTAAACCCATCATCGGCGTGCCGACCACGGTTGCGCGCCCCAGGCCCCGCATCCCCATGGGAAAGCCCTCCGCCATGCTGCCGCTCCAGTGGTTGGTCAGGACCACGACCGGGCGGGTGTAGGTGAAGGGCCCGCGCGGTTCGACCGTCTCTGTCCAGAACTCGCCCAGGCCCCGCCCTTGCCGTCGACGCATTCGGGCGTAGGGTTTGGTCTGGGTGATGAAGCGACCCATGATCGGGCGCGCCACCGCCGTATCGCCGCCGCCGTTGTCGCGCACGTCGATGATCAGGCCGGGCGCGTCCTGCAGCGCGGCGAGAGCCTGGTCGAAGCTTGCCGTCACGGCGTCGTCGGCGAAACTGCGGATGGCGACATAGCCGGCGCCGTCGTCCAGCCGGCGCCATTCCACGTTCGGCTTCGGCGGCGATTGGCGGACCGGAAGAAGGACATCGCGGGGTTCGGACCCGCCGGTGGCCACCTGATAGCGCCGCGGTTGACCGCGACGACCGGCCACTGCGCTGTTCAGGGCGTAGGCTTCGGCCGCCGGGTCCGGCCGCGTCAGGCATCTGGGCAGCAAATCCTTGACCAGCGGCGCCACGGGCCGCCCATCAGAGGACAGGATGACGTCGCCCAGCGCCAGTCCCGTCTCGGCCGCCATGCTGTCGGGCGCCAGGGCGACGATCACGGCCTGGCCGTTGCGCGACTCGACGATCAGGTCCGAGATCGGCAGCCGTTGCGATCCGTCGGGCGGGTTGGCCAGCGAGGTGTGCGCGTCATAGAGTTCCGCCAGGGTGCGGCGCAGGACTTCGGCGAAGGCGTCGTCGGTATCGGCGGACCGCGCCAACGGCCGGTAGAGGTCGCGCACGCGGTTCCAGTCCGTCCGTTTCTCCGAAAAGAAACAGTAGCGATCGCGCAGCGTTTCCCACAACTCATCGAAATCATTGAGGAAGGTTACGTCATGATCGGGCTCGGCCGCCCAGGCCGCGCCGCTCAATGTCGATCCGACCGCCGCCGCCAGGCCCGCCCGCAACAATAGACGCCGATCCATGCGCCGCCCCCTTATTCGACAGATAATCTTCGGAGCTTGTGGACCTTCGGCGGAAGGAGGGGCCAGTTAAAAACCTGTAAGACCGCTCAGATCGCCGCCCGCTTCAATGTCACCAGGGCCTGGTCGATCAGGCGGGCGTCGCCCACGGCCAGGATTTGGCCGTTGTCGTCGGGGGCTGCGCCGCGCCAGTTGACGACCTTGCCGCCGGCGGCCTGGATCACGGGGACCAGAGCCGACCAGTCCCAGGGCTTCAGGCTGGTCTCGGCGACCAGGTCCATCCTGCCCGCCGCCACCATCGCATAGGCGTAGGCGTCGCAGCCCATCCGCGCCAGACGGGCGGCGGCGCGCACCTGGGTCCAGGCGCCAAGTTCCGCGCCGTTGAAGATGTCGGGGTCGGTGGTGGAGATGACCGCCTCCGTCAGTCTTTCGCACGCCCTGACGGCGAGGGGCGTCTCGACATCGCCGCGCAGCAATCGCGCGCCGGACGGGCCGCCGATGAAGATTTCGTCCAGATAGGGCTGGGCGATGACGCCGACCGTTGGGGTTCCGGCCTGGCGCAGGGCGATCAGGGTCGTCCACAGCGGCAGGCCCGAGATGAAGGCGCGGGTGCCGTCGATGGGGTCCAGCACCCAGACATGGTCCGCCTCGGGACGGTCGGCGCCGTATTCCTCGCCGATGACGCCGTGGTCGGGATAGCGTTCGGTGATCAGGCGGCGCATGGCCGCCTCGGCCTGTTTGTCGCCCTCGGTGACGGGATCGAAGCCGGCCGTGCCGCCCTTGTCCTCATGCCCGATGTCCGAGCGGAAGAAAGGCAGGGTGACGCGCGCGGCTTCGCGCGCCAGTTCGATGGCGAAGGCTTCGTATTCGGTCATGCGGCTCCCTTAACCCGCTTTCGTCGGTTTGGGCGCCCCGGATGCGACCTCAGGGCGGGGGACTGTCGGAATGCAGGGACTTGGCCAGGTCCAGCAGGCGGCGCCGGGGCCGTTCGTCCAACTGATAATAGGCCTGGATCAGGTCCAGGGTCTCCTTGCGCGAGAAGACCTCGCCGCCCTTGATCGGCGCGGCGTCCTTGTTCAGGGCCTCGGCCAGGCCGTCGTAGAAATAGGCGACCGGGGTCTCCAGCGCCTCGGCCAGCTGCCACAGGCGCGCGGCCGAGATGCGGTTGGCGCCGCATTCGTATTTCTGGATTTGCTGGAAACGGATTCCGACCTGAACGGCCAGCTGCTGCTGCGTCAGGCCCAAAAGACGTCGGCGCCGACGCAGGCGGCGGCCCAGATGCAGGTCGATATCGTCGGCCATGACATAATCCTCGTCGCGACGTCTGTCCCGAAGCGGGACGACAGGCATCGATGGCGGCAATGGCCGTGCCGAAAAGACGGGCGGCGGTTTCACGCTATTGCGGCGCTCAAGCGGCGAACCACGCAACCGTATGGCCCGAGCCGCATTTACTGCAACAGCTTGGCTTTTACAGGAAGGAACCACAGCATGGGTTTGGGAATCATCGGTTGGCTCGTCATCGGCATCGTCGCCGGCTGGCTGGCTGAAAAAGTCATGGGCCGCAATCACGGCCTGCTCACCAATCTGATCGTCGGCGTCATCGGCGCTCTGCTCGGCGGCTTCATCTCCAACAATGTCTTCGGCGCGCCGGTCGGCGGCTTCAACTTCGTGACGCTGATCGTGGCGTTCCTGGGCGCCTGCCTGCTGCTGTTCCTGTTGGGACTGGTCAAGCGTCGCGCTTGATCGCAGCAGCGTCCAACTGAAGAGGGCGGCTCGAAAGAGCCGCCCTTTTTGCTGCGTCCGGGCAGCGGCGCGGCGCGGTTTCAGGCCAGAAAAAGGGGCGGTCGGGATGACCCGACCGCCCTCTTCCTGTTCGTCTATCGGCCGATCAGTTGGGTTCTGTCGGAGCCGGGGCCGGGTCGGCGGCGTCCGGGGCCGTCGTCGGCGGCGTCGCCGACGGATCGGTCGGCTCGGCCATCGGATCCGCAGCCGGCGCTGTCGGAGCGGCGGCGGGATCGGCAGACGGGGCCGGTGCTGCGGCCGGGGCGGCCGCCGCGCCGGCGATGGCGGCGGCGGCGTCGAACTCGGCCTTGGTGTAGGCCACGGCCACCCCGCCGTTTTCCTGGCGGATGCCGCTCAGCGGCACGGCGCGAAGTTGACCGTCGGCGCCGCGCACGGTCAGTTCCTGCTTGCCTTCGGCGTTGTTCTGCACGCCTTCCAGCTTGCCGAGTTCGCCGTCAGGACCGCTGACGGTCATGCCGGGGTTCAGCGAAAGGGATTGTTGCGAAGCGGCGGCCGCAGCGGGCGCCTGGGTCGGTGCGGTTGCGGGCGTTTCTTGCGCCAGGGCGGGCGCGGCGAACATGAAGGCGGCGGCGCTGGCCAGAAGAGCGGTCTTGATGGTCATGGGAAGCTGTCCCCTGTTACGCGGGCCCGACGCCCGCACCGAAATATACTCCCCAGGTTACGGATTGTTTCGTCCGCCTCGAAATGACCTCGCGAGCGCCCCGGTTGGACGATTCTTGGTCTATGGTCGGGCGCTCGCGAATCGAAGGCCTGCCGCTTGTCCCACCGCCCCGCGCACACCTCTGGCCTGATACGCCGCCTTCTGGGCCTGGCCTATGAGCTGACGCCGTTGGTTTTCGCAGTCCTGGCCTTTGGCGCAGGGGCCCTGATGCTGGTTTCGGCGGTGACGCCCGAGTTCGACGACCGGCTGCGCAAGCTGACCGGGGTGGTGTCCCCGATTTTGGTCGACCTGTCGCACTTCGTCGGCAGCATCGCGGGATTTCTGCTGCTGTTGCTGTCGGCGGGCCTGTGGCGACGTCGGCGGGGCGCCTATTGGGCGGCGCTGGCGGTGCTGGGGATCGGGGCGGTGTTCTCGGTATTGAAGGGGCTGGACTGGCAGCAGGCGGCCGATCTTCTGATCGTGGCGGCGCTGCTGGCGCCCTGCCGCACCGCCTTCAACCGTCGTTCGCGTCTCAGCGAGCCGTTGCGGCCCAGCTGGCTGCTGCTTCTGACGGCGGTGGTGGCGGCCATGCTCTGGCTGGGCTTCTTCGCCTATCGCGACGTGGACTATAATGACGAGCTGTGGTGGCGTTTCCTCAGCGATCGCCAGGCCTCGGGCTTCCTGCGCGCGGGCCTGGTGCTGGCGATCCTGACGCTGGTGGTGGCGGGCCGGTCGCTGCTCAGTTCGCCGGGGTCCCACAGCCATGGTCCGGCCAAGCCCGCCGACATCGAACGCGCCCGCGCGGCGCTGGCGACGGCCGATTCGGCCACGCCCGAGGCCTGGTTGGCCATGCTGGGCGACAAGGCCCTGATGTTCAGCCCGTCGGGGGCCAGCTTCCTGGCCTATCGCGTGCGGGGGCGGCGGTGGATCGCCATGGGCGAACCGGCCGGTCTGAAGTCCGAACGGCGCGAACTGCTGTGGTCCTTCACCGAGACGGCCGACAGTTACGGCGGGTCGGCGGTCTTCTATTCCGTCAGTGAAGATGTGCTGGGCGATCTGGCGACCATGGGACTGGCCGTGCGCAAGGTCGGCGAGACGGCGGTGATCGACACCGCCGCCTTCTCGCTGGAGGGCAAGCCCAAGCAGAATCTGCGCACGGCCGTCAATCGGGCGGAACGCGAGGGGGCCGTCTTTGAAATCTTGCCCCCCGGATCGGCCGGCCCCCTGGCGGGCGAGTTGAAGGCGGTGTCCGACGCCTGGCTGGCCATGCACGAGGGGGCGGAAAAGGCCTTTTCCCTGGGCCGGTTCGACGTCGACTATCTGGACCTGACGCCTCTGGCGGTGGTGCGCCAAGGCGGACGCATTGTCGCCTTCGCCAATCTGCTGACCGCGCCGGACGAGGCGGCGGTCGATCTGATGCGCCATCACCCGGAGGCGCCGAACGGGGTGATGGACTATCTGTTCATCCGCTGCGCCCAGTGGGCCAAGGATCAGGGACTGGCCAGTTTCGACCTGGGCATGGCGCCGCTGGCGGGACTGGAGGATCGCCGGATCGCGCCGGTGTTCGCCCGCGTCGGCGCCCTGGTGTTCGACGAGGGCGGGGCGCTCTACGGTTTCCAGGGCCTGCGCAGCTACAAGGCCAAGTTCGCGCCCGACTGGCGGTCGCGCTTCATCGCCGCGCCCGTCTCCACCCCCCTGCCGCTGGCCCTGCTGGACGTGGCCCTGCTGACCAGCGGCGGTTGGCTGGGGATGCTGGGCCTGAAGAAGAGCTAGGCCGGGTCGACATTCACCTGATCCAGATTATGGAAGCGGCGATATGGACGAAGGCGAGGTCGTGTCGCGCCAGGCTGTCGAACCGCGTGGCGAAGCGCCGGAAGGTGCTGCGCGTGCTCAATCCGCTCGCCACTGCGCGTCGCGGGCGTTGGCTAACAACGCACTCAAGCAGCAAGCCGCGCTCAAGCGGCAAGCGTTAGCGCAAACGCGCGCTTAAGCAGCGAGCCGCCGCGCGGCGAGCGTTAGCGCAAAAAAAGAGAAGTAGAGACCGCGACCCGAAGGGGAATTCGTTGTGGCTGCTGCCTTCCGGCCCTGACCAGATTGGCGAAGCCTTCGCCCGCGATCTCCGATTGGGGATATGACGGGTGCGACGGCGGGAATCAAGAGCTACAAGGACGCATGGCTCATCAGAACATCTTCGCCGGCAATCCGCTCGACCGGGCCGGTGATCTCAGGAACGACCCCGACTGGCTGGCCGAACAGGCGGACAAGCCCTACGCCCAGGCCCTGGTGATGTGGGAGGGTCGGCCGCTGATCGAGGAGACGGATCAGGGGGCGCGTCTGGCCTGGCTGTCGATGAAACATGCGCGGACACTGGTGCGCGACCGCGAGGCGTTTCTGGGTCTGTGGAAGGACGAGCCGGTCTTCGCCATCGAGTTCGAAGGCTCTATCGACCCGGTGGACGGGCCGGTCGGGGGGCTGGGCGTGTTTCACGACATGCGCGCGGCGGCGGCCCTGTTGCCGGCGTCGGACGCGGCCATGGCGGGCGGGGCCAAGAGCCTGTTCGACTGGCGGCGCAGGCACGGGTTCTGCGCCAACTGCGGCGCCCTGTGCGAGACGGCCTCGGGCGGCTGGAAGCGGCGCTGCCCGGCCTGCGGGACCGAGCATTTCCCCCGCGTCGATCCCGTCACCATCATGCTGCCGATCTACAAGGGCGGGGCCGAGCCGGTCTGCCTTCTGGGACGTCAGGCGGCCTGGGCGCCGGGGCGGATGTCGGCCCTGGCCGGGTTCCTGGAGCCGGGCGAATCCATCGAGGAGGCCTGCGCCCGCGAGGTGAAGGAGGAGGCGGGCCTGACGGTCATCGACACGACCTATCATTCCAGCCAGCCCTGGCCGTTTCCCTCCCAGCTGATGATCGGCCTGTTGGCCGAGGTGTCCGACGATCAGGCGGCCCCAGACCAGACCGAGCTGGAATCGGTCGCCTGGCTGACCCGCGCCGAGGCCCGGGCGGTGCTGGATGGCGACCATCCGACCATCAGCGCCCCCCCGGTCTTCGCCATCGCCCACAGCCTGATCCGGGCCTGGGTGGAGGAGGCGTGAACGGACTTCTCCCTTCCCGGGGCGGGGAGGGGGGTCGCGCAGCGACCGGGTGGGGACGGCTGTTTTGATCAAGGCGACGTCCGTGAAGCGTTTTCGGCCGCCCCCGCCCGACCTCGCTGCGCTCGGCCACCCTCCCCCGCAGGGGGAGGGAGAAAAGATCGGCTTCCATCCTATTTCAAAGACGGAATGCGACTGATTTCAGTGGCTTGCGGCTCGGCATCGACCGTCTGCCCTACAGGGGTCCGACCTGGGCTATGATCCCCGCCAGGTCTTTGACATCGTTGCGTGGCGGGGGCGCGGCCGAGACGGAAAGTCGGAAACTGCACCCGTGCAATTTCGCCGAAAAGTTTCTCGAACGAAATCAGCGCTCTCTGCGCTAATTGCACCCTATTGCACCGTTTTCCGAGGGTGCAATTATCGACCTAGGCCAGCGCCCGCGCCGCCTCCAGGTCGGACGGATTGTCGACCGACAGCGGGGCTTCGTCGATCACGGCGGCCCAGATCTGCATCCCCATCTCCAGCGCCCGCAGCTGTTCCAGCTTTTCGCGTTTCTCCAGCGGCGACTGCGGCGCGGCGCAGAAGCGGTTCAGGGCCTCGCGGCGGTAGCCATAAACGCCGATATGCCGCCACACGGGCGCATCGCCGTACAGGGTCGAGCGGGTGAAATAGAGGGCGCGGCCCTGGCGCTCGCTTTGGCCCCTCTCATCTTGACCCAGGGCCAAAACGGCCTTGACCACGTCGGGATTGGCGCGGTCCGAGGCGTCGGCCTCGGCGGCGACCAGGGTGGCGATGTCGCAAGTCGGCTCGCCATGCAGAATGGCCGCGCAGGCCGTGGCCAGGCCGGGACTGGCGAAGGGCATGTCGCCCTGGACATTGATCACGGCGTCGAAATCGCCTTCGGGATCGATGGCGTCGACGGCGGCGCGGATGCGGTCGGACCCGCTGGGCAGGTCCGGGTCGGTCAGGATGGCGCGCCCGCCCTCGGCCTCGATCGCCTCGACGATCTCGGCATCGCCGGCCGCGACCACGACCGGCAGGCCCGAAGCCTCGGCCTGGCGATAGGCGCGCACGATCATCGGCACGCCGCCGATCAGGGCCAGCGGTTTGTTCGGCAGACGGGTCGCCGCCATGCGAGCGGGTATCATTATCAAAGGATTCATCGACTTCCCTGACGCCTTACGTGCCGGGCGGCCGCCCGGCCGGTTGCGAAGGCCGCGCTAGCGTGCCAGACACGCCAAGGCAAGACTATGACCGGGCGGTTCAACGGCCTGGAAGCGGCAGAGGGGAGCGACGGGGCGCATGAGCGGCGATCTGAAGTGGAACAAGATTTTCGGCGCGGCCCTGGGGACGGCGTTCGTCATCCTGGTGGTGCAGCAGGCCTCGGGCCTGGTCTATCATTCCGCGCCACCGGAAAAGATGGGCTATTTCGTCGATGCGCCGGACGAGGCGGCGGGGGCTGAAGCGCCGGAATTGGCGCCGGACTGGGGCACGGTCCTGCCGACCGCCGATCTGGCCGCCGGCGAGGCCGCCTTCGCGCGCTGCCAGGCCTGTCACGACGCGCACCAGGGCGGCGCCGACAAGATCGGTCCGAACTTGTGGGGCGTGGTCGGCGGTCCGGTCGAGCACCGGGCGGGCTTCGCCTATTCCGACGCCATGACCAAGCACAAGGCCGAGACCTCGACCTGGGGTTATGACCAGATCAACAGCTTCATCACCGCCCCGGCCAAATATGTGCCGGGCACCAAGATGTCCTTCGCCGGCATCCGGGATACGCAGACGCGCATCAATCTGATCGCCTGGCTGCGGACGCAAGGGTCCGGCGGTTTCGCAATTCCCGCCCCCGATCCCTCGCGTCAGCCGGGCGCTGCGGCCCCCGCCCCCGGCGCCGCCCCCGTGGCCGAAGGCGCCGCGGCGACCGAGGCGACCGCCAAGACCCCCGCCGAGGGCGCGCCGGCCGCGACCCAGGCTGCCGCGGCCGCCCCGCCCGCGGCGACCAGCCCCGCGCCGGCCAACCACTGATCGCCACGGCGACGTCAGGACGACAAAAAGGGCGGCCCCGACGGGCCGCCCTTCTTCATTTCCGGCGATGAACCGCTCGCTCAGAGGATCTGCGCCGCTTGGTCGAACGACAGGCGCGGCGAGCGCGGGAACAGGTTCTCGTCCGAGCCATAGCCCAGGTTGAGGATATAGTTCGGCTCGACATTGCCGTCGGGGAAGAACGCGGCCTTCACCCCCGCCGCGTCGAAGCCCGACATCGGCCCGACGTCCAGACCCAGGGCGCGGGCGGCGATGGTCAGATAGCCGCCCTGCAGCGAGGCGTTGCGGAAGGCGGTCTCGCGACGGCCAGCCTCGTCCGAGAACCAGGCGCTGGCCCCCGGCGCGTGCGGGAACAGGGCGTCCAGATGGTCGTGGAAGTCCATGTCGTGCCCCAGGATCAGCGTCACCGGCGCCTGTTGGGTCTTGTCGCGATTGCCCTCGCTCATCAGCGGGATCAGGCGCGCCTTGGCCTCGGGCGAGGTGACGAAGACGAAACGGGCGGGCGAACCATTGACCGCCGTCGGGCCGAACTTGGTCAGCTCATAGAGCCGATGCAACAGTTCCGGAGCGACGGGCCGGTCGGTCCAGCCGTTGCGCGTGCGCGCCTCGGTGAACAGCTGCGACAGGGCGGCGTCCGACAGGGGGGCGTCGCGTTGGGTAGGGGCGTCATAGGCCATGAAACTGACTTTCGGATCGGAATAGCAACGTAGTCGGGTGCTAATTAGGCCCTTTCGCCGACGCCGCAAGAGCCAATGCGGCGCCTCAGCGTTTCCGATTCTGCGACCCGCCGCCGAAACCCCTGTCGCATGGGCCGTCTTCGCCCTATCTAGGGACCATGAAAGATCTGACTCAACTGATGCAGCAGGCTCAGGCGATGCAGCAAAAGCTGCAGGACGCCCAGGCCAGGATGGCCGAGACCACGGCCGACGGCTCCTCGGGCGGGGGCCTGGTGTCCGTGTCCCTCAGGGGCCCGGGCGAGATCACGGCCATCAAGATCGACGACAGCCTGCTGACGCCGGGCGAAGGCGACATCCTGGCCGATCTGATCGTCGCCGCCCATGCGGACGCCAAGCGCAAGCTGGACGAACAGAACAACGCCCTGATGCGCGAGGCCGCAGGTCCGATGGCCGGGATGAACATTCCCGGAATGCCGAAACTGTTCTGATGGCCGCCTCCGCAGGACCGGAGATCGAACGGCTCATCTCGCTTCTCGCCAAACTGCCGGGCCTGGGTCCGCGCTCGGCCCGGCGCGCGGCATTGGCCCTGTTGAAGCGGCGCGAGCAGTTGCTGGTCCCGCTGGCGGCGTCCCTGGCCGAAACGGCGGAAAAGGTCGTGTCCTGCTCGGTCTGCGGCGCGCCGGACACCCGCGATCCCTGCGCCATCTGTTCGGACGGCGCGCGCGACAACGGCCTGATCTGCGTGGTCGAGGAGGCGGGCGCCCTGTGGGCGATGGAGCGGTCCGGCGCCTTTCGCGGCAAGTATCACGTGCTGGGCGGCCTGTTGTCCGCGCTGGACGGCGTGGGGCCTGAGCATCTGCGCATCACCGAATTGGTCGGGCGGGTAAGGGGCGGCGGCGTGCGCGAGGTCGTGCTGGCCCTGCCGGCCACTGTCGACGGCCAGACCACAGCCCACTATGTGGCCGAGCGCATCGCCGGGCCGCAGGTGGAGGTCACGTCCCTGGCGCGCGGCGTGCCGGTCGGGGGCGAACTGGACTGGCTGGACGACGGCACCATCGTCCAGGCGTTGAAGGCGCGCCGCCCGACCTGATCAGGCTCAGTTCGAGGGCTGGGTCGGGGCGTTGACGTTCGGCGCCTCGCCGGTCTGAACCGGCTGTGCGCGGCCCGTGGCGTCGGTCGGGGCGTCGGCGGCGGGCGGCGTCCGGCTGTCGCCGTCGAAGGCGCGCGCGTCGGCGGCCTGTTCGCCGGTCGTCGGGTTCTGCGATTCGAAGGCGCCGTTCGACACGAACCAGAAGCCCAGCAGCAGAACCGCCGCCGCCAGGGTGGACACCACCAGCAGCACCAGGATGCGCGGGCTCTTCCTGCCGGCGCGGACATATTCGGCATCGACCGGCCGACCGTCGTGCACGGCGTCGGCGGCCTTGTCGTGGCGGGCGGGTTCTTGCGGGTTCATCCTGGTCCTCCTCCGATTTCAATCAAACCAACGTGACGCGAACGGCTGCGTTCCTGAACGCGACGTCCGGCCGCTCGCGGCCCGTACGCGACGCGGGGCGGAACGCTTCTCATCTCCAGCGACTCCCGCTAGGAACGGAGCATGAACATGATCGTCGTCATTCTCGCTCTGGTCGCCGCCGCCCTCGCAGGCGGCTTTCTGTGGGCCTTCATGGGCTGGCAGAGGACGCGCGGCGAACTGGCGACGGCCCTGGCGCGCATCGACCTGATCGAGGAAAGCCGGGTCACGATGAATGACTATCTGAAGGCCCAGGCCGCCCAGTCGGCCCAGGTCGTCGCCGACCAGATGGTCAGTCGCGCCACCGAGACCTTCCGCGCCCAGGACCTGCTGGCGCGCGAGCGTATGGCCGCCCAGCTGAAGCCCGTCTCCGACACCCTGACCCGTTTTCAGGAGCATGTCGCCGCGCTGGAGAAGGCCCGGTCGGAAGAGACGGGGGGCCTGCGCGAACAGCTGGCGGCCCTGATGGCGGCGTCCTCGGCCACGCGCGACGAGGCGCGCAAACTGACCGAGGCCCTGCGCGGCAACACCGGCCGGCGCGGCCGCTGGGGCGAGCAGACCTGCCGTAATGTGCTGGAGGCCGCCGGCATGGCGGGGCGGTTCGACTTCACCGAACAGACCTCCAGCGCCGACGACGACGGGCGTCAGACCCGGCCCGACTTCATCGTGCGTCTGCCCGGCGGCGGCATGTTCGTCATCGACGCCAAGGTGCCCCTGGCCTTCGAGGACGACGACGGCGACGAGGAGGCGCGCGCCCGTTCGGTGGGCCTGCGCACCGCCGCCAGCCTGAAGACCCATGTGCGCCAGCTGTCGTCCAAGGCCTATCAGGACCAGTTCAAGCCCAGCCCGGACTTCGTCGTCCTGTTCGTGCCGGGCGACAGCTTCCTGGCCGTGGCGCTGGACCATGCGCCGGATCTCCTGTCCGACGCGATGGAATCGCGTGTCGTCATCGCCACCCCCTCCACCCTATTCGCCCTGTGCAAGGCTGTGGCCTATGGCTGGCGGGCCGAGGAGCAGGCCGCCAACGCCGACAAGGTCGCCGCCCTGGGGCGCGAGCTTTACAAGCGCCTGTCCGTCATGGGCGGTCACGCCTCGGCCGTCGGCCGCGCACTGGATCAGGCCGTGGGCAAATACAATCAGTTCGTCGGTTCGCTGGAGAGCCAGGTCATGGTCTCGGCCAAACGGTTCGAGGATCTGCAGGTCGATCACGAGGGCAAGACCCTGCCTGACCTGGCGCCGGTCGAAACCGCCCCGCGCGTCCTCAGCCGTCCCGAACTGATCGCCGCCCAACCCGGCGACTGACGCCTTTTACGGTCTTGGAAAGCATGTTTGACATCGTGAAGGGCTGATGTAAAAGACGCTTGTCTAAACATTCAGCGCGCGGCGAGGCCATTCATGAAATCCGTCAAACCCATGAGCGCTGGCGGCATTCTGGGTCTGATGCTGATCATCGGCGTGTTGGGCATGATCGGCGGCTTCGGCGCAGGCTTCCTGTCGGAACGCCCCGGCGTCGGCGGGCTGGTGGGCTCCGCGGTCTTCCTGGTCGTCGTGATGGCGGCCGCATTGGCCCTGTCGATCTGGTGGTGGCGCAATCTCGACGAGGCGGCGCGTGAAGCGCACAAATGGGCGTGGTATTGGGGCGGCAGCGCCGGGATGATGCTGGGCCTCGCCGTCGTCTTCACCCTGGCGATCCGCCATGTCGACCTCGGCGGCATCCTGTCGGCGGACACGAAACCGATCGACCTCGTCGTCGGCGGCATGATGAGCATCCTGCTGTTCCAGGTGGTGGGCTACGCCCTCGCCTGGGGCTGGTGGTGGGCGCGGATGCGGGGCTGAGCCATGAATAACCGTCTCAAGGTCCTGCGCGCCGAGCGTGACTGGAGCCAGGCGCAGTTGGCCGAACAGCTGGGCGTGTCGCGCCAGACCGTGAATGCGCTGGAGACCGGTCGCTATGACCCGTCCCTGCCGCTGGCCTTCAAGATCGCCCGCGTCTTCGGCCAGCCCATCGAATCCATCTTTTCCGAATAGTCCGGCCCGGCGGGCGCGCCATGCCGATCGCCTCCTTTCGTTCAATCAAGGACCAGACATGACCCTCGTTCGCCTGCTCAAGACCTCGGTCTTCACCGTCGCTCGCAGCGTCGTCGGCGTCGCTGGCGGTCTGGCCGTGCTGGCCGCCGTCGCGGTCGCCCCGGCCGACGCCCTGGCGCAGGCCCAGCCGGCCGCTGCCGCCCCCGCCCCCGTCGCAGCCCCGGCGCCGATCCAGGGCCAGGGACCGGCGCTGTGGGTCGTCAAGGACGCGGATTCCACCCTGTATCTGTTCGGTTCGGTGCATGTGCTGCGCCCGACGACGGGCTGGGCCAGCCCGCGCGTCCAGGCCGCCTTCGACAGCGCCTCGGACATCTGGTTCGAGATCAGCAACCCCGACGATCAGGCGGCGCTGATGCCCCTGATCCAGCAGCGCGGCCTGTCGCTCGACACGCCATTGTCCAGCCGTCTGACGCCCGAGGAGAACGTCAGGCTGGACGAGGCGGCCAAGGCGATGGGCGCGTCCGCCGCCCAGCTTCAGCCGATGCGGCCGTGGCTGGCGGCGCTCAGCCTGTCGGTCGCGCCCCTGGTCAAGGCCGGTTACGATCCCAAGTCCGGCGTCGAACTGGTGCTGAAGGCGCGGGCCGAGGCGGCCGGCAAGCCGATCCACGGCTTCGAGACCCTCGACAAACAGATCGGCATCCTGGCCGACCTGCCCGACGACGTGCAGATGGCCTTCCTGCGCGAGACGCTGAAGGACTACGAGAACGCCACGATCAAGCTGGACGAGATGGTCTCGGCCTGGGCCAGGGGCGACGTGGACGCCATCGACCGTGTCATGGTCGAGGAGATGAAGGACGCCTCGCCCGCCCTCTATCAGGCGCTGCTGGTGAACCGGAACACCGACTGGGCCGACCAGATCCAGACCCTGCTCCAGGGCTCGGGCACGGCCTTCATCGCCGTGGGCGCCGGACATCTGGCGGGCGACGACAGCGTCCAGGCCATCCTGGCCAGGCGCGGCGTCACGGTTGAGGCGGTGGACTGAGGCGAAGGACCGGGCGCCGCATCGCGACGGCTGGAGCGGGCAGCGGGAATCGAACCCGCACGAAAAGCTTGGGAAGCTTTCAGGCTACCACTACATCATGCCCGCGATGGCCTGAGGGCGGTCTATCGCAACCCGGCCGCCGGCTCAAGCGATGCGCGCGCCGCATTCTCTCGGGCGTAGCGCTGGGCGATGACGGTGCAGGCGAACAGCTGGATCTGGTGGAACAGCATGATCGGCAGGACGATCAGCGCGACCTCGTGACCGGCGAACAGGATGCCGGCCAAGGGAATGCCGGTGACGATGCTCTTCTTTGATCCGCAGAACAGGATGACGATCCGATCCGGCCGGTCGAAGCGCAGCAGGCGCCCCAGCGACAGGGTCACCGTCAGGGCGACGGTCAGCAGCGCGACGTTCAGGGCCAGGACCTTGACTAGATCCGCCAGCGAGACCTGGGACCAGACGCCCGCGACCATGCCCTCGCTGAAGGCCGCGTAGACGATCAGCAGGATCGAGCCGCGGTCGACCATGCTGGTCAGTTTGGCGTGGCGGTCCAGCCAGGCTTTCAGCAACGGCCGGCACAACTGGCCCACGGCGAAGGGCGCCAGGATCTGAAGTGCGATGTCGATGATGGACTGCAGGCGCACGCCGCCGCCTTCGCCCCCGATCAGCCAGGCGACCAGAAGCGGCGTCGCGATGACGCCCAGCATCTGCGACAGGCTGGCGCTGGTCAGGGCGCCGGGCACATTGCCCCCGGCGATCGAGGTGAAGGCGATCGACGACTGCACCGTGGACGGCAGCAGACACAGGAACAGCATGCCCGTCAGCAGGTCGGCCTGCAGCCAGCCGCGCATGGCGGACACCAGGATCAGCCCCAGGATGGGGAAGATGACGAAGGTGCTGGCCAGCACCGTCCCCTGCAGGCGCCAATGCAGGACGCCGGCCTTGATCGCCGCCGGCGACATCCGCGCGCCATACAGGAAGAACAGCAGGGCGATGGCGACCTTGACCACGCGGTCCAGCCCCTCGGCGGCCTGTCCCCTGGCCGGCAGCAAGGCCGCCAGCACGACCATGCCGATCAGGGCCAGCAGATAGCGGTCGATCGGCAGGCGGGACAGGAAACGGGGCATGGAACAGGCTCGGTCGGCGTCAGGGGCAAGGGCGCAAGCGCCCTTGCCCCTGATAGGCCGCTATGCCCCCCTGTTGAAACCCCGTGTTGAAACCCCGTGTCACGCCCCGGCGCGGTTCTTGACCAGATCGTCCACCACCGAGGGATCGGCCAGGGTCGAGGTGTCGCCCAGGGCGCCGATCTCGTTCTCGGCGATTTTACGCAGGATGCGACGCATGATCTTGCCGGATCGGGTCTTGGGCAGGCCCGGCGCCCACTGGATGACGTCGGGCGCGGCGATGGGGCCGATCTCCTGGCGGACATGGGCGACCAGGGCCTTCCTCAGTTCCTCGGTCGGCTCGACGCCTCGGTTCAGGGTGACATAGGCGTAGATGCCCTGACCCTTGATGTCATGGGGGAAGCCGACCACGGCCGCCTCGGCGACGATGTCGTGCAGCACCAGGGCGCTCTCGATCTCGGCGGTGCCCATGCGGTGGCCCGACACATTGATGACGTCGTCCACCCGGCCGGTGATCCAATAGTATCCGTCCTCGTCCCGGCGGCAGCCGTCGCCGGTGAAGTAACGGCCCGGATAGGTCGAGAAATAGGTGTCGAAGAAGCGCTGGTCGTCGCCATAGACGGTGCGCATCTGGCCGGGCCAGCTGTCGGTGATGCACAGATTGCCCGACACGGCGCCGTCAAGCGGCTGACCGTCGGCGTCCACGATCTCAAGCTCGACGCCCGGCAGGGGCAGGGTGGCCGATCCGGGCTTCAGGTCCGTGGCGCCGGGCAGGGGGGTGATCAGATGGCCGCCGGTCTCGGTCTGCCACCAGGTGTCCACGATGGGGCAGCGGCCGTCGCCGACCACCTCGTGATACCAGCGCCAGGCCTCGGGGTTGATCGGCTCGCCCACCGTGCCCAACAGGCGCAGCGAGGCGCGCGAGGCGGCCTTCACCGGTCCGTCGCCCTCGCGCATCAGGGCGCGAAGCGCCGTGGGAGCGGTGTAGAAGATCTCGACCTTGTGCTTGTCCACCACCTGCCAGAACCGGCCGGCGTCGGGATAGTTGGGCACGCCCTCGAACATCAGGGTCGTCGCCGCGTTCGCCAGCGGCCCATAGACCATGTAGGAGTGACCCGTGACCCAGCCCACGTCGGCGGTGCACCAGAAGACCTCTCCGGGGCGGTAGTCGAAGACGATCTCGTGCGTCCATGCGGCCCAGAACAGGTATCCGCCCGTGGTGTGCAGCACCCCCTTGGGCTTTCCGGTCGAGCCGGAGGTGTAGAGGATGAACAGCGGGTCCTCGGCGTTCATCGGCTCGGGCGGACAGTCGGCGTCGGCCTTGGCCGCCTCCAGCCCATAGTCGAAGTCGCGCCCTTCGGTCATCGGCACGTCGCGGTCGGTGCGGCGCACCACCAGGACCGTATCGACCTTCACCTTCTTCAGGGCCTCGTCGACATTGGCCTTCAGCGGAACGTGCTTGCCGCCGCGCAGTCCCTCGTCGGCGGTGATGACCAGGTTGGAGCCGCAGTCCTCGATCCGGCCGCACAGGCTGTCTGGAGAAAATCCGCCGAACACCACCGAATGGACCGCGCCGATCCGCGCGCAGGCCAGCATGGCGTAGGCGGCCTCGGGGATCATCGGCAGATACAGGGTGATGCGGTCGCCCTTCTTGGCCCCGTGCGCCTTCAGCACATTGGCCATGCGACACACCTCGGCGTGCAACTCGCCATAGGTGATGCGGCGGCTGTCGGCGGGATCGTCGCCTTCCCAGATGATGGCCGTCTCGTCCTTGCGGTGCGGCAGGTGGCGGTCGATGCACTCGGCCGAGACGTTCAGCACCCCGTCCTCGAACCAGCGGATGCGGAAATCCTCCTTCCTGAAGGAGACATCCTTGATCCTGGTCGGGGGGGTGATCCAGTCCAGTCGTTTGGCCTGTTCGGCCCAGAAGGCGTCGGGGGTCTCGCGGGCGGCGACCCGCGCGGCCTCATAGGCCTGCCGGTTCATATGGGCCTTGGCGGCCCAGTCCGCGGGGACGGGATAGAGGTCTTGATCAGGCACGCGCGGCGTCTCCGGCAGGGAATCAGAATCCGTATTTGGCGAACAGGATCAGACGGGTCATGTCGCCGCTGGCGCCGGTCTCGATCTCGCGATCCGCGAACATCAGCTCGGCGCCCACATCAAACGCCGTAACCGGCGACCAGATCAAGTTGGCGTGGATGCTCTGAGCCGACCGGTTGGCGGCCAGGCCGGTGAAGGCGATGTCGTTGTCCACCTTCTGGCCCGACCAGATCAGGCTGGAGCGCCAGCCCGGCGCCCAGACGTGCCGATAGGCGGCGAAGCCGGCGACCACGCCGATCGCGTCCAGATCGCCCGAGGCGTTCAGCACCGCGTCGTTGGAGAAGTTCAGCCCCACATAGCGGCCGATGCCTTCGCCCCCGGTCACCATCAGGCGCAGGTCGTCCTTGGACCCGACCTTGATCTTGGTCGAGGCCGACAGGCCCCAGCCGGTCGTGGTGGAATCGATGCTGGTCGCCGGATTCTGATACTTCAGCTGGCGCAGCAGGCCCGCGAACTGGAAATCGCCCCAGGGCCGGGACACCGCATAGCGGGCGGTGAAGTCCGGCAGGCTGTTGTCGTCGGCGACGATGCGCGCCCCGCCGCCGAACGGGGTCACGGTGGTCTCGGGGTTCTCGACCGAGACCGACAAGGGGCCGCGCGTATAGCGGACCTGAACCTGGCGGGCGAAGACCGTGCCTTCGGCCGCACCGACGAAGTCGGCGGATTCGGGCAGGACGGCGGTGTTCTGGAAGTTGGTCCATTCCTGGCCGATCAGCCAGTTGTCGATGGTGATGAATGCGCGGCGTAGGGCCGGATTGGCCGGGCTGGTCGTGCGCTGATCGCCGGCGCCGGGCAGGGTCTGGAAGTCCATCTCCATGCGCGTGCCGATCTTGTGGCCGCCCACCATCCCGTCGGTGGTCAGCCAGAAGCGGGTCTGGCGGGCGTTGAAGTCGGTGGCCGTATCCTCCTTCGATCCGCCGATGGGGATGGAGCCGGGGATGTGGAATTCGCGCAGGGCGTCGCCATTGACCGGATCCCCGCCGGAGTAGCGGCTGGCGTAGGCGTCGACCTTGACGAAGCCGCCGAACTTGACGGTGTGATCGCCGATGCGGAAACCTTCACTCAGCGTGGGAAGGGCGGCCTGCTGAGCCGGGCCCTGATTGGCGGGGGCCGCGGCGGGGCGGGTTTCCAGCCGGATGATGTCCTGGGCCTGGGCGGCCTGCTGGGTTCGCGCGGCGACGACCTCGCCCTTCAGGGCGTTCAGTTCGGCTTCCAGCTGGGCGATGCGCGCCTCCAGCGCGGCCTGGCTGGACTGGGCCGAGGCGATGCCCGGCGCGGACAACAGGGCGACGACGGCGGCGCCCGCGAAAAGGGTGGTCCTGGTCATGCTGAGCTCCTCCGCGCCCGTCTCCGCAGGCGTCCTTGATCGAAGCATTCCGCCTATGTCGTCGCCAGACCATTGGCCATTGGTCTAGTTTCGACCAAAGTCGAACGGCGCCATGATGGCGACGACGCGGCCGATCAGACGCCGCGCATGGGAACGACGTCCCAAGGGGAAGGACGCTATGGATCGCATCGTCGTCGCCGACGACCACCCCCTGTTTCGCGCCGCCTTGCGCTCGGCCGTCGACAAGGCGGCGCCGGGCGCCGAGGTGATCGAATGCGCCAGCCTGGCCGAGGCCCGGGCGGCGCTGCAGGCGGGTCCGGTGGACCTGTTGCTGCTGGACCTGAAACTGTCGGACAGCGAAGGGATGGCGGGGCTGGCGGCGTTGCGGGCCGAACATCCGGCCGCGCCCGTGGGGGTGGTCTCGGCCAGCGAGGATGCGCCGGTGGTGCGAAACGCCCTGGGTCTGGGCGCCGCCGGCTTCATTCCCAAGTCCACAGCCTTGCCGCAGATGGTCGAAGCCATCGCCGCCATTCTGGCCGGCGACGGCTGGGCCCCGGACGTGCCCGAGGCCGAGGACGACGATCTGGCCGAACGGGTGGCCAGCCTGACGCCCTCGCAACTGCGCATTCTCGAGGGGCTGAAAGCCGGGCGGCTGAACAAACAGATCGCCTTCGACCTGGGCGTGTCTGAGGCCACCATCAAGGCGCACCTGACCAGCGTCTTCCGCAAGCTGGGCGTCCAGAACCGCACCCAGGCGGTCATCTTGGCCAAGCAGATGGACCCTGGCTGATCAGCTGGACAGAAAGGCTTTCAGCGCCGCCGGCTTGATCGGCTTGGGCAGCAGAACGGCGCCGGCCGCCGCAGCCTGTTCGTTCAGCCCTTCGCGCGTGTCGGCGGTGACCAGGGCGATGCGGCGCACCCCGTGGGGCCGCAGCCAGTCGATGACGGCGAAGCCTTCCGGCCCGTCGCCCAGATGAAGATCGACCACGGCGGCGTCGAAAGGCCCTTTCGACGCCATGGCCGCCTCGACGCTGGAAACCAGCGTCGGCCGCGCGCCCCAGCGGGTCAGAAGGGCGTTCAGCGCCTCCAGGATCACCGGTTCGTTGTCCACGCACAGGACCCTCAGCCCCGCCAGCGGCAGTCGAACATCGTGCGACGGCGCGACCTCGGCGATCACGTCGGGCGCGCAGCGGCGCAGGTCGATGCGGAAGGTCGCCCCGGCCCCCAGGTCTGAGGTCAGCGACAGCGGATGGTCCAGCAGGCTGGACAGGCGTTTGACGATGGCCAGCCCCAGGCCCGCGCCCGGTTCGTCCACCGCCGCGCCCGGCAGGCGCACGAACTCGTTGAACACCGTCTCCTGCTGCGCCTGGGGAATGCCGCGCCCGGTGTCGCAGACCAGCAGCCGCACCGTCTCGCCGCAGCGTCGAACCCCGACCAGGACCCGGCCCCGGTCGGTGTAGCGGATCGCGTTGGCGACCAGGTTCTGCAGCATGGAGCGCAGCAGGTCGCGGTCCGACGTCACCCACAGCCGCGTCGGCGTCAGCGTCAGGCGCAGACCTTTGGCCTCGGCGACGGGTGCGAACTCGCGCCGCAGATCGTCGAACAGGCCCCCCAGCGACACCCGCGTCACATTGGTCCGCACGCCCCCGGCCTCCAGCTTGGACAGGTTCAGCAGGGCGGTCAGCAGGCGGTGGGCGCTGTCGATGGCGCGATCGGCGTTGACGGCCAGGGCGCGGCTGGACGTCTCCTGAAGCGCAGGCTCCTCCTTCAGGGCGGCGATGAACAGGCGCGCGGCGTGCAGCGGCTGCAGCAGGTCGTGGCTGGCGGCGGCCAGGAACCGGGTCTTTGAGGCGGTGGCGTCCTCGGCGATCTGGCGGGCCTCGTCCAGTCGGGCTGTGCGGTCGGCCACCCGCGCCTCCAACCGTTCGTTGGCCTCTTCCAGCTGGCGCGCCGCGCGTCTCAGGGCGGTGATGTCGGTGTAGCTGGTGGCGTAGCCTCCGCCGGGAATGGGCGCGCCCGATGACCGCAGCACCCGTCCGTCCGGCTGCTGACGTTCGTGGTCGTGGGGGATGCGGCGGCTCAGGGCCTCCAGCCGCCGTTCGACCCAGACCTCTATGTCGTTCGGGCTCTCGCCCCGCTCGGCGTTCAGCCGATAGATGTTGGCGATCGGCAGGCCGACGTGGACGAAACCGACGGGCAGGTCGAACATGGCCACATAGCGCCGGTTCCAGGCGGTGACGCGCAGATCCTCGTCCACCACGATCACGCCCTGGTCGATGTTGTCCAGCGTGGTCTGCAGCAGGTCGCGGTTGAACTGGACGGCCTGGGACGCCTCGTCCAGCATCCGCACCACGTCCTCGGGCGCCCGGCCCACCCCGGCCAGGGCGGCGGCGATGACCCGGCGGGCCGAGGCCGCACCGATGGCGCCCGCCAGCATCCGCTCGGCCGCGCGGGCCAGGGCGGCGTCGGCCGGGTCGGCGTCGCGCAGCCTGGTGTCCGTCTCTCGCCCCCAGGCGGAAAAGGCGCGCTCGGCCCGTTCGTCGCCGATGAAGCGGGCGACCAGGGCGCGCAGGTCGCCGACCGACGCCCCCGCCGGCGAGGGCCTTGTCTCCATCCAGTCCGGCCCCAGCCGATCCACGAAGGCGCGGGCCTGGACCCGGTCGATCAACCGCGGCCGAGCAAGGCGCGACACCCCGACATAGGCCGCCAGGTTCAGGCCCAGGCTGACGAAGACGCCCAGGGCCAGCGGATCCCTGATCCCCAGCATGACATAGATCTGCCAGGGCGCGCCGGGGGCCAGTTGCGGCAGGGCCAGCATGACGATCCACACGCCCATGCCCGCCCCCATGCCCGCCAGCGCCCCCTGGGCATGGCCGCCGCGCCACAGCACCGCCCCGAACAGGGCCGGCGCCAACTGGGCCAGGGCGGCGAAGGACACCAGCCCCATGGCCGCCAGCCCGTGCGACTGATCCGTCGCCTGGTAATAGAGCCAGGCCAGCAGCAGGACCGCCACGATCGCCCCGCGCCGGACCTGCAGGATGGTCCCCGCCATGTCCGAGGCGTCGCCCCGCACCCGCCAGCGATCGCGCGCCAGGAAGGGCAGGATCAGGCTGTTGGACACCATGGCCGACAGGGCCACGGCCTCGACGATCACCATGGCCGTTGCGGCCGAGAAACCGCCGACGAAGACGATGGCGGTCAGCAGGGTCTCGCCGCGCTGGAACGGCAGGCCCAGCACCAGAAGATCGGGGTTCACCGTGGGCGCGAACAGCGCGCCCGCCGCCACCAGCGGCAGAACCGCAAGGCTGGTCAGCATCAGATAGAGCGGAAAGATCCAGCGCGCCCGCCTGACATCGGACGGCTGTGCGCCCTCGACGAAGGCGACGTGAAACTGACGTGGCAGGCAGAAGATCGCCAGGGTCGACAACAGGGTGATGGCGGTGAAGCGCGGCGTGACGTCAGGCGGCGCGGCCAGCGCCCCCAGTCCCTCCATGATGCGGGGCGGCGATCCCTGGTTCAGCAGCAGGACCAGGGCGAAGACGGCGACGAACAGAAGGGCGCCCAGCTTGACCATCGATTCCAGACCGATGGCCTGGATCAGGCCGCGATTGTGTTCGGTCAGATCGGGCCGGCGCGCGCCGAACAGGATGGCGAAAAAAGCCAGCACCCCGGCCAGGACCAGCACCGTCAGACGCTCTGATCCCGCGACCGGCGTGCCCGCCGTCAACAGGGCGCCGGCCATCGACAGCGACTTCAGCTGCAGCGCGATATAGGGCAGGGACCCCAGGATGGCGACGACGGTGACGGCCGCGCCCAGGGTCTGGCTCTTGCCGTAGCGGGAGGCCACGAAGTCGGCCATGGAGCCGACGTTCTCGCGCCGGGCGGCCGCCGCGATGCGCCGCCACAGCGGGAACAGCAGGGTCAGGCCGATCACCGGCCCGATGTAGATGGGCAGATATTCCCACCCGTCGCGCGCCGCCGTGCCGACCGCGCCATAATAGGTCCAGGAGGTGCAGTAGATGGCCAGCGACAGGGCATAGACCGACGGCCCCAGCCCCTTGCCGCGCGCACTGGCCGCCGGCCGTTCCTGATGCCAGGCGACGGCGAACAGCACCGCCATATAGGCGGCGACCAGGCCGAGGATGGTCAGGCTGAACATGGGGGCATCTGAACCGGGCGGGGGGTGTTTCACAAGCGAAAGGCGGGCCGTCTTTCGACGACCCGCCTCACCGTTGCGCCTGAAAGCAGGATCAGGCGTTCAGATCGACGTCCTTGCCTTCCTTGACCAGCAGGAAGCCCAGCACGACCGTCGCCAGCGCCACGACGATCGGATACCACAGGCCGTAGTAGATGTTGCCGGTGGCGGCCACCATGGCGAAGGCGGTGGTCGGCAGGAAGCCGCCGAACCAGCCGTTGCCGATGTGATAGGGCAGGGACATGGAGGTGTAGCGGATCTTGGTCGGGAACATCTCGACCAGGGCCGCCGCGATCGGCCCGTAGACCATGGTCACATAGAAGCCGAGGATGAACAGGATCAGCACCACCATCGGCTTGTTGACCAGGGCGCTGTCGGCCTTGGCCGGATAGCCGGCGGCGGTCAGGGCCTCGCCCAGGCCCTTGTCCCAGGTCTTCTTGCGGGCGGCGAAGTCGGCCGGGGCCATGGCGTCGCCGCGGAAGCTGTCGACCACCGCGCGGTCGCCGATGCGGACCTGGGCCACCGTGCCGGCCGGGGCCGCGACATTGGTGTAGGTCACGCCCGCCTTGGCCAGATAGGATTTGGCCACGTCGCAGGAGTGGTTGAACACCGTCTTGCCGACCGGATCGAACTGCAGGTGGCAGTCGGCGGGATCGGCGTAGATCACAACCGGCGCCGAGGCGGCGGCCTGGGCCAGGCGCGGATTGGCGGCCTGGGTGAGGGCGTTGAACAGCGGCATATAGGTCAGGGCCGCGATCAGGCACCCGGCCAGGATGATCGGCTTTCTGCCCACCTTGTCCGACAGCCAGCCCCAGAAGATGAAGAAGGGCGAGGCCGCCAGAAGCGCGATGGCCAGCAGCACATAGACCAGGGTCGCATCGACCCGCAGCACCCGCTCCAGGAAGAACAGGGCGTAGAACTGGCCGGTGTACCAGATGACGGCCTGACCGGCGGTCAGACCCACCAGGGCGATTAGCACCAGCTTGAGGTTGGGCCATTTGCCGAAGCTGTCCTTCAGCGGGGTCTTGGAGCCCTTGCCTTCGGCCTTCATCTTCTTGAACGACGGGCTTTCGGCCAGCTTCAGGCGGATCCACAGGGACACGCCCAGCAGCAGGATCGAGACCAGGAAGGGAATGCGCCAGCCCCATTCGGCGAAGGCTTCCTCGCCGACGGCGAAACGCACGCCCAGGATGACGGCCAGGCTCAGGATCAGGCCGGCGGTGGCGGTGATCTGGATGAAGGAGGTGTAGAAGCCGCGTTTGCCCTTGGGCGCATGTTCGGCGACATAGGTGGCGGCGCCGCCGTATTCGCCGCCCAGGGCCAGGCCCTGGATCAGGCGCATCAGCACCAGGATGATCGGCGCCGCGATGCCGATGACCGCATAGGGCGGCAGAAGACCGACGACGAAGGTCGACAGGCCCATCAGCAGCATGGTCACCAGGAAGGTGTTCTTGCGTCCCCACAGGTCGCCCAGACGTCCGAAGACGATGGCGCCGAAGGGCCGCACCGCGAACCCGGCGGCGAAGGCCATCAGGGCGAAGATATAGCCGGTCGTCTCGTTGACGCCCGAGAAGAACTGGACGGTGATGATCGCCGCCAGCGAGCCGTAAAGATAGAAGTCGTACCACTCGATGACGGTGCCGACCGACGAGGCCAGGATCACAAGCCGATCGCTGCGATCGACCGTGTGCTCCCCGTCCCCGGACGCAATGGGTGCGTCGGTTGCCATGATCCATTTCCTCCCAAGTCGCCGTTATCGGCCGTTCTGCACATCCTTCAGGATGCGTGGACGCCGACATTGACCCAGAGCGGGACGGCTGGAGAGAGCGACTTTGGTCGAGGATCGTCGGTCGCCACGGCGACCTTGGGGTTGAGGATCGTCAGTCGCCAGGGCGACCTGGGAGGCGGGCTAACCGTCGATGGAGATGACCGGGCCAAGCTCGGGCTGGCGCTGGCCGCGCCGGGCGCTGCGGCGTTTCAGCCAGCCTCTGATGCGGGTCTGGATCGGGTTGTCGATGGCGAAGTGGAAGGCGAAGGCGAAACCCACGGCCGCCGCGACGCCCAGGCCCCACAGGCCCCATTGCGCGGCGACGGGCAGGGCGAAGCGGGCCTCCACGGCGTTGACCACGCCGAACCAGGCGATGCGGACCACCTCGTTGGAGATGAACATGGAGAAGGAGACCATGGCGGCCGTCTCGACCACCTTGGAAGGCCGCTTCACCGGCACGGCGCCGGCGGCCAGGATGATGATCGAGATCAGCGCCAGGGCGATGAGGGCGTGCTTGTCGTGAAGCTCCAGGGCGAAGAAGCCGATGGCGGCCAGGACGCCTGCCCAGCCGGCCAGGCGCGGCGCGATCCAGACCTTCTGGGCGAACCAGGCCAGGCACATTCCCAGGAAGAACAGGGGCAGGGCCCGCACGATGCCGTAGCCCATCGGCATCTGATAGACGGGATAGCCGAGGAACGACCAGCACAGCTGATTGGCGGCCAGATAGACGCCGACGCCGATCGCCAGCGCCGACCACGGCCCCAGCCGCATCAGGCCGCGAATGATCCAGGGAAAGGCCAGGTAACAGCCGATCAGGGCCGAGATCGACCATGTCGGCGCGTTCCAGCCCAGGCCGCCATGCACGCCATACGACTGCAGCAGCAGCAGTTGGGCGGGCAGTTGGTCCCAGGCGAACCATTCGGGATTGCGCGGCGGGACGCCGGCCGCGGTGGCCAGCAGCACGAACCCGACCAGCGACAGACCCATGATCAGATGGGCCGGAACCACGCGCAGGAACCGCTTCAGGAAGAAGTCGCCCGGCGACATCCGCCCCTTGTCCACCGCCGCCCCATAGACGCGCATCAGCACATAGCCGCTGTCGATCAGAAAGAAGTTGGTCAGCAGAAAGCCGCCGCGCTCGAAGATCGGATTGATCACATGCGCCAGCGGTTCAGGTCCCGCGGCCTGGAAGTGATGCAGGATGATCAGGAAGGCCACGATGAAACGCAGCGCATCCAGCCATCCGCCGCGCGCAATCCGAACTGTCTCATTGCGGGTCGAAACCAGGGACCAGGGCATCGTCAGCGCCTCCTCTGGTCCGTCAGACGCAAAAGCTGCGCCAGTTCACCCGTGGGTGGAAAATCAGCCGCGCACCAGTCGCAGGAATTCTTCGCGCGTACGGGGATCGTCGCGGACCACGCCGATCAGGTGGCTGGTCGACAGGCTGGCGCCCGGCGCATTGACGCCGCGCAGGGTCATGCAGGAATGCTCGGCCTCGATGACCACGCCGACGCCATGCGGGCGCAGCACGGTATGGATCGCCTCGGCGATCTCGGAGGTCATCTTTTCCTGGATCTGAAGCCGTCGGGCGAAGCCGCGCACCACCCGCGCCAGCTTGGAGATGCCCACGACCCGGTCGGTCGGCAGATAGGCGACATGCGCCTTGCCCACGACCGGCAGCATGTGGTGTTCACAGAAGCTGACGAAGCGGATGTCCTTCAGCACCACCAGCTGGTCGTAGCCGCCCGTCTCCTCGAAGGTCTTCTCCAGATAGGACAGCGGATCGACCTCATAGCCCTGAAACAGCTCGCGATAGCTCTTGGCCACGCGGGCGGGGGTTTCCAGCAGGCCCTCGCGCGAGGGATTGTCGCCCGCCCATTCGATCAGGGTGCGCACGGCGGCTTCGGCTTCGGCCTGGGTGACTTTGGGGGAGCGAACGTCGGTCATGGTCGGCTACATAGACACAAGCGAAACGGAAGGGGAGGGGCTGCGTCGCGAAGGCGCGGGTTAGCGGCCTGTTAACCATCCTGTCGGCATTTTCTGCCCAGTGATTTGCAGGAGCGCAGGCCGATGAACGGCGCCGAAGTTCTGGACGTTGGCCGCGACGCCATCTGGCTGACGATCCAGCTTTGCCTGCCCGTCCTGCTGGTCGGGCTGGTGGTCGGCGTGGTGATCGGCCTGTTCCAGGCCCTGACCCAGATCCAGGAGCAGACCCTGATCTATGCGCCCAAGATCATCGCCATCTTCGTGTCGCTGATCCTGTTCCTGCCGCTGATGGGGGCGCTGCTGGGCGGCTTCATGCGTCAGATCGCGGCCCGCATCGCGGGGATGTAGCGGAGGCGCCTATGGACTCCTGGGCAACCGCCGATCAGGTCTGGGCGGGGGGGCTGATCTTCGCCCGGATCGCGGCGATCCTGATGCTGATCCCCGGCTTCGGCGAGACCTATGTGCCGCCGCGCGTGCGGCTGTCGCTGGCGCTGGTCATCAGCCTGGCGCTGTGGCCTGTCGTGCGCGGCGCCCTGCCGGGCCTGCCTGACAGCCTGGGGCTGATGGTCGGCTGGATCATCCGCGAGGTGGTCGTCGGGCTGATGATCGGCCTGTTGCTGCGCATGTTCATGGCCGCCCTGTCGACCGCCGGCGAGATCGTGTCGCTGCAGACCACGCTCAGCTTCGCCCAGACGGCCAACCCCATGCAGGCCCAGCCGGGCACGACCATCGCCGCCTTCCTGACCCTGCTGGGGGTGACGCTGCTGTTCGCCACAGACACCCATCACCTGTTCATCGCCGGCATGGTGGGATCCTATCAACTGATCGCCCCGGCCAAGCCGCTGATCATGGCCGACTTCACCCAGATGGCGGTGCGGACCCTGGGCGACAGCTTCATGCTGGGGGTTCAGCTGGCGGCCCCGGTCCTGGTCTTCGCCCTGATCTTCAACCTGGCGTCCGGTCTGGTGGCGCGGGTCATGCCGGCCTTCCAGGTCTATTTCGCCGTCGCCCCGCTCAGCGTCATTCTGGGCCTGTCGATCTTCGCCCTGAGCCTGGGCGCGCTCGGCGTCATCTTCATCGACCGATACCGCCGTGTGGCGGAGTATTTCGTGTTCGGCGGTCCGGGGGGAGGCGCCGGTGGCTGAAGGCGCCGATCCCGAATCGAAAACCGAAGAGGCGACCCCGCGAAAGCTCGAGGACGCGCGAAAGAAGGGCGACGTCGCCAAATCGCCGGACGTCGCCCAGGTCCTGTCCCTGGCGGGGGCGGCGGCGGTGATCCTGATGACCGGCGGCTGGTTCGCCTCATCCATCGCCGAACAGATGCTGCCCTTCATCGCCGCCCCGCACCAGATGCTGGGCGCGCTGAACTCCGGCGCGGGCAATCAGATCATGGTGCGGGCGGTCTGGGCCGTCGCGCCCTTCCTGGGGGCGGTCATGCTGGCCACCATCATCGGCGGCGCGGGCGGCAATCTGGCGCAGTCGGGCCTGATCTTCACCGCCGAGAAGCTGAAGCCCAAATGGTCGGCGATCAGTCCGTTGCAGGGGTTCAAACGCCTGTTCGGCCCCGACGGTCTGGTGCAGTTCCTCAAGACCTTGCTGAAACTGGTCGCCGTCTGCCTGATCTGCTGGATGGTGCTGAAACCGCACGCGCGCGAGTTCGAAAATCTGGTCGCCGTCAGCCCTCTGGCCATACTGCCGCTGGCGCGCGACATGGCGATCTCACTGTTCGTTTCGGCCATCATCCTGCTGGGCGCGACGGCGGGGGCCGACTTTATCTGGCAGAAGATGCGCTTCGCCAAGCGGATGCGGATGACCAAGGAAGAGCTGAAGGAAGACTACAAACAGTCCGAGGGCGACCCGCACGTCAAGGCCAAGCTGAAGCAGATCCGCATGCAGCGCAGCCGCCAGCGGATGATGGCCAATGTGCCCAAGGCCACCGTCATCGTCACCAACCCGACCCACTATTCGGTGGCCTTGCGCTATGAGCCGGATCAGGGCGACGGCGCCCCGATCTGCGTGGCCAAGGGCGTCGACGCCCTGGCCATGCGGATTCGGGAAGTGGCGACCGAACACGGCGTGCCGATCGTCGAAAACGTGCCCCTGGCCCGCGCCCTCTATGCGACGGTCGAGGTGGACGAGGTCATTCCGCGCGAACATTTCGACGCCGCCGCCAAGATCATCGGCTTCGTCTTCCAGTCGCGTGCGCGTCGATAGGGCGGCGGTAAGGGTGCGTCAGGATTTGAGCGTATGATGAAGTCCTTGATTCGCGAGGCCGTATGACGTCCACCCGCCGTTCTCCATTCGATCTGTTGTCCGCCGTGATGGCGTTCGGCGTCGTCGTGGCGATCGCGTCCCTGGCCTATCCGGCGTTTCGCGACAATCCGACCTCGGCACCGGGGCTGATGCTGATCCTGACGGTCGGGGCGATCGCCTTGATCGGCCTGTTCGGCTTTAGGCGGGCGGCGAACGCCAGGCCCAATAGTGATGCGACGATAGAAATGCTGGACGCCATGGCCGAGCCGGCGGCCGTGGTGTGGGATTCGGGGCAGATCCTGGCCTTCAACGCCGCCTGGGCCGAGGCCAACGGCTCCACGACCGCCCTGCCGCGCGGCAAGTCGGCCCAGGCCCTCTACATGGCCTTCGCCCAGGCTCGGAAGGGCGAACCCGGTCGCGCCATCGTCCTGATCGGCAAGCGGGAGGTCGAGGTGGTGATCGGCCGGGTCGGAGAGGGGCGGTTCCTGATGCGGGCGGCGCCGGACGCGGTCCTGCCCATCGCTTCGTCTCACATGGTCTCGACAGCGGCCGCCGTGACCGGAGAGGCGCGGGCCATGGCCGCCGGCGCGCCGTTCGGCTCGGCCGTCATCGGCGGCGACGACCTCTTCGCCGGGCGGGCGGAAGAGGCCAATCCGGCGCTGGCCGTCCTGACCGGCCCGGCTGCGGCGCGCGACGCCGCCTTCGGCCATCTGTTCGACCCCGCGGGCGTCGCGGAGGCGCGGGCCAAGCTGGCGGCCGGATCGTCCGGCCCGGTCGAACTGGTCGCGCGCGCCTATCCCGACAAGATGCTTCACCTGTATGTCGCGCCCGAGGGCGAGCGCCGCCGGATCTGGCTGTTCGACGTCTCGTCGCAGAAGTCGATGGAGCTTCAGCTCAACCAGGCCCAGAAGATGCAGGCCGTGGGCCAGCTGGCGGGCGGGGTGGCGCACGACTTCAACAATCTGCTGACCGCGATCCAGCTTCAGCTGTCGGGCCTGTTGGAGCGCCACCCGGTTGGCGATCCGTCCTATGAGGGGCTGAACGAAATCCGCCAGACGGCCATTCGCGCCGCCGATCTGGTGCGCAAGCTGCTGGCCTTCTCGCGCAAGTCCACGGTGCGGCGCGAGCGGCTGGACCTAGGCGAACTGGTGGGCGAGTTCGCCATCCTGCTGCGTCGGCTGCTGCGCGAGGACGTGCGGCTGGAGACCGACTACGGCCGCGATCTGCCGGTGGTTCTGGCCGACAAGTCCCAGCTGGAGACGGCTGTGATGAACCTGGCCGTCAATGCTCGCGACGCCATGCGCGGCGTGGTCGAGCCGGGGTCGGGCGTCGTCACCATCTCGACGCGGCGTCTGACCGCCGAAGAGGCGCGCGGCCTGGGCTGGGCCGATGCCCCGACCCACGAGGTCGCCCTGATCGAGGTGTCCGACAACGGTCCCGGCGTGCCGCCCGAACTGCTGGACAAGATCTTCGAGCCCTTCTTCACCACAAAGGCGGTCAACGAGGGCACCGGCATGGGCCTGGCCACCGTCTATGGCATCGCCCAGCAGGCGGGCGGCCATATTGCGGTCAGCAATGTCGAAGGCCCGGACGCCAGGATCGTCGGCGCGGCCTTCCGCCTGTTCCTGCCCGCCGCCGGCGAGGCGGAGCTGGCCGAGGTGCAGCCGGTCGAGGTCAAGGTCAAGGCGCCGCGCGACCTGTCCGGCGCCGGCCGCATCCTGTTCGTGGAGGACGAGGACGCCGTGCGCGGCATCGCCGCCCGCCTGCTGCGCCAGCGCGGCTATGAGGTGATCGAGGCGGCGGACGGCGAGGAGGCCCTGCTGCTGGCCGAGGAGCACGCCGGCCAGATCGACATGATGATCTCGGACGTCATCATGCCCGGCCTGGACGGTCCGTCGCTTCTGAAGAAGGCGCGGCCCTATCTGGGCGACGCCCCGGTCATGTTCATCTCCGGCTATGCCGAAAGCGATTTCTCGGACCTGCTGCAGGACGAGACGGGCGTGTCCTTCCTGCCCAAGCCGCTGGACATCAAGACCCTGGCCGAACGGGTGAAGCAGGAGCTTCACGCGGCCTGACGGCGGCGTGCTGCGCGCGGGTCAGGCGGCGCGTCGCAGGGCGGACGGCGCCTTCACATACAGGCCGCGTCGGCCGTTGACGGGACGGAAGGCCACCGTCTCGCCTTCCAGGCGTTCGTCGGCGCCCAGGAACAGGCAGCCGTCGTCCACCAGCCGGCGCTCCAGCCCGTCCAGCAGCCGCGCGCGCCGCGCCGGCTCCATGTCGCTCAGCACGTTGCGGCAGAAGATGACGTCGAAACGGACGTCGTCGGTCGGCTCGTCCAGCAGATTGGCGCGGCCGAACCGCACGGCGTCGGCCAGTTCCGCCTTGACGATCCACTGGTCCTCCATCGGCTCGAACCAGCGCAGCATGGTCCGGGCCGTCAGGCCGCGCTGGATTTCGAAACCGGTGTAGAGGCCAGAGCGCGCCTTCTCGATGGCGCGTTGCGACAGATCGGTGGCGATCAGATCGACGGCGGCGTCCGTCTCCAGCGCCGCCATGGCGATGGACCAGGCTTCCTGGCCGGTGGAGCAGCCCGCCGACCAGATCCTGACGCGGCCGTTGGGGCGGGCCTTGGCCAGCGCCGGCAACAGCTCGGCCTCCAGAATGCGGAACGGCTCGCGGTCGCGCCGGAACCAGGTCTCGGCGTTCAGCAGCGCTTCGATCACCGCCCAGGCCTGGGAGGCCACCGGACTGGCCCACAGATTGGCCAGCAGCGCCTCGACATTGGCGTATCCCTCGCGCCGCGCCACCGGCCCCAGGCGATGCTCGGCCAGGTGGATGCGATCCCGCGACAGGCGATAGCCGGCGCGGGTGGCGAGAAGGGATTGCAGCTTGTCGAAATCGTCCGGCGTCATGCGGCGATCGCTCCGACCTCCATTAGCTTGGACTGCAGGATTTCACCGTCGAAGGGCTTCATCACATAGTCGTCGGCGCCGGCGGCCAGGGCCTCGGCGATCCGTTCGGGCCGGGTCTCGATGGTGCAGAACAACACCTTGGGCCGATCCCCGCCGGCGGTGGCGCGCAGGCGGCGCAGGAAGGTGATCCCGTCCATCACCGGCATGTTCCAGTCGACCAGGACGACGTCGGGCATGGCCCCGATGCAATAGGCCAGGGCCTCGGCGCCGTCGGCGGCCTCGTCGACCTCAT
The DNA here is from genome assembly GCA_029202665.1 of Candidatus Brevundimonas colombiensis. Taxonomy (NCBI): domain Bacteria; kingdom Pseudomonadati; phylum Pseudomonadota; class Alphaproteobacteria; order Caulobacterales; family Caulobacteraceae; genus Brevundimonas; species Candidatus Brevundimonas colombiensis. The sequence continues at coordinate 1,191,738 of CP119326.1, forward strand.
AGCCCAGGCCCTCGATGACCCGACGCGCAACCTTGCGGATGATGCGGCTGTCGTCGACGATCAGGCAGGTTCGAAAATTCATGGCCCTCTCCTCGATGGCGCGGCGCACTCGTTCCCTGGATTCGGGCCGATTATAGCGCTGATGCCAGTTAACGAGTCGTTTGGAAACGGCCTCAGGCGGGCATCCGGGCGACCAGGGCGACCTTTCCGTCCTCAACCTTGACGTGCAGCGCGCCGCCGGCCTCGGTTACGGTCAGCCAAAGCCAATAGGGCTGGATCCACTGGCCCGCCAGGCCTTCGGTCAGGCGTTCGCCCGCCAGTCCCACGACGGCCTCGGGCTTCAGTCGCGCGCGGGCGCCCTCGGCGAAGCCCTCCAGATAGAGGAACCCCTCTTCCGTCCGCGTCTGGATCACCGCCGCGCCGCCCATCGGCAAGGCCCCGACGGTCAGATAGGCCAGATTGGTCAGGGCGCGCGCCTGGGGCTTGGAGAACTCGCCGTCCGCTATGCGCCAGTCCAGCGACGCCCGTCCGCCCTGGGTCATGCCGACCAGCAGATGCTCCAGCTCGCGCGCCGTGAACCGCTCGCTGGTGGTCGCGGCGCCGAACGCCACGCGGGCGTAATGGACCAGGGCGACCATCTTGCGGGCGCTCTGCTCGATCAGGGCCATGGCGTCGTCGCGCATGTCCTGAGCGGCCGGATCCTGCATCAGATCCAGACCCGAGACGATGGCGCCGGACGGGCTGATGAAGTCATGGCACAGCTTGGCCGCGACATAGGTGGCCAGTTCGGTTCCGTCGACGGGAAGGTCGATCGGAGCGGCGTCGGCGGCGTCGGTCAGGGTCATGGCGGCTGGAGCACTCAGGTCACAGTTCGTATCGCGCGCGAAGTTGACGTGATTTGCCGGTTCATGGAACCGCCCGGATGGTCTATCGACCCGCCCATGACGACCGCCTCCTCCTCTGTCCCGTCCCACGTCGATCTCGAGCGCGATCTGAAGTCGGGCGCCCTGTCCCTGGCCATCGCCGAGATCGCGGAGGAGGCCGCGCGGCTGATCCTGCCCTATTGGCGGGCCGGCACGCCAGTCGAGACCAAGTCCGACGACAGCCCCGTCACCCAGGCGGACCGCGCGGCCGAGGCCCTGATCCTGGAACGGCTGGCGGTCGCCTATCCCGGCGTCCAGACCGTGGCTGAAGAGGCGGTGGCCGAAAGCGGCGCGCCCGCCTCGGCCGACGACTGGTTCTGGCTGATCGATCCTCTGGACGGAACACGTGGGTTCGTGCGCGGGGGCGAGGCCTTCACCGTCAATATCGCCCTGGTCCACGCCGGCTATCCGGTGGCCGGCGTCGTGACGGCGCCCGCGACCTCGACCACTTGGCGCACCGACAGGCCCGAGGGCGGCGCCTTCCGGCGTCAGTTCGGCGCCCTTCAGGCCGGGGAGGCCCATGCCGGCGAGGACTGGCGTCCCATCCGCGTGCGCGACCGTCCTCGCGAGGGCCTGGCCCTGTTGAGCCATAGCGTCACCGATGAAGAGGCGGCGCGTCTGGCGGCCCGTCATGGCTGCACGAACTGGCAGGGTACCGATTCCTCGCTGAAGTTCTGCCTGATCGCCGAGGGGCGGTTCGACGCCTATCCCCGCACCGGCCCGACCTCGGAATGGGATACGGCGGCGGGCCAGGCGGTGCTGGAGGCGGCCGGCGGCCGCGTCCTGGCCGACGAGGGTCAGCGGCTGAGCTACGGCAAGCCCCGGTTCCTGAACGGCGCCTTCGTGGCCATGGGCGGCTGAGGCGCGCCTCTAGCTCCGCGACGTGGTCAACAGGCTGTCCGCCCGTTCGGCCAGAACATCCACGCCCCGTTCGCGCGCCGTCATCGCCGCCTCGCCCAGGATCAGCCCCAGGCCGCCGGCCTCGACGCCCGTTAACCGGCGGCGCGACAGCTGAATCTCGGCCATGCCGATCTGATCCGCAGACCAGTCCAGCGGCGTCGCCTCCGTCATCCGGGCGCGTAGCCGCGTTTCCAACGTCATCAGGGCCGCCAGGTCGCCGACCGCCTCGGCCAGGGCGACTTCACGGGTGATCCGCCGCTCGCGCACCAGGGCGCCCAGCACCAGCTCCCGGCCCTGGGTCAGGCTTTCCGCCTGGGCCAGCAGCATCAGCGACTGCGCCGCGTCTCCGGCGTGCAGAATCTGGATGGCGACCCAGTCCAGGGGGCTGTGGTCCGGGGTGAACTGGTCGGCGGCGGCGTCGAACATGGTCCGCGCCTGAGCCCGCGCCGCCTGATGTCCCGCCACGGCCGCCAGGGCCGACAGACCGGCGCCGCAAAGCGCCAGCGCCCGCGCGCGCGTCAGCGGTCGATGATCCGGCGAGGCGATCTCGACCAGGGCGCCCAGGCTGCGACCCGCCTGGTCCAGCAGACGCACGTCGCGCCGCACCACGCCCGTCTCCAGGGTCAGGGCGGCGTGATCCATCCTCAGGTCCAGATCCTCGGCCGCATCGCCCTGAACCGCCGCTTCCATCAGCCCGCCCGCCTCGGCCAGACTGTCGATGTCCCCAGCCAGCCGCGCCATGCGGGCCTTCAGCCGGGCATGGATCGCCGCCAATGTGGAGGCGGCGCGCCTGCCGCGCGGGCGACGAACGCTGGCCAGCCGCGCCAGGGCCTGGTCCAGCCGTTCCGGTCCGCCGCACAGATCGAAACGCAGCATGGCCGCCGCGGCGCCGTCCGCCGCCGCCAGCGCCCTCTGATCCTCGTTCGCCGCCGACCGCGCCAGGCTGTCGGCGCAGCGGTCCGCCCGGTCCAGGCTTTCGGCGGCGCCCGTCCGCCGGGCGTGTTCGCGCCACAGGGCGGCGGCCCGGTGTTCGATCTCGAACGGTCGGTTGCAGGACACCCGGCCCGCATCGATGGATTCGCGCAACGCCTCGGCCCGCAGCAGGTCGGGACCGATCAACTCGACCCAGCCCAGGTCTTCGCTCTCTCTCGCTTGGGCGAAGAGTTTTCGAAGATCGCGGCCGAATTCGAACATGCGCTGGACCTCTGTAATCCCGCTTCGAGACGCAGACTGCGTCTCCTGCGGCGTCCAATGCAAACGCAGCGCCGCCGAAGCGGTTCGGTCGGTCTTATCCACAGACGCGGTTGTGGGCCTCAGCCCAGGTTCGGCGTCTTCTGCTGGCAGCGTAGCAGGGTGGCCCTGGCCTCGGCCGCATCGCCGTTCAACTGGCGTACGGCGGCGATGCGGGCGCGGGTCTGGTCGGCCTCAGCAGCGGGGGCGGGCTTGCCGGCGACGGTCGCCGCCTGCATCGCCGCCAGCGACCAGTAAAGCGCCGCGTCGTAAAGCCTGCGCCCTTGCGCGCTTTCGCTGCCCTCCAGTTCCGACGCCGCCTGGGTCAGACCCGCGCACCGCACGGCCTCGTCATAGGAGATCAACCCCACGGACGGTGCGGCCTGCAGCATCAGGGCGGCGCTGGTTAGGGCGAACAGCAAGGGCATCGGTCCTCCGGCGCGATGGCGCCCGACATCCGACCATGGCCCAGACGCGGGGCCGAATAAAGTCCGAAGCTGCGCCGTGCGCCGTGCGGCGGTCCGGCGCGTCTCAGCCGCGTTCCTTGGTCTTGGTGAAGGCGATCTTGGGGAAACGTTCGCCGACATAGCCGGTCTCCCAGCTGGACTTGGCCAGGAAGACCGGGGCCTGGTCGATGTCGCGCGCCATCTGCGGCCGGTATTTGCCGCTGAAGTCCTCGACATCCGCCTCCGTCCCGCCGATCCAGCGCGCCTCGGCGTAGGGGCTGGGTTCGAAAATGACGTCCAGACCATATTCCTCGCCCAGACGGTCGGCCATGACCTCGAATTGCAGCTGGCCCACGGCGCCGACGATGAAGTCCGAGCCGATCTCGGGCCGGAACAACTGGGTCACGCCTTCCTCGGCCAGACCCTCCAGCGCCTTCTTCAGGTGCTTGGCCTTCAGCGGGTCTTTCACCCGGACCCGTTGCAGGATTTCGGGCGCGAAGTTCGGCAGGCCCGCGAACCGCACCACGCCGCTTTCCGACAGACTGTCGCCCACCCGCAGCACTCCGTGGTTCGGAATGCCGATCACATCGCCCGCAAAGGCGTCGTCGGCCAGTTCGCGGTCACTGGCGAAGAACATGATCGGCGCATTGACCGACAGCGACTTGCCGGTGTTCTGCACCTTCAGCTTCATGCCGCGCTTGAAGGCGCCCGACGCCATGCGGAACATGGCGATCCGGTCGCGGTGGTTGGGGTCCATATTGGCCTGGACCTTGAAGACGAAGCCGGTGACCTCGTTCGATCCCGGCTCGACCTCGGTTTCGACCGGGGCGGGGGCGTTGCGGGTCTCTGGCGGGAATTCCTTTTTGGCCTTCATGACCTTGGGCGCGGGTGCCCAGTCGCCGATGGCCTTCAGCAGTTCGTCGATGCCGAAGTGACGCAGGGCCGAGCCCCACAGCACGGGCGTCAGATGCCCTTCCAGGAAGGCCTGACGGTCGAACGCCGGATAGCCGCCCTCGACCAGTTCGACAGCTTCGGCCAGGGAGTCCTGCTCGCCCGCCTCGAAATACTGCGCCGCCTGATCCAGCGGCAGGGCGGCGGGGTGGCCGGGGTCTTCGGCCGAGCCGGCGATCTTGCGGGTATAGGGCTGGAACCGGCCGGTCCCGACCTCGACCATGCCTCTGAGACGATTGCCGCTCTCGGCGGGCCACCAGATCGGCGCCGGGTCCAGTTGCAGCCGTGACGCGATGTCGTCCAGCAGGGCCATCGGGTCCTGGGCCTCGCGGTCCAGCTTGTTGATGAAGGTGATGATCGGAATGTCGCGCAGGCGGCAGACCTCGAACAGTTTCAGCGTCTGCGGCTCGATCCCCTTGGCGGCGTCCAGCACCATGATGGCGCAGTCGGCGGCGGTCAGGGTGCGATAGGTGTCTTCGGAAAAGTCCTCGTGCCCCGGCGTGTCCAGCAGGTTGAACATCTTGCCGTCGTGCTCGAACGTCATGACCGAGGCGCTGACGGAAATCCCGCGCTCCTTCTCGATCTTCATCCAGTCCGAGCGCGTTCGCCGGTTCTCGCCGCGCGCCCGCACCGCGCCCGCCGCGCGAATGGCGCCGCCGGCCAGAAGGATATGTTCGGTCAGGGTCGTCTTGCCCGCATCGGGGTGGGCGATGATGGCGAAGGTCCGGCGGCGCGCGGCTTCTTCGGGCAGGGTCAGTGAGGACATGGCGCGCGACTACCCCGCCGCGCGCCGAAAGTCACTCGCTGGCGGAGGCAGGGGTGGATTCAGGCGGGCTTTCCGGCGTTTCCTCCGGCTCGCTGATCTGAGACTCTGCGGCGGCGTCCATCGAAGTCGGCAATTCCTGAGCGTTCTGGATGGCCGAGATCATGCGCGACGCCAGTGCGGAGGCCCGGCTGCCATGTGGATTGTTCGCTAGGGGCTTCAAAATGTCGATGGCTTCACTTCTTTTCCCGGTCTTGACCAGGGCGCGGGCGTACTGGAACCGAACGGCGGCCAACTGCGGCGCGCGGTCCAATGCCAATCCCAGGGTCAAAATGTCGTTCTCATTGGGATAACCGGGTTGGCTCTGGCGCAACTCCGACAGCAACATCAATGTGCGATAGTCGTTCTGGCCGACTTGATAGGCGTGCGCCAGATAGTCCCGTGCCTGAACGCGAAGCTGCTGCGCCTGATCGTCGTCATCGGTCTCGCGCGCCTGTTTCAATCGTTCTTGAGCGAGGAACTGCAGGGCCTCTACATGATCCGGTTCGATCTCCAGAAGTCGTTGAAGAGCGCGCTCGCCGGCGGCTCGGTCGCCGAAATGCACGCCGGCGTGACCGGCAGCCAGAAGCGCCAGGGGATCGTCGCCATACCGGGCGGCAAGCCGGGCGACCTCTTGGCCCAAGGCCTGGCGATCGCCGTCCGGCACGCCGATTTTGAGGCGCTGATTGATGAGCAGCAGATCGTTGGCGCTGGGGGCAAGGCGGGTGACCACGATGTCCGCCGTCGGAAACTGGCCGGTGATGGTCCTGCCGACCAGTCGACCCCGCGCATACCGCCGAAGCGCGCTCTGCAGATCGCGCAGGGTCATGTTGGTTGCGGCCTCCATCGCGGACACGGACTCCTCGCCGCCCGCGACACGCCTCAAATAGTCCTGAAGTTGTTCGAGACGCGCCGGGTCGCTGACGAACCAGTGGGTCAGCAGCCAGGCGATCGGATAGTAGGTCGCCTTGTGGCTGTCGGACCGAACCTCGCTCAGCCGCTTCGTCAAAAGCACGTCCAGCGGGATCCAGCTTTCGGACACGATCCAGTAGGCGCGGCTCTGATTATATTGCCCCAACACCACCTTACGTTCGCGAACGTCAATGTCGGCGGTCATGTAGTATTCGGCGAAACCCTCGACGAACCAGGCGGGGTAAGAGCCGGGGAAGTTGCCGAGCATGAAATGGTGTGCGTATTCATGCATTAGAACATCGTCGCCCGACAGGCCGTTGCCGTCGCCCCGGATCGCGACCGCGAAGATGTCCTCCTCGGTCGGAAAATAGGTGCCCATCGTATTGGCGCCGCTTTGGGGATTCACGCGTGTTAGCCCGCGGCGGTTGCTGACCAGATAGATCGGCATCTTGCGCGCAGGTATCGTGGCGATCGGGGTTCCGGTTCGGAACTGCATCACCCGATCGAAAATCTCGAGCTTCTGCACATAGTCGCGCAGGGGGCGCTCGCCCCCGTCACTATAGACGATGAACCGCTCGCTTTCGGCGCGCAGCCAGTCCGCGTGTGCAGCCATCGGCGTGGCCCATGCAGACACCCCTGCCACAACCGCCGCTACGCCGGTCGCAATCAGACGCTTCATGAACAACCCCGCCCCGCTGAGGTTTCATGATCGCAGCGGTTGCGCCCGAGAGTAAAGACCAAAGTGCGCGCGCACATGACATCACAATGTTGCGCCAGATCAAATAACCCCTGGCCACAAGGGGCTATTGGAGTCATGGTCAGGTCCGAGGAACCGATCGGACCGACAGAGTCTGACGCCCTCTCCCGGATTTTCCGGGGTCATAGGGAAAGGAAACGAACGATGGCTGTGATCCATCCTCAAGACCGCATCGCCCACCTTCGCGCCGATCGCCATGCCGTGCGCCGGCCGCTGCATCCCGCCCTTGGGCTTGCAGTCGGTTTCGGCTTCATCTTCGTGGCGGCGACGATCGTGCACGTCGTGTTCAACGCGGTGATGTGACGAGACGTCCTTGGGCCGCCTGATTTCAGGCGGCCATGCGGTTCCAGACGGCGCGGTCGGCGGCGACGGCGTTCAGGCGACGGCCCTTGGCCTGGAGTTGTCGCATGACAAGATCAGGCAGGGCGCAGAAACGCGGCTCGACAAGGTCGGGGTCGCAGGCGACGGTCGGCGCCGCGAACAGAGCGGCGTTCACGTCCGGGCTGCGCTCGGCGATCAGCCAGGCCAGGCGTCGCGCACGCTGAGGGTCGTTGCGGTGAAGCATCGGATCCTCGGCGAACAGTTCGCAGCCCAATTCCAGCACATAGTCGAAAGACAGCTTCTCGAACCGGCGCGTGTCGGCGGGCGTGACCGGGCAGGCCTCGTCCAGGTCGAACACCACATCGTTCAGAAGAAACAGCATCGGAAACACGCTCGACCGGGCCGGACGTGATGTCGTCCGTAAGGCCACAATAGGCGCCGCCGCTTGCGGTCTCGTTCACGGACGCGGTTAAGCGTTTCTGACCAGCCGTATCCGGCCTTAGACCAAAAGCGACGGCGATGACGCGACGTGACCCTTGCGCGGGCGGGCGGGCTCCGCTTACCTGATCACGCATTGTTACAGGTTGGCCCAAGCCTTGGCGCCGACCGCAGGGAGCCGCCGTCATGACCACCTACGAAGATCGCGCCGGACTGAGCGTTGCGGGCGAACTGATCGCCCTGATCGAACAGGAGGTGCTGCCGGGGCTGGGGCTTGACGCCGCCAGGTTCTGGTCGGGCGCGGCGACGATCTTCGAACGGTTCGCGCCGGAGAACCGCGCGTTGCTGGACCGGCGCGACGCCCTGCAGGCCCGGATCGACGACTGGCATCGGGCGCGGCGAGGCCAACCCTATGATGTCGGGGCGTCCGAGACCTTCCTTCGCGAGATCGGCTATCTGGTCGAGGAGCCGCAGCCGTTCACGATCACGACCCAGGGCGTGGACGCCGAGATCGCCCGGATGGCCGGACCGCAGCTGGTGGTGCCGGTGTTGAACGCCCGCTTCCTGCTTAACGCCGCCAATGCGCGCTGGGGCAGCCTGTATGACGCCCTGTACGGCACGGATGCGCTGGGCGATCCGCCCGCAGGCGGGGGCTATGATGTCGCGCGCGGCGCGCGGGTCGTGGCCCGCGCCAAGGCGTTTCTGGACGAGGCGGCGCCCCTGGCCACGGGATCGCACGCCGATGTCGCCGGATGGTCGGTGGTCGACGGCGCCCTGTCGCCCGCGTTGAAGGATGCGGGCCAGTTTGTCGGCTTTGCGGGTCCGGCCTCGGCGCCGACCTCGATCCTGCTGAAGCACAATGGCCTGCATATCGAACTGGTGATCGACCGGACGCATCCTGTCGGACGCAATGATCCGTCGGGCCAGGCGGACGTGGTGCTGGAATCGGCCCTGACGACCATTGTCGATCTGGAGGATTCCGTCGCCGCCGTCGACGCCGCCGACAAGGCCGAGGCCTATCGCAACTGGCTGGGCCTGATGAAGGGCGACCTGTCGGCGACCTTCAGTAAGGGCGGCGAGACCCTGACCCGCGCGCTGGAGGCGGACCGGGGCTTCACGGCGCCGGACGGATCGAGCCTGACGCTGAAAGGGCGGTCCCTGCTGTTCGTGCGCAACGTCGGCCATCTGATGACCACGCCCGCCATTCGTCTGGCGGACGGATCGGATGCGCCCGAGGGGATCATGGACGCCATCGTGACCAGCCTGATCGCGCTTTACGACATAAAGGGCCAGAATGGCGGGGATGGGGGACCGTTCCGAAACAGCACCGAGGCCTCGGTCTATATCGTCAAACCCAAGATGCACGGGCCGGACGAGGCCGCCTTCACCGATCGCCTGTTCGACGCGGTCGAGGACCTGCTGGATGCGCCGCGCCACACGATCAAGGTCGGGGTGATGGACGAGGAGCGGCGGACATCCGCCAATCTGGCCGCCTGCATCCATGCGGTGAAGGACCGGATCGTCTTCATCAACACCGGCTTTCTGGACCGCACCGGCGACGAGATCCACACCGCCATGCAGGCCGGGCCGGTGGTGCGAAAGGCCGACATCAAGTCCAGCGCCTGGATCGCCGCCTATGAGGCCAGGAACGTCGCCATCGGCCTGAAATGCGGCTTGTCGGGCAAGGCCCAGATCGGCAAGGGCATGTGGGCCGCGCCCGACCGCATGGCCGACATGCTGGAGCAGAAGATCGGCCACCCCAGGACGGGCGCCAACACCGCCTGGACGCCTTCGCCCACGGCGGCGACCCTGCACGCGTTGCACTATCATGCGGTGGATGTGTTCGCGGTCCAGAAGACGGTCGCAGCCCAGCCCACGCCGGGTCTGGAGGCTCTGCTGACCCCGCCGCTGGCCAATGGCGTCAACTGGTCGGAGGACGAGGTGGCGGCCGAGTTGGACAACAACGCCCAGGGCATTCTGGGCTATGTGGTGCGCTGGATCGATCAGGGCGTCGGCTGCTCCAAGGTGCCGGACATCCACGACATCGGCCTGATGGAGGACCGGGCCACCCTGCGGATCAGTTCGCAGCATATCGCCAACTGGCTGCTGCACGGGGTCTGCACGGCGGAGCAGGTGGACGCCGCCTTCCTGCGCATGGCGGCCAAGGTGGACGGCCAGAATGCGGGCGATCCGCTGTACCGGCCGATGGCGCCCAACCCGGACGCCAGCCTGGCCTATCAGGCGGCGCGGGCCCTGGTGTTCGAAGGCGTCGAACAGCCGAACGGATACACCGAGCCCCTGCTGCACGCCTATCGGCTGAAGGCGAAGGCGGCGGCCGCTTGACTGAACTCCGTCACCCTCGGGCTTGACCCGAGGGCCGGGCGCGGATCGGCTGTGCTTGGCCTTTGGGCGCAATGCGGCGGAACATCCGCCCCTCGGGTCAAGCCCGAGGGTGACGGAGTGTTTGGGGGTAAAAGGCGCGCGCGCTCAGCCCATCGTCTTGCCGTGAGAGGCGGGCGTATCCGCCGCCTCTTCCTCATCCGCGGCCATGACGTCGGCGGCGGCGTCGTTGGCGGTCTGGGCGCTGCGTTGAGGCCCGGTCGGCGCGGGCGGGACGGCGTCTCCGTGGCCCAGACGTTTCAACGCCTCGTCGCCCTCCAGCCCGAAGACGCGGCGCAGGCGCACGTCCGTCTGCGGCACCGGCACCTCGACGCCTGCGTCATCCAGGGCATCGGCGATCAGCCAGGTGTAGGCGGCGTGCATGGCGGCGGGGCGTTTCACGGCGTCGCGCGTGGGCCAGACCACCAGTTCGAACGCCAGCCCCCGATCCCCGAACGCCACCAGCCAGACCTGGCTCTTGCGCGCCTCGGTCTCCGGCAGGGTGAAGGGACTGGCCTTGGCGGCCTTCAGAACGGCGTCGCGCACCAGACCCCGATCCGAACCATAGGCGACGGTGAAGGGCACATGGATGCGGCGCGTGTCGCCCTTCAGCGTCCAGTTGGTCACCGGCTGTTCGATGAAGCGCGAGTTGGGCACCAGAACATTGACGTTGTCGTTGGTGCGGACGCGGGTGGCGCGCGGGCCGATCTCCATGATGGCGCCGCGAATGCCGATGTCCTCGATCTCGATATAGTCGCCGACCGACACCATCCGGTCGAAGATCAGGAACAGACCGGACACGAACTCCTTGACCACGCCCTGAAGGCCCAGGCCCACGCCGATGCCCAGGGCGCCCGCGAACACGGCCAGGGAGGACAGGTTCAGCCCCGCAGCAGACAGGGCCGCCATCGCCCCGACCACGATGATGCCGTAGCCCGCCAACCGCTCCAGCAGATAGACGGCCTGACGGCTGCGATCCGCTCGTTCGCGCACCCGGCGCAGCGAGCGCGTCACCAGCCAGTGGGCGGCGAAGGCGATCAGCACGATGACGCCCGCGCTGATCAGGCCGCCCACCGTCAGGTTCGTCCCGGCGATGCGGGCGATCTGCGACCGCTCTATGGCGGTCAGGTCCAGCTTTTGGATCGGCAGGGTCATCGGCCTCTACAGCGCGCCAGAAACAGTCAAGGTTCCCGTGCGTCGCGCGCCGCCGGTCTGCAAGTCAGATGCTGAAATCCTCGTTCCAGAACCGGCCGTCCAGCCAGGCCACGATCCGTTCGGCCGCCTGTTCCGGCGACATGGTGGTGGTGTCCACGACGACCTCGGGCGTCTCGGGCGCCTCATAAGGGCTGTCGATGCCGGTGAAATTCTTCAACTGGCCGGCCCGCGCCTTCCTGTACAGGCCCTTGACGTCGCGGGCCTCGGCGACCGCCAGGGGGGTGTCGACGTGGACCTCCACGAACTCGCCCTGGCTCAACAGGTCGCGGGCCATGCGGCGCTCGGCGCGGAAGGGCGAGATCAAGCTGACCAGGACGATCAGGCCGGCGTCCACCATCAGTTTCGACACCTCCGCGACGCGCCGGATGTTCTCGACCCGATCCTCCTCGGTGAAGCCCAGGTCGCGGTTCAGCCCGTGGCGCACATTGTCGCCGTCCAGCAGATAGGTGTGGCGTCCGTCGGCGTGCAGCCGTTTTTCGACCAGGTCGGCGATGGTCGACTTGCCCGCGCCCGACAGGCCGGTCAGCCAGATGACGCGGCCCTTCTGGTTCTTGATGGCGGCGCGGGCGTCCTTGTCCACCGACAGGGCCTGCCAATGGATGTTGTGGGCGCGGCGCAGCGCGAAGTTCAAAAGGCCCGCGCCGACCGTCCGGTTCGTGATCCGGTCGATCAGGATGAAGCCGCCCAGATCCTTGTTCCGGCTGTAAGGGGTGAAGGCGACGGGGGCGTCCAGCGACAGGTTGCAGACGCCGATCTCGTTCAGCTCCAGCCGTTTGGCCGGCTGCTGCTCCAGGGTGTTGACGTTCACCTTGTGCTTGGGCTCGGTGATGGTCGCTCCGACCAGTCTTGCGCCGATCTTCAGCAGGTAGGGCCGGCCCGGCAGCAGGGGCTCGTCGTCCATCCAGACCACCGTGGCCTCGAACTGATCGGCGACCTCGGGCGGGGCGTCGGCCGAGGCCAGGACGTCGCCGCGCGAAACGTCGATCTCGTCGGCCAGGGTCAGGGTGATCGACTGGCCGGCGACGGCCTGGTCCAGATCGCCGTCGGCGGTGACGATCCGGGCGACGGTCGAGGTCTTGCCCGAGGGCAGGACACGCACCGGATCGCCTGGCCGCACGGTCCCGGCCGCGATCTGGCCGGCGAAGCCGCGGAAGTCGAGATTGGGTCGGTTGACCCATTGCACCGGCAGGCGGAAGGCATCGGTCTGCAGGTCGTCGCCGACCTCCAGCCTCTCCAACACCTGCATCAGCGGCGGACCTGAATGCCAGGGCGACCGGGCGCTGGCTTCGGTGATGTTGTCGCCTCGCAGGGCCGACATCGGAATGGCCTCGAAGGTCTTCAGCCCGATCCGCTCGCCGAAGGCCGAGAAGTCGGCGACGATGGCGTCGAACACCGACTGCGACCAGCCCATCAGGTCCATCTTGTTCACCGCCAGAATGACGTGGCGGATGCCCAACAGACTGACCAGATAGGCGTGCCGCCGCGTCTGGGTCAGCACCCCGCGTCGCGCATCGACCAGGATGACGGCGGCGTCGGCGGTGGAGGCGCCGGTGACCATGTTGCGGGTGTATTGTTCGTGGCCGGGCGTGTCGGCGACGATGAATTTGCGTCTTTCGGTCGAGAAGAAGCGATAGGCCACATCAATGGTGATGCCCTGTTCCCGCTCGGCGGCCAGACCATCGACCAGCAGGGCGAAGTCGATGTCGCCGCCTTGCGTGCCGATGCGGCGGCTGTCCGCCTCCAAGGCCGCCATCTGGTCCTCGAAGATCATCTTGGAATCATAGAGCAGCCGCCCGATCAGGGTGGACTTGCCGTCGTCCACGCTGCCGCAGGTGATGAAGCGCAGCAGGCTCTTGTGCTGGTGGGCGTCCAGATAGGCGTCGATATCGCGGGCGATCAGCTCCGATTGGTGGGCCATCAGAAATAGCCCTCCTGCTTCTTCTTCTCCATCGACGCTGACTGGTCGTGGTCGATCATGCGCCCCTGGCGTTCCGAGGTGGTGGTCAGCAGCATCTCCTGGATGACCTCGGGCAGGGTCGCGGCCGTGCTCTCGACCGCCCCGGTCAGGGGGTAGCAGCCCAGGGTGCGGAAACGGACAGACTTCATCTGCGGCGTCTCACCGGGATGCAGCCGGAACCGGTCGTCATCCACCATGATCAGCGCGCCGTCGCGTTCCACCACCGGCCGCTCCGCCGCCAGATACAGCGGCACGATGGGGATCTGCTCCAGGTGGATATATTGCCAGACGTCCAACTCGGTCCAGTTGGAGATGGGGAAGACGCGGATGCTCTCGCCCGGATGTTTGCGGGTGTTGTAGAGCCGCCAGAGTTCGGGTCTCTGGTTCTTGGGGTCCCAGCGATGTTCGGCGGTGCGGAAGGAGAAGATGCGCTCCTTGGCCCGCGACTTCTCCTCGTCGCGTCGGGCGCCGCCGAAGGCCGCGTCGAAACCATAGTGCGACAGGGCCTGTTTCAGCCCTTCGGTCTTCCAGAGGTCCGTATGCAGGGCGGAGCCGTGATCAAAGGGATTGATGCCGCGCGCGACGGCCTCGGGATTCTGATGCACCAGCAGTTCCACGCCCAGGTCCGCCGCCGCCTGTTCGCGCATCGCATACATGGCGCGGAACTTCCACGTCGTGTCGACGTGCAGCAGGGGAAACGGCGGCCTGGACGGATAAAAGGCCTTCCTCGCCAGATGCAGCATGACGGCGGAATCCTTGCCGATCGAATACAGCATCACCGGCCGCTCGGCCTCGGCCGCCACCTCGCGCAGGATGTGGATGCTCTCGGCCTCCAGACGCTGAAGATGGGTCAGGCGTGCGGGGGGCAGGGCGATGCGGCTTCTGGTCAGGGTGGCGATATTCACCGAGGCGTCTCCGTCGAACGCCAATGTGACAACGCCAATGCGCGTCTCGGAACAAGCGATGGATACTGCTGCTTGCTATGAGATTTTCGGCCTGCGGCGTCCGATGACGATGGTGGACCGTAAAGGAACCAGGGTCGCGGAGCGCGGCCTATGTCCTTGAACGGAACCGCTCATGTTCAGCATGAAATCCCTGATAGGCTCGAGCGTCGCCGTGGTCGCATTGACCGGCTGCGTGACGGCCCCCTCTCCTTCGGAATATCACGCGCCTCAGCCCGCCAAGCCGGTGGATGTCCAGCGTCTGTGGTCCGGCCGCTGGCATGAGATCGCGCGCCTGCCGGATCGTCTGACCGACGGCTGCGTGGCGGGGGCGTCCATCTATACGCCGGTGGAGGGTTCACGCATCGACGTGCGCGACACCTGTCAGGTCGGCTCGCCGCAGGGCAGGGAAAAATCCATCGGCGGACGCGGCGAGATCCTGGATCCCGGCGCGAATGCCAAGTTGAGGGTCAAATACCTGGCCGGGTTCGTGACCTGGGACTACTGGGTGCTGGACCGGGCGGACGACTACAGCTGGTTCATCTCGGCCGATCCGACCTTCGACCGGCTGTTCATCTACACTCGCAACCTGCCGACCCGGGCCCAGGTGCGCAACCTGACCGAACGAGCGCGCGCCTTGGGCTATGACGTCCGTCGGCTGGAGTTCCCGGCCCAACCCGAACGCTGATCCGCCCGGACCCAGGGTTCGACCGCCATGGAAAAAGCCCCGACCTGGGCCGGGGCTTTCGTTTGTCAGACTGTAATCAGTTCAGCGGTTGCCCCGTGATCGACGGGGCGGTCGGTTGGACCGGGGCGATCACGACGCGAGCAGGCGGCTGCGTCGCCGCTGGGGTGCTGTTCAGCTGGCTCGTGCTCGCGGCGGCGTCG
This sequence comes from Candidatus Brevundimonas colombiensis, assembly GCA_029202665.1. Classification (NCBI taxonomy): domain Bacteria; kingdom Pseudomonadati; phylum Pseudomonadota; class Alphaproteobacteria; order Caulobacterales; family Caulobacteraceae; genus Brevundimonas; species Candidatus Brevundimonas colombiensis. Next base: position 1,206,798 of record CP119326.1, read on the forward strand.
CCAGGCGCCGAATAAGGCCGAGGGCCTGTTGACGCGGCTGGCGTCTCGACACGCGCTGCGACCGGACGCTCAACCACTGGCGCGGCGCGGCGAGCGACGGGCTCAACACGCGGTTCCGCGCGGCGCGCGACCGGGGCGGGCGCCGCGGTAGGCGAAGCTGCGGGCTCGCCCGGGGCGACGGCTGCAACCGGCCCCTGGGCGGCGCTCATCGCGGCCGGGGCGGTCTGCATCGCGGGCGCCGTGGCTTCGGCCGCAGGTGCAAGCGCAGCCTGCTCACCGCCGCCCATCATCATGGCGACCCCGGCGCCCAGCAGCACAACGGCTCCGATCGGGGCCAGGATCATCCAGGTTTTTACCGACTTTCTGGATTTGGCGGGGCGGGCGTAACGCGGCACGAAGGTTTCCTCGGCGCGGGTCTCGGTATTGGCGTTGGCGTAGGTCATCGACATTGTTTCTGTCCTCCATAACGTCGATCAACCAATACGCCGTTTGCCGAGGTTGTTCCGCCGACAGCTCAAAAGCCCCGAAGAAATACTGTTTCCGCCTGAAATGAGGCGCTGACCGCGCCCTTTGTGGTCGGAGGATCGGGGAATGCGGCGATAAAAAGCACCCCACACCTCTGGATTTCCCCCGCGTCAACAGAACAAATGGGTCAGGAGTGTCGCCAATCCGCCGGGGTCCGTCAGGGATCGCCATCGGCGCGGTTGACCCGACCGCCCGCCTTCGTCCATCACCGGAGGGGTGGAACACGCATTGACCGGAGGCACGGCGCGCATGGGTTTTGTAGCCAATATCCGTCGGGACGTGCGGTTCGCGCGCGGCCTGTTCCGCCTGCTCAAACGCATCAAGCCGATCCAGCTGGATAGCGATGTGCTGCTGTGCGACGACTTCGAGGAAGCCGTCGACAAGTTCTCGGACAACATCGCCATCGACGACGGTCAGCGCACCCTGACCTATCGCGACCTGGACGCCATGGCCAACCGCTTCGCCCACTGGGCCAAGAACCGGGGCCTGCGCCGCAGCGACACCATCGCCCTGATGATGACGAACCGGATCGAATATCTGGCGGCGTGGATCGGCTTTTCAAAGGTCGGCATCGCCACGGCGCTGATCAACACCAACCTGAACGGTCAGGGGCTGGCGCACTGTCTGGCCATATCCAAGGCCTTCAATGTGGTCGCCGACGAGGACTGCTGGCGCCAGATCGAGGAGGCGCGGCCTCTGGTCGATCATACTCTGGCCCTGTGGGTGCTGGGCATGGCCGACGATCTGGAGACCAGCGACCGTCGGGGGCTGGACAAGCCGGTGCGCGGCGGCTCGTCGGTACGGCCATCCAAATTGGCCCGCGAGGGTCTGACCAACCGCGACACGGCGCTCTACATCTACACCTCCGGCACGACGGGTCTGCCCAAGGCCGCGCGCATCCCGCATTCTCGCGCCCGCACCTATATGCGCGCCTTCGCCGGGGCGACGCGCTCGACGCCCGAGGACCGGATATTCAACGTCCTGCCGTTGTATCACTCGACCGGGGGCCTGGTCGGGGTAGGGGCCGCCCTGCTGAATGGCGCGCGACTGGTGATCCGCAAGAAGTTTTCGGCCACCAGTTTCTGGCCCGATGTGCGCGCTTCGGGCGCGACCATGTTCGTCTATATCGGCGAGCTGTGCCGCTATCTGGTCAACTGTCCGCCGCAAGAGGACGAAACCAAGCACAAGCTGCGTCTGGCGTTCGGCAACGGCCTGCGCGCCGACGTCTGGCCCGATTTCCAGAAGCGGTTCCGTATTCCCGAAATCCTGGAGTTCTATGGCTCGACCGAAGGCAATGTGTCGCTGTTCAACTTCGACGGCAAACAGGGCGCCATCGGCCGCGTGCCCAGCTATCTGAAATCCCAGATCAACATTCGGTTGGTCGAGTTCGATGTGGACACCGAACAACCGATCCGCGGGTCCGACGGCCTGTGCCGGCAGGCGCGCGTGGGCGAGGTGGGCGAGGCCATCGGCCTGATCGGCAACGACATCCGCCATGACTTCTCGGGCTATGCCGACAAGGCCGCCTCGCAGAAGAAAATCCTGACCGATGTGTTCAAGAAGGGCGACCGCTGGTTCCGCACCGGCGATCTGATGAAGCAGGATGCGGAAGGCTATTTCTACTTCGTGGACCGGATGGGCGACACCTTCCGATGGAAGGGCGAGAACGTCTCCACGTCAGAGGTCGAACAGGTGCTGATGGATGGGCCGGGCGTGGCCGAAGCCATCGTCTATGGCGTGCCCGTGCCGGCCCAGGACGGCAAGGCCGGCATGGCGGCCCTGGTGGTCGACGGCAAGTTCGACGCCCAGGCCTTCTCCGATCACGTCGAGGCCAAGCTGCCCGCCTATGCCCAGCCTGTCTTCCTGCGGTTGATCAAGTCGGCGGAAACGACCGGCACGTTCAAGTATCGCAAGGCCGATCTGGTCGCCGACGGGTTCGACCCCGAAAAGACCGGTTCGGCGCTTTATGTGCGCGGCGGCAAGTCCGGCTATCAGAAGCTGACAGCGGCGGCGCGCACGGCGATCCTGAAGGGCGAGGGGCGTCTCTGACCCTGGTTTTCGGTCGCCGGACGCCGTTCGCGAAACGCGGTCTTAATGATTAATGGGGATGATCTCGACCTCTCGCGTCAGGATCGTCGGCCTCCATGTTCCAGATCATCGGCATCGTCATGCTCTTCGGCATGGTGTTCGGCAGCTATATTCTCGCGGGCGGCAAGTTCGGCGTCATCGCCCACGCCCTGCCGCATGAGTTCATGGCGATCGGCGGCGCCGGCGTCGCGGCCTTTCTGATCTCCAACTCCATGCCGGTGATCAAGGCGTCGCTCGGCGGGTTCGGCAAGGCGTTCGCCGGGCCGAAATGGAAAAAGCAGGACTACAAGGACCTGCTCAGCCTGTTGTTCCAGCTGACCAAGACGATGAAGTCCAAGGGGGTGGTGGCGTTGGAAAGCCACATCGAGAAACCCAAGGAATCCCCGATCTTCCAGAAATACCCCAAGGTGCTGAAGGACCATTTCGCCGTCGACTTCATCTGCGACACCCTGCGGATGATGACCATGAACCTGGAAGACCCCCACCAGGTCGAGGACGCGATGGAAAAACAGCTGGAAAAGCACCATCACGAACATCTTGAAGCCGCCCATGCGCTGCAGAACCTGGCCGACGGCCTGCCCGCCCTGGGCATCGTCGCCGCCGTTCTGGGCATCGTGAAGACCATGGGGTCGATCACCGAGCCGCCGGAAGTCCTGGGCGGCATGATCGGCGGCGCCCTGGTCGGCACCTTCCTGGGCGTGTTTCTGGCCTATGGACTGGTCGGCCCGTTCGCCGCGCGCCTGACCGCGATCCTCAACGAGGAAGCGGCCTACTACAAGATTATCCAGTCGGTGCTGGTGGCTCATCTGCACGGCAACGCCGCCCAGATTTCGGTAGAGATCGGCCGGGGCGACATCCCCTCCGTCGCCCAGCCTTCGTTCGGTGAAATGGAAGAGGCGCTGAACAGCATCACCGCCGACTGAGCCGGATCGACGCGGCGTCGATCCCGACTTGCCCCCTTGCAGGCCGCCGCCCTATCGTGGGGCATGAGGCGCGCCGCCTCGCGAACCGTTCGGAGACCTCTCATGCGCATGCCCCTCCTCGCCGCCGTGTCGGCCGCCCTGTTCGTCGTCGCCGCCTGCGGCCCGTCGCCTGAAAAGAAGGCCGAGGCGCCCGCCAGCGACGCGGTCGAGGCCGCTGGCAGCGCCGAAGAGGCGGCCGTGACCGTCGATCAGGCCGCGCGCGACGCCGAGGCCGCCGCCAACCAGGCCATCCAGAACGATACGGCCCCCGCCCCCGCCGCGACGCCGCCGGTCGAGGGCGCGGCCCCGACCACGCCGCCTGCGCCCCAGCCGGTTCCGGCGCCCTCCGGCCACTGATCCTCACAGGGCCTGACCGCATCAAGGGCCGCTTCCGATGGAGGCGGCCTTTTTCGTTGCGGCGTCGACAATGCTAAAGGCCCAGCCATGCCCACCGACGACGCCTCGCCCCGCCTGACCTGGACCGATGAAGGAGAACCGCGCTCGGGCCGGTTCGGCGATGTCTATTTCTCGCGCGACGACGGTTTGGCGGAGACGCGGGCGGTATTTTTGGAGGGGTGCGGCCTGCCGGACGCCTGGGCCGGGCGGACGGCCTTCACGGTCGCGGAACTGGGCTTCGGCACCGGGCTGAACATCGCGGCCCTGCTGCACCTGTGGCGCTGCTCAGGCCCGGCGAACGGGCGGCTGCACATCTTTTCGGTCGAAGGCTTTCCGCTGACGGCGCAGGAGGCGGGGCGCGCCCTGTCCAACTGGCCCGAACTTTCGGACGCGGCCCATGCCCTGATCGCCGCCTGGCCGGCGGCGACGCCGGGCTTTCACCGCATCGATCTGCCGGGCTTCAACGCTGTGCTGGATCTGGCCATCGGCGACGCGGCCTGGGCGTTGGAGCAGTGGTCGGGCGCGGCCGACGCCTGGTTCCTCGACGGGTTTTCGCCCGCCCTCAATCCGGGGATGTGGTCGCCAGAGGTGATGGGCCTGATCGCCGCCCGTTCGGCTCCGGGCGCGCGACTGGCCACCTTCACCGTCGCGGGCGCGGTGCGGCGCAGCCTGACCGAGAATGGCTTCGTCGTCGACAAGCGCCCCGGCCACGGCCGCAAACGCGAGCGGCTGGAGGCCCGTATGCCGACGCCGGTCGATCCCGAAACACATCCGCGCGTGGCCGTGATCGGGGCGGGCGTGGCCGGCGCCTCCGTCGTGCGGGCTCTGAGGGCGCAAGGCGTGAAAGCCGTGGTGTTCGAGGCCGACCGGCCGGGCGCTGGCGGCTCCGGCTTTCCCGCCGGCCTGGTCACTCCACGCCTGGACGCGGGCGATCCGGGCATCGCGGCCTTCCACGCCCAGGCGCTGGAACGGGCGCGCACGCTCTATGCCGAAACGCCGGACGCCATCCTTGGCCAGGGGGTGCTGCAACTGCCTCAGGCGCCGCGCGATCGGGGCCGGTTCGAGAAGGTCGCGGATCAGCCGATCTGGCCGGCCGACGCCATGACGATCATGGATGCCGGTGTGGCCGACGCCACGGCCGGCGAGCCGGTCGGGGCGGGCGGGCTGTTGATGAAGGACGCCTGCGCGGTCCATCCGGCCGCCATCCTGTCCGACTGGCTGGCGGATGCGGAAATGCGGACGGCGCGTGTCGCGCGCCTGTTGCGCGGCGACGAGGGCTGGCGGCTGCTGGACGACGCCGGCGCGGTGCTGGCCCAGGTCGATGTGGTGGTGGTCGCCGCCGGCTGGGGCGGCGCGGACCTGTTGGAAGGCTGCGACGCCGCCCCGCGCCTGTCGCCCGTGCGCGGTCAGGCGGACTGGATCGAGGATGCGGGATCGATCCAGGCCATGGCCTGGGGCGGCTATGTCGCCCCGACGGGCCAGGGGTTCCTCTACGGCGCCACCCATGATCGGGGCGAGGTGGATGTCGCGCCGCGCCCCAGCGACAGCGCCCGCAATCTGAACACCTTGCGGGCGCGGCTGCCCGCCTTAGCCGACCGCGTGACGTCCGCCGGCGTGACCCGCAGCCGAGCCGCCATTCGCGCCACGACGCCGGACCGCTTGCCCCTGGCGGGCGCCCTGGACGAAGGCCTCTATATCTTGGGCGGACTGGGGTCGCGCGGCTTCTGCGTGGCGCCCTTGCTGGGCGAGCATCTGGCGGCGCTGATCCTGAACCGGCCGTCGCCCCTGCCGCGCGATCTGGCCAGCCGGGTCTCGCCCCGCCGCCCTGCCGTGCAGACGATTTCGCTTGCGCCCGACACCCCCCGGCGAGAGGATTGAGGCGCGGGGCTGTCGTCAGGAGAACACCATGCTGCGCCTTGTCCTCGCTTCATCCGCCCTTCTGGCCCTGGCCGCCTGCGCCCCGACCGGGTCCGGTCTGTCGCCGTCCGCCACGCGCACCGCCGCCAACCCCTGTTTCCGGCCCAATCTGGTGCGCAACTTCACGGCGCCCAACGAGCAGACCCTGTATGTCCGCACCTCGGCGACGGAGGTCTTCCAGATCGACGCCGCCGTGTGCCGCGACCTGCCCCAGGCTGTGTCCATCGCTTTGGTTCCGATGGATGCAAGCAGCCGTCTTTGCGTGGGCGACCCGGCGCGCTTGCGCAGCCCGACGACCGGCGCCGAGCCGTGCCGCGTCCGCGTCGTCCGCCGACTGACCTCAGACGAGATCGCCGCCCTGCCGTCGCGCGACCGCCCCTGACGCCGCCTGCGTAAAACCTGTCCGACGGCGATTGAAATTCGTCTCGCCCAGGTATGGAATGGCCGCCTTGCCTGGGGAGGGAAGAGGATGATCAAAACGATAGACATCGCCGTCGCCGCGTCGGCGCTCGGCCTTGCTGTGTTCGGGCTGGCGTCGCCGGCGGCGGCGGAAAGCTGGGCGGCCTTTTCGCGCAGCGACGCCACGGTCTATCTGGTGGACCTCGACGCCATGGCGTCGGTGGACGGCGTCGTCACCACCAAGATGGCGCGGGTCCACGCGCGCGGCGAGGCGACGGACCTCAGCTATGAGACCGAAGAGGTGATGGTGCGCTGCTCTGACGGCCAGTCGCGTTCGGGCGCAACCGTGACCTACGGCAAGGACGGGGCGGAAACCGACCGCTATTCGGAGGATACGCCGTGGGAGGCGACCCCGACCGGCGGCATCTACGGCGCCATCAAATCCTTCGCCTGCGAGGAACTGCGGCCGCAAGCCGCCCGCTTCCCCACCATCCAGGCCTTCATCGCGGCGGGACGCAGCCAGTAGGCCGCGCCCCGTTTGGCGTCAGACGTCGACGGCGGCGTCCAGGGCGTTTTCCTGGATGAATTCACGGCGGGGCTCGACCACGTCGCCCATCAGCTTGGCGAACAGGTCGTTGGCGTCTTCTTCGTGCTCGACCGAGACCTGCAGCAGGGTGCGGGCGTTGACGTCCAGCGTCGTTTCCCAAAGCTGCTCGGGGTTCATCTCGCCCAGACCCTTGTAGCGCTGGATGGACAGGCCTTTCTTGCCCGCGTCCAGCACGGCGTTCAGCAGGTCCAGCGGCCCACGGATGTCGGTGGACTTGTCCTTGCGGCGATAGACGGCCGGGGCGGCGAAGACGCCGTCGAATGCCGCAGCGCGTTCGGCCAGGCGTCGGGCGTCCAGCGACCGGACCAGGGTTTCTTCCAGAACGATGGTCTCCTGCACCGCGCGGCGGGTGCGGGTGAAGACCACGGCGCCCTGTTCGCCAGGCGCGCCGGTCCATTCCCCGTCGCCTTCTTCGGCATAGAGGTTCAGACGCACGGCCGCGGCGGCCGAGGCCGTCGCCATGTCGGCCTCCTCGGCGAACAGACCGGCCAGGGCCGCCTGCTCGATGGCGAAGGCGGGCGCGCGCTGGCTGAGCCGATCCACGCCGGCTTTGAAGGTTTTGGCCTCTCGCACCAGCGACTGCAGGTCCAGGCCCAGGCGCCGCTCGCCGCTCGACAGGTCCAGTTCGGCCTCCGACGAGCCTTCCTCGATCAGATAGGCGTCCATCTCGGCCTGATCCTTGAGGTAGCGCGACTGCTTGCCCTTGGAGACCTTATAGAGCGGCGGCTGGGCGATATAGACGTGGCCCCGCTCGATCAGCTCGGGCATCTGACGATAGAAGAAGGTCAGCAACAGGGTGCGGATGTGGGCGCCGTCGACGTCGGCGTCGGCCATCAGGATGATCTTGTGATAGCGCAGCTTGTCGGCGTTGAAATCGTCCCGCCCGATGCCGGTGCCCAGGGCCAGGATCAGGGTGCCGATCAGGTCCGACGACAGCATCCGGTCAAAGCGAGCGCGCTCTACGTTCAGGATCTTGCCGCGCAGAGGCAGGACGGCCTGGTTCTCGCGGTTGCGGGCCTGTTTGGCCGAGCCGCCTGCGGAATCGCCCTCGACGATGAACAGTTCGGACTTGGCCGGATCGCGTTCCTGGCAGTCGGCCAGCTTGCCGGGCAGGCTTGAGATCTCCAACGCCGACTTGCGCCGCGTCAGATCGCGGGCCTTGCGTGCGGCTTCACGGGCCGAAGCAGCTTCGATAATCTTCGAAACAATAAGCTTGGCCTCGACCGGGTGTTCCTCGAACCAGGTGGACAGGCCCTCGGAACACAGGTTCTCGACCGCCGGACGCACCTCGGACGAGACCAGCTTGTCCTTGGTTTGAGAGCTGAACTTGGGGTCCGGCACCTTGACCGACAGCACGCAGGTCAGGCCTTCGCGGGCGTCTTCGCCGGTCGGGGCGACCTTCTCCTTCTTGGCCAGGCCCGAGCTTTCGATATAGCCGCCCATAACCCGCGTCAGCGACGCGCGGAAGGCCGACAGGTGGGTGCCTCCATCCCGCTGGGGGATGTTGTTGGTGAAGCACAGCATGGTCTCGTGATAGCTGTCGTTCCACCACAGGGCCAGGTCCAGCTCGATCCCGTCCTTACGCCCGCGAATGACTATGACGTCCTTCAGGATCGGCGTCTTGGACTTGTCGAGGTGGCGCACGAAGGCTTCGACCCCGCCCTCGTAATGCAGCATCATTTCGATGGGTTCGGCGTGACGCTGATCCGCCAGCCTGATGACCACGCCCGAGTTCAGGAAGGCCAGCTCGCGCAGGCGATGCTCCAGCGTCTTCAGGTCGAAGTCGATGTGGCTGAAGGTGGTGACCGACGGATAGAAGGTGACCTCGGTGCCGCTCAACGGCTGACCCGCCTTGGGGCCTTCGGTGCGGATCGGGGCGACGCCGGTGACTTCCAGCGACTTGGCCGTATCGCCGCGCTCGAAACGCATCTCGTGCTGCTTGCCGTCGCGATAGATCTTCAGCTGCAGCCAGTCGGACAGGGCGTTCACGACCGAGACGCCCACGCCGTGCAGACCGCCGGACACCTTATAGGAGTTCTGGTCGAACTTACCGCCCGCGTGCAGCTGGGTCATGATGACCTCGGCCGCCGACACGCCTTCCTCGGCGTGGATGTCGGTGGGAATGCCGCGGCCGTTGTCGGTCACCGTGACCGAACCGTCCGCATTCAGGATCACCTGAACCAGATCGGCGTGACCGGCCAGAGCCTCGTCGATGGCGTTATCGACCACCTCATAGACCATGTGGTGCAGGCCCGAGCCGTCGTCGGTGTCGCCGATATACATGCCCGGCCGTTTGCGCACCGCGTCCAGGCCCTTGAGAACCTTGATGGAATCGGCGCCGTATTCAGGCTGTTCGGCAATCGGATCGGTCATGAAGTCATTGGCTCTGAAGTCCCGACCGGGACAGGGATGGAGCGCCGCGAAGAACGCTCGAATCGGCGGCGGGGTCGCACCGCGCCGAAGTCCGCAACATATAGGAAATTTCGGCGAAAAAGCGAGACCTGACCGTGTTTCCGAGGTGTCTGTCGGCTAGTCCGTTTCCAGCGCCCCGCCTGCGACGCGGACGAACTGGGCGCGGCCTTCCAGACCGGCGAACAGGCCGCGTTCGGTGCCGGTCATGAAGGCCTGAAGATCAAGGGCCGTAATCTCGTCGAACAGGGCGTCGCGGCGGCGTTCGTCCAGATGAGCCGGGGCTTCGTCCAGCAGCAGGACAGGCCGGGCCGTCCCGGCGACGGCGGGGTCCGACAGGCGCGCGATCTGGGCCAGGATCAGGTTCAGCACCAGGGCCTTCTGCTCGCCGGACGACCCCTCGGACGCCGGACGGTTCTTCTCGCGATGCAGGGCGGTCAGGTCGGTGCGGTGCGGCCCGAACAGGGAGCGACCGGCGGCGCCGTCGCGGGCGCGGGCGCGGGCCAGACCCTCGCGGATCGCGGCGGCGATCTCGTCTTCCTCGGCGCCTGCCTCGGCCATCTGCTCGACGGCCCCGTCCAGCCCCAGGTCCGCCTGCGGGAAGGGCCGGTCGCCACGGGCGTCGATGGCGGCCTGCAGCGCATGGAGGGCGGCGACGCGAGCCATCGCTGCACGGGCACCCGCCTCGCCCAGACGTGCCTCAAGCGCATCCAGCCAGACGGGATCGGCCTCGCGCCCATCTGCAGCGTCGTTCAGCAGGCGCAACCGCTCACGCAGGGCCTTGTCATAGGCCGATATGCTGGCGGCGTGATCGGGATCGGCGGCGAAGACCAGACGGTCGAAGAACTTCAACCGCTCGGCGCGCGCATCCGAGAACAGCCGGTCCTGTTCGGGCGTGGCCCAGACCGGCCGCAGATAGTCCAGCAGCCGACCCGGCGGGGCCGTCTCGCCGTCGATGCGGACGATGCGGCGCGTCGCGCCCGCCGTCTGAACCCCGGTGCCCAGTCGCGTCGCGTCGTCCAGTTCGATCATGACGGCCCAGGCGCGGCCGACCGCCTCGCCCGGCTCGCGCCGGCCCATTTCGGCGGCGGTGGCGCCCCGCAGCCCCTTGCCGGGGGTCAAGAGGCTGATCGCCTCCAGGAGATTGGTCTTTCCCGCTCCGTTCGGCCCATGCAGCACCACGGGGCCAGCGGTCATCGCCAGCCGCGCGCCCGCATAGGAACGAAAGTCGGTGAGGGTGAGGGAGGCGATCAAGACATGGCCTTCGCGCCGCCGAGCGGCCAGCGGCTCATCCGTAATGGACGCGCCATTGCTCCAACAGTTCCGCGAGCGCGTCCGGGTCAAGACCGATGTTGCGCGGCAGGGCCCCGTCGAACGGCATGTCCGCCGCCCGGCTCAATCGGGACACCATGTGTTTGGAGGAATCCGAAGCTTCGTAAAGCCGCCAGACCGCATAGAGCGGAACCCCGCCCACCGGCAGACCGTCTGCGTCCAAAAACGCGGGCTCGCTGTAGGCCGTAAAGACCTCGACCTCGCCCCACGGGATCAAGCCCGGCGAAAAGGGGCCGGTCAGATGAAAGCCTTCTGGCGTAAGGATAAGCCGGGTCGGCCTGAACAGGGAGACGACGGAAACCGCCGCCCCCGCAAGCAGGAAAACCACCCCCAACCAGCTCCATGCCGTGTCGATGAAGTTGGTGGACTGGCCGATGAACCACAGCCCAAGCGCCGCCGTCGCCAGAAAGATCGGTAAGGACAGCAGCACGGCGCTACGCGGGGTCGTCAGCACCAGCCGTTCATCGGCCTGCGTCGCGTCCAGGCTGGTCACACCCGCAACGGCATCAGCACATACTGCACGCCCGGATCGCCCGGATCGAGCACCAGGGTCGGGGAGGCCGGATCGGCGAAGCGGAAGGCGGCGTTTTCGCCGGTGATCTGGCCGGCGACGTCCAGCAGATAGCGAGCGTTGAAGCCAATCTCGAACGGTTCGTCGGAATAGCCGATCTCGACCTCTTCCTCGGCCTGACCCGCTTCCATGTTGCGCACGGTCAGCTTCACCCGGTCATTGTCGAAGGCCAGTTTCACCGAGCGGCTCTTTTCCGCCGAGATGGTGGCCACGCGGTCGACGGCCTTGGCGAACAGGGCATTGTCGATATCGGCCTGTTTGTCGTTGCCGCGCGGGATGACGCGCAGATAGTCGGGGAAGGCGCCGTCGATGACCTTGGACGTCAGGGACGCCTCGCCCATCTGGAAACGGATTTTCTGGGCGGAAACCTGCACCTCGACCGGGCCGCCCGCATCGTCCAGCAGGCGGCGAACCTGATCGACGGTCTTGCGCGGCACGATCACGCCGGGGCCGCCCGCCGCGCCCTCCGGCGCCGGGGTCTCGGCCAGGGCCAGACGGTGGCCGTCGGTGGCCACGGCGCGCAGCAGGGGAATGCCCGCTTCGGCGACCGTGTGCAGATACAGACCGTTCAGATAGTAGCGCGTCTCTTCGGTCGAGACGGCGAACCGGGTCTTGTCGATCAGGCGGGCCAAGTCCTCCTTGGGCAGCACATAGGACGCGCCTGCGCTGTCGGCGGACATGACGGGGAAGTCGCCCGCCGGCAGGACCGGCAGATTGAAGCGCGAACGGCCGGCCGCCACCACCAGACGAGGGTCATCGCCCGAATAGAGCAGCGAGACCTCGGCGCCTTCCGGCAGTTTGCGCACGATTTCGTACAGGGTGTGGGCGGGGGCGGTGATCTGGCCCTCGACCTGAACCTGGGCCTCGGCCTCGTCCACCATTTCCATGTCCAGATCGGTGGCGGCGAAGGCCAGACGATCCCGGCCCGCGCTCAGCAGCACATTGGACAGGATGGGAATGGTGTTTCGACGTTCGACGACGCTCTGCACGTGGCCGAGGGCCTTCAGGAGCGCGGATCGTTCGATGGTCAGCTGCATGTCGTCTCGCCCGGCGCGGCCGATTCTCGAAGCAGCCGCGGTTAAGTGACCTGAGACACTAGCGGATCAGGCGGCGAGGGCAAGGAAGCGGCGAGTGGATAGTGGCGAGTGTCGAGTGGATAAGTGAACAAATCAGACGCCCGCCCCGCGTCACGCGCCATGCATCAGTGAAATCAGCCTCGCAGCTTGCGCGTCAGGGCTTCGACGTCGCGGGCGATCTGGTCGTCCTGCGGCATCAACTCCTCGATCTTGCGCACGCCGTGCAGGACGGTGGTGTGATCGCGTCCGCCGAACCGGCGACCGATGTCGGGATAGGAACGGGTCGTGTGCTGTTTGCACAGATACATGGCGATCTGGCGGGGACGGGCGACCGAACGGGTGCGGCGCTCGCTCAGCAGGTCGGCCTGTTTCATGTTGAAGTGGTCGGCCACCGTCTTCTGGATTTCATCGACCGTGATGCGGCGCTCGGGACCGCCGCGCAGGGCGGCGCCCAGCAGGTTTGAGGCCTCGTCCACCGACACCGACGACAGACGCGCGCCGGCGGCGGCGGCCAGGGTGTTCACGGCGCCCTCAAGCTCACGCATCGAGCCGGGGGTGCGATCGACCAGCTGAGCCAGGACCTCGGGCGCGGCCTCGCCCTGAACGACGCCTAAGGCCGACAGGGCCTTGAGGCGGTTTTGGGCCACGGCGATCTTCAGTTCGCGATCGCCTGCCTCGACCGGGCAGGTCAGACCGGCGGCCAGGTGGCTGCGCAGGCGCGGCTCGACCTCGGTCAGGGCCATCGGGGCGCGGTCGGCCGAGAAGACGATGCGTTTGCCATCCTCGATCAGAGCGGTCAGGGTCGACAGCAGTTCTTCCTGGGTGCTCGTCTTGCCGCCCACGAACTGCACATCGTCCAGCAGCAGCATGTCGGCCGAGCGCAGGCTTTCCTTGAAGGCGGCCGTCGAACGGTCCTGCATGGCCTTGACGAAGGTGGACAGGAAACGTTCGGCGGTCAGATAGACCACCTTGGCCTGAGGCCGCAGACGTTGGGCTTCCCAGGCGATGGCGTTCAACAGGTGGGTCTTGCCGTAGCCATAGGGGCCGCAGAAGAAGACTGGGTTGAAATGGCCGTCGGCCCAGCTGGCCACCTGTTTGGCGATGGCCAGGGCGAAGGCGTTGCCCTGACCCTCGATGAAGCTGTCGAAGGTCAGGCGCTCCTGCAGGCCGGCGGCGCGCACGGCGCGGGCGCCGTCGGCGCTGATGGGGGCGGCCTGGGGTGCGGACGCGAAGGCGGCCAGGCGCGGAGCGGCGTCCACCACATTGCCGGCTCCGGCGCCGGCGCCGGACAGCACGGCCGAGGCCGGCGGGGCGGACCCCACCTCGGCGCGGCAGCGGACCTCAAGCCGGCGCGACAGGCCGTCCAGGCCCAGCCACAGCTCGTTCATGCGGCGCAGGGCGTTCTTGCGCACCCAGTCGCGGGCGTAAGCGGTGGGGGTGACCAGGATCAGGCCGCCGGCGTTGTCCAGGCGCACCGCCGACGGGGCGATGTAGGACGAGAAGGGGCCGTCGCCGATCTCGGCGCGCAGACGCACGGAGGCCTCGCTCCAGATGCGATCAGGGTCCGTCAGTCCCGACGTCTTCATTCCGCCCGTCATCGCCGTTGCGCCCCCAACCATCTTGCCCGCCGCTCCAAAACCAATCCGACCTTCCGCACTTCAGGGGGATGGTTCAGGGACGACTTCTCCTGCGCCGAAAAGCGATGCTTTTCGGGCGGGGCCGAGCTCCTGGACAGACATCTCCCGCCGACGCGAAACTGAAGTCCCGCGCCGTCTTCATCCGTATTGGGATGGAAGTGCGTTAGAGGCCAAAACTTACGCTGCGAGCCGGGTGGGTCAACGCTGATTCGTTGGTCGATTCGCAGTTAAATTGTTTGACTCCGTCAAACCCTGTTCCCGCTTGGAATTTTCGCAGGATCGACGCTCGGCGACCGCAGTTCAGGCCTAATAAGGCTTAGAGGACAAACGCAAAACGGCGAAGAAGCAGATGCTTCTTCGCCGTTGTAATCGCTTGATAATCCCGTAACGAAACAGCGACAGCCGTTCCGTTCGCTGTGGAATTAATTCCGGCTCAGGCGGCCGAAAGTTTCTTCAGCTGGGCGGCCAGGCGCGACACTTTGCGCGAGCCCGTGTTCTTGTGAACGACGCCCTTGGAGACGGCGCGCATCAGCTCGGATTGCGCCTCGACGAAAGCGGTCTTGGCGACAGCGGCGTCGCCGCCGGCCAGAGCTTCCTGGAACTTGCGCAGATAGGTGCGGACGCGCGAACGGCGCGCCTTGTTCACTTCGGTACGCGCTTCGATCTTGCGGATCGCCTTGCGGGCGCCGGGGTTGTTGGCCATGTCAAACCTTCGAACGGAAAACGCCGCGGAGCACACGTCCACGGCGCGGAAATCTCAAGAGGGCGGGCCTATAGCCGAAAGCCCGGAGGCGGTCAACGCGGAGTCTTCCTTGATCGACTCTGCGATTGGGCCAGACGACATGGTCCCCTGTGTCTTTGCGGATCGCGTCCCGGACGCACCCCGACTGTCTTGAACGCGCCGGATCGCGCTTTCCGTCGCAGGTTTTTCAACCCTGTTGGAAACGCGCAACGCTTTATGTTTCTTCATGAATTCTGTCGTTTTACGGCCATGTTTGTGCCGTCCTCCAAGGGGCTGAAATCATCGCTCGGATCATCGTTCCATGACCCAGACCGCGCTTCTACTCCTCGCGCTGGCCCCCGCCGCCGCCGTCCAGCCCGCAGCCGCGGAGCCGGCTGCGGGCCAGGCGATCCTGCCGCAGGCCGCCACGCCCCCGTCCCAGCAGGACGCGGCGACGGTCGTGTTGCCAGACGTCGAGGTCACGGCCGCCCGGCGCGGCGTGGCGCTGGGCGGACAGGAACCGATCGTCTCTTATGACACGGCGCAGATCCAAGCGTTCGGCGCGACCAACATCGGCGAACTGGTGACCCTGCTGGAGGCCCAGACCCGCAGCGCGCGCGGCGGCTCTCCGGTCTTTCTGGTCAATGGCCGGCGCATCTCGGGCTTCCGGGAAATCCGGGGCATCCCGCCTGAGGCCATCGATCGTTTCGACATCCTGCCGGAAGAGACGGCCCTGTCCTATGGCTACAGCGCCAATCAGCGGGTGGTGAATATCGTCCTGAAGGCGGACTTCAAGTCGCTGACCGCCTCGGTCAACGTCAGCCGGCCCGAGCAGGGCGGCCGCACCACGACCGCCAGCGAGAACAACGTCCTGCGCATCGCCGGGTCGGACCGCTGGTCGCTGGACATCAACGGCACGACCTCCAACACCCTGTTCGAGACCGAGCGCAACATCGACCGCACGACCTCAGGCGTTCTGTTCGACGGTCGGGGCAATGTCACGGGCCTGAAAGGCGTGCCCAGGGCGGGTCAGGTCGATCCGGCCAACACCGGGATCGATCCCGCCCTGTCGGTCCTGGCGGGATCGACGGTCTATATGGCGGGCGTTCCCGCATCGGGCGAGAGCGGCGCGCCGAGCCTGTCCGATTTCGTCTCCACGGCGGGGGTGGCGAGCGCGGGCGACCTGAACGCCTATCGCACCCTGCTGCCCCAGACCGATCAGGCCTCGATCGCGGGGACCTACAAGCACGACCTGAACGACAAGGTGGGACTGACCCTGAGCGGCAGCATCGAGGACGCCAGCAGTTTCAGCTATCTGGGCCTGCCCGGCGTCACCCTGACCCTGCCGTCCGCCAACCCCTTTTCGCCGTTCGGCGACGACGTGCTGCTGTATCGCTATGTGGATCGCCCCGACGCCCTGACGCGCCAGACCGATACGCGCACCATCGGTCTGGGCACGGTGTTCGACGGCTATCTCGGCGATTGGCGCTGGACCGCGACGGGCGACTACAATCGCGTCGTGACCGACACCTCGACCGGCCGCGGCCTGGATGCGACTGCCCTGCAGGCGGCGGTTACGTCGAACGACCCGTCCGTCAATCCGTTCGGCGACATCGGCGGCCGGGTGAGCGAGCGGGCCCGCGACACGGCCCGGTCGACCGCCCAGACGGCGACCGGCGAACTGGTGCTGAACGGCCGCCCGTTCGAACTGCCGGCCGGCGAGGTGACGTCGACCTTCAAGGTCGGCGCCGGCTATCAGTCCCTGGATTCCGAAAGCGTGCGCGGCGGCGTGGCCGTCGATCGGTCGCAATCGCGCAACTCGGGCAGCGTCCAGGCCAACTTCGACCTGCCGATCTCGAACGTCGAACGCGGCGTCCTGCCCAGGATCGGCGACCTGTCGGCCAATCTGAACCTAGCTTATCAGGACCTATCCGATTTCGGCGGCGTGTCGTCGATAGGGGCGGGTCTGAACTGGTCGCCGGTCGAACGGCTGTCTTTGTCGGCCAACTATTCGGACGAGGGCAAGGCCCCGACCGTCCAGCAATTGAACGATCCCACCGTCGCCACCCCCAATACGCCGGTGTTCGACTTCAACACCAACCGGACGGTCGAGATCACCCAGATCACCGGCGGCGATCCCAATCTGAAGGCCGAGGATCGGCGCATCCTGAAGCTGGGCGTCAACTGGCAGCCGGTGTCGGACAAGGATCTCCGACTGAACCTGGCCTATACCCGCACCGAGGCGGACAATGAGATCGCCAGCTTCCCCGCCATCACTCCCGATCTGGAAGCCGCATTGCCGGATCGGTTCGTGCGCGATGCGGACGGCGATCTGCTGTCCATCGACGCCCGCCCGCTGAACTTCTTCAAGCGCGAGCAGCAGGACGTTCAATGGGGCTTCAACTTCTCGCGCCCGTTCGGCAAGCCGGACCCGTCGATGGCGGGTCGTGGACCCGGCGGCCCTCCCGGCGGACCCGGCATGATGGGCCCCGGTCCTGGCGGACCGCGCGGACCGGGCGGCCCTCCGGGGCGGATGCGCGGCGCGCGCGGGCCGGGCATGCAGCCCGGGCAGGGGATGTTCAACCTGTCGCTGACCCACACCTGGCGCGTTCAGGACGAGGTGACGATCCGCGATGGTCTGGCGCCGCTGGACCTGCTGAACGGCGATTCCATCTCGGGATCGGGCGGTCAGTCCCGTCATGAGGTTCAACTGCAGACGGGTCTGTTCAAGAACGGACTGGGCGCCTTCGTCAACGCCAACTGGCGCTCGGGCACGACGGTCAAGGGCGATGCGCTGGGGTCGCCAGATCTGGACTTCTCGGGGCGCACCACCGTCAATCTGTTCGCCTTCGCCGACCTGACCCAGCGCAAGGCCTGGGTGGAGCGTTTCCCGATCCTGAAGGGCGCGCGCATCGGCTTCGGCGTGCAGAACATCTTCGACGACCGGATTTCCGTGACCAGCAGCGATGGTGCGACCCCGATCAACTATCAGTCGGACTATCTGGACCCGCAGGGCCGCGTCTTCCGCATCAATCTGCGCAAGATCCTGTTCTGACCCACGCGCGGGTCGCCTCAGGGCCAGACGACGGCGACCGCGATCATGACGGCGGCGGCGCCGAAGGTCAGGGCGAAGAAGACGCGATCGGACATGGTCCCTTGGTTACGCCTCCGCGCGGCGCGCGACAAGCACGCGCCCCGTCGGCGAACCTTGACCGATTTCTGACGGCGGCCTACCCCGCACGAGACCGTCTGCCTGTCAGACCGACGCCCAAGGACCGACCAAGATGCCGCGCCTGATCCTTCTCCGCCACGGCCAGAGCCAATGGAACCTCGAAAACCGCTTCACCGGCTGGGTCGATGTCGACCTGACGGCGGAGGGCGAGGCCCAGGCGCGTCGCGGCGGCGAACTGATCGCCCAGGCCGGTTTCAAGCCGGCCGTCATGTTCACCTCGGTCCTGACGCGCGCCAAACGCACCGGCGCCCTGGCCCTGCAGTCGGCGGGACTGACGGATGTGCCGGTGATCGAGGACTGGCGCCTGAACGAGCGTCACTATGGCGGCCTGACGGGGCTCAACAAGGCCGAGACCGCCCAGAAGCATGGCGAGGATCAGGTCAGGGTCTGGCGCCGCAGCTATGACGTGCCGCCGCCGCCGCTGGCCCCCGGCGGCGAGTTCGATTTCAACGCCGATCCCCGCTATGCTGGCAAGGCCATCCCGGACACCGAAAGCCTGAAGACGACGCTGGACCGGGTGAAACCCTATTGGGACGCCGAGATCGCACCCCGCCTGAAGGCAGGCGAGGACGTGCTGATCGCCGCCCATGGCAATTCCCTGCGCGCCATCGTCAAACTGCTGTTCGGCGTGCCGGACGACCAGATCGTCGGCGTCGAAATCCCGACCGGAAATCCGCTGGAGATCGACCTGGACGCCGCCTTGAAGCCCGTGAGCGCGCGTTATCTGGACGCCGACCGGGCCGAAGCCCTGCCCGAGGCGGCATGAGCTGGACCGACGCCGACCGGGGCTTCATGGCCCAGGCCATCGCCCTGGCGACCGGCCGCATGGGCGAGACCTGGCCCAATCCGGCCGTCGGCTGCGTCATCGTCAAGGACGGCCGTGTGATCGCCCAGGCCGCCACGGCGCCGGGTGGGCGCCCTCATGCCGAGGAGCAGGCCGTGCCTGCCGGGGGCACCGAGGTTGCGGGATCGACCGTCTATGTCACGCTGGAGCCGTGCGGCGCCCGGTCCTCGGGCCGCAAGTCCTGCGCCCATTTCCTGACCGAGGCGGGCGTCGCGCGGGTCGTCATCGCCTGTCTCGACCCCTCGCCCTTCGCCGCCGGGCGCGGCACCGAGCGGCTGCGCGCGCAGGGCCTGACGGTAGAGACCGGCTTGATGTGCAAAGAGGGCGAGGCCCTGTGCGAAGGCTTCCTGCATCGTCTGGAGACCGGCCGCCCCATGGTGCGGATCAGCGCGGACGGGGCCGGCTTCGACGGCCGTTTCGTCGCCTCGCCCAAGGCCGATCTGGTGACGGAGCTGAAGCGGCTGGGCGAAGCGGGCTACACCCGCCTGTGGACCGGCCCGGGCGAACTGGCCGACGTCCTGGCCGAACAGGGCCTGTTGACGGTCTGAACGGCGTCTGACGCGCTGGACGACGCCGTTCAAGGCTTCTTAAGCGACCGGCCTTAGGGTGATCCGATGGCCCAGGCTGCGGAACCCTTGGTGAGACGACGTCTGACGCAGGCGGAACTGGACGGGGTCTGCACCCGCCATGACAGGCTGTTCCAGGCCCGCCCTGGCGGCGCCCGCGCGGTCTTCGCCTGGATGGACCTGTCGGGCCTCAGCCTGAAGGGCCGCAATCTGGCCGACGCCGATTTCGCCGCCGCCTGTCTGGAGGGCTGCGACCTGACGGGCGCCAAGCTGGACAACGCCAACTTCTTCGGCGCGGACATGCAGGACGCCATCCTGGCCGAGGCCAGCCTGCGGCGCGCCGATCTGCGCGGCGCCTGTCTGCGCGGCGCCGATCTGTCCGGCGCCGACATGTTCGAGGCGGACCTGCGCGAAGGCACGATCGCCGCCGCCGACGCCAAACTGGGCTTCAAGGTCATCGAGCCGCGTCATCGCGACGAGACGGAGGCCAGCGGCGCCTGTCTGGCCGGCGCCAATCTCCAGCGCTCCAAGATGTCGGGCGTCATCGCGATGAAGGCCGATTTCTCGGGCGCTGTGATGAAGGATTGCAAGCTGGTGCGGGCCAATCTGAAACAGGCCGACTTCCGCGGCGCGGACCTGGCCGGAGCCGACCTGTCGGGGGCGGACCTGTCCGGCGCGGATCTGCGCGACGCCATTCTGGTCGGGTGCAAGACCACTCTGTGGCGCGCCGACGGGGCGGACATGCAGGGCGCGCTGACGGACAAGAGGTCGGCCTGCGAGTCCGTGGATCGGATGCCCGCGGCCGAAATGCTGCGCGAACACGCCCGTTGGTGCGAGACGGGCGGGGCCGAGGGCCAGCCTTCCGTCTTCGACGGCGTCGATCTGCGCCCGCTGAAATCCATCACCGGACTGAACCTGACGGCCCTGTCGGCCAAAGGGGCGGTTTTCTACGGCCTGGACATGGAGGGGGTCCAGTTGCAGGGCGCCCAGCTGGAAAACGCCGACCTCAGGTCCGCCAGACTGCGTCGCGCCGATCTGCGCGGGGCGCGTCTGATGGGCGCGCGGCTGAACGGAGCGGACCTGCGCGAGGCGCAGTTGGGGCCGTTGCTGATCGCGGCGGACCGGCTGATGCCCGCCGACCTGACCGGGGCCGTGCTGCGCGGCGCGGACCTGTCTGGCGCCGATCTGAAACGCGCGGTGCTGGCCGGCGCGGACCTGGGCCGGGCGATCCTGCATGGCGCCCAGACCCGTCAGATCGATCTGACCGAGGCCAATCTGACGGGCGTGCGCGGCCTGATCGTCGACGACCAGACCGCCTGACCTCGGCTTAGGCCAATGCCTTGAGCTGATCGACCAGATCGGTCTTTTCCCAGCTGAAACCGCCGTCCGCGTCCGGTTCGCGGCCGAAATGGCCGTAGGCGGTGGTGCGGGCGTAGATCGGCTTGTTCAGTTGCAGATGCTGGCGAATGGCCCGCGGCGTGGCGCCGCCGATCAGGTCCAGGATCTTGTCTTCCAGCACCGCTTCGGAAATCTTGCCGGTGCCGTGCAGGTCGATGTGGATCGACTGGGGCTTGGCGACCCCGATGGCGTAGGAGATCTGGATGGTGCAGCGGTCGGCCAGCCCTGCGGCGACGACGTTCTTGGCCAGATAGCGGCACGCGTAGGCGGCCGAACGGTCCACCTTGGTCGGGTCCTTGCCCGAGAAGGCGCCGCCCCCATGGGGCGCCGCGCCGCCATAAGTGTCGACGATGATCTTGCGTCCGGTCAGCCCGGCGTCGCCGTCAGGGCCGCCGATCTCGAAGATGCCGGTCGGGTTGATGTGCCAGACGGTGTTCTCGTCGGTGAAGCCTTCGGGCAGCACTTCGAGGATATAGGGCTTCACGATCTCGGCGACCTGTTCGGAGCTGAGACCCTTGGCGTGCTGGGTCGACAGAACGATCGAGGTGGCGCGGACCGGCTTGCCGTCCTGGTATTCGATCGTCACCTGGCTCTTGGCGTCGGGCTCCAGCTGCGAGCCGCCGGCGTGACGCACCTCGGCCAGTCGCTTCAGGATGTTGTGGCTGTACTGCAGGGTCGCCGGCATCAGTTCCGGCGTCTCGTTGGAGGCATAGCCGAACATGATCCCCTGGTCGCCCGCGCCTTCGTCCTTCTCGTTGGTCGAGTCGACGCCGACGGCGATGTCGGCCGACTGGGCGTGCAGATAGCAGGCGTATTCCGCCGTCTCCCAGTGGAAGCCGTCCTGCTCGTAGCCGATGTCCCTGACCGCCGCGCGGACCAGCGGCTCCAGGCTGTCGATGATACTCTGGGTGAAGGCTTCGTTCTGTTCCTTGGTGGCGCCCGGCTGGGTGGCGCGCACCTCTCCGGCCAGCACGATGCGCTGGGTCGTGACCAGGGTTTCGCACGCCACGCGCGCTTCGGGATCCTGGGCCAGGAAGGCGTCCACGACCGTGTCGGAGATGCGGTCCGCGACCTTGTCGGGGTGGCCCTCGGAAACGCTTTCCGAGGTGAAGAGGAAGGAGGAACGAGCGGCCAAGGGTGGCTCCTGTCTGTGTCAGGCCTTCAGACATATAAAGATATGCTTATATCTTCAAGCGACCTGACGGCAGAGCGTATCATCTCAAGCGCAGCTTATGCGGCTGACACCCGCGACAAATACGGTAAACAGGGCTTCGGAGATCCAATGCCCGACAGCCTGACGACAAGAGAGAGCGAATGCGTGCACCTTGCCGGCCAGGGGCTGGAGGACAAGGAGATCGCCGCGCGTCTGGGCATATCGCCTCGCACCGTCGGCAATCACCTGCACCGCGCCTACGCCAAACTGGGCGTATCCGACCGCAAACTGGCCGCCCGCCGACTGAGTATCGCCTACTCAGAGGCGTCGATACTCATTCCCGAACCGGTCGCTTCCGGGCCAGTTGATCCGGCGTCGGCTGAACGGTCGGTCGACGACAGCGCCGAAGTCCTGCCGTCCTGGCCTCTGCCTTCCCCGCCTCGCGGGATCGGTGCGCGGTTGGGGATCATGCCGCCGGAGCCGTCGTCGCCCTGCTGCTCGCCCTCGGGATCGTGACGGCAGGTATGGGGGTTCCAGCCCTTTTCGACCGGATCGCTCCCGAATGGGCTCGCTGACGCGGACATCATTCTAAAGGATCGACCAATGAGAAATATGCAGGTTGGCGTCAGGGTCGCACGACAGGTCCGCACGGCGGAACACGCGATCGACCAGGCCATGATCGAGGTTTGCCGCCTGGTCCAAACCTCCTTGGAAGGCCGCGTGGAGAGCCGTCTGGCCGCCGAGGTAGGGCAGTCGGCCATCGAACATATCATCGCGGGTCTGGGCCAATTGGCTGCCGTGCGCGCCAGTGTCGTCGCGGGTCATGCCGATCTGGCGACGGTCGCCGATGATCACGGCATCGGCTGGCGCATGGATGGAATGGGTGAAAGCAAGACCGATCCCAAGGTGACCGCCAGCCTCGATGTCGTCAAACTGGCCGCCTGATCGGAGGCGACCCCATGCCCTCGCCGTTGCTGATGTTCGGCTCGGGTATGACCGTGGTCGCCCTCTGCCTTCTGGTTTGGAAAGGGCGACGGCCTGAGCGCGAAGCCGCTCTCGGTCTGTTTCTCACCCAGATTCTGTCGGGCTGGGTCGATCATCTGGTCATCGGTCAGTTCCGATGGGCGGTCGCGGCGATTTCCTTCGGCCTGCTGGCCCTGCTGATCAGGCTCGCCCTTCGCTATGATCGGTGGTGGTTGCTGCTGGCCGCCGGCGCCCAGTTGCTGGCCTTCGTCACCCATCTGTCTTCGCTGCTCGGTCCCGGCGCCCTGACCTGGTCCATCGTCACCGCGCGCATGACCGTCTGGGTCGAGATTATGTTCTTGGCCCTCTTCGGGGTGTGGGAAGCGCGCCGTGCGCCCTACGCCCGATCTTCTTCATCGCTGCGGGAAACGCCCGACAGCGCACGCACTCAAAGGATCTGAACCGTGATCACTGAAAACGCCAGCGGCTTCCTGCCCCTCTTCCGCTCCTGGTTCGACACCGCGGCCATGGCCGAAAAAGTCGGCGTGTCGGGCAGTCCCGACAACCTGCTGGCCGAGCTGGATCTAGGGCTCATGGTCGAAGCCGAGCCGAGCCTGCTCAACCACACGCCCGTCAGCGCCGCAGAGGCGGCCTGCATGCTGGAAGTGGTGCGCCAGAACATGATCGACGCCGGCCGTTCGGACGGCCTGGACCTTCGCGCTCTCGCGGCCGTCCAGCGCTGGCTGGCCGACCATGCGACGGGCCAGGCCGACGATCAGCCGGTCGAGCGGCTGCTGCGTCAGGCCCAGGTCTGATTCAATCCGTCAGGGGGCGGCGGCAGATCAGCCGCGCAGCCCCTTGGCGACGATCAACAGGGCGTCGCGCTGAGCGGGGTCCTGAATGCCGCGGAAGGCTGCCAGAAGTTCGGCCACGCCTGGGGCGGCCAGCGCAAGCTCGTCGCCCTCGGCCGTCTCCAGTTCGCCCAGCAGGGCCGCGCCGGTCGATTTCAGGACGGAGGCGATCTGCAGCAGGCGCGCGGCGGACACGCGATTGACGCCCCGCTCGTACTTCTGAATCTGCTGGAAGGTGACGCCCGCGCCGGCGGCCAACTGAGCCTGGGTGATGCGAAGTTCCTCGCGACGCGCGCGGATGCGTCCGCCAATAGCGATGTCTACGGGATCAACTGCGTCGTTCATTTGGGCCTACGGTCAGATCTGATGCGGTGCCAAGGCCCCAAAACGCCCTCCACGTCAAGCCAAAGCTTGCAACCTAAGGGGTGTTACTTGCGTCGGCCAACAGGAATTCAACCGCGAGGATATGTGACTTGGCGCCGGTCGTGGCGGCAACCCATAGAGTGTTGTCTAAGGCGGTTGATCGGGTGAAAGTTCAATGGATGTCGAGGAGACGTAGAGCCTTTGCCGCAGTCCATGGAGATGCTGACGGAGCGCGAACGGGAATGCCTGCGGCTGGTTCACGCACACCATAATTCCAAACAGATCGCCCGAGCGCTCGGCATCAAGCCTGGCACGGTGGACAAACACTGTGAGAACGCGGCGCGCAAGCTTCAGGTGGAGAGCCGGATCGCCGCCGCCCTCGTGCTGGCGGCGTCAGAAACCACACCGACAAATTCGCACCCCGAGACGCTCCCAATGGCCGCAACGACGGTGGGCGAGCGGAATGAGGCGGCTGAAGGGAGGCCTCATGACGCTTATCGACGACACCATTCCGCCGGTCAGCTGGCGCGAAATGGAAACCATTCTCATGGGTCTGGCGACGACGGATACGAAACGGATGATGGTTCGACACCTGGTGGACGGGACGCGCAAGCAAGCGATCTTTCTGACGCCCGGCGCAGTCATGACCGAAGTGTTCTATATCGCCTCGGCCATGATGGACGTGAAGTTCAGCCCGTCGATATCGGCTACCGGCAACTCGGCAGCATCCTCGTTGTCTTCGGCGTCGCAGCCGCTGCAGCCTGGATTGTAACCGCCCTCGCCGGGGCAGAACAGTTCGCCCTCTTGTTGCAGAAACTGCGCTACGGCGGCTGAACCTCGGCTCATCATCGGACCATAGACATGAAACGCGCCGACCAGGCGACGGCCATAGCCGCTCGCCTTCAACACGCCCTGCTTCAAGCCGAGGCCGGGCAGGACCAATCCATTCAACGCCTTGGCCGTCTGACTCAGGTCATGACGCGCAGCCGCCGGGAAGCCGGCCTGTCTGCGACGGTGGGTCAGCCGGCCTTCGATGCCCTGGCCCGAGCTCTCGCCGCACAGATTGAGGCCCAGAGCGCGATGGTGGACTTGCACGAGGCGCTCGCCGAAGTGAAAGGGCGCACCAGATTCCGCTCCGTTCGACTGGGCGGATTGGACAAGCAAGACGAGCCTGTGCCGCGCGTGACCAAAGCGACGGGACTGCGCGTCGTTGAGGACGCAGCCTGAATCATACAGGGTGATGGGGCTATGTCGCCCATATACCTCATCACCCTGGGATTTCTGATCGTCGCCACGACACTCGCCATCTGGCGAGGGGGATGGTGGGAGCGGGCGGTCGCAAGCGTGCTTGTTCTCGCTTGGCTTTTGACGGCTCTCGGCCCGTTCGATCGTCGCCAAATCCCCTGGGTGGCTGTTGTGTCCGACGGAATGGTGTTCCTGTTCCTGCTGTACGCGGCCCTGCGATCCGGCCGACGCTGGACCCAGCCGGCTGCGGGGTTCCAGCTGTTGATCCTGGCCACCCACTACGCTTTCGCCAGTAATCGAGCGTTGGAGCAGTGGGCCTATGTATCAGCCTATTATGTCTGGAACATCGCGGTCATCGCCGCACTTTTGGCGGGCGTCATCTGGCGCGCCAGACAACCTTCGTTATAGAAGCGGACTGGCCACGATGGGATTATGCCGATGACGATGCAACGTGACGACCTCGACCCAATCGACATTCATGTGGGGGCGCAACTCAAAGCCCTTCGCGCCACGGCTCGACTGACTCAGGCTGAACTGGCCGGTGCGCTCGGTGTGACGTTTCAGCAAGTCCAGAAATACGAGAAGGGCGTGAACCGCATGGCGGCCTCGACGCTCGCCCGTGCCGCAGCGGCGCTGAACTGCTCGATCACCGACTTTTATCCCAAAACCGAAGTCGACGAAGCACAGCCTGGACGCCAGGATGTGCTGGGTGAACTCGCTGGCCTTTATGACAAGATGGGCAAGCGCCAACGTGATGCTTTGCTGACTACAGCGCGGGCGCTGGCGGACGTGCGCCGATAGCCTAGAGGAAAGCGGTCGGGCAACCAGAGAAAACACCAGGCCTTGCGATGTGTGTTCCTGAAGTGCGAGTACCTTCAAGGCTGGGCGCATAAGGCGGCGAATCGTTGGCCCAAAATCACCTATTAAAGACATCTATGTCGTGGCTTCTTCAGGTCGCGCCTGCTTGTCGAACTGCGTGGCGAAGCGTTGGAAATGCTTGAACTTGTTGAAGCAGCGCTCGATACAGTTGGGTAGTTTGTAGAGCAGGAGATCGTGCGAGATCGGGCTTTTCTCGAGTTGGTCGAGGGGATGACGGCCTCGAATCCGATGCTGGCCAGATGGCAGCGCATTGCTCTGACGGTTGTTGGAGGGCTTTCGAGTTGACGACCTTTATTGCATCTAGCGCGCGTTTAAAGGCTCGAAACCGCGCTTGATACACGAGCGCAAGCGAACGGGAAGTTTGCATAGAGCTTGCCAGCGACGGCCTTCACGAAGCCGACGCACAATCCCGGCGATCATCCAGCGATTATCGACGCGCCGCTTGCCTGTGTAGACCTTGGAATGTGCGGTTCGATCACCGCAAATTGCTTGTCCGACAACCCGAAATGGCCGCCATGACCCAAGCATCCTCAAAAGTTTGAGTCACAAACAATCAATCCAACGCCATTGGATGCGAGCTCTAAGTCAGAAGCGCCTTCAGCACGCCGTCCAGGACGGGCCGGCCCCGGTCGGTGGCGATCAGCCGGCCGTGGCGCAGCGTCAGGAAGCCGTCGGCGATCAGGTCCGCGACGGGCGCCGTCTCGGGCGCCAAGCCCAGAGTGGTCAGAAGGGCGGCCGGCGCCCCCTCGGTGGTGCGGAGCGCCAGAAGGAACCGCTCCTCGGCCGCGTCGGCGGGCGACAGGATTTCGCGGTCCGACCAGGGCGTCGACGCCTCTACGCCGGACGCATAGTCGGCGATGCGGCGGTGGGCGACGGTGGCGGTCCTGGTCCCGTCCAGCGTTAGCCGCCCGTGGGCGCCGGGGCCGAGGCCCAGATAGTCGCCGCCGCGCCAGACATGCAGATTGTGCGCCGACCGGGCGTCCGGACCGCGCGCATGGTTGGACACCTCATAGGCGTCGAAGCCGGCCTCCGACAGAACCGCCTGTGTCGTCTCATACAGGGCGGCGGCGACGTCTTCGTCGGGCGGGGTAAGGGTTCCCCGCACAAAGGCCCGGCCGAAGGCGGTGGTCGGTTCTATGGTCAGTTGATAGGGCGAGACGTGTTCGAACCCGAGGTCGAGGGCGGCGGTCAGTTCGGCGCTCCAATCCTGCGGCGTCTGATCCGGCCGGGCGTAGATCAGGTCGATGGACAGCCGATCGAAGGCCCGGCGCGCCAGATCGACCGCGCGATACGCCTCGGCCGCCGAATGGTCCCGGCCCAGAAAACGCAGGGCGTCGTCGTCCAGCGCCTGGACCCCCATCGACAGGCGATTGATTCCGGCCTGGGCCAGGGCGGCGAAGCGGGCGGCCTCGGCGTCGGTGGGATTGGCTTCAAGCGTGATTTCGATCGCGCCCGCGGGGGTGTAGAGGCGTTTGGCCGTCTCCACGATGCGGGCCACGGCCTCGGGCGGCATCAGAGAGGGGGTGCCGCCCCCGAAGAAGATGGAGGCCAGCCGCCGGGGGCCGGTCAGCGCCCGCTGGGCCTGAAGGTCCGCCAGGATGGCCTCAACCAGCCCGCCCTGCTCCGCCGCCCGCCCCCGGTCACGCACGACGTTGAAGTCGCAATAGGGGCAGATGCGCGAACAATAGGGCCAGTGGATATAGAGGGCGACATCCGAGCCCGGGTCAGGCGGCCCCCGGTCAAGCCGCGATGCGTCAGTCAATCAGGGCGGCCCTCAGTTTTTCGAAGGCGCGGGTGCGGTGGCTGATCGCGTCCTTGGCCGCCGGCTCCATTTCCCCGAACGTCAGGGCGCCGCCGTTGGGGATGAACAGGGGGTCGTAGCCGAAACCCCGCGCGCCCCGCGGCGGGAAGGTCAGATGGCCATCGACCACGCCCTCCACCACCACGCACGGTCCGTCGGGCCAGGCGACGGCCAGGGCCGAGGTGAACCAGGCGGTGCGGTCGGCGGCCCCGATCTCCTCCAGCCGCTGCTCCACCTTGCTCATGGCGACGGCGAAATCCTTGCCTGGCCCGGCCCAGCGCGCGGAGAAGATGCCCGGCGCCCCGTCCAGGGCCGCGACCGAAAGGCCGGAATCATCGGCCAGCGACACCTCGGCCGACCGCTCCGCCGCATGGCGCGCCTTGAGCATGGCGTTGCCCGCGAAGGTGGTCTCGGTCTCGTCCGGCTCGGGCAGGTTCAGCTGGCCTGCGGTGACGATCTCGTAATCTCCGCCGAGCAGCGCCGAGATTTCCGGGACCTTGCCGGGATTATGGGTCGCGACGACGATCCGCATCCCCTTGATTAGCTTGAGGTTCATCGATGCTCCTGCCGTTGAAACGGTCTATTGCCAAAGTTTAATATCGTTAAACGATATGTAACGTGTCTTTCCGCGTCGCACGGCCTATCTCTTGATCATCAAGAACGAGGTCGCAACGTTCTTGAGTTCGGCCAAATCCGAAACATTCATGCGATCTAAAAACAAACGGGGCGATAATCGCCCTTCAGGAAAGACGGAGAAATAAGATGCATACGATGAACACCTCGATGTGGCTGGACAAGGTCGGCGCTGCTTTCGTCACCACGGTTCTGATCGCCGCCCTGCCGACCGCCTTCGTCACCGTGCTGATGCAAGCCTTCTGATCCTTACGCCATTTCGATCACGAGAGTTTTGACGATCCGCATGAAGACCGCGATGTATAGAGCCGCGCGCGGGTTCTTTGGACCCCGCGCGGTCGCCGCCCGCCTTCTTCAGACCTGAGACCAGACCCGCCATGCGCCTGCCGACGCCGCGATATCCGACGAAGCGAGGCGAGGCGCGATCCCTGACGTGGTTGAAGGCCATGGGGCCGGGGTCGGTGTCCAGCGTGCTGAAGATGGTGCTGGACGTGGCCTATGTGCTGTTGTGGCTGATCACCGGGCTTTTGCTGCTGCTGGTGATCGCGGCCATCTTCATCCCTCTGGACAATGTGAACATCACCGTCAGCGGCGACGCCGGGGGCAAGCAGCTGCCGCTGACGCGCACGCTTTTGCTGTTCGGTCTGGGCGCCGCGACGGCCTATTTCGGCGGTTTCATGCTGATCCTGCGCAGCCTGCGCCGCATCATCCGCACCCTGACCATGGGCGACCCCTTCCAGCCCGACAATGTGCGCCGTCTGCGTCAGATCGGCCTGACCCTGGCGGTGGTGACCGGCGGCGTCTGGCTGGCGCAGGGGTTCGTGGCCAAGCGGCTGGCGCCCGGGGTGATGGACCCGCAAGGTCTGGGCGAACTGCTGACCCCCATCTTCTCCGTTCTGATCGTCTTCGTGCTGGCGGAGGTGTTCCGCGAGGGCGCGCGCCTGCGCCGCGAATCCGAACTGACGATCTAAGCCGTTTCGACTAGGATTTCCGCATGGCCATTCGCGTCCAGCTCGACCGCGTTCTCGTCGAACGCCGCATGTCCCTGACCGAACTGGCGGATCGGGTGGGCGTGACGGTGGCCAATCTGTCGATCCTGAAGACGGGCAAGGCGCGCGCGGTGCGGTTTTCGACCCTGGACGCCCTGTGCCGCGAACTGGAATGTCAGCCCGGCGACCTTCTGGCGCACGAACCGGGGCCGGGCGACGTTTTCGAGGACGACGAGACGCCATGAGGCGAAAGGGGACGGGACGCGACGCTGACGGACTGACGCCCGAGGACCGTCGCATCTGGACCCGGGTGTCCAACTCGGTCGTCCCTCCGCGCGCGAGAAAGGCCGCCCGCGTCACGCCGGGCGGCGAGACGCAACCTCCCGTGATCGCATCTGAGCCAAAAGCCTCTCTGCGACCGCCGCCGAAGTCGTCGGCTCCGCGGCCGGCGCCGGCCGCGCCCGTCGATAAAAAGCGCGTCTCTCCGACACGGCCCAAGCCGGCGCCGGAAAATCTGGAGCCGCGTCGCAAGCAGCGGCTGTCGCGCGAGCGCGACCCCATCGAGGCGCGCATCGATCTGCACGGCTTCGGCCGTTTCGAGGCCGAGGATCAACTGCGCGGCTTCCTGACATCATGCCAGGCGCGCGGGATGCGGGCGGTTCTGGTCATCACCGGCCAGGGCCGGATGGGCGGCGGGGTGATCCGCGCGGCCTTCGCCGAATGGATGCAGTCGCCCGCCCTGCGCGGCGTCGTATCCGGCTTCACCGTCGCCCATCAGCGGCACGGCGGAAACGGCGCCTTCTACGTCACCCTGAAGCGCCGCGTCTGACATGAGAAAAGGCCGGACCCGCGCTGGCGGACCCGGCCTTTCGACTTATCGGCTTTAGAGACTTGCCAAGGCAGGCCTATTTGGCGGCAAGCGCGCCGGCCAGGATCACGTCGATCTGTTTGCCCATATGGTCCGACAGGGCCTGCGCATCCCAATCGTCGTAGGCGGCGCGGCGATAGTTGGACAGATAGGCGTCCCAGATCAGCTCGACCAACAGACGGATGTCGGCGTCCTTGTTCAGCTCGTTCTTGGCGACGGCGCCCTGGAGAATGCCGCCGATGGCCAGCAGCAGGTTCTTGGTCGCGGCGCGGGCGCGCATCTCGGCGGCCAGGGGCTGGAACCAGGAGCGGGCGACAATGGCCTGGAACAGCGGCAGTTGGTCCAGCGACGACTGATAGCCGGCGGTCAGGGCGCTGAGCAGACGCTGGCGGACGGGCTCGCCCTCGGGGGCGGCGGCTTCGACCACCTCGGCCAGGCGCGTCATGTCCTCGGTCAGGACGGCCTCGAACAGTTCGGCCTTGTCTTGGAAGTTGGCGAAGACGGCGCCGGTGGACATGCCCGCGCCCTTGGCGATGTCGCGGATGGTGGCGGGCTCGTAGCCCCGCTCGGCGAACAGCGAGCGGGCGGCGTCCAGAACCTTTTGCCGTGTGCGGATCTTGGCGACCTGGCGGCGGTTCAAGCGAGGTTCGACGGCGAGGGTTGCGACGGTATCTGTCATGAAATCAGGCTTTTACTCTACTTTAAGTCTCGGACGCTGCGGATAGCCCGAAAGCGACTTGAGGTGAAGATCGCGGCCCGACGGCGGGACGGACAAGCGCGTTCTGCGCCATGAAGGCGGCAAAGGCGTAACAGCGCTTGCATCACGGAACCATGACGAAAATGGGTCCGCCATACGACCATAGGTGTCAATCCTTAGTCGGCGCGGGTTCCGGACGAAAAGCGCGGGCCGTGCGGCGCAGGGCGCGGCTGGGGCGGTTGCGACGCTCCGCCGGCGTCGCCGCCTGGAACGCCCTTCTGAACTGATCGCGCCGTTCGTGGATCGAGGCCAGGACCAGACCCATGGGCACGCCCAGGTCGACCAGGGTGTTTTCGGCCAGCTGCAGACTGGCCTCGGTCGTCTCCGGCACGGCGTCGGTGACGCCCAGGCCGTAGAGACGCATGGCGTGCTGGTCGTCGCGGGCGCGGGCGATCAGGATCAGGTCGTCGCGCATCGCCCGCGCGGTCTGGACCACCTCGTCCACCTTGGCGGGGGCGTCCATGGTCACGATCAGGGCGCGGGTCGACTGGATGCCGCAATGCTGCAGCATCTCGCGTCGTCCGGCGTCGCCATAGAAGACCTCGAACCCGTCGCGACGACCGGCGGCGACGGCGGCGGCGTCGGTGTCCAGGGCGATGAAGGCCTGATCATGCGCCTTCAGCATCTCGCCGATCAGACGGCCCACCCGACCGAAACCGACGATGATGACGGCGCCGTCCGCCCCCGTCGGTGCGGGAATATCGGGCAGGGCCGTCGAATCCTGTTCGGGCCGTTTCGCCAGTTTCTGACCGATCATGGCCAGCAGCGGAATGGAGAAGATGCTGACGGTCGCCGACAGGGCGACGGCGTTGGTCAGACCGGGCGGGGCCAGGCCTTCGACCATGCCGGTGGCGAAGATCACGAAGGCGAACTCGCCCGCCGGGGCCAGGACCAGGGCCGTTTCCAGCGCCGGCCGCGCGCCTAATCCCCACAACCGCGCCAGGGCGAAGATGACGCCGGTCTTGACCGCCGTCAGGGCCAGGGCCAGGCCGAACACCCCGACGGGATCGGCGGCGATGGCGTCCAGGTCCAGCCCCAGTCCGACGCCGACGAAAAAGACGCCCAGCAGCAGGCCCTTGAACGGTTCGATCGACACCTCGACCTCGCGCCGGAACTCGGTCTCGGCCAGAAGAATGCCCGCGACCAGGGCGCCGATGCTCATGGACAGGCCGCTGGCCTGGGCCGCCAGACCGGCCCCGACCACGACCAGCAGACTGGCGGCGACGAACAGTTCGCCCCCCTGGGCCGCCTTTCTCGCCTTGGCCACCGACCGGAACATGGGACGCAGCACCACCCGACCCAGCAGCACCAGAAGCCCCAGGCCGACCGCCGCCGGGATCAGGGTGAACAGCGACCGGCCCAGGATGGCGGCGTCCAGCGCCCCGCCCTGCTGGGCCACGGCGGCCAGGACGGTGACGGTGATCAGAATGGGCGCGACCGACAGGTCCTGGGCCAGGAGTATGGCGAAGGTCGAACGGCCGACCACGCCCTTCAGCCGCCCGCGCTCGGCCAACACCGGCATGACCACGGCGGTCGAGGACAGGGCCAGTCCCATGCCCAGCACCGCCGCGCTGGCCAGGGTCTGGCCGATCAACAGGAAGCCGCCCCCGATCACGGCGGCGCAGACCCCGACCTGCATCATCCCCAGGCCGAAGACCAGGCGGCGCATGGCGCGCAGCCGCTCCCACGACAGCTCCAGCCCGATCATGAACAACAGGAAGGCCACGCCTAGCTCGGACAGCTGCGCCAGCTGACCCGGATCGCTGATGGTGAAATAGGACAGGAAGGGCAGGGCGTGGGCGAACCGGGCCAGACCGTCCGGTCCCAGAACGACGCCGGCCGCCAGGAAGCCCAGCACCGGGCTGATCTTCAGCCGGTTGACCAGGGGCACCATGACCCCCGCCGCGGCCAGGAAGACCACCAGGTCCTTATAGTCTGCGCCGTGTCCGTGCATCGCCCCTCCGTGGTCGTCTCATCTGACCCCGAACCGGCGACTGTGGCGAGACGTCGCAGCGCTTTCATGAATTTTTTTTAAGGCGACAGCCCCCTGTCTGGGTCTAGGGTCCGCGCCGAACCGCCCATTTTCGGGGCGGAGCCCAGGACCCAGTGATGAAACGACTGCTTATCGGCGCCGCCGTCGGCGCCCTTCTGCTGCCCGCCAGCGCCGCCTTCGCTCAAGACGCCGACCACGACCACGCCTGCATCGACGAGACCTGCTCGATCGTCTCCCTGTTCTCGGGCGAGGAGACCGCCGCCGGCTGGCAGGGCACGACGGCGCCGCGTTACGGAACCTGGGGCTTCGACATGGCGGGCCGCGACACTGCGGTGAAGCCTGGCGACGACTTCTTCGAATACGCCAACGGCAAGGCGCTGGAGAAGCTGGTCATTCCGTCGGACCGCACCAGCTACGGCTCGTTCGCCCTGCTGCGCGAACTGTCCGACAACCGCATGAAGGAACTGGTGACGGGTCTGGCCGCGCGTCGCGATCTGGCCGCCGGTTCGGACGAGGCCAAGATCGCCGACGCCTATCGCTCCTACATCGACGAGGCGCGCATCGAGCAGCTGGACGCCCAGCCGCTGCAACCCTATCTGGCCGCGATCCGCGCCGCCGACAGCCATGACAAGATGGCCGTCTATATGGGCCAGACGGTCGGCCGCTTCGGTTCGTCCTTCTTCGGCACCGGCATCACCATCGATGCGAAACAGCCGACCCGCTACGTCGTCTCGACCGGCCAGTCAGGCCTGGGCCTGCCGAACCGCGATTACTATCTGGACGCCCGCTATGCGGACAAGAAGGAGAAGTATCAGGCCTATGTCGGCCGTATGCTGACGATGATCGGCTGGGCTGACCCGACCGAGACCGCCGCCCAGATCGTGGCGCTGGAACAGAAGATCGCCGAAGCCCACTGGACCCCGGTCGAGAACCGCAATCGCGACAAGACCTATAACGAATTCACCATCGCCCAGCTGGCCCAGCAGGCGCCGGGCTTCGAATGGCAGGCCTATTACGACGCCGCCGAACTGGGGGGCGTGCCGCGCCTGATCGTGCGCCAGGACACGGCCATGCCCAAGATCGCGGCCATCTACGCCGAGACGCCGGTGGCCCTGTTGCAGGCGTGGGAAGCCTTCCACACCGCCGACGACATGGCGCCCCTGATGTCCAAGCGGTTCTCGGACGCCCAGTGGGAGTTCCGTTCGCGCGACCTGTCGGGCCAGCCCGAGCAGCGCACCCGCGAGAAGCGCGCCATCTCCTTCGCCGAGGGTTCGCTGGGCGAGGCGACGGGCCGTCTCTATGTCGCCCAGTATTTCCCGGCCGAATCCAAGGCCAAGATGGAAGAACTGGTCGCCAATCTGCGCACCGCCCTGTCGCGCCGGATCGAGAACCTGACCTGGATGGGGGCTGAGACCAAGGCGGCGGCGCAGGAGAAGCTGCGCAAATTCACCGTCAAGATCGGCTATCCCGACAAGTGGCGCGACTATTCCGGCCTGGACATCCGCGCCGACGACCTGGTCGGCAACGCCGAGCGTCGCGGCCTGTTCGAATGGAACTATGATCTGTCGCGCCTGAACGAGCCGGTCGACAAGTCGGAGTGGGGCATGACCCCGCAGACGGTCAACGCCTACTACAACTCGGCCAATAACGAGATCGTCTTCCCGGCGGCCATCCTGCAGCCGCCCTTCTTCGATCCGAACGGCGATGCGGCGGTCAACTATGGCGGCATCGGCGGCGTGATCGGCCACGAGATCGGCCACGGCTTCGACGACCAGGGCTCCAAGTCCGACGGCGACGGCGTGCTGCGCAACTGGTGGACGCCTGAGGACAAGGCCCGGTTCGAGGCCCTGACCACGCGCCTGGGCGAGCAATACGCCACCTATGAGCCGATCGCCGGCTATCATATCAACCCCGGCCTGACGATGGGCGAGAACATCGGCGACGCCTCGGGCGTGGCCGTGGGTCTGGAGGCCTATCACCTGTCGCTGAACGGTCAGGCCGCGCCGGTGATCGACGGCACGACCGGCGACCAGCGCTTCTTCTACGGCTGGGCCCAGGTCTGGCAGTCGAAGTATCGCGACGAGGCGCTGAAGCAGCAGGTCGCCACCGACCCGCACTCGGCCGCCCAGTTCCGCGTCATCGGCCCGCTGCGCAACGTCGACGCCTGGTACGACGCCTTCGACGTCCAGCCCGGCACGAAATACTATCTGACGCCGGACCAGCGCGTTCGCCTCTGGTAAGCGACGGGTCTTCGATAGACGGAAAAGGCCGGGGTCCGCCCCGGCCTTTTTCATGGCCGACGCACGGTGAAGGCGCGGATTCTATGGGCGTCGAGACCAGGGCGGATCTGGATTTCAGGCATAGAAAAGCCCGCTGCGGGGGATACATCGCAGCGGGCTATCTTGCTCTTTAAAGAGCGGACGTTTCCTCCCCGAAACGCCTTCGAGTGCTGCGCGCTTGAGCAACGCTTGCCCTCGAGTGAGTTCATTTGACGCAAGGGCAGGTCGGGCGTCAACGGCGCATTTCGCCAGAGTCGAACTTTCTTCGACTTATCGATGATAACCCATTTCGCCGCCCCATAATTATCGAAGCTTATTCGATAATGCTCCTGATGGCGGCGAGCAGACCCTCGCGGGGGATCTTCATCTGGCCCGGACGTTCGGCCTTCCAGGCGTCGTTGTCGGCGATGGCGGCGGCGGCGGCGCGGCCCGCGTCCAGATCCTTGATGGTCACCTCGTTCGCCGCGATCTCGTCGCCGCCAAGAATCACCACGGCCGGGGCGCCGCGCCGGTCGGCGTATTTCATCTGGGCCTTCATGCCCGCCCGGCCCAGATAAAGCTCGGCGGCGATGCCGGCGGCGCGCAGTTCAGCGACGGCGTTCAGGTAATGGCCCATGTCGTCCTCCGAGAAGACGATGACCACGACCGGGCCGCGCACCGCATCTTCTGCGCCCCGTCCCGCCGCGCGCAGGGCCGAGGCCAGACGCGAGACGCCGAAGGAGAAGCCGGTCGCCGGAACGCTCTGACCCGTGAACCGGGCGACCAGATCGTCATAACGGCCGCCGCCGCCGATGGAGCCGAAGCGGACCGGGCGGCCCTTGTCATCGGTGGTGTCGAGCAGCAGTTCGGCCTCGAACACGGCCCCGGTATAATATTCCAGACCGCGCACGATGGTCGGATCGAACTTCACCGCGTCCTGATCAACCCGCATGGCGGTCAGCGCCCGGTCGATGGCACCCAGTTCATTCAGCGCCGCCTGTCCCGCCGCGCCCAGATCGCCCGAACGGGCAACGGCGTCCAGCGTCTCGGCGCGCGACAGGCCGGGCGTGTTGGCCGAGACCAGGAAGGCTTCGATGGCCCCCGTCACCTTGGCGGGCAGTTGTGCGCCCTTGGTGTAGTCGCCGGATTCGTCCAGGCGGCCCTCGCCCAGCAGTTGGACCACGCCGTCCCAGCCCAGACGGTCGAACTTGTCGATGGCGCGCAGCGCGGTCAGGCGCTGGCCCGCCTCGGTCACGCCGCCCGCGTCGAACAGGCCGTCGAACAGTTTGCGGTTCGAGACGCGAATCTGCGCCTGACCCGCATCCAGTCCTGCCCCGCGCAGACCCTCGCAGGCCATGGCGATGATTTCGGCGTCCGCCTCGGGCCGGTCCGAACCGACCGTGTCGGCGTCGCATTGCCAGAACTCGCGGAAACGGCCGGGGCCGGGCTTCTCGTTTCTCCAGACGGGGCCATAGGCGTAGCGGCGGAACGGCTTGGGCAGGGTCTCCCACGTCTGGGCCGCGAACCGGGCCAGGGGCGCGGTGTGGTCATAGCGCAGGGCCATCCAGTCGCCCGGTTCGTCCGAACCCGCGTCATCCTGCAGCGCGAAGACGCCTTCGTTCGGACGGTCGGCGTCGGGCAGGAACTTGCCCAGGGCGTCGGCGTATTCGAAGGCCGGGGTCTCCAGCGGCTCGAAGCCCCAGCGCTCATAGACCTCGGACACGCGCGCCACGATGCGGCGTTCGGCGGTCAGGTCGCGCCCGCGCTTGTCGGCGAAACCGCGCGGATTACGGGCGAGCGGGCGGATGGGGGCTTCGTCAGTCATGGCGCGCGCTTAAGCCAAGGGGCGCGACGGCGCAAATCGTCACGCATCGCCTCATCGCATGGTCGGGCCGTTCGCCTTGGCAATATCTTGTTGCGAAAGGAAAAATCCCACGCAGGAAGGAACTGTGTCGGTGATGTGTCGTTGGGACGCCATGACGCCGCACGCCCTGATTTTTCCCCGCACCTGCAATACGTCGGACAGACGCACCATCCGGTGGTTCGAGTGCGAACTGATCGACGAAACGGGCGCACGACGGGTGCTCGATCAGGCGTTCTTTTCCCTGGGGGAGGCGAAATCCTGGGCCTCGGCGCAAGGCTATCCGGTCGATGAGGCGGACGCCCGGAACACCCGATGACCGACGTGTCCTTGACGGGACCGCTGGACGCCGCCGCCTTCGACAGGCCCCGTATTCTTCTGGCCGGGGCGGTGGACTACGCCATGTACGACCGGTTCCGGGACCAGCTTTCCCAGGCGCCGGACAGCGGCCTGGCGGTCATCGAACTGTCCACTCTGGGCGGCGATCCCGAGGTGGCGCGGATGATGGGCGAGGACGTGCGGTTCCATAGCGACATCAATTCCGGGCGACGGCTGGTGTTTCTGGGCAAGGCCGCCATCTACTCGGCCGGCGCGACCTTCATGAGCTTTTTCGCTGTGGAAAACCGCTATCTGACGCGCGGGACGCGGGTGATGATCCATGAGCGCAAGATGGACAAGCAACTGCACATCACCGGCCCGCTGACCACCTGCATCGCCTCGGTCAAGGCGATGCTGAATGAGCTGGAACACTCCATCGCCATTCAGGACGAGGGTTTCGAAAACCTGGTGCGCGGCAGCGCCGTCACCATGGACGAGGTTCTGAAACGCGCGCCGGAGAACTGGTATATCGAGGCGCAGCAGGCCAAGACCCTGGGGTTGATCGCCGGCGTGCTGTAAGACGACGCCTCAGTCGCCCAGGGTTTCCACCGTCAGATTGCCGTTGGTGTAGACGCAGATTTCGGCGGCGATCTTCATCGCCTTGCGCGCGATCTGTTCGGCGTCCAGCTCGGTTTCCTCGATCAGGGCGCGGGCGGCCGACAAGGCGTAGTTGCCGCCCGAACCCACGGCCGCGACGCCGTATTCCGGCTCAAGCACGTCTCCGACACCGGTGACGGTGAAGATCGAGGACTTGTCCGCCACCAGCAGCATGGCCTCCAGCCGACGCAGATAGCGGTCGGTGCGCCAGTCCTTGGCCAGATCGACGCAGGCGCGAGCCAACTGGTCCGGATACTGTTCCAGCTTGGCCTCAAGCCGTTCGATCAGGGTGAAGGCGTCTGCGGTCGCGCCTGCGAAACCGGCCAACACCTTGCCCCCCGCCAGAGTCCGCACCTTGCGCGCCGCGCCCTTGACGATGGTCGGCCCCATCGAGACCTGGCCGTCGCCGGCGATCACGGTGCGCCCGTTCTTGCGCACCGCCAGAATGGTCGTGCCGTGCCAGTCGGGAAAGGAAGAGGCGGTCGTGTCGAAGGGGCGGGTCATGGCCGACAGATGGACAGGACCGGTCGTGCGATCAAGGGCGCGGACGCTGCATTCTGTTAACGCTCATGGCCTAGCAGTCTTGCCCGGGCCGCGGCCCGCAGTTGCGTATGAGTGTGTCCATGCCCTTGTTTCGTATCGTCTATGTCAGCCAGGCCGCCGGGCCCGCCGCATCGGGTCTGATGCCGTTGGTGGACATCATCGGCGTATCGGACCGAAATAATCGCCGAGATCAGCTGACGGGCGTTCTGATGCGGCATGAGGGGCGTTTTCTGCAGGTGCTGGAAGGCGCGCGGGTCGATCTGGATCGGACGCTGGCGCGGGTTCGGTCGGATGGACGCCACGCGGATCTGACGGTCCTGTCCGACCGGCCCGTGGAGGCGCGGCTGTTTCCCGGCTGGGCCATGGCGCGCGTCGAGGCGACGCCGGAGGCGGCGCGTTTCCTGAGCGCCGACATCGGCCGGGAAGACGTGCCGGCCGTTCTGGATCGCATTCTGACCGATCTTTCGCCGACGGCGGCCGACACGGTCTGAGCGTCGGGCCTCGCGATCCGCTCTCGGGATCGCTAGATGGGGGCGTGATCTTTTCCGAAGACGAAGTCGAACGCTATGCGCGCCACCTGGTCCTGTCCGAGGTGGGCGGGCCGGGGCAGCAGGCGCTGAAGCGCGCCCGCGTCCTGATCGTCGGCGTGGGCGGCGTGGGGACGCCGGCGGCCCTGTATCTGGCGGCGGCGGGCGTGGGGACGCTGGGGCTGATCGACGACGACGTCGTGGGCCTGTCCAATCTTCAGCGCCAGATCGCCTTTTCCACCGCCGAGGTCGGGCGGCCTAAGGTCGAGGCGGCGGCGGATCGGCTGACGGGGTTGAACCCTCATGTGGTTGTCGAAACCCATGCCGAACGCCTGACGCAGGACAACGCCGTCCAGCGGATCGGCGCCTATGATCTGGTGCTGGACGGGACCGACGATTTCCAGACGCGGCTGTGGGTCAATGCGGCCTGTTTCGCGGCGGGTCGGCCCCTGGTGTCGGGCGCCCTGGGTCGCTGGAGCGGGCAGGTCGGCGTGTTTACGGGCCGGCCCTGTTATCGCTGCCTGGTGCCCGAGATTCCGCCGGACGCCGAAACCTGCGCCCGCGTCGGGGTCGTGGGCGCCCTGGCCGGGGTGATCGGCTCGATGGCGGCGCTGGAGGCGATCAAGCTGCTGACGGGCGCGGGCGACGCCCTGACCGGTAGGCTGCTGCTTTACGACGGTCTGGCGGGCCAAGCGCGCACGGTCCGGGTCGCGGCCGATCCGACCTGTCCGGTGTGCGGCGGCTGACCGCTCAGGCGGCGCTGGCGAAGCGGATGTCGGCCATATCCAGATCGGCCAGAGGGGCGGCGAAACCCAGTGCGGGGTTGCTTAACACCGTCACCAGCCGTTCGCCGCAATAGAGATACAGGGTCTCGTATCCGACCCAGTTGCGGGCCACGCCGTCCAGCGCCTGATTGGCGTTCTGGTCGTTCGAGGCGTCCAGAACGCAGATGTCCCTGACCGGCACGCCGGGCAGATTGACGATGCAATAGTAGGAGTCCAACGCAACACTTCCTCAGACAGGACGCCGGAAACGAAGTTCGTCTGCGGCGGTTCCGCTCCTGCCCGTGGTTTTCGACAGCCGTATTAGGCGCGTTCGACAGACTTGTGAAAAAGGAGGCCAGATGGCCCGACGACCCGCCGCGCCGAAACGTCTGAACGCCGCCAATCTGACCGGGCTGGGGGCGGATCGGCTGGGGGAACTGCTGATGCAGGCGGCCGATGCAGACCCGATCCTGAAACGCCGCCTGCGCCTGATCCTGGCGGCCGAGGCGGGGCCTGACGCCCTGGCGCTGGAACTGGACAAGCGGCTGACCGCCATGGCCGCCAGCCGGGCGCGGGTGTCGTGGCGAAAGCGGCCCGATCTGGTGCGCGACCTGTGGGTGCTGAGCGAAGGCGTCGAGACCCTGAGCCGCCTGTCGCCCGCCGAGGGGCTGATGCGGCGCATGGCCTGGTTCGACCTGTTTCGCGGGCTGACATCGCGGGTCAAGGACCCGCGTGGCGAGGTGGCGGATGTGTTCGAAACGGCGGCGCCCGCCCTGTGGCAGGCGGCCGATGCGGCGGTTCAGGCCGATCCCGCCGTCGCCGAAGCCTTGGCCGAGGCCGTTCAAGACCATCCGATGGACTATGCCCGCTGGATCGGGGCGGGCGGCGAGGCGCTGACGCCCGATCTGGCGCGGCGCCTGCTGGAGCGGCTGGATGCGACGTCGGGCGCGCGGGGATTGCGGACGGCGGTGCGGCGGCTGGCTGATCGGGCGGACGACCTGGACCTGTGGCTGTCGCTGGTCACGCCCGAGGAGCGCGGTTCGCCGGACTTCGCCGCCGCGATGGCGCGGCGTCTACTGATCGCGGGCCGTATCGCCGAGGCGCGTCAGGCGCTGGAAGGCGCCCTGTCGCCGTCGCCGGCCAACCGTCGCTGGACCTTCGGCCGCTCGCCCGACGGCGCCCCGCGCCTGACGCCGGCGTGGGAGGCGGCCTCGATCGACTTGATGGAGGTGGAAGGGCGCAAGGACGAGGCGCAGGACCTGCGCTGGGTGATGTTCGAACGCGATCTGTCGGCGCCTGTGCTCAGGACCTATCTGGCGCGCCTGCCGGACTTCGACGACGTGGAGGCGCTGGATCGCGCCCTGGCCTACGTCGCCGCCCATGCCGATTTCGAAGCGGCGCTGGGCTTCCTGATGGACTGGCCCGCCCACCGCGAGGCCGCCGCCCTGGTCGAGCGTCGAATCAGGGAGGTCCGGGCGTCGCTGGCGCTGAAAGACGACTGGGCGGCGCGACTGGCGCAGAAATACCCGGACGCCGCCGAACGGTTGCTGGCCTCGGCCTAAAGCATCGCCGGGATGACGCGGTCGGGCGGACGGTGGCCGTTCTGGTAGGTCATGACATTGGCGATGACCCGATCGCCCATATCCTGACGCGCCTCAAGGGTCGCCGAACCGAGGTGGGGCAGAAGCACGACATTGGGCTGGCCCAGCAGGCCGGGATGGATGTCCGGCTCGTTCTCGAACACGTCCAGGCCGACGCCTGAGATCGCCCGCATGGCCACCGCCTGGGCCAGGGCCGCCTCGTCGATCAGTTCGCCGCGCGCGGTGTTGACCAGTATGGCGTGGGGCTGAAGCCGGGCCAGCCGTCCGGCCGAAAGCAGATGGTGCGTGTCCTTGGTCGCCGGGCAATTCAGCGAGATGATGTCCATGCGCGACAGCATCTGATCCAGATCGTCCCAGTAGGTGGCGCCCAGTTCCTCCTCGATCAGGGCCGAGACGGGCTTTCTGTTGTGATAATGGACCTGGAGTCCGAACGCCTTGGCGCGGCGGGCCAGGGCCTGACCGATCCGGCCCATGCCGACGATCCCCAGCCGCTTGCCCCAGAGTTTGCGCCCGCACATCCAGGTCGGGGTCCAGCCCTCGAACTTGTTCTCGGCGATGACTTCGGCGCCTTCGACGATGCGGCGGCTGACCGCCAGAATCAGGCCCATGGCCAGGTCAGCGGTGTCCTCGGTCAGGACGCCGGGGGTGTTGGTGACGATGATGCCGCGCGCCACGGCGGCGTCGATGTCGATATGATCCACGCCTGCGCCGAAATTGGCGATCATCTTCAGCTGTTCGCCCGCGCCGTTGATCAGGTCGGCGTCGATGACGTCGGTGATGGTGGGCACCAGAACCTCGGCGCGCTGGACCGCGGCCTGAAGCGCGGCGCGGTCCATCGGCTGATCCTTCAGGTTCAGCTCGGCGTCGAAAAGCTCGCGCATCCGCGTTTCCACCGCGTCGGGCAGGCGTCTGGTTAATACGACCTTAAGCTTGCGGGCGGACATTCTCGGCCTTGGTTTGCGGGCGGCGGTTCTTCGGGACGAAAGCCCGCGCGACGGGTCGTTCCATTCAGTGTCTAGCAAAGCCGCCGCCATCTTCCAAAGCCTGCGACGCCGCATGGTCGCGGTCCTGGCCCTGATGGGCCTGGCGGTGATGTCTGGCGCGGGCGCGACCATGCCCGACGGCCGCCCCACGCCCACGGGCCTGGAGGTGCCGCGCTGGATTTCGCTGAAGTCCTCGCACGTTCGGGCGCGACAGGGACCGGGGCTGGATTATCCGATCCTGTGGGAATATCGCGCCGCCGGCCTGCCGGTTCAGGTGATCGCCGAGACCAGCGAATGGCGAAAAATCTGCGATCCCGACGGGGCGGTGGCCTGGATCCACCGCACGGTGTCGTCGGGGCGCCGCTACGTCTTCAACACGACGGCCGAGGAAATTCCGATCCGTTCGGGCCGGTCCGAGACGTCTTCGGTGCGCGCCCGCCTGTCGCCGCGCGCCCTGATCGCTCTGGACGACTGCGAGGACGGCTGGTGCAAGGTCCGCGCGCGCCGGATGGAGGGCTGGGCGCCTCAGCGCGCCGTGTTCGGAACCCAGGAACGGGCCCTGTGCAACGCCAACCGGCCCGCCGGGACGGGGCGGGGCTGATGCGCCGCTGTTGAGCGAAGCGGCGCGGTCGTGTAACCCGCGCGCAACGCCTTGAAAAACGGAAGCGCCTTGACCCAGTCCCAATATCCTTCGTCCTTTGATCATGAGGCCCTGCTGGCCTCGGGCCGTGGCGAGCTGTTCGGGCCCGGCAACGCCCAGCTGCCCGCCCCGCCGATGCTGATGTTCGACCGCATCGTCACGATCAACGCCGATGGCGGCGATCACGGCAAGGGCTATGTCGAGGCGGAACTCGACATCAATCCCGAGCTCTGGTTCTTCCAGTGCCACTTCATCGGCGACCCGGTCATGCCCGGTTGCCTGGGCCTGGACGCCATGTGGCAGCTGGTCGGCTTCTATCTGGGCTGGATCGGCGGACCGGGGCGCGGCCGCGCGCTGGGCGTCGGCGAGGTCAAGTTCACCGGCCAGGTGACCCCCGACATCAAAAAGGTGGTCTATAAGATTCATCTGAAGCGCGTCATCAACCGCAAGCTCGTCATGGGCATCGCCGACGGCGTGCTGGAGGCTGACGGCCAGGTCATCTACACCTGCAATGATATGCGGGTCGGACTGTTCGGCGCTTCCAAGGACGAGGCGGCGGGCGGCTAAGGCCCCTATATAACCGCGAACAGGGCGGATGGTCCTCGGGCCAGGAAGCATCAAGAAGGAAACACCATGCGTCGTGTCGTCGTCACCGGCCTCGGCATCGTCTCCTCCATCGGCCATGGCGCCGAAGAGGTGACCCAATCCCTGCGTGAAGCCCGCTCGGGCGTCGTCCATGCCGCCGATCACGCCAAATACGGCTTCCGCAGCCAGGTCTGGGCGCCGCCCAGGATCGGCCCGTGGGAAGAACTGGTCGACCGGCGCGCCGCCCGCTTCCTGGCCAACGGCACCGCCTGGGCGCACATCGCCTTTGAAGAGGCCCTGAAATCGTCGGGTATGACGGCCGAGGAAATCCGCGACGACCGCATCGGCCTGATCGTCGGCGAGGGCGGCCCCTCGACCCAGGTGATCCTGCAGGCGGCGGCGACCACCATCGAGAAGGGCGCACCCAAGCGCATCGGCCCGTTCGCGGTGCCCAAGGCGATGGCCAGCGGCCCCTCGGCGGTGCTGTCGACCTGGTTCCAGATGCGCGGCATCAACTATTCGATCAGCTCGGCTTGCGCGACGTCGGCCCACTGCATCGGCGCCGGGGTCGAACAGATCCAGTGGGGCAAGCAGGACGTGGTCTTCGCCGG
Organism: Candidatus Brevundimonas colombiensis; assembly: GCA_029202665.1. Lineage (NCBI taxonomy): Bacteria > Pseudomonadati > Pseudomonadota > Alphaproteobacteria > Caulobacterales > Caulobacteraceae > Brevundimonas > Candidatus Brevundimonas colombiensis. Next base: position 1,251,321 of record CP119326.1, read on the forward strand.
CGGCTGCGAGGACATCGACTGGTCCATGTCCAACATGTTCGACGCCATGGGCGCCATGTCTTCGGACTTCAACGAAACGCCTTCGGTCGCCAGCCGCGCCTATGACGCCAATCGCGACGGCTTCGTCATCGCCGGCGGCGCGGGCATCGTGGTGCTGGAGGAATACGAGCGGGCCAAGGCGCGCGGCGCCACCATCTACGCCGAAGTCACCGGATACGGCGCCAACGCCGACGGCTATGACATGGTCGCCCCCTCGGGCGAGGGCGCCCAACGCTGCATGAAGATCGCGCTGGAGCAGGCGGGCAACCCGAAGATCGACTATCTGAACCCGCATGGCACCTCGACCCCCGTGGGCGACGCCAAGGAGATGGAGGCTGTTCGCGCCGTCTTCGGCGACCAGATGCCGATGATCTCCTCGACCAAGTCGCTGACGGGCCACTCGCTCGGCGCGGCGGGGGCGCAGGAAGCCATCTACTGCCTGTTGATGATGCAGAACGGCTTCGCCGCCGAGAGCGCCCATATCGAGACCCTCGATCCGGCGTTCGAGGGCATGCCGATCCTGCGTCAGCGCCACGAGGGCGAACTGATCCACGTCATGTCCAATAGCTTCGGCTTCGGCGGCACCAACGGCGCCCTGATCCTGTCGAAGGTCTGATACGCCTCAATCCGGCCCCGTCATCCTCGGGCTTGACCCGAGGACCGGGCGTTGGTCGGGCGGTGCGCCTGGATCGTCGGCAATGCGACGGACCATCCGATCCTCGGGTCAAGCCCGAGGATGACGGGGAAGGGGTGCGACGGCTTTATTGCCGTGAAAAGCCTGTTTCATTTCTCCGGGCGTCGTTTCTTTCGCCGCAGCCGGTTTACACGACCGTTTCTCGCCCTTAGAGAGCGTCGCCGTGTCCATGCTCATGACCAAAGCGATTACCACGAAAACCACCTGCCTAGGCGGGGCGGTTTCGGGTGTGCGCAAGGTCTAGCGACGAACCCCGATCCCCAGCCCCGCCGACGCGCGGGGCGGTCCAGCCGGATCGAACACCCCGCGCCTCCCACCTTCCCAGGAGACGCCTTTCATGACCTTTTCCCCGTCCAATCCGCCCCATATCGGCATCGTGGGGGCCACCGGCCTCGTCGGCGAGATGATGCGTAATCTGCTGGCCGAGCGAAACTTCCGGCTGGCCTCGCTGCGCCTGTTCGCCTCGGCCCGGTCGGCGGGCAAGACCATCCGCTTCGGCGATGTCGACGTGGTGGTCGAGGATGCGGCGACCGCCGACTACGCCGGGTTGGACATCGTCTTCTTCTCGGCGGGCGGCGAGACTTCGCGCGCCCTGGCCCCCAAGGTCGCAGCCGCCGGCGCCGTAGTGATCGACAACTCGTCCGCCTACCGCAGCGACCCGGACGTGCCGCTGGTCGTCGCCGAAGTGAACCCCCACGCTCTGGCCGACCGTCCCAAGGGCATCATCGCCAACCCCAACTGCACCACCATGGCCGCCATGCCGGTGCTGAAGCCCCTGCATGAGGCGGCGGGTCTGAAGCGTCTGACCGTCTCGACCTATCAGGCCGTATCGGGCGGCGGCGTCGAGGGCATCCGCGTGCTGGAGACCCAGTCGCGCGCCTCGGTCGATCAGGGTGCGGCCCTGGCCCGTGACGGCGGCGCGGTCGATTTCGGCGGGCCCGAGAAGTGGGTCGTGCCGATCGCCAACAATGTGGTGGCCCTGAACTACAGCCTGTCGGAGGACGGCTATACCGACGAGGAGCTGAAGCTGCGCGACGAAAGCCGCAAGATTCTGGAAATCCCCGGCCTGCCGGTGTCCGGCACCTGCGTCCGCGTGCCGGTCTATTCGGGCCATTCCCTGTCGATCAACGCCGAGTTCGAACGCCCGATCTCGGTCGCGGCGGCGCTGGAGATTCTGGGTCAGGCGCCGGGCGTGGTGGTGACCGATGTGCCGAACCCGCTGGACGCCACGGGCAAGGACCCGGTCTTCGTCGGCCGGGTGCGTCCCGATCCGACCGTCGCACACGGCCTGGCCCTGTTCGTCTCCAACGACAACCTGAGAAAGGGCGCGGCGCTGAACGCGGTCCAGATCGCCGAGGTTCTGGTCCAGCAGAACGGCTGATCCGTCCGGAACAGGCGGGGTTCAGTCGTAGCGCACGCCGCTGAGATAGAGCCCCGCCGAGGGGGCGACGGGGCCGCACCGCGCGCGGTCCTTCGCCTCCAGCGCCGTCTTGACGTCATGGGCGGTCCAGCGGCCCAGACCTACCTCGACCAGCGTCCCTGCCATCGACCGGACCTGACGGTGCAGGAAGCTGCGCGCCTGGAACACCAGATGCACCTCCTCGCCGAAACGGCTGACGCGGGCCACGTCCAGCGACTTGACCGGCGATTTCGCCTGGCACCCCATGTCGCGGAAGGTGGTGAAATCGTGATGGCCCACCAGCACCTGGGCCGCGTGGTGCATGGCCTCGGCGTCCAGCGTCTTCTTGACGTGCCAGACGCGGTCGCGCTCCAGCACAGGCTGCGGGCGGCGGTTCAGGATGCGGTACAGATAGCCCCGCCCCGTCGCCGAGAACCGCGCGTGCCAGTCGGGATCGGGGGCGTATTCCGCCGACAGGACACAGACATCCTGTTTGATCAGATGGGCGTTCATTGCATTCAAAACCGTGTCGACAGGCCAGTCGCGCGCCAGATCGGCATGGATGACCTGGGCCGTTGCATGGACGCCGGTGTCGGTGCGGCCGGCGGCGGCGATGCGGATGCGCTCGCCCGAAAAGGCCGCGATGGCGTCCTCGACCGCGCCCTGGACCGTCGGCTGGCCGTCCTGGGCCTGAAAGCCGTTGTAGGCCGTGCCGTCGTATTCAATCGTCAACTTGTAGCGCGGCATCAGCCGAGCAGGGTCCCTGCGGGCAGGGGGAAGCCGCGCAGCATCTCCTCGGCCGATTGCGCCGCCTTGCCCTCGCGCTGGACGCGGATCAGACGCACGGCCCCGGTCCCGCAGGCCACGGTCAGGGCGTCGTCCAGCACCGCGCCCGGCGTCCCCGAACCCTCGGCCAGAGCCGACAGCAGGGCCTTGATCCGCACGGGGCCGTCCTCGGACGGGGTTTCGAACCAGGCGCCGGGGAAGGGCGACAGGCCGCGGATATGGGCGTCCACCTCGGCCGCCGGGCGGGTCCAGTCGATCCGGGCCTCGGCCGGGGTGATCTTTTTGGCGTAGGTCGGCTCTCCGACCTGCTCCGAAGGGGTGACGCCGCCGCGCTCGATGGCCGCCAGGGCGCGGGGCCACAGGGCGGCGCCGACATGGGCCATGCGTTCCGACAGGCTGGCCGCCGTGTCGTCGGGGCGGATGTCCATCAGTTCGCTGAGCAGGATGGGGCCTTCGTCCAGCCCCTCGCCCATCTGCATGATCTGGACGCCGGTCTGGGCGTCCCCGGCCATGATGGCGCGCTGGATCGGCGCCGCGCCCCGCCAGCGCGGCAGCAGCGACCCATGCAGATTCAGGCAGCCCAGACGCGGCGCCTCAAGCACCGCAGGCTTCAAAATCTGGCCATAGGCGACCACGCAGGCCGCATCCAGGTCCAGGCTCTGGAAGGTGTCGATGGCGTCTTGGGCCTTCAGGCTCTCGGGCGTAAAGACGGGCAGACCCATGGTTTCGGCGAAGGCGTGGACCGGCGACGGCGTCAGCTTCTGGCCCCGGCCCCTGGGGCGCGGCGGTTGCGAATAGACGGCGACGATCTCGTGGCCCGAAGCGATAAGCTCGGCCAGAGAGGGCACGGCGAAGTCGGGAGTTCCCATGAAGGCAAGGCGCATGGGCACGGCTTTAGAGCATGATCGTTTCGGACGGAACCGCAATGCGGTTCAGGCCGGGGCGTGAATCATGCTCTCGAAGAAAGACGGTTTAGGTCGCCTACTGCCAGCGGGTGAAGACGCCGCCGCCCTCATCCCATTCGCCGCCCGCGTCCAGCGCGTCGTCGAAGTCGAGCAGGCGGTCCAGCAGCAGGCCGGCCACCACGCCGATCAGGGCCACACCGGCCAGGGTGGCCACGCCCGCGACGCCGACCTTCTGGCTGCGAGTCAGACGACGACGGCCCTCGGTGTCGATGACAAGCGACTGACCACGACGGATATTGGGACGGGGTTGGCGTTTCATCAGGCGGCGATCCTGTCCTTGGCGGCCTTCTTCACCTTGGTCACGGCGCGTTCGCGCTTCAGTCGCGACAGGTGGTCGATGAAGAGCACGCCGTTCAAATGGTCCATTTCGTGCTGGATGCAGACGGCGTAGAGGCCCTCGGCCTCCTCCTCCACAGACTGACCGTCACGGTTCAGATAGCGAATGCGGACGCGGGCGGGGCGTTCCACCTTGTCGAAATACTCCGGGATCGACAGACAGCCTTCCTCATAGGTGTAGAGGTCGTCAGAGGTCCAAAGGATTTCGGGATTGGCGAAAAAGCGCGGATTCTTGCGCGCCTCGGCGTTTTCCGCCGCCTCTTCCTCGGTTTCGCAGACCACGCCGTCCTTGTCGCCAAGGTCCATGACGATCACCCGGTCCAAGGCGCCGATCTGAACGGCGGCCAGGCCGATGCCGGGCGCGTCGTACATGGTCTCCAACATATCGTCCATCAGGGCGCGGACGGCGTCGTCCACCGCCGCGACGGGCGTGGAGACCTTTTTCAGGATCGCCAGATCGGCGGCGTTGTCGATGGTGAGGATGCGTCGGATGGCCATGGCCGGGACGTAGGCGCGCCCCGGCGTCAGGTCAAGATTTCCCACCGTCGCGGTCGGACTTGGCGGGGTCTCAGGCCTTGCCAGGCAGGGGGCGGGGCTTGCGGTTCTCGTCGATGGCGACATAGGTGAAGACGCCCTGGGTCACGCGGACCGAGGCGGCCTGGGGCTGGCCCCGGGCGCGCTTCCAGGCCTCGACCTGGACGCGGATCGAGGTTCGGCCCGAACCGATGACGTGGGCGTAGATGCTGACCTCGTCGCCGACCGAGACGGGCTGGTGGAAGACCATGCCGTCCAGGGCGACGGTGGCGCACCGTCCGCAGGCCAGTTCGAACGCCGGGGTGGCCCCCGCCAGGTCCATCTGCGCCAGGAGCCAGCCGCCGAAGATGTCGCCCTCGGGGTTGGTGTCGGCCGGCATGGCGATGATGCGGCCGACGGGCTGAAACTCGGGCGGGCGTTCGGGGGCGTCGGACATGGGGGGAACCTGATGGTGAGGAGGCGGCGTCCTTATCGCGGCTTTCGCCGCTTGTCGCGCGCCGTGGCGGGCGGCTTGTCCGATTGCTCCGGGGCGGACAGCGTCAGGCGAGAGCCGCGCACGGGCTGGCTGTCGCGCAGGGCCCGCCAGGCGGCGCCCAGCTCCATCGCCGTCAGCAGGTGGTCCTGGGTCAGGATTTCGCGACGTGACGCCCGAATGCGCGCGATGTCGGCCAGCAATCGCGAGGCGGCGCGCAGATCCTCGCGTTCTGATCGCGCGCCCAGGTCCTGCAGCCGGGCGAAGCGCCACCCTTGTTCCGGCGAATGCTCCAGCGTCAGGGCGAACCGTTCCTGGGGCGTCAGTTGGGCGGCGAGGAAGACCCAGCGCTCGTCATCCCGTTCGCGTCGATAATGGCCGGCCTGGGTCGGCAAACCCGCCGCCGCATAGACGGCCAGGGCGCCGGCCTCGATCTCATCCAGCGCCAGGCTGAGCGGATCGGGCTCGACCGGCGTCGCATCGTCGGGGCGGTCGAACGGATCGACCACATCGGGGTCGGAGGCGACGTCGGACCTGCGTCGAAACAGGCCCGAGATCAAAGACCGCCCCCCGACCATGACGTCAGCGGTTCAGCGTGCTGGTCACCGACACGTCATAGACGACGCGGGTCAGGCTCTGGACCACCTCGAAGAACTTGCGCATCTCTGCGGCGCCCGCCAGCGGGACGTAAATCACGTCCTCGGGCATGACCTGCATATTGGTGGCGGCGAAGACGTTGGCGGCGTCATTGAAGTCCAATTCATAGACCACCGGAACGCCGCGCGGGGTGGCGGGTTGGGTGATGCCCAGGGCCTGGGCCACCTCGGGACGTTCGAAACGGAAAATCAAGACACGACGCGCGTTTGCGGTCGCCGTGTTGAGACCGCCGACCTTGGACATGGCGCCGGTCAGGGTCATTGGTCCGGCGGGCATGTCGACCTGAGCCACCGCGTTCAAGGCGCCAAAGGTGGAGAAGCGGCGGGGCTTGTAATGGACGTTGATTACGTCGCCACGTTGCAGGCGGACGTTCTCGCCGAACTCGGTCGTCACCGCCGACAGAGGCGCGGTATAGGTCTGGCCGCCGCGCTGGATACTGATGGTCAGGTCGTCGGTGGTGCGGGCCGAACCGCCGGCGGCCGCGATGACGTCCAGGATACGGTCGCTGTTGACGCCCAGCGGCGCGCGGCCAGGCTGGCGCACGTCGCCCAGCACATTGACGGTGTTGGAGGCGTTGCCTGCGATGGAGACCAGCACCTGCGGATTGGCGACCTTGCCGACCAGGGCGCGCCGGATGGCCGCCGCCGCCTGGGTCGAGGTCAGGCCCTGGACGCGAACCTGGCCGCCGAAGGGAATGGTGACCGATCCGGTGCGATCCACCGTGGCGCCCGGCAGCGCCTGATTGCCGCCGGACATGGTCGCGGCGTTGCGGCCGGACGACGACCCGGAGCCCAGGGTTCCACCGAACAGCGACCCGGACGGGTCGAAGATCGAAATGGCCAGGGTGTCGCCCTCGCCGATGATGTCGGCGGGCTGGTCGCTGGAACCGGCGGCCAGGGTGCCGAAGAACTGCGGGGGCACCTGCTTCATCCGCTCTGTGACCTCATAGGTCAGAGGAACCAGGGCGTAGCTGCCCAGGGCCGAGGCGGTGGTGGCCCCGGAGTTAACGGAGGCGCCGGACGGCCCGTCGCGCGGCAGTGTTGAGCAGCCGCCCAGGATGGCGACGATGGCAAGCGGCAGGATGGTGCGCGTCATGAAGCTTGATAGCCCTTGTTCGCGGATTGATTACAAGCCTTTGGTCGCGCTCGCCAGAGGCGAAGCGCTCCGAAGTCCGATGGCCTGGGCGACGATGCGGAAATGCCCGGTCCAGTCGGGCGCGGCATAGCCTTCCGACGGGGCTGAAGGCGTCGCGATCGTCGCGCTTTCGATGGCGTCCAGCCAGCCCAGGCCGTCCAGCGGATCGATCAGCTCTGCGCCCGGCGTCAACTCGCGGTGGGGCGCAATGTCCGAGGCGATCAAACGCAATCCCATGGCGCAGGCCTCGACCGCCGGCAGGTCGAACCCTTCGACGGAGGATGGGGCCAGGATCGCGTGTGCGCCGCGCATCAGCCGCGCCAGGGCCGCGTCCGACAGGTTGGACGCCTGATGCACCACGCCCTGCAGATTGGGCGAGCGTTGCAGGTGATCCAGAACGGCTTCGTTTTCCCAGCCGTAACGCCCGACCAGAACCAGCGACGGCGTGCGACCGCCCATTCGTTCTTCCAGCCGTCGCCACAGGGTCAGCAGCAGGGCCAGATTCTTGCGCGCCTCGATGGTGCCGACGTGGACGAAATAGGGGCGGGCGGCGGCGACCGCGTCGCCGGCGGCGAAGGCCGGCTCCAGCCCCAAGTGGGCGACGTGGATCGGCGGCTGAGGCAGGCCCTCACGCTGGGCGAAGGCGCGCAGTTCGTCGCCCGTATAGGCCGAGTTGACGATGATCCGGCTGGCGTGTCGCAGGGTGTTGGCGACGCGGGCGTGATGTTTGTCGCCGTCGCCCGGCCGGCAGAACTCGGGATGGGTGATGGGGATCAGGTCGTGGATCAGGATCACCCGGTCTATCCCGGCTGCCTCCAGGTCCTTGAGCGCGGTCGGCTCATGCAGGGTGGTGTGGCCCACATTCAGATAGAGGTCGGCGTGGGGCAGGGGCGTGGCGTGGCGGGAGCGAAAGAATTGCTTCAGCACCCGCGTCTTGTCCGCGGGCTTGTTCTGAACCGGCGCGGGCGGGGCGCCGATCACCGATGCGGCGGGCCGCGCCGGCGCCGTCAGCGCCTCCAGCAATCGGGCTTCGTGGGCGCGGTCCGCGGTCGTGGAGGCGGCGCCGTTCCAGCGGCTGCGAAGGTCGCCCACGAAGCGGCCGAACCATGCGGGATCGACCGGAACCAGCCGGTTTTTGCGTCCGCGCACGGGCAGGACGGTCACGCCGGGCGTCGTCAGCAGCCATTCGGCATAGGCCAGACAGACCCGGTCCACCCCGGTCGGCGCGGAACGGTCGGCCCGGCTCATCAGCCGGCTTGCGTCGTAAAGAATCCGCATGATCAGGCGACGTAGCCGGCCTGCATCAGTTCGGCGATATGGACGATGGCCGTCGGTCGCCCGTCCTCGACCACGAACAGGTTGGCGATCTTGTTGGCCGTCAGCAGATCGACGACGTCGCTCATCCGGGCGTCGGGATCGACGGTGATCGGATTGGCGCCCATGATGTCGGACGCCTTCAGATTGTTCGTGTCGCGCTGGAAGGCGCGGCGCAGGTCGCCGTCGGTGACGATCCCGGCCAGGGCGCCCGCCTCGTCCAGCACCGCCACGGCGCCTTTGCGGCCCTCGGTGATGGCCGAGACGACCTCGCCGAAATCGGCGCTCAGCGGCACGCTGGCCGGCACGGCCGCGTTGTCGCCCATCCATTCGCGCACGCTCTGCAGGCTCATGCCCAGGGCGCCGCCCGGATGGTGCAGGCCGAAGTCCGTGGCGGTGAATTGACGCCGGTCCATCAGCACCATGGACAGGGCGTCGCCCAGCGCCAGGGTCATCAGGGTCGATGTGGTGGGCGCAAGACCGTTGGGGCAGGCCTCGGCGACGCTGGGCATGGTCAGGCAGACGGCGGCGTTTCGACCCAGGAAACTGGCCGGTCGCTGGGTGATGGCGATGACGGGTATGTTGTTGCGCTGGCAATAGATCAGCGGGTCGCGCAGTTCGCGGCTCTCGCCCGAGTTCGAAATGGCCAGAAGGGTCACGTCGGGGCGCAGCATGCCCAGGTCGCCGTGGCTCATCTCCGCCGGGTGAACGAAGAAGGCGCTGGTGCCGGTCGAGGCCAGGGTGGCGGCGATCTTGCCCCCGATGTGGCCCGACTTGCCCATGCCGGTGACCACGACATAGCCCGGACGGCTCATGATCACGTCGACGGCGCGCGCCAGCGACACGTCGATGGAGCGTTCCAGCGCCTCCAGCGCCTCAATGTTCAGCCGCACGACCTCTCGGGCGTGGTCGGTCATCGCGGCGATGTCCTGAGGGGCGGAATGGGCGATCTCGTTCATTGATACCAGCGGCCCGCAACCGGGCTCTCCTTATTGTCGAGGCGCGCGCCCCGCGACAGTTGCGCGCGACGGTGCGGCGTCTCCCTTTCAGACGACTTTGTCGGTTTCGGGTCAACCTTTGCCGCGCTGGCGCGTTGTCGTCGCTGGGGAAGTAGAAAAAGAGCCTTACGATCCATGCCGTCTCACGCCGGAGCCGCCGAACTGTTGCTTGCGCGTCCGCCTGTCGTCGCCGACGGGATTTCGCTATTTCTGGACATGGACGGGGTGCTGGCTCCGATGGCCCCGACCCCGGACGCCGTGGGGCCGGTCGCGCGCCGGACGGCGGCGCTGAAGGCCGTCGAGGCGCGCCTGGCCGGCCGCGTCGCCATCGTCAGCGGCCGCACCCTCGTCGAGATCGACCGGATTTCCGACAACGCCCTGGTGTCCGGCTCGGGAGTCCATGGACTGGAGCGTCGTCTGAAGGACGGCTCGATCCAGCGCCGCCCCGCCGATGCGGGCGTGGCCCGCGCGCTGACCGCCTTCAGGGCCTTCGCCGCCGACCGGCCCGGTGTGATCGTCGAGGACAAGGGCGTCTCGGTCGGCCTGCACTATCGTCTGGCTCCCGACGCGGCCGAGGCCGCCCGGGCGCTGGCGCGCGATCTGGCGGACCAGACCGGCCTGACCTGCCAGCCCGGCCATATGGTGCTGGAGTTAAAGACGCCCGGCGCCGACAAGGGCACGGCCGTCGCCGCCTTTATGCGCGAGGCGCCGTTCAAGGGCGCCGCGCCGGTGATGCTGGGCGACGATCTGACCGACGAATACGGGTTTGAGGCGGCGGCGGCGCTGGGCGGTTACGGCGTCCTGGTCGGCCCGGAGCGAAAGACGGCGGCGCGATACCGCCTGAACGATGTGGACGATGTCCTGACCTGGCTCGAAGCCGTTGCAAAGGCCTGAACCGATGACGCCCAATCTGGACCTGTTTCCCATCGGCAACTGCGCGGTCAGCGCCCTGATCGACCGCCAGGGGCGGTTCGTCTGGGCCTGCGCGCCCCGGGTTGACGGCGATCCCGTCTTCTCGGCCCTGATGGACGGCTCGGCGCCTGATCACGGATTCTGGTCGATCGAGCTGGACGGCATGGCCGCGATCGAACAGGCCTATGTCCGCAACACCCCGGTCCTGCGCACGGTGATGACCGCCGAGGACGGAGCCTCGTGCGAGATCATCGACTTCGCCCCGCGCCATCCGAAACATTCGCGCACCTATCGCCCGCTGGCCTTCGCGCGGATCGTGCGGCCCCTGTCCGGAACGCCGCGCATCCGCGTGCGCCTGAGGCCGTCGACCGACTGGGGGGCTCGTCCTGCGCCCCATACCTCCGGCTCCAACCATATCCGCTATCAGTGCGCCGAGGTGACGTTCCGCCTGACCACCGACTGCCCGGTGTCGCATATTCTGGAGGAGCGGGTGTTCCGGCTGGAACGGGCCCACGCCTTCTTCCTGGGGCCGGACGAGGGCTATGATCAGGACGTCGGCCACGGCGTCCAGGCGGCGCTGGACCGCACGGTGGCCTATTGGCAGGACTGGGTGCGCAAACTCTATCTGCCCCTGGACTATCAGGAGGCGGTGATCCGGGCGGCGATCACGCTGAAACTGTGCGCCTATGAAGAGACCGGCGCCATCGTCGCGGCCATGACGACCTCGGTGCCCGAATTCAAGGAAAGCGGGCGCAACTGGGACTATCGCTACTGCTGGATCCGCGACGCCTATTACACGGTGCGGGCGCTGAACCGGCTGGGCGCGGTGGACATTCTTGAGAACTATCTCGTCTATCTGAGGAATCTGGTCGACGATTCCGCCGGCGGCCACGTCCAGCCCGTCTATGGCGTGGGGCTGGAGCCGGGCATCGGAGAGAGCATCGTCGAGACGGTGCAGGGCTATCGCGGCATGAAGCCGGTGCGGATCGGCAATCAGGCGCACGAGCATCTGCAGCACGACGTATACGGACAGATCGTCCTGCCACTGGTTCAGGCCTTCTACGACCAGCGTCTGCTGCGTCCCGGCACCATCGAGGATTTCCATGCGCTGGAAAAGGTGGGCGAGCGGGCCTTCGCCATGCACGATCAGACCGACGCCGGCCTGTGGGAGTTCCGCACCATCGCGCGGGTCCACACCTATTCGTCGGTCATGTGTTGGGCCGCCTGCGACCGGCTGGCCAAGGCGGCCCAGCATCTGAACCTGCCGGATCGGGTCGAGGCGTGGCGCGAAAGGGCGCGTATCATCCGTGAGCGGATCGAAGCCGAGGCCTATCTGCCGGATGAAGGGCGGTTCGCCGCCAGCTATGGCGGGCGCGAGCTGGACGCCTCCCTGTTGCAGATGACCGATCTCGGTTTCCTGGAGGCGCACGATCCACGTCAGGTCGCCACCTTCGACGCCATCGAACGCGACCTGAAGAAGGGCGGCAACCTGTTCCGCTATGTCGAACCGGACGACTTCGGCGAGCCGGAGACCGCCTTCAACTTCTGCACCTTCTGGTTCATCGAGGCCTTGCATCAGAACGGCCGGATCGAGGAGGCGCGCGCCATCTTCGAGGAGATGTTGAATCGTCGCACCGCCGCCGGCCTGCTCAGCGAGGACATCTCCATCGAGGACGGCGAACTTTGGGGCAACTATCCCCAGACCTATTCCCTGGTCGGCATCATCAATTGTGCGGTGTTGTTGAGCCGTTCCTGGACCGACGTGCGTTGATTGTCTGGCCCCGGGGCTGGGGCCGCCGAATGAAGTGAAATCATGAGCCGACTTATCGTCGTTTCCAATCGGGTGTCCGCCCCGACCGACCCTGCCGCCGGGTCCGCCGGCGGCCTGGCCATGGCCTTGTCGGCGGCGCTGCGAAAATACGACGGACTTTGGTTCGGCTGGTCGGGTGAAACGGTCGAACACTATACCGGCGAAGTGAAGATCGAGGATCGCGCCGGCGTGACCGTCGGCCTTGTCGACCTGGAAGCTCAGGACGTCGACGAATATTACAACGGTTACGCCAACAAGACCCTGTGGCCGCTGTTCCACCACCGCATCGACCTAGCGCAGTACGAGCGGTCGTACGGCGAGGGTTACGAGCGGGTGAACCGCCGCTTCGCCGAGGTGCTGGCGCCTCTGATCCAGCCGGACGACATCATCTGGGTCCACGATTATCACATGATCCCGATGGCGCGGGACCTGCGCCGTCTGGGGATCAGGAACCGGATCGGCTTCTTCCTGCACACGCCCTGGCCCGCGCGTCAGCTGCTGGTGACCCTGCCGCATCACCGGCGGCTGGTGGAGTCCATGTTCGACTTCGACCTGATCGGTTTTCACACCCGCGAATGGTGCGACCTGTTCACCGACTATGTGGTCTCGGAGGCGCAAGGCGAGCTGTTCGGTCACGGGGGGCTGGAGTGTTTCGGCCGCCGCGTCCAGACGGGCGTCTTCCCCATCGGCATCGATGTCGACGGTTTCCTGGCGGCGCGGAACTCGACCCTGGGCGCCCGAACCTATGACCGGATGTCGGCGTCCGCGGCGTTCCGGTCCATGATCGTGGGGGTGGACCGGCTGGACTATTCCAAGGGTCTGGAAGAGCGGCTGCTGGGCTATGAGCAGTTCCTGCACGACAACCCCGCGATGCGGGACAAGGTTTTCCTGCTGCAGGTCACGCCGATCTCGCGCGACGACGTGGACAGCTATCAGGACATCCGCTCGCGGCTGGACGCCCTGGCCGGGCGGATCAACGGCGCCTTCGCCGACATGGACTGGCAGCCGATCCGCTATCTGAACCGCACCTATCGCCGCGATCAGTTGGCCGGCATCTATCGCGCCGCGCGGGTCGGGCTGGTGACGCCGTTGCGCGACGGCATGAACCTGGTGGCCAAGGAATATGTGGCGGCCCAGAACCCGGAGGATCCCGGCGTCCTGATCCTGTCGCGCTTCGCCGGGGCGGCCGAACAGATGGGGGAGGCCCTGCTGGTCAATCCCTACAGCCGCGAGGAGCTGTCGGACGCCATCCAGAAGGCCCTGACCATGCCCCAGGCCGAGCGTATTCGCAAATGGCAGGCCCTGATGGATGTGGTGCGCGCCACCGATGTCGGCATCTGGCGCGACGATTTCGTGCGGGCGCTGCGCGCCGACGAGACGACGGCCCAGCCGACCCAGTGGGCGGGGGCGGCCTAGACGAATTTCGCGATCCCTCCGCCGTCATCCTCGGGCTCGACCCGAGGATCGGGGGCGGGTTGGGCATTGTCTTGAACGGCGACGCAAAGCGGCGGAACGTCCGGCCCTCGGGTCGAGCCCGAGGGTGACGAGGGGAGAATTTATCGCACGTCGAAGGCCAGCATCAGGGTGCGCTGGACCGGGCTGAAATTGTCGTCCGACAGGATGTAGATCCGCATCGCCCCGTTGCGGCGCTCGGCGGCGATCCCCTCGAAATTGTCGGTCGTGCCGGGCAGTTTCAGTTCGATCAGAACCGGCCCCAGCGTTCCGTCCGCCGCCATGCGGCGCACATGGGCGCGGGCGTCGATAGGGGCGCGATAGCGGCGCTGGACGATGAACCATCCGTCAGCGGACGGATCGCGGTCGATTCCGGTGATGCGGTATTCGCTGTCGGGGATCGGCGTGGCGGGCGCGGGCGTGACGACGGTGCAGCGCGCGGGCGTGCAGTCCCACACCCCGCCGGCCTCCCCGCCCACGCGCCAGCCGTTCGGTCCGGCCGCCAGCCCCTCCATCCCGTCGTTCTCGGTGAAGGGAAAGTCGGGCGAGCGCATCGGCGTCGGCCGGTCGGTCAGGGCGTTCAGCGGTCCATAGTTCCAGATGCGGTGACGCCGTTCGAAACTGACCAGCAGATCGCCGGACGCGGTCAGGGCCAGACCCTCGGCGTCGCCATCCTGCTTGTCGGAAATGGGTCGCCCGTCCGCCAGCGTCAGCCGCCGCGTGCGGAAATGATCCAGGCCGATCAGACGCCCGCGTGCGTCCAGGCGGATGTCGCCGCGCACCAGATCGCCGACGTCCGAGACGGTGACAAAGCCGCCGTCTCCGGTCAGCTTCAGGTCCGACAGACTGTGCAGGGTCGACGTCGGCGCCGACAGGATGTTCAGTCCGCCTACGAAGTGCACGCCCTGCGCCAGCACCGCGCCGCCGGGCAGCCCCAGGCCCACGCTGCGCAGTTCCGCCACGGCCGGGGTCCAGCCGTCCTGCGACAGCGGATAGGGTCGCGGCGCGCCCAGCGATGCGGCGCAGGCGGTCAGGGACAGGGCGGCCCACAGGACCGCCAGGCGGCGAAACCGGCTCATGCCGTGATTCTGCGCCTCGATCGGCGCGCGGGCGCGGCGGCGCCCTCGTTCTCGAACAGTTCGGCCAGTTTTTCGGTCATGGCCCCGGCCAGCTGCTCAACATCGACGATGGTCAGGGCCTTGCGATACCAGCGGGTCACGTCGTGGCCGATGCCGATGGCCAGAAGCTCGACCGGCGAACGGTCCTCGATCTCGGCGATGACCTGACGCAGGTGCTTGTCCAGATACAGGGCGGCATTGGCCGATTGAGTCGAATCATCGACCGGCGAACCATCGGAAATCACCATCAGGATGCGGCGCTGCTCGGTGCGCGCCAACAGGCGGCCGTGCGCCCATTGCAGGGCCTCGCCGTCGATATTCTCCTTCAGCAGCCCCTCGCGCATCATCAGGCCCAGGTTCTTCTTGGCCCGGCGCCAGGGCGCGTCGGCGGCCTTGTAGATGATGTGGCGCAGGTCGTTCAGGCGGCCCGGATTCTGCGGCTTGCCGGCGGTGATCCAGGCCTCGCGGCTCTGGCCGCCCTTCCAGGCGCGGGTGGTGAAGCCCAGGATCTCGACCTTGACCCCGCACCGCTCCAGCGTCCGCGCCAGGATGTCGGCGCAGACCGCCGCCACCATGATCGGCCGCCCGCGCATGGAGCCGGAGTTGTCCAGCAGCAGGGTGACGACCGTGTCGCGGAACGGGCTCTCGCTTTCGGCCTTGAACGACAGGGGGGCGGTCGGATCGGTGACGATCCGGGTCAGGCGGGCGGTGTCCAGCATCCCCTCTTCCAGATCGAAGACCCAGGAGCGGTTCTGCTGAGCCAACAGGCGCCGCTGCAGCTTGTTGGCCAGGCGCGACACCACGCTGGACAGGATGGCCAGCTGGCCGTCCAGCAGGGCGCGCAGCCGATCCAGCTCGACCGGATCGCACAGGTCGGCGGCGTCGATCACCTCGTCGAAGGCGGTGGTGAAGACACGGTAGATGTCCACGGCCCGACCGTCGTCGGCCGTCTGCTGACGGTTCGGCTGCTGGCCTTCCTGAAGCTCGGGGCCGTCGTCGGCGCCTTCGCCTTGCGGATCGGCGGGGGCGCCGTCCGGGCGGCTTTCGCGTTCTTCGTCGGAGGACTGATCGTCGGCGTCGCCCTCCATCGACTGGGAGCCTTCGCCGCCGTCCTCTTCCTCCTCCTGATCCTGATCGTCGTCGGAGGCGGGGTCCTGAGGGTCCGGCTCCTCGTCGCCGGGGTCTTCGGAGGCGTCCTCGCCGCGTCCGTCGCCGGGGTCCAGGTCCAGGGCGCGCAGCACCTCGTGCATCTTGCGGGCGAAGGCTTCCTGATCGCCGGCGGTTCCGGCCAGGGCGTCCAGCCGGGCGCCGGCCTTGGCCTCGATATTGGCGCGCACCAGATCCAGCATGGCCTTGGCGCCACCCGGCGCGGGCCGCCCGGTCAGCCGCTCGCGCACCAGCAGGGCCACCGCCTCCGACACCGGCACGCGCTCGGCCTCGTTGATCCGCAGGGCGCCGGTCTTTTCCAGCCGCGTCACCAGGGCGGCCCCCAGATTGTCGCGCACCCCGGCCAGGTGCTCCGAACCGAACGCCTCGACCCGCGCCTGTTCGACCGCATCGAAGACCTCGGCCGCCTTGGCGTCGGCGGGGCGCATCCGGCCGTCCAGCGCCGGATCGTGGTTGGCCAGACGCAGGGCAAGTCGATCCGCCTGACCGCGCAGGGCCGCGCTCTCTGGCCCGGATGGATCGCGCGGCGGGTGGGGCAGGGTCAGCACGCCGTTCGACAGGCGCGGCCCGTCCGATCCGAAGGCGACCTCCAGCTCAGGCTGTTCGGCCAGGGCCCGCGCGGCGTGGCCCAGCGCGCGCTTGAAGGTTTCGGCGGGGGTGTCCGTGGCGGCCATGCCCCTCAGTTAGTCGGTTCGCGCCTGCGATAAAAGCGTCGTCAGGCCGGTTTTCGCATCGGCAGCCGCCGCCCATAGGTCAGGCAGCGCCACAGCCATTCGGCCGGCCCCATGGCGAAGCGCGACAGCCACAGCGGCGACCAGATCAGCTGCAACGCCCACACCCCGACCACGACGGCCCACAGCATCGGTCGATCTATCTGGCCCATCAGCCCCAGCCCCCGCCCGCCCCAGAACAGGCTGGTCATGATGATCGACTGGGCCAGATAGTTGCTGAGCGCCATCCGGCCCGCGGCCGCCAGCGGCCTCAACACGCCCGCACGTCCGGCCTTCCAGATCAGGATCAGCACGGAGGCGTAGCCCAGGCCGATCAAGGGATTGAGCAACCCCTCGATCCCGGCTGTCCACATCATCCGGGCATGGGCCATGTCGTCGAGCTAGGTCAGACCGCAGACGACCGCCAGTGCCGCGGCGCCCGCCGCCGTCACGCCGCGATACAGGCGCGCGGACAGCGCCCCGCTCAAGAAACCCGTCTTGAACAGGCCCAGGCCGATCATCATCAAACCGACGGTCGGGAAGACGAAGACCATCAGGCTGGACAGCTGCAGCTCCACCCAGGCGCTGAAGTTCTGGCGATAGGCGCCGGCCAGCGACCCCGCCGCCTCGGCGATGTCGGCCCGCACCTGGGCGATCTGGGCGGCGGTCGGGGTCAGTTCGGCGGCGATGCGCGCTTGTACGTCGGGCGGCGCGAAATACAGGCTCAGCGGCCCGACGATCTGGACCAGCGAGAACAGCCCGAACAGCACGAGCCCGACGCGGAACAGCATAACCGTCCGCCACGACCGCGCTAGCATCACGAACAGGCCCGACCAGGCGTAGAGCAGCAGCACGTCGCCCCACCAGATCGCCAGCCCGTGGACCAGGGCGATGACCGTCAGCCAGGCCAGCCGACGCCGCACCCGCCGTCCGCGCTGGGCATCGGACCGCTCTCCCCCGACCAGGAACAGCGAGGCCCCGAACAGCATCGAAAAAAGGGCGATGAATTTCTGATGGAAAAAGGCGTCCACAACCCACTGGGCCGCCGCCGACGCGCCCGTGTCGGGAAAGGGCCACAGGCCGGAACCGCCATAGGCCGACAGGGTGGCGGCGAACCCGCCCGCGTTGACCGCCAATATGCCCAGAACCGCCAGGCCGCGCACCAGATCCAGCGTGGCGATGCGTTCAACGACCGGCGCGGCGGGCGTGTCTGGCTGCAGCATCCTCAACGCCCCCGATGGTCGGTCGGGCCAGAGTTCCGCATCCGGCACGTCGGCGTCAATCCCCGACGCGCGTCCTCAGCTCCTGGGCATCAGGCCCAGACGATCCTTCACGGCCGGCTTGGCCTCGAAGGCGATGAAGGCGGCGCACAGACCGGCCCACAGGGCGTAGCTGACGCCCACCACCATGGCGAGGGGCAGGCCGCCGACGCCGAAGATCAGCAGCGTCGTCTCCGTCGCCCCCAGCGCCTGCATGACGTCGGTCGCCTCGAACCAGCCCATCACGCTCATGCCCAGGGCGACGACGACCTGCACCAGGGCCGCCGCCATGCCGCCGTACAGCATGAAGCGCCACACCACGCCCAGCCGCGTGCCGGGCCGCCCATCGCGCCGCCGCTCGGTCAGGATGCGATACAGCGCCAGCGGAACCGCGATCAGTCCGATCAACAGCACCACCAGCCGCCAGTCCGTGTCGCGCCCCGGCATGACCGCATGGGGCCGCCAGACCAGCAGGGTCAGCCACAGCGGCGGCCAGGCCGCGCCCGCCAGACAGGCCAGAACGGGATACAGCGGCGCCGGGCGCGCCGCGATGGTCGTCTGACCGGGCAGGTCGGAATAGGTCTCGAACCGGCTCATCGCGTCGGCGCCGGCGTGGGGCCGGAATAGTCGTAGAAGCCGCGTCCGCTCTTTCGGCCCAGCCAACCGGCCTCGACATATTTCACCAGCAGCGGACAGGGCCGGTATTTGCTGTCGGCCAGGCCATCATACAGCACGTTCATGATGGCCAGGACGACGTCCAGCCCCATGAAGTCCGCCAGCTCCAGCGGTCCCATCGGATGGTTGGCCCCCAGACGCAGGGCCTTGTCGATGGAGGCGACGTTGCCGACCCCTTCGTACAGGGCGAAGATCGCCTCGTTCATCATCGGCACCAGGATGCGGTTGACGATGAAGGCGGGGAAGTCCTCGGCGTCGGTCGTGGTCTTGCCCAGGCTTTCGGCGAAGGCGACGGCGGCGGAATGGGTTTCGGCCGAGGTGGCGATGCCGCGCACGATCTCGACCAGTTTCATGATCGGCGCCGGCTTCATGAAATGCAGGCCCACGAACCGGTCCGGCCGGTCCGTCGCGGACGCCAGACGAGTGATCGAAATGGACGAGGTGTTGGACGCGATCAGCGTCTGCGGCCCCAGGTGCGGCAGGACTTCGGCGTAAACGGCCTTCTTGACCGCCTCGTCCTCCAGCGTGGCCTCGATCACCAGATCAGCGCCGGCCACCGCCTCGGCGATCCCGGCCGCCGGCGTGATGCGGGCCAGGGCGGCGTCGGCGGCCGCCTGGTCGACCAGGCCGCGCCCCGCCTGCCTGGCCAGACTGGCGGCGATCTCGCCCTGGGCCATCGGCAGGCGGTCGGCGACGATGTCGTACAGCCGCACCGAATAGCCTCCCAGCGCGACGGCCTGGGCGATGCCTGCGCCCATCTGTCCGGCGCCCAGAATGGCGACTGTGGAAATCGTGCTCATGAACCCTGGTCGATAGTGGTCGGGCGGGCACCTTTAGGAAGGACGGCGCGCGGCGCAAGAGCGGATCGGCGCCCGAGGACCAGATTCCCGCCGGCCGTGTCGCCTCAGCCCAGCAGCTGGATCAGCGCCGGCGCCGCCGTGCGGTTGAACAGCACGCCGATGAACTGCAACAGCAGGATGACCACGATGGGCGAGATGTCGATGCCGCCCAGGTTGGGAATGATGCGGCGGAACGGCTCCAGCAGCGGGGCGGTGACCCGGTCCAGGAAGGTCCCCACCGAATAGACGAAGCGGTTTCGATAGTTGACGACGTCGAACGCCACCAGCCAGCTCAGTATGGCCTGGGCGATGATGAACCAGATCATCAGACTGATGATGGTGTTGATCAACCAGACGATCGCGTAGCCCATGAACCCTGCCTCTATAGCCGAACGGCGCTTCTAGCGGTTCGCCCCCCGCCCGACAACGGCCGTGTCGCGCCTGCGCCGATTGCGCGCACAAGCCCGTTGACACCGCGCCCGCCCGCCTTCTATGTCCGCCTCGCCTGTGAAACCCGATCCAGCGCCGGAACGGGGCCGTAGCTCAGTTGGTAGAGCGCGTCGTTCGCAATGACGAGGTCAGGGGTTCGACTCCCCTCGGCTCCACCAAATCCTTGCAGAGCAAGGGTTTGGACGGAAACAGGCGATAAATCTGACACCACGCTGCTACACACGGTCCCACAGCGACCGTCGAGAAAGCGTTCCCCTACAGTCAGTTCGCCGTCCCGAGGCTGTAGCACCACCTCATCACACACACCGTCCAAACGGCCCCTTCAACCGTCTCCTCGGTCACCTGATGCTCGGCGTCGGCAATCGTCTGGCCTGATCGTTCGGGGATCGACCTACTACCTTCGACTTCGTGTTCCGCGCTCCTTGGCCGGGATCATCGGCAAGACGGAGGTCATGAAATCTCTCGGCACCGGCTATCGGTCTGATGCCGTCCGCAAAGCTCGGATCGTCGCAGCGGCGTTCGAGCAGGAGTGGCGGGACATCGAGACTCACGGTGTTCGGCCTGTCATTGCCAAGCCGTCCAAGCGACCGAAGCCCGTGCCGCCGCCTTCTGCGTCACCAGCGGACAAGACGCTTCGCCAAGCGTTCGAACTGTTTCGAACCGACCCCTCGAAGCACCGCTCTCGAAAGACTGACCTCCACTATCTCAACCTCATCGAACTGACTGTCGGCCTCTGGGGTGAAAGCCGCACGATCCGCTCCATCGACCGGGAGGCGTCACGCGAGCTTCTCGATGTGCTCCTGTGGTTGCCCGCGAACGCCGAGAAGAAGTTCCCGAAGCTGTCGCCTCTCGCGGCTTCGAGGATGGCGAAAGAGAAGGGCCTGACCGGGCGGCTCTCGCCCGCCTCGGTTAACGGCTACATGTGCAAGTTCCGGTCGGTGATGAACTTCTGCCAGAATGAGGGCTGGATCGAACGGAACCCAGCCAAGGGGCTTCAGGTCATCGACCGGGTGAGACGGCGGGATAAACGCCTACCATTTTCCGCCGAACAGCTACGCCTGATCTTCGATGCGCCGATCTACCGAGGCTGCGTTGACGATTGGGCCGGATACTCCACACCCGGCTACGCGCACCCGCGTCGTGGGCGGTTTTGGGTGCCCCTCATCGCCCTCTTCTCGGGCATGAGGATGAACGAAATTTGCCAGCTACACGTCGCGGACATCCACCGACTCGACGACGTGGACTGCTTCTTCGTGACGGAAGGACCGTCTGACGCCGACAGCGGGAAACGCCTGAAGACAGCGGCCAGCGAACGGTTCATCCCTATCCACCCCCAACTGGTCGAGATCGGGTTCTTGTCCTTCGTGGAGCAGAGGCGAACGGCTGGCGCCGTGCGCCTATTTTCCGAACTCCAGAAGTCCAGCACCGGCTACTACAGCGACCCGTTCAGCAAGTGGTTCAGACGGTTCCTTGAGCGCGCTGGGGCGTCTCGTGAGAAGACCTGCTTTCACTCTTTCAGACACTGCTACCGGGACGCCCTGCGCGAGGCCCGGATCGAGCATGAGGTCGCCCTCGCACTCGGAGGTTGGTCTTCGGGCAACGGCAGCGAAGGGGGTGAAACCGCCGCTGCCTACGGCCGAGGCTACCGCGCGCAGACGCTCTATGACGCGATGGGTCGGATCGCCTACCCCGACCTCGACCTCTCGCATCTGATCCCGAACGAGACGCTATGACCTGATCGTCCCCGCTGCGCGTGAACGAACACGAAGTCGAAGGTAGTAGGTCGATCCCCGAACGATCAGGCCAGACGATTGCCGACGCCGAGCATCAGGTGACCGAGGAGACGGTTGAAGGGGCCGTTTGGACGGTGTGTGTGATGAGGTGGTGCTACAGCCTCGGGACGGCGAACTGACTGTAGGGGAACGCTTTCTCGACGGTCGCTGTGGGACCGTGTGTAGCAGCGTGGTGTCAGATTTATCGCCTGTTTCCGTCCAAACCCTTGCTCTGCAAGGATTTGGTGGAGCCGAGGGGACGACCTTTGGGTCGGTTTCGTCGGTCATGGAGGTGCTCTGCGACTCGGGAGTTCGAGGCGGCAGGAGAGTCTGATGTCAGGCAGGGGTCAACGTCTTCCACGGCCCTCTATGACCGCCCCTGACGTCAGGAGGCAACGCTCTCCAGACGATCTTCCTCGACCGTGAGCATGGCGCGTTTGATGCGCTGGACCGAGGCCGTGGAGGTGCCGGTCGCCTTCGCTACCGCCCGGATGCTCTGACCGTCCTTCAGGGCCTTCTCGACCCCCGCCACACGGTCGGGCGACAAACTGGGCCGACCGAACGCGACGCCCTTGGCACGAGCGCGAGCGAGGCCCGCTCGGACCCTGCCCCTGACCAGTTCGCGCTCGAATTCGGAAAACACCGCCAGCATCTGGAAGAGCATGCGCCCCGAGGGCGTCGAGGTATCGACCGACTGCTGGTGAAGGTAGAGGTCGCAGCCCCGAGCTTGGATGTCGCCGAGGAAGGCCACCAGATCGGTCAGGGAGCGTCCCAGACGGTCAACGGCGTATGCGGCCACGATGTCCACCTCTCGACGATGGACGGCCTTCAGAAGGGCGTCGTAGCCCGGCCGTTGATCCCGCCCCTTCGCGCCGCTGATACCGGCATCCTCGAACACCCTGACGATGGTCCAGCCGGATCGCTCGGCCACCTCGGTCAGGATGCGGAGTTGGTTCTCGGTCGTCTGCTGATCGGTCGAGACCCGAAGATAGATGCCAGCGCGCTTCATCGACCAGAAGGTCTCACGGATCGGCGGGGCGTCAATCAGATGTGGTTTTCGCGGGTATCTTTCAGCACGGCTGAAACGGGTTCTGCGTGGCCCGGATTTGCTGGGGCCAGAAGGGCGAATTTCGGAGGGGTTTTTGGAACACCCCAACCCTGCTTTTAGAAGCCCTCGGACACACCCTTCCGGTAATCCTCGATTTCCTTGATCTGGGTCTGGTTCTTCATCTTGGAATCTACCTTCACCCCGAGTTTGTCGAGGAAGGCGAGGGCGTTGTCGCGCTTCACAGGATCGACCGGCGGCGGCGGCGGCGGTGCGGGAGGCCAAGGTTTGGAGCCGAGCAATCGTTGCCCGTGGTCCATGACCTTGCCTGTCCGCAGGTGCTCCTCGACCCATGCCCGTGGGTAGAGCGCGATGTGTCCATGCCCCTTGTTGAAGAAGGGGGGACTGGCGTCAGGGTTTTTCTCGATCCAGCCCGTTGTCGTCGGCGGGTCCATCATCGCGGCGACGTCCTCGCGAGTCAGGATGTCCCTAACCGGCATGCCCAGCCGAGCGGCTAACTCCTGCTTCGCCTGATCCTTTTTCGACGCTCTGGCCAATGCTGCCTCCAAATCTGTCGAAAGAAGCGGTGGCAGATCGGTCGTTAAGATCGGCAGAATCGTCGCCGCGATCCTGCCGCTGGCGGCAGATCGCACACCCTCGAAAGCAGGTCAGCAGCCTCATGAGCACTCTGGCGGCAGATCGGCGTCTGGCCATCACCACCATGTCGATTCTGCCGCCAGCACGCAGCTATGCAACCCGCCGCCATCTGGCATTCTATTGATGTCTGGCCAGACCGAGGCGGGTTATCACGCCCTCCCGTAGAGACCTCATCCGGGTCTCATCAATACCCCGAGGCGAGGGATCGTCCTCACCTCTGACGGGACTTCCATCCCGATACGACGACTACCGCTCCGAACACAGCTTCGGGGCAGCGATGAACTGTGGGCGCCCACCAACCAACCGAATGCGACGTGCGTGAACATCAACCCATCGGCCCAACGGCCACACACATGAAGGACAACGACGATGACGAAGACGAAAGGAGCGGGCGGGATCGTCCGCAAGACACTGGAGGATTGGGAGGCGGTGCCGAACACCAATCCCCTATGCGACGATATCGACGATGCTGCGCGGAAACTCGGCTATGTGTTCGATAAAACCAAGACCGCCGAAACCGCAGCAATCCTTTGCGGGCAACCCGGCTTGGGAAAAAGCGAGGCCATTCGGCAAGCACTCCGCACTGCTGGGCTGAAAGGGGTGTTCTTCAAGCATACCGATCTTCGCCAGCTTCTTGATGCCTTCGAGTTGGCGCACCGCACGAGCCAGCCGCTCATCCTCGAAGAGGCCGACAACGTGCTGAAGTCCGAAGGACAGGCAAATATCTTGAAGGAGGCGATGGATCAGGCCGGGCGGCGTATACACACGACTGAACGCAAGGTGCCGGATGAGGACGGCAAGTTGGTGAAGCAGATCGTCCACATTCCTCTGACGGCACCACTGGTCCTCACGTCGAACAAGGACTTGCGGAAAGATAGCCAGTTTGAGCCGAAGATGCGCCCCCACGTCAGCGCGCTACGGTCGCGGGTCGCTCCGCTCTACATCGGTGCCGACCGGCAAACCGCGTGGGAGTTTTCCTGCTACCTCGCGATCTGCAAGCGCATGCTCCACAAGCCGGATGAGAAGACCTCGATCTCTCCCGATAGTCAGAACTGCGCGCTGGAGTGGTTCACGAAAAATCTGCTTCGTCTGGAGGATGGATCGCCCCGGACCCTGAAGGATGTGGCCAAGTTCATCTCCTACAATCCCGAGGAACCTCGGCTCTGGGCGAAGGACATGAAGGCGATGCTGGTGAATCGCGATCAGCCTGACTTCATCCCGCCGGGTGGCGTCATGCCGCGCATCTTCCTCGACCGGACTGCCGTGGCTCGAATGAGCCTTCGGCGGGCCGCGTGATCCCTCATCGAAGGATCAGTCTCATGAAGATCATCCTATGGGTTGAACACGACACGCCCGGCCCCATGGCTGAAGCCCTCGCTGCTCACCACGTCCCGCACCGCCTCGATCAAGGTCACGATGGTTGGATATTCAGCGTCCAGCCTCGGGACTGGATTTTCGTGAGGTCCATCGCTGCCGATGCCGGATTTGAGATCGACGCTTCCGAATGTGAGGTAGATGCCGATCATTTCGGCGGTGCGGCCTTGGCGGGCTTCAGAGCGGTTTGTTGAGGCGCGAAACCAATGCTGGGTTGGCGGAAGCCAGAAGCTGCTTTAGCCCAGCCGACTGGGCTTGAGAGCGCGCAAGAAGTTGAGCTTTCTGCTGTTCAAGCCAAACTTCCGAGTGGTCACCGCGCTTCCAGCGTTCGAGGTCGTCTATGCCAAACAGGAGGTCGTTATCAGTCATCGCCGCGCCTCCGGTTTCATCCAAAGGACCGCCCACGCGACCCTCACAGCAAGCACCAGCTTTCCCTCTCGAACCAGCGTTTGAAATAGTTCGATGAGGGCGTCGGCGGACGCCTCACGGCCAGCCCGAAGACACAAATAATTCTCCGCGCGGCCGAGCCATGCGGACGAGAAATGTCTGCGTGAATCGGTCAGCCCGCGTTCCAGAAAGTAGTGGTAGATGTCCATATCGGAGCCTTTCGTTTCCGATATTTATCCCGGCAGGGTCTAAAGCCGCGCTGGTCCGAGGTAGCTTGTAAGTTCAGCACCCACGCGATCAGGTTGCCTCATCTGGCACTCCCAAACGACTGCTACCTCCCATCCCGCATCCTGTAGTGCCTTCGCGTGACGCTCGTCGCGCGCAATGTTGCCAGCAATTTTTGGCACCCAGTAGCCAGAGTTGCTCTTCACAGTGCGCCGGTCTGGGCAAGAATCGGCGTCGTGCCCGTGCCAAAAGCAGCCGTGCACGAAGATCACCTTTCGCCTCGCGGAGAATACCAGATCGGGTTTTCCCGGCAGGTCGCGGAGATGGACGCGATAGCGATAGCCAAGCCTATGAAGAAGTTTTCTGACCGCTAACTCGGGCTTGGTGTTCTGGCTCCGAATCCGCCTCATGTTTTCGGATCGTGCGGCCGGTGAAAGCTTATCCGTCATTCCATTCCTTCGCCGATGGACCCACATTAGGGTTAATGCCGAATCGGCGCGAGATTTCTAATGGCCACAACGGCGACGAAGCTTGGTGCGATCCACCACAAAATTCTCGACCTGCTAAAGGCCACCCCCACAGGTCTGACGATCTACGAAATCCGAGATCAGATCGCAGATTTGGATGTCCAGCAGCACCTCGACAAGCGGGTGAGAGAGCTTCGCTATACGCATAAGGTTCCGCTGCGAAGGATCGGCGGCAAGGCCGTCTACGTCTACGAGGGCGAGCGTGAGGAGGGGCTTTCTGATGGTGGCCACATCAGTTCTGCCCTACGCGCCAAATTACTGCATGCGGCCCATGGCAAGTGCCAAATGTGCGGGCGAACGATTGCCGATGACGACATCAAGCTTGAGATAGATCACAAAATCCCACGCAACTGGGGTGGTCTCACGGTTGAGGAAAATCTCTGGGCGATCTGCGGCCTCTGCAACGGTGGGAAGAGAGATTTCTTCGCGACGTTCAATGACGACGAAATGACCCGTATTCTCGCAAAGGATAGCGTCTACGAGCGCATTGCGGAGACGCTCCGCATCTACGAGGGTAGCCCGACTCCAGCTTGGCTTCTTCAGTTCGTCGCAAACGCCGACGATTTTCAGGAAGACTGGCAGAAGCGTCTGCGAGAGCTACGATATCCAGTGATCGGATACGAGATCGCCGCATCGCGTCGGAAGAATCCAGCCGGGAAATGGGAAGCGGCCTACACACTACGCGAGTGGAAGCCGCTCCCTGAAAATCATAAATTCCTGATCAAAGAATTCGAGAGAGTGAACAGAAAGGCCCGCTCGAATTAGCCGAAGGCTCTGTGCACCACGGACTGCTGAAGCACGGACGCGATCTGCGAGGACACTGCTTTCGCCACTGGTGGCGGGAAGGCGTTGCCGACCTGCCGATACGCAGCGGTTTTCCTGCCAGCGAACTTCCAATCGTTGGGGAAGCCCTGAATTCTCGCGACCATTTCGACAGTCAGTCGTGGCGAACCAACGAAGTCGCGAGCAGGGGGAGCGTCTGCGATCCCCATGCCATCGACCCCGAGAGAAGCCCAAGCCTTCTTGGCGCGGGTTGGACCGAGGTCTGGACCACCATGCTTCTTCGATCCGCCAACTAAAGTCGGTGCGATCTCATTCGCCCCATCTTTCCATTTCTTCGCGCCACGCCACCCGTTTGCGGACATCAGATCGTAGAGCGTGTCGCCAACAGTCGGAGGGTTGTGGGAGTCTACGGCAGGCCACTCGAAACGATCTGCGATTTCAGACTTGAGCGCGATGATCGCCACACGCGGACGAAGTTGCGGAACGCCGAAATCCGATGCGTTGAGGAGGCGCCATTCCGTTGTGTAGCCGAGCTTCGTCAGTTGTGACCGAAGGTGTTCCCGATAGTCCTCGAATACGGCATCGAGAAAGCCTCGGACATTCTCGATCATGACGGCGCGTGGCCGCATCTCATCAACGAGACGGAGAGCGGTAGGAAATAGGTTGCGCTCATCACGCTCGCCCAACTGCTTTCCAGCCACCGAAAACGGCGGACAAGGAAGTCCACCAGCAAGTAGATCAATCCCCTTGAACGGCCGTCCATCGAACTCCGCGAGGTCGCCTTCGTGGACTCCCCATTGAGGTCGATTGAGCCGAAGCGTTTCGCAGCACCAGTTATCCACTTCGACCGCAGCGGAATGGTCGAACCCGGCCTGTTCGAGGCCAAGAGCCTGACCACCTGCTCCAGCACACATTTCAACTGATGTCAGACGCATGGTTCACCCCGAATCGCGTAAGCGCACCAAGGCAGATTTGCCTCGTGCTTGAGGAAAAGTCGAACACAAAGGGAACGGCAGAGTTTTAAGCTGCCCATTCCAGTTCCTTTGTGAAGTGCCGGTAGCTCGACCGACCGTCGCCACCTCCGGCCTCATTGATCCGGGGGATGCCGATTTCGTCGCATTTCATCTCGACGTCAGCGAACAAGCTCAACGACACGGGGCGATTGCGTGCGATGTGGACATCTCGAAGAAGCCAACCCACTCCGGCAGTCAGCGGGCGGAATTCCACGAGGCATTCACCCCGGTATTCGGCCAGAGCTATTCGGCCGACCGCCACGTCGGCAAGGCGATGACGGAGACAGTTTCGATACCTCCGGCCAGCTTCCAGCACGTTTCTCATCGTGAGCAGAGGGCGCAATTCGTTGTCGCCCTCTGCGATGGGATGCGCGGGCAGGTGATCCGCGCGTTGAAGGAGCCGGTCGAGTAGTCGAGCCAGCGTAGAGGTCGGGCGCATCGCGGCGATAGCTCCAGCTATCGCTTCATCGGTTGCCTTCGAGTTCAGCGACTGAATGAAGCTGATGGCCTGATTGAACATCAGGGCTTCGCCGCCGCTGTCGATCCGCTCCAGCGTGTTGGCATGACGCCAGCGTGGATCGAGCGCGTTCAAGACATCCAGCTTCCGACAGGTAATCCGACCTGAACCGCGTAAAGCTTCAGCCGCTCGCACATCAGCGTCAGCGAGGAGATCGTGCAGAGCGATGTAGTCTTTCGCGCGCGAGAGCGGTCGTTCGCCGATCTGCGCCAGCATGCCCGAGAGGCCCTCGGGGACGTCGCCGAACGCTCGTCGCAAGATATCGCCCGACCGGCCGTGTCGGATCAATTCCGCGAACGACGCTGGGAACAGATCGTCCCCAATTTCAAAAAGCTCGACGTTTTCTTCCTGCGAGGCCAAAGCAGCGAAGATCGCCTGTCTGCGAGCGGGCGCCGCCGTCAGCACGCGCGCCAGAACACCGGGGGCGGTGTCATCCAGCTTCACCAGAGCTTCGGTGCACCAGCCGAGCAAGCCGCCATCACGCATGGGCGGCCTCCCATGGGAAGCGGCCCTGCCCTTGATTGTTCGGCGCGCTCTGGAACGCGACCCACCGCCACTTCCGCGTTTCGGCCGGGGTTGTCGGCAGGTCGAAGATGATCCGCTGCGGTTCGTTGGTCAGATCGTTCAGGATCGCCTGAACCGCTGTCCCCTCCGGCATCACCACGGGCACGGTGACATGCCCTTCAGCCTCGGCCGGAGGTTCGACGAAAAGCCATTCCGTGGTTGATAGCCAGTGATGTCGGCCCGCAACGTGGTTCAGGAATGCTTCGAGTTCGATGCCATCGACCTCGCCAGACTCATCAAGGATTACGCTGACCGCGAGACATCGCAGCGGTTCTTCGAACGGCGCCAACTGACCTCCATTTATGGTGGAGTTTCAGCGTCTCATGGAAGCTGAATCCGTCAACCAAATCGCTTCTCCGAAGTGCCGATGCCGAATGAGAATCAATTCGGCTGTCCAGCAAAGCTGGGGTAGGTCGTTCTCATGCTGAAGTTGTCTGTAGCTCTTATCCCGATCCTTCTTGCCAGCACCGCGCAAGCGCAGGTCTCGCCTTCGCGCCCGTCAGACGCGGAAATGCTGGTCATATATCGGCAGTTCGAGAATGGCACCCTCGTCGAGAACCGAGTTAGTGCCGGAGAGGATATGCGCGCATGCGGCGCGCTTGGCTACACTGCTCACCCCCAGACATTTCAGAGCGATCTGGCTGACCTGTGGCGCACTATCAATGCCACGGACCCCGAGGATTTTGGGGCCTTTCTGAACCGCTACAATGTGATCCTTCAGCGGATCAAAGCCGAGAATGAAGCGGAGTTCGTTCAAGCGACAACCAGCAAGGCAGCTTTCGAAATCTTCAAGACCGGAATGCTTCGCCGATGCGCTGCGTTGTCCATCGACCACCCTATGTGGCTGGAGTCGACCCGCTCGACGGTAGGGACTTCAGTGATGGCTTGGATGGCGATTGAGGACGAGTTGTTCCCGCCGGAGTGAAAGGCGATAGACAAAGAAGGCCCCCGGATTTCTCCGGGGGCCTCGTTCATGAAAATGCTCGCCGATTAGTCGTCAATGCCCTCTACGAAGGCGCGCTTACGAGACAGGCCGCCTTCTTTCTTCTCCCAGAGACCCTTGCGGTTGCGAGCCGCTGTCTGTGTGATCCCGAGGGCCTTCGACGCGCGGTTGTAACCGGCGCCGTCATCGAACAGGCGGTAGAGGATTTCGACGCCACGGGGGGTCAGGTTGGCGCCCTCCTTGTTCGCCGGGTCTTGGCACTGCTCCAGCGTCGGAACTTTGTCGTTCTTGGGCAGGGCCGCCGCGTCGTCCACCAGTTGGGCCTTCAGGGCGTCGAAGGTCTTGTTGACGTGATCCAGCAGGTCGGCGCGGCTGCTTTCGAGGATCGCGGCTATGGCGGTGTCGGTCTTGGGCATAGGAAAACTCTCTCGTTATCCGGTTGAACTGACCTCCAACGGCGTTGGAGGCGGCCCCGCGCTGAAGTGCGTTGCCATCGCCCCCTGAACCATAGTATAGCCCCCTGCGTCAATGCCCTATCGTGCACTAATGCGTGGGGGTGCGTAAGCTACGGGGCCGAAGCGGCGTCCCGAGCGTCGGCATGCGCCTCGACGGCCCTCTCTCGAAGCTGCCCTTGGGCATGGGCGAAAGTTCGCAGGACGCGGGCGAAATTGTAGGTTGTGATCCCGTGCCTGAAGGTCGTGCAGTGGGTCAGAACATAGCCGGTGCTGATGGGAACGGCGGGCGTGATGGGAGTGGCCGAGGCGTTCCAAGCGTTGGCCAGATTGATCCAGCCAAGCTCACCGATTTCGACCTCGCCAAGCAGTCGAACGTAGAACCCGTCTTCGCCGATTATGGCCCGAAACATCAACGTCTCGGCGCCCGGCACCCTCCACGAACACTGGACATGCGGACCAGCCTTGTCGTGGCGTTCGATGGTGGAGGTAAGGCCGACTGACGAAGCGATGTCGGCGATCTGGCCATAGGTCAGTTGTGGAACGATCTGATTGGTCATGGTCAGGGCCTCACAACCGAAGATTCCGACAGCCCCATGTGCTTCAGGAAACTTTGGACCCGAGAGGGCCAAGTCTGCGCCAGTTGCTGGACGTTGTGGCGCAACAGCCCACCCTCGGAAATCAGAGCGTAGGTGATCAAGTAACGTGGACGGTTGTCCTGAATATATGAGGCTGAAGCAAACGCCGCTTTGGCATTCCAAGACATTAGTCTTTCCCAATCCGGGGATGTGGAAAGCACCGAAGAGCCGAATGACAAACCCAACTCTGACTGCCCGATGATGAAAGGTGAGCTTCCATTTGCGCTAACAACCAAATGAGGCATAGCCGTTCCCTTTCCTCGGAACTCGGTCCTCATGCCGACGCGACGCATAGCCGTTTCGACGTCCTCAATGGTCTGGATGACCTTGTTTGCATTGAATATCGACACGTTACCTTACCAAGTAGCTTTCAGATCGAGCCCCCAAAAATCGGGAACGCTGAAGTCGCGGCGCAATGTCTCATTCGTGCAGAGCCGCCAGCACATCTTCAATGCTCCCAGCAACCAACACCGGAAAACCGCCACAGTGGATCGCGGTGACGGGCCGGTCGTGTTTGGACCCCTGCCCCTCAAAAACGATACCCACGGCTTCAGGATTAACATGAACCGGCTTTCCGGCTTGGGGAGACCCATGACCGCCGATGAACTTGACTGTTTTCATAGCCGTGTTGCTACCGTTGTTCTTTCGTCGGTGTCGATTTCAAAATCTCTGAAACCGCAGGCTGGCATCATATGAGCCAACCCTGTCAGTATGTATGACCGCTCGATGAGTTATCTGGACGTCAGAGAGTCCATGATCAGCATGCAGGATACGGGGTAAGGTCATCAGGAATCGCGGTCATCTCAAGCGACACGATCTGCGATTCTATGGCATCGTCGCTGTTGCGGCCGTAGTCGCCTTCACCGCAATATTGCTCTGGCGGCCAGATGTCTGGACGGCGGTAAAGACAGCGGATCAGACCTACGACTTCTCGTGCGATGTCGCCTATGTAAATGACGGCGACACCCTTCGATGTGAGGATGGGACGCGTGTGCGCTTACACGCCATCGCAGCCAGAGAACTGGACGGTTCCTGCTCGCCCGGTCATCCGTGTCCAAGTGCATCAGCCTCAACCAGCAAGGCTGCGCTGGAAAGGCTCGCGGGCCGCCGCATCAACTGCATGCAGACCGGGACCAGCTACAGCCGCGTGACGGCTATCTGCGACAACGAGCATGGCGTGGAGATCAACTGCGCCATGGTTCGCTCTGAAGCGGTCGTGATCTGGGATCGCTTCAACCGGCAGGAGCCGATCTGCCGTCAGTGAGGTCTGGGTGCAGTGGCGTCCGAGCTACGCTCGAACGGCTCTCTGCGCGCTTGGCTCGCTCACTACCGTTCGCGGCCAAGACGTTTGAGAGCGGAGAGAAAGGTCATTCTGGAAACTGATCTCCTTCATTCCAAGATCAATTGAACAATTCCCCCTGCCTCTCCCACACACTGGAATCCGGCGTAGCCGGGGCAGAGGTGGGAAAGGCAGGGGATGATCTTCATTCCTGAGTCGGTATGAACCTCGTTCGGCGACGTTTGGGTGTTATCCCGCTGGTGGTTGCCCGGTGCCAGCAAATCGCCCCCATCCTGAATAGTGACAGGGGTATCAGAACCGCGTCGTCGCTTCGGACGATCCGCTGCCATTCCATGGCTGGTTCAGAGTGACGTATCACCTCACAACGGTTGACCGCCCAATGCACAAGGGCGGCGCCCCTCATGGCCGCAAGAACGAGGGGAACGAGCCATGAGGTTCCGGGGATCAACTCTGTCTCGATGGACCCCGGATCGGTTTGCCTACGCCCGTGGCAACGGACGACGATCCTTTCGGACCTTGTAGCGTGGACGGCTCCGACAGATCGGATTCCACTTGCCCACCCTTGGCGCCTGTGCCGGTCCTGTATCCCGGCCTTTTCCAGTTCTGCGAGTGGGGCCGCCCGCCTCTATGCCCCCGAGTGTTATGAGCCTCGCCAGATTGCTGTCTGACGACACGTCGAATTAGAAAGGCCCCGACCGGGTTTGGGTCACCGGCCGGGGCTGGATCATGAGACGCCGGAGCAATCTCCTGACAACCTGCTTCCGTCTGGACCCAAACCAGAGAGCTTTGATCTATTTATCAATCTTACCCGATTGACCCGGCCCGCACATTATTTTTCGACGACCGAGACCATGGAAGTTTCCTGATTTTTGCAGGTCTCGGAGGCGGCCTTCCTCGACATGGGCGAGCAGCTTTTTGGACAGTTCGTCCTGCTTTGCGGGTTGGCTGTTTCGTGCCCGCGATATCGCTCTCTTCAACGCAGCTTGAGCCTTTGCTGCGCGCTTGGTCGGTTGGGCTGGCATCTTGATTGGAGGTGGCGGGGCGTCGAGGACTGCCAGCCTTTCTTCAACTTCTTCGGCGGACAGGTGCGGATATCGCTCGGAAATCAACCGTGCAGCCTCTGCTCTCGGTCGGCTTCGAAGGTCTTTAACCCACTGCCTATGGTCGGACGCCTTCAATCCGGTTGAACCCGATTGGGTCACTGCGTGCCCCCACTATTGGCAAGCCAGCGGATAAAGTCGCTTTGATCGTTCGCGAAAGCGAATGTCACCTCAAGCTCGCCACGGTGATCGGGGGCCAGACACCACGCGGCATTGGCGTTGTCGGCGCACCAGCTTGCCACCGAGGCGGCCATGGTCGCGCGGTCCCAGCCCCCGTGAAGCGTCAGTGGAAATCCACCGGAGATGTCGATGATTTTGATCATGCTTGGTCCTCCAGTGTCTTGCGGACGATCCCGCCCGCTCCTTTCGTCTTCGTCATCGTCGTTGTCCTTCATGTGTGTGGCCGTTGGGCCGATGGGTTGATGTTCACGCACGTCGCATTCGGTTGGTTGGTGGGCGCCCACAGTTCATCGCTGCCCCGAAGCTGTGTTCGGAGCGGTAGTCGTCGTATCGGGATGGAAGTCCCGTCAGAGGTGAGGACGATCCCTCGCCTCGGGGTATTGATGAGACCCGGATGAGGTCTCTACGGGAGGGCGTGATAACCCGCCTCGGTCTGGCCAGACATCAATAGAATGCCAGATGGCGGCGGGTTGCATAGCTGCGTGCTGGCGGCAGAATCGACATGGTGGTGATGGCCAGACGCCGATCTGCCGCC
The DNA here is from genome assembly GCA_029202665.1 of Candidatus Brevundimonas colombiensis. Taxonomy (NCBI): domain Bacteria; kingdom Pseudomonadati; phylum Pseudomonadota; class Alphaproteobacteria; order Caulobacterales; family Caulobacteraceae; genus Brevundimonas; species Candidatus Brevundimonas colombiensis. The sequence continues at coordinate 1,285,053 of CP119326.1, forward strand.
AGAGTGCTCATGAGGCTGCTGACCTGCTTTCGAGGGTGTGCGATCTGCCGCCAGCGGCAGGATCGCGGCGACGATTCTGCCGATCTTAACGACCGATCTGCCACCGCTTCTTTCGACAGATTTGGAGGCAGCATTGGCCAGAGCGTCGAAAAAGGATCAGGCGAAGCAGGAGTTAGCCGCTCGGCTGGGCATGCCGGTTAGGGACATCCTGACTCGCGAGGACGTCGCCGCGATGATGGACCCGCCGACGACAACGGGCTGGATCGAGAAAAACCCTGACGCCAGTCCCCCCTTCTTCAACAAGGGGCATGGACACATCGCGCTCTACCCACGGGCATGGGTCGAGGAGCACCTGCGGACAGGCAAGGTCATGGACCACGGGCAACGATTGCTCGGCTCCAAACCTTGGCCTCCCGCACCGCCGCCGCCGCCGCCGGTCGATCCTGTGAAGCGCGACAACGCCCTCGCCTTCCTCGACAAACTCGGGGTGAAGGTAGATTCCAAGATGAAGAACCAGACCCAGATCAAGGAAATCGAGGATTACCGGAAGGGTGTGTCCGAGGGCTTCTAAAAGCAGGGTTGGGGTGTTCCAAAAACCCCTCCGAAATTCGCCCTTCTGGCCCCAGCAAATCCGGGCCACGCAGAACCCGTTTCAGCCGTGCTGAAAGATACCCGCGAAAACCACATCTGATTGACGCCCCGCCGATCCGTGAGACCTTCTGGTCGATGAAGCGCGCTGGCATCTATCTTCGGGTCTCGACCGATCAGCAGACGACCGAGAACCAACTCCGCATCCTGACCGAGGTGGCCGAGCGATCCGGCTGGACCATCGTCAGGGTGTTCGAGGATGCCGGTATCAGCGGCGCGAAGGGGCGGGATCAACGGCCGGGCTACGACGCCCTTCTGAAGGCCGTCCATCGTCGAGAGGTGGACATCGTGGCCGCATACGCCGTTGACCGTCTGGGACGCTCCCTGACCGATCTGGTGGCCTTCCTCGGCGACATCCAAGCTCGGGGCTGCGACCTCTACCTTCACCAGCAGTCGGTCGATACCTCGACGCCCTCGGGGCGCATGCTCTTCCAGATGCTGGCGGTGTTTTCCGAATTCGAGCGCGAACTGGTCAGGGGCAGGGTCCGAGCGGGCCTCGCTCGCGCTCGTGCCAAGGGCGTCGCGTTCGGTCGGCCCAGTTTGTCGCCCGACCGTGTGGCGGGGGTCGAGAAGGCCCTGAAGGACGGTCAGAGCATCCGGGCGGTAGCGAAGGCGACCGGCACCTCCACGGCCTCGGTCCAGCGCATCAAACGCGCCATGCTCACGGTCGAGGAAGATCGTCTGGAGAGCGTTGCCTCCTGACGTCAGGGGCGGTCATAGAGGGCCGTGGAAGACGTTGACCCCTGCCTGACATCAGACTCTCCTGCCGCCTCGAACTCCCGAGTCGCAGAGCACCTCCATGACCGACGAAACCGACCCAAAGGTCGTCCCCTCGGCTCCACCAGGCGGCTTTCAGACATGAGGGTGCGGTCGTGCGCGGAGGGAGGCTTTACCGGAGGGCGATGTAGCCGCGTTCGATGATGCGGCGCAGGGCTTCGTAGGCTTCGGCGAGTTCGTCGAAGGCGGTGCGGGCCGCCGTCAGGCGGGCGATCTGGTCGGGGGTGACGGCCGAGCCTGAGTGGGCCAGGCGCAGCGATTCGGCCACCCATTTTGCGCGCGCCGTGGCGGTCATGACCGCCAGCTTCTGCAGGGATGCGGCGTCCACGCCGCTCAGGGCCTGGCCGATCACCTCCCTGTTGGCGATATAGGCGGCGTAGTCGATCTGCTCCAGCTGGCCGCGCAGGCGGCGCTGTTCCTGCGGATCGGTGTCCTGCGGCTCGAAATGGTCGCTGTAGCGGCGGGTGCTGGACGTCATCTTGGTCGACATGGGCTTGAGCCCTCCCCGGCCTGCGCTGACGGCCTTCGGGGCCGCTTGGGGCCAAGGGTTGCGCCGAACCGGTTAACGCCGCGTTTGCGTCGCCGGGCCGGAAGCCCGATATCAGGAAGACCCACCCTCGCTGCGGAGACGACCATGGACCTGAAACTTCAAGACAGGCGCGCCCTGATCTGCGGCGGTTCGTCCGGCCTGGGGCGGGCGGTCGCGATGGCCCTGGTGGCCGAGGGCGTCCACGTGGTCCTGTTGTCGCGCGACGCGGCGGCTCTGACGGAGGCGGCCGAGGCGTTGAACGCCATGGGGCCGGGGCGAGCGGGCTTCGTCACGGCGGACCTGGCCGACCATGCGGGCCTGTTGAAGGCCGTCGATCAGGCCGAGGTGCAGCTGGGCGGGCCGGTCGAGATCCTGCTGAACAACACCGGCGGGCCGCCGCCGTCCGGCGTTTCAGGGCTGGAACCCGACGTCTGGCGCGACCATTTCGAATCCATGGTGCTGTCGATCTTCCGCCTGACCGATCGGGTGCTGCCGGCCATGCGGGCGGCGGGCTGGGGGCGGATATTGAATGTGGCGTCGATCACGGTGGTCGAGCCGTCGGCGGCGCTGGGGGTGTCAAACACCTTGCGGGCCTCGGTCGCCGCCTGGGCCAAGACCCTGGCCAACGAGGTCGGACCGGACGGCGTGACCGTCAACACCCTGTTGCCCGGACGGATCGACACGCCGCGCATCGCCAGGCTGGATCAGGCGGCGGCCGAGCGAACGGGCGTGACGCCGCAACAGGCGCGCGCGGATTCTGTCAGGTCCATTCCCGTCGGCCGCATCGGCGCGACCGAGGAGTTCGGCGCGACCGCCGCCTTCCTGGCCAGCCCGTTGGCGGCCTATATCACCGGCTCGCTGATCCGGCTGGACGGCGGGGCGATCAAGGCGATCTAAGCAATCGACGGTTGCGGGTGTAGCCCGCCGGCTCAGGCTGGAGGTTTTGCGATGCTGCTGTCCTTGTTGATGCGGATCGTCGTCGATGGCGCGGCTGTGGCCCATGCCGGCCCCGCGGTGGAGACGGCGATAGCCCAGCCCGCGCCGGTCGTGGACCGGACGGTGACGGCCTGCGATTCGATGTTGCTGGAGGCGGCGGAGCACAGGCCCGGTGTGGCGGCTGCGCGATCGGGTCTTCTGCTCGACCGCGCGCGATGCAGGCGAGGCGCGGCGGTATCTGCTGTTCGACCTGCGTGACGGGGCCGGTTGCCCGACGCCGATCAGTTACGACGTGTCGGGGCAGGGGGCGGCGCTGGGGCGCAATCTGCTTCAATCGGAACAAGCCTCGCCTGCGCCCCGACCCTTCGCACCCCGGCCTCGCTGATCAGTCGGGAACCGGACTGATCGGCGGGCGGTCCGACAGCACGGCCTGCAGATTGGCGATCATCAGTTCGGCCATGGCCTCTCGCGTCTGAACGGTGGCCGAGGCGACGTGGGGCGTCAGGACGCAGCGATCGCTGTCGATCAGGGCCTGGGGCACGTTGGGCTCGTCGGCGAAGACGTCCAGGCCCGCGCCGCCCAAGGCGCCCGAGGTCAGGGCCGCGACCAGGGCGTCCTGATCCACCACCTCGCCGCGCGCCACATTGACCAGGACGCCGTCTGGACCCAGGGCCTTCAGCACCTCGGACGAGACCAGGCCGCGCGTCGAGGCGCCGCCCGGCACGATGACGACCAGCACATCGACCTGGGCCGCCAGATCGACCAGGTCCGGCACATGCCGCCAGGGCGCGTCGGCGACGGGGCGGCGGGTGTGATAGGCGATCTCTCCAGCCAGCGGCGCCAGCCGTTCGGCAATGGCCCGGCCGATGCGGCCCAGACCCAGCAGTCCGTATCTCAGCCCTGCAGCGCGGCGCGACAGGGGCGGCGGCCCCTCCGACGCCCAGCGTCCGGCGCGGACATAGGCGTCCATGGCGGGCAGTCGGCGCAGCGTCCCCAGCGCCAGCAGCAGGGCCAGATCCGCCACGTCGTCGTTCAGCACATCGGGCGTATGGGTCACGACCACGCCGCGCGATCGGGCGTGGGCCACGTCGGTCAGGTCATAGCCGACGGCGTGAACCGAAATGATCTTCAGGGCCGGCAGAGTGTCGATCAGCCGGGCGTCCACGCTGACGGCGCCGGACGCCGCGATGGCCAGGATGCGCCCGGCCGTTTCGGGCCGCGGCAGGCCGTCCGGGCCAGGACGATGCAGGGTCCAGCCCCGGTCGGGCGCCTGACGGGTCAGCATGTCGTCGGCCAGGGCGGGCAGGCCGATCACCAGTATGTCGATGCTCATGCGACCCTTCTAGGCGCGCGGATGGGCGGCCGCATAGGCGTTCAAAAGTCTATCCGCATCGACGCCGGTGTATTTCTGGGTGGTCGACAGGCTGGCGTGGCCCAGCAACTCCTGAATGGAGCGCAGATCGGCGCCGGCGCCCAGCAGATGGGTCGCGAAACTGTGGCGCAGGGCGTGGGGGGTGGTGCGTTCGGGCAGGCCGAGACGTCCACGCAGCCGCTGGACCGAGGCCTGGACGTGGCGGGGGCTCAAAGGTCCGCCGCGCCGGGCGCGGAACAGGGCGTCGGCGGGCTGGAGCGGAAACGGCTGGAGCGCCAGATAGGCGTCCACCGCCTGGCGCACGGCGGGCAGGACGGGGACGATCCGGGTCTTTGATCCCTTGCCGACGATCCGCAACGCCTCGCCCAGCGGCGCGTCGGCGCGCGTCAGGGACAGCCCCTCCGATATCCGCAGGCCGCAGCCGTACAACAGGGTCAGGACGGCGCGGTCGCGCGCGGCCTCCCACGGTTCGGCGTCGGGATCGGCGTCCGGTTCGGCCAGCAGGCCGCGCGCCTGATCCTCCGTGACCGGGCGGGGCAGGCTGGGCTTGGCCTTGGGACCGCGCACCAGGGCCAGCTGCGGCGCGGGCGTATCCAGCCGCCGGTCCAGAAAGGCGTGAAAGCCGCGGATGGCCGACAGGGTCTGGCTGAGCGAACGGGCCGCCAGCGGATGATCGCCCGCCGCCTTTGAACCCTGGCGGCGCTCGGCCATATGGGCGCGGACTTCGGCGGCGGTGATGGTTCCAAGATCGCCCAGCGACAGCGCCTCGCCGCGATGGCGCTCCAGAAAGGCGACATACAGCCGGCCGATGTGGCCATAGGCCTCCAGGGTGCGGGGCGACAGCCGCCGTTCGTGCGCCAGATGATCCAGCCAGGCGCGCAGGGCGTCGGGAGCGGTCATCGGTCCATTTTCCATCCGTCATCCTCGGGCTCGACCCGAGGATCGGGCGTCGTGCGTGACGAACGGTGGAGGTCGTGCGCCAACCTGCTCGCACTTGCGACGGCCCATCCGGCCCTCGGGTCAAGCCCGAGGGTGACGGTGAAAGATTGGGCTGTGATCAGTTCAGAATGGGCCATCGCTCGGCCATCCGCTCAACCACGCGCGCCAGGAAGGCGGCCAGCTCGCAGCCCATGTTTGGGGTGAAACCTTCGGGTTCGGGCGAGCCGAAGGCGCACAGGCAGGGACGCGGCGGGCCGCCGGGCGTCAGGTGCGGGGCCATGCGGACCAGGGCGATGGACTTCACCTGATCCTCGGCCGCGCCGAAGAAATTCAGCCCGGTGATCATCGGCCCAAGCCAGGTCAGGCCGTGTTCGCCCAGAAGGTTGTCGACGTCGCCCTCTTCCAGCGCGCGCCAGCCGAAGGGCACGCCGCCGGGCTTTTCCAGGGCGATGGCGGCCCCGGCCAGACCGAACCGGGCCTGGGCCGCGCCGTCCAGACGCCGCGCCAGGTCGGAATGGTTGCGCGATTCCATCAGGTCCAGGGTGGAGACGTGGGTCTGGGTCTGGGCGGCGAAGTTGGCGCGGGCGACCATCTCGACCTCGCGCCGGGCGCCGGCCTCGCGCTCGGCGACGGCTTCCAGCCGGGTCAGGGCGGCGGCGCCGAAGTCCACCACATTGCGTCCGTGCGGGCGCAGGCCGATTTCTTCCAGCAGGGAGCGGTCGTCCAGCAGGGTCTGCGGGTGAGTCTGCAACCAGCCGCGCACCTCGGGCCAATGCAGGCCATCGCCGATGTGCGGGGTTACGTCCGTTTCCGACGTTTCGAAGAGGTCCAATGAGCCGCTCAACAGACCTCTCCGGGACGTGCGATGCTACAGAATAGCCGACTACAAGATGGATTGGCCCGTCTTGGCCCAGTCCGCCACGAAGGCATCAAGACCCTTGTCGGTTAACGGGTGGTTCACCAGCGCCTTGAAGGTGTCGGCGCCGAAGGTGGCGGCGTCCGATCCGGCGACGGCGGCGGCGGCCACATGGCCGACGTTGCGCAAGCTGGCGGCCAGGATTTGGGTCTCGAAACCGTGGACGTCGTACAGGACGCGGATTTCTTCCAAGAGACCGATCCCGTCGGCGCCGTTGTCCTCAAGCCGGCCGACGAAGGGCGAAACGAAGGTCGCGCCGGCCTTGGCGGCCAACAGGGCCTGGGCGGCCGAGAAGCACAGGGTGACGTTGGTCTTGATCCCCTTGTCGGAGAAGACGCGGCAGGCGCGCAGCCCATCCCAGGTCAGCGGCAGTTTGACGACCACGTTCGGGGCGATGGCGGCCAGCTTGTCGCCCTCCTTGACCATGGTCTCGAAATCCAGCGACACGGCCTCGGCGGAAATCGGCCCCTCGACCAGGGCGCAGATTTCGGCGATGACCTCGGCGATGTTACGGCCCGACTTGGCGATCAGCGACGGATTGGTGGTGACGCCGTCCACCATGCCGGTGGGGACCATGTCCTTGATGACGGCGACATCGGCGGTATCGAGAAAGAGTTTCATGGGCGGCTTCATAGCCGAGAGCGAAGTCTGGTGAAAGTCGCGTCGGTCCTCATTCCCCTGCCGGTGCCCGAAGCCTTCGACTACGAGGTTCCCGAGGCGCTGACCCTGACGCGCGGCGATCAGGTCGCCGTGCCCTTGGGGCCGCGCCTGATCCGGGGCGTGGTGTCGGAGGTGTTCGAGACGACGGGCTCGAACCGGCGGCTGAAGGCGGTGGACAGTCTGCTGGACGATCCGGCCCTGCCGCCGGGCGTGGTCGATTTCGTGGAATGGGCCGGGCGCTGGACCCTGTCGGCGCCGGGCGAGATGGCGGCGACGGCGCTGAAGGGCCTGCGCGCGCCGCGTCCCCGGCCCGAGCGTCGGGTGCGGCGGATCGGCCAGCGTGCGCCCTCGCGGGCGACCCCGGCGCGGACCGGCGTGCTGGAGGCCTTGGGCGAGCGGGCGATGACGGCGACCGACCTGGCGCGGGCGGCGGGCGTCTCGTCCGGCGTGGTCAAGGGGCTGATCGACGAAGGCGTGCTGGAGGTCATCGAGATCGAGGCCCGGGCGGCCTTCGACCGGCCGGATCCCGACCATGCGCCCGCGTCGCTGAACGGCGACCAGGCGGCGGCGGCCAAGGCCATGGCGGACGGCGCGGCAGGCGGCGGCTTCCGTCCCTTCCTGCTGGATGGGGTCACGGGATCAGGCAAGACGGAAGCTTATCTGGAGGCGGTCGCGCGGGTGCTGCGGGCCGATCCGGCGGCCCAGATCCTGATCCTGCTGCCCGAGATCGCCCTGACCCAGGCCCTGATCGAACGGATCACGGCCCGGTTCGGCGCGGCTCCGGCCGAATGGCATTCCGGCGTCGCCCCGCCGCGCCGCCGACAGGTGTGGGAGGCGGTGGTCGCCGGCCGCTGCAACATCGTGGTGGGGGCGCGGTCGGCCCTGTTCCTGCCCTTCGTCAACCTGCGGCTGATCGTGGTGGACGAGGAGCACGACGGCTCTTTCAAACAGGAGGAGGGGCTGGTCTACCACGGGCGCGACCTGGCGGTGGCGCGGGCGCGGATCGAGGGGGCGGCGGTGGTCCTGGCCTCGGCGACGCCGTCGCTGGAGACGCTGTGGAACGCCCAGAGCGGGCGTTACGACTGGCTGAAGCTGGGCGCGCGTCACGGCACGGCGGTGCTGCCCGACATCGACCTGATCGACCTGCGCGCCGCGCCGCCCGATCCCCAGACCTGGCTGTCGCAGCCGTTGCGCCTGGCCATCGGCGAGACCCTGGCGCGGGGCGAGCAGACCCTGCTGTTCCTGAACCGGCGCGGCTACGCGCCCGTGGTCCTGTGCCGGGCCTGCGGGCATCGGCTGACGGCGCCCGATACCGACAGCTGGCTGGTCGAGCATCGCTACACCGGGCGGCTGGTCTGTCACCTGACCGGCTTTTCCATGCCGCGTCCGAAACTGTGCCCGTCGTGCGGGGCCGAGGATTCGCTGGTCTCGGTCGGGCCGGGCGTGGAGCGGGTCGAGGAAGAGGTGCGCCAGCTGTTCCCCGAGGCGCGGACGGCGGTCTTCAGCTCCGACACCGCGCCCGACGCCAAATCGGCCCGCGCCCTGATCAAGCGCATGACGGACGGCGAGATCGATATTCTGGTGGCGACCCAGGCCGCGGCCAAGGGTCACAACTTCCCGCGCCTGACGCTGGTGGGGGTGGTGGATGCGGACCTTGGGCTGCGCGGCGGCGACCTGCGGGCGGCCGAGCGGACCTATCAGCTGATGGCCCAGGCGACGGGGCGGGCGGGGCGGGCGGACAAGCCGGGCCGGGCCCTGTTGCAGACCTGGACGCCCGAACATCCGGTGCTAATGGCCCTGGCGGCGGGCGACCGCGACGCCTTCGTCGAGGCCGAGATGGCCGAGCGCGAGGCCGCGTCCCTGCCGCCCTATGGCCGTCTGGCGGCGATCATCCTGTCCAGCGAGAATGCGCAGGCGTTGGAGAAGACGGCCGCCGACCTGGCCCAGGCCATCCCCAACGCCGAACGGCTGGAGGTCTATGGCCCCGCCGATGCGCCGCTGGCCCTGGTGCGGGGGCGGCGCAGGAAGCGGCTGCTGGTGCGGGCCGACCGGGACGTGAACCTTCAGGCCTTCCTGCGGGCCTGGCTGGCGCGGGTCAAGGCGCCGGGTTCGGTGCGGCTGACGGTCGACGTGGACCCCTATTCCTTCCTTTAGGAACGGCCCGGTTCAGATGGCCATGACCGTGCCGAGCAGGACGCGGGCGCCGGGGCGGCCCAGGGTCGTATTGGTGGCGGCCTGAAGATCGGCGGCCAGGCGGTCGACATCGGGCACGGCGCCGGGGCGAAGGCCCGCGCCGAACCGCTGGGCGGCGGTGTTGTAGGCGGCGCGCAGGCGGGGCGCGGACTGCTGGGCGCGGGTGCGAAGCGCCGCGTCGGGTACGTCCACGCCCGTCTCGATGGTCAGAACCCCCCGCCGCCCGTCGGCGCGAATGATCGAGGCGGTGATGATCGGCAGGCGGAAATAGGTCTCGGCCGAGGCCGCGCCGCCGCCTTCCGAAGAGGCGCGGGCGGCGGGGGCGGTGGCGGCGGCCGCCGTCGCGGCGACGGCCAGTCCGAAAAGGGCGCGGCGTTCCATGCAGGAAGCCATAGCCCGAATCCTTTAACCCGCCGTTGCGCCGACCGGCATGGGCTTCAGGTCCAGCAGGGCGAACAGGCGGGCGTCCTCGTCCTGCTCGGGATTGGGCGTGGTCAGCAGCTTTCCTCCGACGAAGATGGAGTTGGCGCCGGCGAGGAAGCACAGGGCCTGCATCTCCGGGCTCATGGTCTCGCGCCCGGCCGACAGCCGCACCATCGCCTTGGGACAGACCAGGCGGGCGACGGCGACGGTGCGGACGAACTCGATGGGATCGATCTCACCCGATTTCAGAACGCGCTCGCCCAGCGGCGTGCCGGTGACGGGCACCAGGGCGTTGACCGGCAGGCTGTCGGGGTGGACGGGCAGGGTGGCCAGGGCGTGCAGCAGGCCGGCGCGGTCCCGTCGCGCCTCGCCCATGCCGACGATGCCCCCGCAACAGGTGCTCATGCCCGCGTCGCGGACGTGCTCCAGCGTGTCCAGCCGGTCCTGATAGCTGCGGGTGGTGACGACCTCGGCGTAGTAGTCGGGGCCGGTGTCGAGATTGTGGTTGTAATAGTCGAGACCCGCGTCCTTGAGCTGACGCGCCTGATCGGCGGTCAACATGCCCAGGGTGGCGCAGGTTTCCAGCCCCAGGGCCTTCACGCCCGCGATCATCGCGGCCAGTTTGGGCGTGTCGCGATCCTTCAGCTCGCGCCAGGCCGCGCCCATGCAGAAGCGGCTGGCGCCCCCGGCCTTGGCGGCCATGGCCTCGGCGATGACGGCGGTCGGCTCCATCAGTTTTTCGGCCTTCAGCCCGGTCTTGAAACTGGCCGATTGCGAGCAATAGCCGCAGTTCTCGGCGCAGCCGCCGGTCTTGATCGACAGCAGCTGCGACTTCTGGACCTGGCTGGGGTCGAACCAGCGACGGTGGACCGAGGCCGCGTCGAACACCAGTTCCATGAACGGGCGGGCGAACAGGGCCTCGACCTCATCCAGAGTCCAGTCGTGGCGGGGCTGCGCCGCGTCGAGGCGGGCGGAAAGATAAGGGGACAGATCATCGGCCATGCCGCACGACTAGCATTCGCCGGCCGCATGAGGAAAGCCGTGGCTACGCCGCGCGACGCGAGCGGCTGGTCTGGGCGACGTCGGCCTGGTCGAAACGGAAGCCCGCGATCTGGCGGGCCAGGGTTTCGGCCTCGTTGGCCAGCTGGCGGCTGGCGGCGGTGGCCTGTTCGGTCATGGCGGCGTTCTGCTGGGTGATTTCGTCCAGCTGTCCCAGGGCCTGTCGCACCTCGGCCAGGCGATCGGCCTGATGGCGCGAAGCCGTGGCCATGCCGCCGGCCAGGTCGTCGACCGCCGCGACGCGCACGCCGATGCTGTGCAGGGCTTCGCCAGTCCGCTGGACCAGTTCGACGCCGCGCGCCACCTGGGCGGCCGATGTGGCGATCAGGGTGCGGATCTCGCCCGACGCCTCGGCCGAGCGCTGGGCCAGGGCGCGGACTTCGGCGGCGACGACGGCGAAGCCGCGACCGGCGTCGCCGGCGCGCGCGGCCTCGACCCCGGCGTTCAACGCCAGGAGATTGGTCTGGAAGGCGATTTCGTCGATCAGGGATGTGAAGCGGGCGATCTCCTGCGAGGAATCGCGGATGGCGGCCATGGCCTGGGTGGTCTCGTCCACCACGGAGCCGCCATGTTCGACGTCGCGGCGGACGGCCACGACGGCCTGGGCGGTGTCCTGGGCGCCCATGGCGGTCTGTTCAACGCCGGCGGCGATCTCCTCGGCGGTTGCAGCGGTGCGTTCCAGCCCGGCGGCCTGGCGTTCGGTGCGCACGGCCAGGTCGTCCGAGGCGATGGCCAGTTCGCCCGAGCCGGTCCGGACCGCTTCGGCGCTGTCGGCCACGGCGCCGAAGGCCTGGCGCAGGCTGGCGGCGGCGGCGTTGAAATCGTCCTTCAGCGTCGCGTATTCGGGCGGGAAGTCGGCCTGGATCGCGACGCCGAGGTCGCCTTCGGCCAGCGTCTTCAGCGCCTGGCCCAGGGCGGCGACCACCTGGGTCTGGCGGGCTTCGGCCTCGGCCTTGGCGGCGGCGACCTGATCGCGCTCGATCGCCAGGGCGTCCAGATAGGTGGCGATGGCCAGGTCCATGTCCAGCAGGGCGCGCTGGTTCAGCTCGGCCAGGGCCTCGCCCGTCTGACGGTCGTGGGCGGGGCCGGCAAAGATCTTGCGCGGGCGGGTCGCCACCGCCTTGATCAACTCGCCCAGCAGCACGCCGTAGCCGCCGATGTACCAGCGCGGCTCCAGGCCGATGCGGGCGTGGGTGCGGCCGATGGTGGTGACGGCGCGGCCATAGTCCTCGTCGATCCGCCCGTCGATAATGGCGTCCCAGTGTCCGATCTGGGCGGTCCTGGCGCGGGTCATATGGGCGTCGTCATGGAAGAAGCGCCGCGTTTCGGGGGTGGCGCGGATACGGTCGTAAAAGGCGTCCAGGGCGCCCGGCGCGGCGGCGCGCAGGATGTCCTGCATGGCGTGGTAGGCGGCCGACGGCTCGGCCAGTCCGGCGAAGGCTGTGCGCTGTTGGATCGCGATGTCGGACATGGCTTTTGAACTCTACTCATACTGGCCGGACGCCCCCGTCACGGCCATGTCCCTTTAGCGAGTGGGGGTTTTGCGGGCGTTAACGCCACGCTTGTTCTGTGTCGGATCGCATAAGGATATCTTTATACGATCATTGCCCCCGCGCGGCTCTCGGGCTATGAGGCGCCAAATCCCTCTTTCGACCCCCCATTCGGCCAGGAGCCCGAGCCATGACCGACTACATCGTCCGCGACATTTCCCTGGCCGACTGGGGCGATAAGGAAATCGCCATCGCCGAAACCGAAATGCCGGGCCTGATGGCGTTGCGCGACGAGTTCGGCGCGACCCAGCCGCTGAAGGGCGCCCGCATCGCCGGTTCGCTGCACATGACCATCCAGACGGCGGTCCTGATCCAGACGCTGGAAGCTCTGGGGGCCGAGGTGCGCTGGGCGTCCTGCAACATCTTCTCGACCCAGGACCACGCAGCCGCAGCCATCGCCGCCAACGGCACTCCGGTCTTCGCCTTCAAGGGCGAGACGCTGGTGGAATATTGGGACTATGCCCACAAGATCTTCGAATGGGCGGACGGCGGCTATCCGAACCTGATCCTGGACGACGGCGGCGACGCCACCCTGCTGTGCGTGCTTGGTCCCAAGGCCGAGAAGGACATCTCGGTGCTCGACAACCCGCAGAACGAGGAAGAGGAAGCGCTCTTCTCGGTCATGAAACGTTACCTGAAGGAAAAGCCCGGCTTCTACTCGGCCATTCGCGACGCCATCGGCGGCGTGTCGGAAGAGACGACCACGGGCGTCCACCGCCTGTATCAGATGGCCGAAAAGGGCGAACTGCCCTTCCCCGCCATCAATGTGAACGACAGCGTCACCAAGTCCAAGTTCGACAACCTGTACGGCTGCCGTGAATCGCTGGTCGACGCCATCCGTCGCGGCACCGACGTCATGCTGTCGGGCAAGGTCGCCGTGGTCTGCGGCTATGGCGACGTGGGCAAGGGTTCGGCCGCTTCGCTGCGCAACGGCGGCGCCCGCGTGATCGTGACCGAGATCGACCCGATCTGCGCCCTGCAGGCGGCGATGGAAGGCTATGAGGTCCAGACCCTGGATGACGCCGCCGGCCGCGCCGACATCTATGTGACGACGACAGGCAACAAGGACGTCATCACCGTCGATCACATGCGGCAGATGAAGAACAACGCCATCGTCTGCAACATCGGCCACTTCGACTCGGAGATTCAGGTCGCGGGCCTGAAGAACTTCAAGTGGGACAAGATCAAGGATCAGGTCCACCACGTCGAATTCCCGGACGGGAAGAAGATCATCCTGCTGTCGGAAGGCCGTCTGGTGAACCTGGGCAATGCCACGGGCCACCCGTCCTTCGTGATGTCGGCCAGCTTCACCAACCAGACCCTGGCCCAGATCGAACTGTGGACCAACGCCGACAAGTACGAGAATCAGGTCTACACCCTGCCCAAGCATCTGGACGAAAAGGTCGCCTTCCTGCACCTGGCCAAGCTGGGCGCCAAGCTGACGACCCTGACCAAGGACCAGGCGGACTACATCAATGTGCCGCAAGAAGGCCCGTTCAAGGCGGATCACTACCGTTACTAGGCCTCTGTTCACGCAGGCTGCGAAATGACGAGGGCGTCCTGCGACGTCCTCGTCGTCGGCGCTGGCGCGGCGGGCATGATGGCCGCCATCGAGGCCGGGCGGCGCGGCCGCCGGGTGCTGGTTGTGGATCACGCCGAACGGCCGGGCGAGAAGATCCGCATTTCCGGCGGCGGGCGCTGCAACTTCACCAATCTGGGCTGCGGACCGGCGAATTTCCTGGGCGAGAATCCCCGGTTCGCCACCTCGGCCCTGCGCCGCTACACCCAGCACGACTTCATCAAGCGCCTCGATAAGGCCGGGATCGCCTGGCACGAAAAGACGCTGGGCCAGCTGTTCTGCGACGACAGCGCCAAGCAGATCGTCCGTATGCTGACGGATGACCTGTCGGCGGCGGGCGTGATGCTGAAGATGAAGACCGGCGTGGACCGTCTGGCCCGCAACGCCGACGGCTTCACGGTCAATCTGTCGGACGGATCACAGGTCACGGCGGGGTCCCTGGTCGTGGCGACGGGCGGCAAGTCCATCCCCAAGATGGGCGCGACCGGCTGGGCCTATGAGGTCGCGCGCCAGTTCGACATCCGTGTCACCGAGACACGCCCGGCCCTGGTTCCCCTGACGTTCGAGGCGGGCCTGCTGGAGACGCTGACCCCGCTGGCGGGCGTGGCGGTGGAGGCGAGCGTGGCCTCGGCCCCGTCGGAGAAGGCGCGAAAGGCCAGCTTCAACGAGGCGATGCTGTTCACCCACCGCGGGCTGAGCGGCCCGGCCATCCTGCAGATCAGCTCCTACTGGCGCGAGGGCGAGGCCATCGTCGCCGCGATGGCGCCGGGCCGGAACATCTTCGACGAACTGAAGGCGGCCAAGGCGGCGAACGGGCGCCAGGCCGTGCATACGGCGTTGAGCCACATCATCCCGCGCCGTCTGGCCGAGACCCTGTGCGCGCGCGAGGGGGCGGCGGGCAATCTGGCGGACCTGTCGGACAAGGTGCTGCGCAGGCTGGATCAGGCGGTCAACGCCTGGAGCGTCAAGCCGGTGGGGTCGGAAGGCTATCGCACCGCCGAGGTCACCCTGGGCGGGGTCGATACGGCCGCGCTGGACCAGCAGACGATGCAGGCCAGGGCGGTTCCGGGCCTGTATTTCATCGGCGAGGCGGTCGATGTGACCGGCTGGCTGGGCGGCTATAATTTCCAGTGGGCCTGGTCCTCGGGCTGGGCGGCCGGACAGGTCTGCTGATTTTTTCAGGGTGCAATCAGTGCGCTTTTCCGCCGACAGGGCAGAGACGGACGCCAAAAAAAACGTCTGAATAGTCTGAAATGTCCAGATCGAGCCGATCTCTGTCTGGGCGCGCGACGATGTCAAAGACCGGGGCGACAGTCTAACCGGGCTGGACGCCGCGACAGGCAGATGGTCGCTTGTCCGACGCAACCCATGGAAAAGACGCGTCTTCGTCTCGGCCGATAGGACGGCAGGCGGCGACGAAACGTCCTGCGGCCGCGCGACGCATGGCGGAGGAGCGGGGCGGCGCCTAGCTTGGAACGGCGGAACGGGCCCCTCTGGCGTCACCGCGACCTGGCGTCTTCCCCTTCCTTTCGCCGGGCCGCCGGGCGCGATGTCGGACCGCACGGGTGCGTCGACGCGGCTGGGCTTTCTTCCCCTCCTGGCCTCTGTCGCGTCGACCGCCCGACCACTGTGAACGGAAAGCCCGAATGCCGCTGTTGATGTGCCCCAATGACGACGCCGCCATGCAGACGCTGGAACGAGACGGCGTGCAGTTCGACATGTGTCCGACCTGTCGCGGGGTCTGGCTGGATCCGGCGAACTGGAAAAACTGATGTCGGGCGCCGCCGCCGTGCAGGCCGCGCCTCCGCCGCAGCCGCCGCCGCCGCAAGGTCAGACGTGGGGTCACAGCCCGCCCTATCGCGAGGCGCGATACCGGGACGACCGCCATCGCGACGGCGACCATCGCTACAAGAAAAAGAAGCGCGACAGCATCTTCGACATCTTCGACTGAGACGGCGGGGGCGTCCCCGGTTCGACCCCGCCCCTCACGCCGCCAGACCCGCCGCCTGCATCAGGCCGCGAAGCGCCGCGACGCTGTCGGGGGCGGCGGACAGGGCGGTGCGGGTTTCCGGGGCGCGGAGCAGGCGGACGGCCTCGGCGCGGGCGCGCTCGGCCGACGGCCCCAGCGGTCCCGCCTCGCCGGCGGCCAGTTTCAGCAGGGCGGCGAGTTTCTGCGGCGCGGGGGCCGGGGCGCGCACGATCTGGGCGACCAGGCCGGCGTCGACCTCCAGACGGGCGCCTACCGCGCCGATGGCCTTGGAGATATGCGCCTGGTCGTGTTCGGCCAGATGGGCGGTGCGCGTCGCCCGTTGCAGTCGCGCCAGTATGGCCAGCTTCTGCGACGGCGAGGGACCGCCGGGCGCGACCTGACGCATCTCGGTCTCGAACCGCAGCGAGCCGATGCAGGCGCCCAGCCAGCGGGCGGCCGCGCGCTTGTTGGCGCCGCCGGTCACATTCTCGCACAGGCGGGTCAAGTGTTCGGCCTCGGCCAGCACGCTCTGGCAGCCGGCGACATAGGCGGCGACGAAATCGGCCGTGACCAGGCTCTTGGACCGCTCCACGAAGGCGGTCTGGACCTCTTCCAGCGTCAACAGCCGTCCGGCCGAGGCCGTCAACGCCATGGCCAACAGCCGCAGGATGTCGATCTCGCCCACCGGATCGTGCGGCCGAAGACGGCGCGGGCTGGTCAGTTCGCGCGTCACCATCCGGGCCAGGGCGGCGGCCAGAAGCGGAAACTCGCCGGCGGCCAGATGCACGCCCAGCCGGGCGGCGGGGCCGTCGATGGCCGGCATCATCAGAGACAGGCGCGGGTCCAGCTTCAACAGGCCGTCCATCTCGTCCGGGGCCACCATCCGCACGATGGCGGCCAGATTGGCGCCCTGGTCCAGCGCCGGGCCCAACACCGCGTTCAGGTTCTGGCGCAGGGCCAGCATCTCGGCGACGATCTGCTCCACCGCCACCACGATCAGGGCGCGGGGCGGGCCGTCCGCCGGTGCGGCGTCCATCAGGTCCATCAGGGTCGACAGCCGCGCGCGGGGGCCGCTCTGGCCCGCGAGGGCGCCGGCGACCACTCCGCCCATGCGAAAGGCGCGATCCGGCGCCCCGCTGAACCGATGGGCCAGGTCGGCGATGGAGCGGTCCTGCAACGACGGGAACAGGCCGTCGCGCCCGGCCTTGCGCAGCCGCACGATCGTCTGTTCGGTCAGTTTGTGATAGTGGCGGACCAGGGCGTGGACGTCCTGGCCGGTCGACTGGCTTTCGGGGACGGCGACCTTCTGGATCGCGTGCTGAAGCTCGATCCCCGCCGCCTCCAGCCGCTCGGCCACGTCGGGGCGGTGCAGCAGTTCGAAGGCGGTGACGCCCTCACGCCGCAGCCAGTCCTCCAGCACCCGGCCGATCAGGGCGCGGGCATGGGGCGAATAGAGTTCGGCCGGGCTGGTGCAGGCGGGGCGCGCCGCAGGAGCGACCGCCTTCTTCCTGAGCGGCTCGGGCGCGCCCAGCGTCAGGATGGTGACGGAGGCGAACTCCATCGTCTCCGGGTCCAGCGTCTCCTTGGTCACGCGCGAGGCGACGGCCAGCCGGTCGTTCAACTGATCCTCGGCCGCCTCGATGGCCTGTTTGCGGTTCTCGGTGGCGATCAGCAGGGTCCAGGCCGCGGGCGCGGTCTTGCGGACATAGACTTCGTAGTGGATCGGACCGGCCATCGGGCCTCCTTGGACCCCAAGCCTTTAAGGCTAAGTTTCATCCCCCCGGGCGCCCCGGAACATGGCTGGGGCGCCTGCGCGTTGAAATCGCGAGCGGAACCAACCATCTTCGCCGAGACTTGCGCGAGGGCGTTCGAACCGAATTCCCTTCTGGTCGGGGCGTCATGGCCCTAATGTGACCGTGATCGAACGGTTACGCTTGAAGCGCGTTCCTGCTCGCAGGACCGCAAAGTTCAGGAGAAGACACCCTTGGCGAACATCACCCTGGTCGATGACGACGAGAACATCGTGGCGTCCGTGTCGTTGGCGCTGGAAAGCCATGGCCACAAGATCACCGCCTATCACGACGGGGCCTCGGGGCTGGCCGCCCTGGAATCCGCGCCGCCCGATCTGGCCATTCTGGACGTGAAGATGCCGCGCATGGACGGGATGGAGGTGTTGCGCCGCCTGCGCCAGACCTCGCAGATCCCGGTCATCATGCTGACGTCCAAGGACGAGGAGATCGACGAGATCCTGGGCTTCAACCTGGGCGCCGACGACTATATCCACAAACCCTTCAGCCAGCGTCTGCTGATCGAGCGGGTCAAGGCGCTGCTGCGCCGCACCGGCGCCGACGGCGGAGAGCCGGAAGCCGCCGCCGAGGTCTCGGGCCGGGCGATCAAGCGCGGCAAGCTGTCTATGGACCCGGCGCGCCACGAATCGACCTGGGACGGCAAGCCGGTCAAGCTGACGGTGACCGAGTTCCTGCTGCTGCAGGCCCTGGCCCAGCGGCCCGGCTTCGTGAAGAGCCGCGACAACCTGATGGACGCCGCCTATGACGATCAGGTCTATGTCGACGACCGCACCATCGACAGCCACGTGAAGCGGATGCGCAAGAAGTTCCGCGCTGTGGACAACGAGTTCGACGCGATCGAGACCCTGTATGGCGTCGGCTACCGCTACCGCGAGAGCTGATCGGCCCGACGGGCGCGAGCCCGACGAGGAACGCGTGCGCCGGCCGTTGTTCCGCCTCGGCGGATCGCGGCTGGGCGGCTTCATCCTGGCGCTCAATCTGCTCAGCCTGCTGATCCTGTTCGGCGGGGCGTTGGCCCTGAACGAATGGCGGCCGGGCCTGATACAGGCGCGCCAAGAATCCCTGACGGTTCAGGCCGAACTCCTCGCCAATATTCTGCGCGAGAAGGATGTCACGCGCGGTGAACCGACGCCCGAACTGGACCCCATCCGCGCCTCGCTGTGGCTGACCGACCGCTTTATTCCGGCAGGACAGCGGGTTCGGCTTTACGACATCAATGGGCTGCTGCTTGTTGACAGTTATCAGGTGACGGAAGCCATCGGCGGACGGCCTTTGCCGCCTGCGCGACGTGCCGGATCGCCCACCGAAGACGACGGCGTCTCTGACATCGTCAAAGAACGGCGGCTTGAACGCGCCGACAGCGAACTGGCCGCCGAGGTCAGCGCGGCGCTGGACGGAACGCCCCAGGCGACGCTGCGCCGCAACGAATCCGGGGACCGGGTGGTGTCGGTCTCCATTCCCGTGCGCCACGTGCGTCAGGTGCTGGGGGTGCTGACGGTCGAATCCGGTGATGTGGACGAGATCCTCAGCGCCCAGCGGCGCGCCCTGGTGCCGTTCGCCCTGGTGGCGCTGGGGGTAAATCTGCTGGCCTCGCTTCTGCTGCATCTGTTCGTGGCGCGCCCGATCATGCGGCTGTCGGCGGCGGCGGATCAGGTCAAGCTGCAACGCGCGCGCGCCATCTCCCTGCCCGATCTGGAGGACCGCAAGGACGAGATCGGCGATCTGGCGCGGTCGCTGGAATCCATGACCGACACCCTGTCCACCCGCATGGACGCCATCGAACGGTTCGCCGCCGACGTGTCGCACGAGATCAAGAACCCCCTGACCTCTATCCGTTCGGCGCTGGAGACCCTGCCGCTGGTCAAGACCGACGCGCATCGCGAGAAGCTGACGGCCCTGTTGCAGCAGGACGTGCGGCGGCTGGACCGGCTGATCACCGACATCTCCAACGCCTCGCGCCTGGATGCGGAGCTGTCGCGCGACCGGCCGCGCCCCATAACGCTGAACCAGCTGCTGACCGACATCGTCGGCGTCTATGACACCACGGCCAAGCCGGGCGACATTCCGGTGCTGTTCCAGGCGCCCGAGACGGCGCTGCGCGTCATGGGCCGCGACGGGCCGCTGGGTCAGGTGTTCCGCAATCTGATCGACAACGCCCGCTCCTTCAGTCCGGCGGATGGGGCGGTGCGCGTCAGTCTGGAGGAGACGACCGACGACCTGCCGGTGCGCGTGCGGGTCGAAGACCAGGGGCCGGGCATCCCGCCCGAGAACCTGGAGACGGTGTTCGAACGCTTCTACACCTCGCGGCCGCAGGGGGCCAAGTTCGGCTCCAACTCGGGTCTGGGCCTGTCCATCGTGCGTCAGATCGTGGAGGCGCACGGCGGACGCGTCCACGCCGAGAACCAGATGCAGGACGGGCAGGTCGTCGGCGCCCGGTTCGAAATCCTGTTCCCGGCGGTCGGCCGCCGGGCATGAGGTCCGCCGCCCCGATCCATGCCGCCCCCATCCACGCCACGACGGTCGCCGTGCGCCGCACAGAAGGCTGGCGCGGGGTGATGATCCTGGGCGCGTCGGGAGCGGGCAAGAGCGATCTGGCGCTGAGGCTGATCGGGCGCGGCTGGCGGCTGGTCAGCGACGACTATACCCAGGTCTGGGCCTCGGGCGGCGCCCTCTACGCCCGCGCGCCGGTCGCCATCGCCGGCCGGATCGAGGTTCGCGGCCTGGGAATCGTGTCCGCCGCGACACGGCCGATGGTCAGAGCGGCCCTGTCCGTCGCCTGCACGCGTGAGCCGGTCGAACGCCTGCCGGAGCCGCGATCGCGGGCGTTTTGCGGGGTGGACCTGCCCCTCCTGACGCTGGACCCGCGCCCCGCCTCGGCCGTCGATGTGGTCGCAGCGGCGTTGGAGACGCTTTGAAACGCTGCAAGACGGGTCTATGACACCCCCCTTGCGGTCCAAGGAGGGCGGCGTCCGGCCTCCTCGCCGGGCGGGGGAACGTTCGGGACGGTTCGGGGCGGGATGCGAGTGAAGTCCTCATGATCGGTCTGGTCATCGTCACCCACGGCGGGCTGGCGTCAGAATTCCTTTCGGCGATGGAGCATGTGGTCGGCCCGCAGCGCGGGGTCGCGGCCATCTGCATCGGACCCGACGACGACATGGAGCGTCGGCGGCGCGACATCGTCGATGCGGCGGCGGCGGTTGACGACGGCGACGGCGTCATCCTGCTGACCGACATGTTCGGCGGCACCCCATCCAATCTGGCCATTTCAGTGATGGAGCAGACCCACGCCGAGGTGATCGCCGGGCTGAACCTGCCCATGCTGATCAAACTGGCCAGCGTGCGCGGGCGCGAGACGCTGGAGGCGTGCGTGGCCCATGCGCAGGACGCCGGGCGCAAATACATCTCGGTCGCCTCCTGGGTGCTGGCGGGCGAGAAATGAGCGTCAAGGCGACCCTGAACATCTGCAACACGCGCGGCCTGCACGCCCGCGCCTCGGCCAAGTTCGTCAAACTGGCCTCCAGTTTCGAAAGCGAAATCCACGTCGCGCGCGATGGCGTGACGGTGGACGCCCGCTCGATCATGGGCCTGTTGATGCTGGGCGCCGGCATCGGCTGCAGCATCGACGTGTCGGCCGAGGGGCCGGACGCCGAGGAGGCGATGGAAGCCTTGAGCGACCTGGTCGCACGCAAGTTCGACGAGGATCAGTAGGCCTCGGCCCGGCCCGCGAGGATCGACCCGAACGGCGAGCCTTTAGCCGTATGATCTAACGCCGACGCACGACCGTCATTGGCCAGGTTCGCAACGGCCGAGCACCGCAATCAGATCGCGCACGATCCGACGAACCTCGTCGGCCTGGTCTTGGGTGACCTGGGTGCGGGCGGCCAGGAGCGCCGGTATGTGCGCCGCCTGATCGCGCAGGGCGTCCCCCTTGCGGGTGAGGTCGATCTGCACCCGCCGCTCGTCCCGGCTGTCGCGTTCCCGCGTGATGAGGCCAGCCGTCTCCATCCGCTTGAGCAGGGGGGTCAGGGTTCCACTGTCCAGCAGCAAGGCCTCGCCCAGTGCGCTGACCGTCTTTGGCGCCTGCTGCCACAGCGCCAGCATCACAAGATACTGCGGATATGTCAGGCCCAGGTCGGACAGGATCGGGCGATAGAGGCGATTGAGCAGGTTGGAGGCCGCATAGAGCGGGAAGCACATCTGGTCTTCAAGCCGCAGAACCACGGCCTTGCTCGATGGGTCTTCCATCCTGCCTCCTTGCATCACCGCGTGCTGACCGTCAGCGCCACGTCGACATTGCCCTTCACCGCATTGGAATAGGGGCAGGTGGCGTGGGCTTCCTGAACGATGTTCTCCGCCGTCGCCTGGTCTACGCCGGCGATGACAACGTCAAGAGCGACAGTCAGTGCGAACCCGCCGCCGGCGTCAGGACTGAGGCCGACGGTTGCGGCCACGTCGATGTCGTCGTCGCGAACCTTGGTCGCCTTGTTGCGGCTCACGTGGATCACGGCGTTCTCGAAACAGGCCGCATAGCCCGCGGCGAAGAGTTGTTCGGGGTTGGTCGCCCCGCCCTTGCCGCCCAGTTCCTTGGGCAGGGCCAGCGGCAGATCCAGCAGACCGTCGTTCGTTCGGACGGAGCCGTGGCGTCCACCGGTGGCGGAGGCTGTGGTGGAGTAGATCGCGCTCATCGCGGCTTTCCTTCTTATGCAAGATGCCTCTCTGTAAATCGAGAAACAGTTTTACACAATTAAATTGTGTGCAATTAAAAATCCCCTGGGATTTCCAACCTGGAGCGGGCTGTCTATCCGCCGCAGCGGCTGGCCAGCGGACGCTTGTCCGACACGGCTTTTCTGATGGTCAGGTCGCGCCTGTAAGGCCGCGCCGATCCTGCTGACGCCACGCTCTAGGATGCGGCGCGGGGATTACAGCCCCAGCGCCCGGCGGATGTCGCGCCAGTCGACGTATTTGAAGTTCTGGGCGCCGCCGTCGTTGACGTCGTCCTGGATGACCACGACGCCTTCGGGGAAGGGGCCGACCGGCCCACTGGCGGCGGCGAGGCCGTCGGTTCCGGTGACGCCGTCCACCGCGCCGTCAACGACCTTGAACCGGCCCTTGTACTGCGGCGCCGGGCCGTCGATGCGCCAGACGGGGAAGGTGGAATCGCCCTGGCTGGAGGCGATCAGATAACGGCCCGAGGCGTCGGCGATGGTGGTCAGGCCCTCGGCGTCGGCGACCAGGATGTCCTTGGCGATGGGCTGGATCAGGGTGCGGGTCGCGCCAGAGGCCGGGTCCAGGCCATAGCGCCACAGGCCGATGTTCTCTTCGTTGATATAGAGGGCGTCGCCGGTCGTGTCGGCGGCGCAGCCTTCGGAGATCGAGCCGATCTCGGCGGTGCGGACCAGGCGGGCCACGGGCTTGCCGGCGGCGTCGGCGGTCAGGATGAACTGGCGCAGTTCGCCCTCATGGCCGACCAGGATGGCGTGGACCTCGGCGCCGCGACGGGCGAAACAGAAGCCGTAGGGTTCGACAACGTCGGTCGCCACATGGCCCCAGTAGCGCACGCCGTTCTGGCCGGTCCCGGCCGGGTCGAAGACATAAAGCGAGACGCCGGTCTTGCCCGGCGTGCGGTCGCTGGCGCCCAGCACGACCTGCGGCCGGCCGTCGATCGACAGGCCCTCGACCACATCGACGTTGTTCAACAGACCCTCGGGCAGGAACTGAAGGATGCGGCCGTCGAAGCCATAGATATAAAGACCCGACTTCTTGTCGGTGCCGGCGACGAAGCCGGGCGTGGCCTGGCCCATCACCATGACCGGCGTTGTGCTGGCCCAGACGGCGGGGTCGTCGGCGGCGTCCTGGCCGGGGGCGCCGACAGGCGGGGTTTCCAGGATGGCGTGAACGGGCGCGCCAGGGCCGACGAGGCCGCCGCCTTCACCCTGGAAATCCACCTCGTGCGCGGCGCAGCCAGCCAGCAGCGACATTAGGGCGCAGGCGGTCGGCAGGCGAAGGCGAGGGCGGCGCATGGGGTGGGCTCCGAAACGGGATGCGGCGTCCTTTCGCCATGGAAGCGGCGCGGTCAACGGCGGTGTCGTGACGGTTGCGCGTCGCGTTGATGACCAATGATCCGAAAAAGGATCAATCGTCTCGTGACTGTCTGAAAATCGCGAAACATGCGTCGTGAAACCGTCGTTTTCGCGTCGTCGCCAAAGGTTAAGCGCCGCCTTATCGGTCCAGGCGAAATGTCGCCGATCGAAGGGGACATGAGATGAAGCTGAACCTGCTGATGAGCGCCGCGCTCAAGCCCGTGCTGATGGCGCCGATGATCCTGGCGCCGATGGCCGCCGTCGCGCACGCCGAGACCGCCGACGCCGTGGCCGCCTCCTCCGTCGCTGGAGACGTGATCTATGGTCGCGTGACCAACGCCTCGGGCGCGCCCCTGCCGGGCGCCGAGGTGGTGGTGCGCGGTTCGGGCCAGCGGGTCGTGACTAACACCCAGGGCGAGTTCACCCTGCCGACCGCGGCGGGCCAGATGGTTCTGGACGTGCGTTATCTGGGCCTGCCCTCGGCCAGCCAGTCGGTCGTCACCACGCCGGGCGAGGACGCCAATGTGGCCATCGTCCTGGGGTCGGCCTCGGCGACCGACGTGGCGGACGTGATCGTGACCGGCGTCATCACCGACGGCGTCGCCCGCTCGCTGAACCAGCAGAAGAACGCCGACGGCACCGTCAATATCCTGTCGGCCGACGCCATCGGCCGCTATCCCGACCCGAACGTCGCGGAATCCCTGCAGCGGGTTCAGGGCATCGCCATCCAGCGCGACCAGGGCGAGGGCCGCTATATCAACGTGCGCGGCGCGCCGTCGTCCTTCACCGCCGTTTCGGTGGACGGGGTGGCCATCCCCGCCGTGTCCCCGTCGACCCGCGCGGTCGATCTGGACACCCTGCCGTCCGACATCGTCTCCACCGTCGAGGTCTCCAAGACCCTGCGCCCCAGCCAGGACGCGGACTCCATCGCCGGGGCCGTGGACATCAAGACCCGCTCGCCCTTCGACAAGCGTCGTCTGGCCATCAGCGGCTATGCCGGCGGCAGCTACAACGACTACGGCGGTTCGGACACCCGCGCCGCCGCCACGGCGTCGAACGTGTTCGGCCCGGGCCAGACCTTCGGCGCCCTGGTCTCGCTCAGCTATTCCCAGACCAACCGCCGCCCCGACAATGTCGAGAACGCCTGGATCTTCGACGACAACGCGTTCCTGAAAGGCACGACGCCCAACCCGGCGTTCGGCCACTATGTGCTCGAGGAAGCCCTGTTCAAGGACTATGAGACCGAGCGCACCCGCAAGGCGGTGACCGGCGCCCTGGAATGGCGGCCCAACGACGCGCTTCGCGCCTGGGTGCGCGGTTCGTTCGCCGAGTTCAATGACGATGAATACCGCGACACCCTGCGCTTCAACTTCTCGGACGGCACGGCGACGGGCACGGTGACGGATCAGGCCGCCACCTATTCCAAGGCGCGCATCTACAAGGCCCTGCGCCACCGCGAACAGAACAACCAGATCACCACCCTGAACGCCGGGGCCGAATACACCTTCGGCAATGGCGCGGTCTGGGACGCCACCCTGGCCTGGGCCAAGAGCGAACAGACCTATCCGCACCGCGACGAACTGGTGTTCCGTTCGGCCGACAGCCTGACCCTGGGCTACAACACCGCCGACCACTATCAGCCGACCTACGACGGCTTCGCCTCGACCTATTACCAGACGCCCGGCAACTACAAGTTCCGTGAGAACACCTTCCGCGACAACACCACCGAGCAGGAAGACGTCTCCTTCAAGACCAGCTACGAACTGCCGACCGTGATCGGCGGCCGCGAAGTGACGCTGAAGTTCGGCGGCAAATACAGCACCCGCGACGTCTCCTCCGACGAGGAACGTTTCCGCGCCCGGCCGGACGACAAGCTTCCTCCGCCCGATCCCGGCACGCTGGCCTCGCTGATCAGCGACCGCGAGTCCCGCAACTACGGCTATGATCTGGGCTTCAAGATGGATCATGGTTTGGTCGCCCAGTATCTGGACAATGCGGCCCAGGGCGTATCCAAGTCCGCCACGGCCCGCCGCATGCCCCAGTCGGTCAGCGCCGACTATACCGCCAACGAGGACATCCTGGCCGCCTATGGCCAGGCGCGCTTCGATGTCGGCGCCACCAACGTCCTGATCGGCCTGCGCGTCGAGAAGACCGACTTCGAAGGCTCCGCCGTCAGCGTCCCGCCCAAGGGTGATCCCGTCCCGGTCAACGTCAGCCGCGACCAGACCGACTTCTTCCCCAACCTGACCCTGCGCCACAGCTTCAGCGACAACCTGATCGGTCGCTTCGCCCTGACCCGCGCCATCTCGCGCGCGGACTACAAGGACGTCGTGCCGCGCCTGCTGGAGACCAGCGAGAACGTCACGGACGACGGCCAGACCCGCGTCAGAACCACTGTCTCGCGCGGCAACCCGGATCTGAAGGCGACCCTGTCGAACAATATCGACCTGGGCCTGGAATATTATCTGCGTCCGCTGGGCGTGATCTCGGCCAACGCCTTCTACAAGGACCTGTCGGACTACCGTTTCACCCTGGTCACGGCAGGCGTGCCCTATCAGCCCGCGCCGTCCGGCACGGCCGACGTCACCGAAGCCCTGAACGCCGACGGCCATCTGGCGGGGATCGAGTTGAACTGGCAGCAGACGTTCGACTTCCTGCCGGATTGGGCCTCGGGCTTCGGCGTCTTCGCCAACCTGACCCTGACCGACGCCGAGATCGAGACCAGCGCCTCCTACGCCGGCCGCAACACCTTCACCCTGCCCGGCCAGTCGGACACGGTCTATAACGCCGCCCTGTTCTATGAGCGTTACGGTCTCAGCGCGCGCCTGTCCTACACCCACCGCAGCGAGTTCCTGGAAGAGATCAACGCCACGCGGCCGGGTCTGGACCTGTATGTCGAGGGGCGCGGTCAGCTGGACTTCACCGCCAGCTACGACTTCGGCAACGGGGTGGAGCTGTTCGGCGAGGCCAAGAACCTGACCGACAGCGCCGGCGTGCGCTACTACGGCGTCAAGGAGCGGACCTACGAGTACGAGAAGTTCGGCTATAACGTCTTCGTCGGCGTGCGCTTCAAGCTCTGACCTTCCAAGGTTCGGAGACGACCCAAGGGCCGGGCGGCGACGCCTGGCCCTTTTCGTTTGTCGAGACGCGCAAGCTCCCGCCGGACGCGGTCTGTTTCGATGGGCGTGGTCACATCCTGCTCACAGGGCCTCCAAAGGTCGCAAACCCGTCCCCATATGGAGCGCGGCGGTTGACCCCGGCGGGTCTGGCGCCTAAGCCCCGCGCAGCATTGCAAGCGCTGAACGATCAGAGGATATCATGGCCGAAGCCACCGCTCCCTACGACGTCGTCATCATCGGCGGAGGGCCGGGCGGCTATAACGCCGCGATCCGCGCCGGCCAGCTGGGCCTGAAGGTCGCGTGCGTGGAAATGCGTTCGACGCTGGGCGGCACCTGTCTGAACGTCGGCTGCATGCCGTCCAAGGCCCTGCTGCACGCCTCGGAGCTGTGGGACGCCGCCAATGGCGAGTTCGCCAAGATCGGCATCGAGGTCTCGCCCAAGCTGAACCTGCCCCAGATGCACAAGGCCAAGGACGACAGCGTCCTGGCCCTGACCAAGGGGATCGAGTTCCTGTTCAAGAAGAACAAGGTCGAGTGGATCAAGGGCAAGGGCAAGATCGTCGCCAAGGGCAAGGTCGAAGTCACCGCCGCCGACGGCGCGGTCCAGACGCTGGACGCCAAGAATATCGTCATCGCCACCGGCTCGGAACCGACCCCGCTGCCGGGCGTCGCGTTCGAAGCGGGCAAGGTGATCGATTCCACCGGCGCCCTGTCGCTGCCGTCGGTGCCCAAGAAGTTGATCGTGGTCGGCGCCGGCATTATCGGCCTGGAGCTGGGTTCGGTCTGGCGCCGTCTGGGCGCCGAGGTGACGGTGGTCGAATTCCTGGACCGGATCACCCCCGGCATGGACACCGAGGTCGCCACCGCCTTCCAGCGCACCCTGGCCAAACAGGGCATGGTCTTCAAACTGGGCGCCAAGGTCACGGCCGCCAAGTCTGGCAAGGATGGCGTGGAACTGACGGTCGAGCCGTCGGCCGGCGGCGCGGCGGAAACGATCAAGGGCGACGTGGTCCTGGTCGCCATCGGCCGTCGTCCCTATACGGACGGTCTGGGTCTGGAGAGCGTGGGCGCCACGCCCGACAAGCGCGGCTTCATCGACCATGACCACTTCAAGGTCGCAGATGGCGTCTGGGTGATCGGCGACGTGACCCATGGCCCGATGCTGGCGCACAAGGCCGAAGAGGACGCGGTCGCCGTGATCGACACCATCGCCGGCAAATACGGCCACGTCGACTACGCCCTGGTCCCCAGCGTGGTCTACACCTTCCCCGAAGTGGCCTGGGTCGGCCAGACCGAGGACCAGCTGAAGGCCGCCGGCGTCCAGTACAAGAAGGGCAAATTCCCCTTCGCCGCCAACAGCCGCGCCAAGATCAACCACGAGACCGACGGCTTCGTGAAGGTTCTGGCCGATGCTGCGACGGACAAGGTGCTGGGCGTCCACATCATGGGTCCGCAGGCCGGCGAAATGATCCACGAGGCCGCCATCACCATGAGCTTCGGCGGCGCCTCGGAAGACATCGCCCGCACCTGCCACGCCCACCCGACCCGTTCGGAAGCCGTCCGTCAGGCGGCCATGGATGTCGAAGGCTGGATGATGCAGGCCTGATCCGAAACGGATCGAGGTTGCAAGCAAGGCCCGGACGGCGACGTCCGGGCCTTCTTCACATCAGGCCAGACCCTTAAGCCGATAGAGCGCCTCCAGCGCCTCGCGCGGGGTCAGGTCGTCGGGATCGACGTCACGGAACGCCAGTTCCAGCGGCGACGGGCCGCGCACCGGCTCCGGCTCGGCGACGGCGAACAGGGGCAGGTCGTCCAGGCGGGCGGCGGCGGCCTTTTCGCCCTCCAGACGCTCCAGCACCGAGCGGGCGCGGGCGACGACGGAGGTCGGCAC
Organism: Candidatus Brevundimonas colombiensis; assembly: GCA_029202665.1. Taxonomy (NCBI): domain Bacteria; kingdom Pseudomonadati; phylum Pseudomonadota; class Alphaproteobacteria; order Caulobacterales; family Caulobacteraceae; genus Brevundimonas; species Candidatus Brevundimonas colombiensis. The sequence continues at coordinate 1,313,501 of CP119326.1, forward strand.
GCCCGCCAGCTTGGCCACCTGAACGCCATAGGAACGGTCGGCGGCGCCCGGCGCGGCCTCGTGCAGGAAGACCAGATCGCCGTTCCATTCCTTGGCGACCATCGACAGGTTGCAGACGTGGTCCAGCCGCGTCTCAAGCTGGGCCAACTCGTGATAGTGGGTGGCGAACAGGGTGCGGGCGCGGTTGGTCTCGTGCAGGGCCTCGGCCGTGGCCCAGGCGATGGCCAGGCCGTCATAGGTGGCGGTGCCGCGCCCGATCTCGTCCAGCACCACGAAGCTTCTGGGCGTGGCCTGGGTCAGGATGGCGGCGGTCTCGACCATCTCCATCATGAAGGTGGAGCGGCCGCGCGCCAGATCGTCGCCCGCGCCGACGCGGCTGAACAGCCGGTCCACCACGCCCAGACGCATCGAACGGGCCGGTACGAAGGCGCCCGCCTGGGCCAGGATCACCAGCAGGGCGTTCTGGCGCAGGAAGGTCGACTTACCGGCCATGTTCGGCCCGGTGACGATGGTCAGACGCGATCCGTCCTGGCCCGATCCGTCCAGCCGGGCGTTGTTGGGGGTGTAGGGATCGCCCGCCGCCTTGACCGCCGCCTCGACCACCGGGTGGCGACCGGCCTCGACGCAGAAGGTCAGGGTGTCGTCCACGGCGGGACGGACGGCGCCGACTTCCTGCGCCCATTCGGCCAGGGCGGCGTGGGCGTCCAGTTCGGCCAGGGCTTCGGCGACGGCCTGCAGCGGCTGGGCCAGGGCTGCGACCTCGCGCCGCCAGGTTTCGAAGGTTTCGCCCTCGATGGCCAGGGCGCGGTGCCCGGCCTGGCTGATCTTGGCGTCCAGTTCGGACAGCTCGACGGTGGTGAAACGGACCTGGTTCGCCAGGGTCTGGCGGTGGATGAAGGGGCTGTCGGGACCCGCGCGCAGCAACCCTTCCGCCGCCTTGGCCGAGGTCTCCAGGAAATAGCCCAGGACGGCGTTGTGCTTGACCTTGAACGGCACGCCGGACTCGGAAACGGCGCGGGCCTCCAGATCGGCGACCACGCGGCGGCTGTCGTCGCGCAGGGTGCGGGCGGCGTCCAGTTCGGGGCGATAGTCGGGGCGCACGAAGGCGCCGTCGCGGGCCAGATGCGACGGCTCGTCCACCAGGCCGTCGACCAGATCGGCCTTCAACCCCGACAGATCCGCCGACAGGGTCAGCCGGTCCAGCGCCAGGGCGATGCGGCGCGGCTGGCCGGTCAGGGGATCGACCTGACCGATGAACAGACCGGCGATGGCCTCGGCGATCGACAGGCCGATGCGGACGGCGGCCAGATCGCGCGGGCCGCCGCGTCCCAGCGCCAGACGCCCGACGGCGCGGGCCACGTCCGACGACGCCTTCAGACCGTCGCGCAGGTCGCGTCGCAGATCGCGCCGCTCCAGCATCCATTCGACGGCGTCCAGTTGTTCGTTGATGGCCAGGGGATCGCGCAAGGGGCGAGCGATCCTTTCCGCCAGCGCCCGCGCCCCGCCCGCGGTGACGGTGCGGTCGATGCAGGCGAGTAGGGAGCCTTCGCGTTCGCCCCTCTGGGTGCGGTCGATCTCCAGACTGGCGCGGGTCGCCGGGTCGATGGCCATGAAACCGCTGTCGCCTAGACGACGGGGCGGGGCCAGCGCCGGAACCTTGCCCGCCTGGGTCGTCTCCAGATAGGCGGCGATCAGGCCGAGCGCCGAGACCTCGGCCTCCTCGAAGGCGCCGAAACCGTCCAGGGCCGCCACGCCATACAGCCGCTCGACCCGCGTGCGCGCGGCCTGGGGCTCGGCGATGGCCGAGGCCAGGGCCTGAACCACTCCGCCCGAGCCGTCCAAGGCGTCGCGCGTCGTCTCGTCCGAATACATCCGGTCGGTGACGAGGACTTCGGACGGGCGGAAGGCGGCCAGGGCGGCGCCCAGGTCTTCAATCGCACAGGCGACGCTGTCGACCGCGCCAGAGGACAGCTCGACCACGGCCACGGCCGCCCGACCCTTTCTGACCGCGACCGCCGCCAGACGGTTGGCGCCGCGCGCGTCCAGCAGACTGTCCTCGGTCAGGGTGCCGGGGGTGACGACCCGCACCACGCCGCGATGGACCACCGCCTTGCCGCCGCGCTTCTTGGCCTCGGCTGGGTCTTCCAACTGTTCGCAGATGGCGACCTTGTGGCCCATGCGGATCAGGCGGGCCAGATAGCCCTCCATCGCATGGACCGGCACGCCGGCCATCGGAATGTCCTCGCCCTGATGCTTGCCGCGCTTGGTCAGGGTGATGCCCAGGGCTGCCGCCGCGACCTCGGCGTCCTTGAAGAACAGCTCGTAGAAATCGCCCATGCGGAAGAACAGGATGGCGTCCGGCTGACCCGCCTTTGCCGTCAGATACTGCGCCATGAAGGGCGTCGCGCCCTCCAACGAGGCGGCGATTTCGGGCGGGTGAGACACAGGCGCGTTCATGTGGCGACAGGGTGACGGATCGCGCCCGACCGCTCAAGTCCGTTAACCGGCTCTTGCACAGGCTTCTCGCCCCTGCGATAGGCCGCGCCAGGCGGTTTAGGGAACACGGTGCGACGCCGTGGCTGTGCCCGCAACTGTAGGCGGCGAGAGCGTCGTCCGTCCGGGGTCTGACGACCTCGGCGCCACTGGGCGACTGGGAAGGCGAGGACAGCGGTTTTTGACCCGCAAGCCAGGAGACCTGGCCGCCTGTGTCGCTTGTCGCTGTCCGGGACCAGGCAGGGGCGCGGGGACTCTTCTCGTCGCAGCGACCCGACCTTGCGCCGCCCGGACCCTCGCGGTCTGGCGGGTCGGTTCGCTCCTGACAGTCTCTCGCGCGCATTCGCGGGACCGGAACCGGGGATCCCGCTCAATGAAGCGTTCCATTCTTTTATCGACGGCGGCGATCACAGCCGCCTTCGCCGCACCCGCCTTCGCCGCTGACGACGCCGCCCAGCTGGATGACGTCGTCGTCACCGCCACCCGCCTGCCGGCCATCGTCGCCGACACGCCCGGCGCCCGCGTCATCGACAGCAAGACGATCGAACAACGCGGCGCCGTCTTCGCCACCGACATCCTGTCCGACGTGCCCGGCCTGTCGGTCTATCGCGCCAGCTTCGGCGGCGTCGCCTCGGTGCGTATCCGCGGCGCCAGCCAGGACAAGAGCCTGGTGCTGGTGGACGGCGTGCCGGTCAACGACCCGTCGCAGCCCGCTGGTGGTTTCGACTTCTCCGGCTTCGATCTTGGCGACGTCTCGCGCATTGAAGTGCTCAGCGGCTCGCAATCGTCGCTGTGGGGTTCGGCGGCCATCGGCGGCGTCATCGCCATCAACACCACGGAACTGAACGGCGTTTCGGCCAATGTCGAAGCCGGTTCCTACGGCGCCGCGCGCGGCCGCCTGGGCCTGGGCGTGGCGACCGACAGATTCGCCTATGGCGTGTCCGTGTCGAAGTTCCACAGTGACGGTTTCTCGGCCGCCGACAAGATCAACGGCAACACCGAGAAGGACGGTTTCGACAACACCACCGTCAATGCGCGCGCGCGTTATGAACTGACCAACCGCCTCGGCGTCGACGCCAGCTATCGTCACTCCGACACCGACGCCGATGTCGATGGTTTCGGCCCGGTCGATGCGCTGGACACCGCCGCGACGGTCAACCAGTCGGGCCTGGTGCGCCTGCGCGTCGCCGACGTGCTGGGACTGGATCACAAGTTCACGGTCGCGGCGTCGGATATCGACCGCGTCAGCAAGAGCGCCTTCCCGTCGGTCTATTCCGGCGAGCATCGCCTCTACCGCTGGCAGGCCGACAGCCGGGATCAGAACGCGCGTCTGGCCTACAGCTTCGGCGCCGAGCATGAAGACACCCAGGCCGATCTGAATGGTTCGGTGAAGGCGGAGCTGGGCGTGGACTCGGTGTTCGGTGTCGCTCGCTTCAACGCCACGGACCGCCTCAGCGTCACCGCCGGTCTGCGTCACGACGAAACCGACACCTACGGCGGCAAGACCACCGGCCGCATCTCGGCGGCCTACGATCTGGGTGCGGGCCTGACGTTCAGCGGCGCCTATGGCACGGGCTTCAAGACGCCGTCCGTGGCTCAGACCGTCTGCGACTTCTGCTTCATCCTGCCGCGCACGACGGTCGCTGAACTGGTTCCTGAAACCTCGGAAAGCAGCGAATTGGCCCTGGGCTGGCGCTCGAACGATGGCCGCTTCGACGGCCGCGTGACGGTCTATCATCTGGAGGTCGAGAACCAGATCGACGGCTACTACGACGCCGCCACCACTGAATACTACTACGTCAACCTGATCCGCACCCGCACCGACGGGGTGGAGCTGGAGGGGCGGGCGGCTCTGGGGCACGGCTTCGACCTGACGGCGGCCTATGCCTGGACCGACGCCGAGAATGCGGTGACCAAGGCGCCGATCCTGCGCGTCGCCGAACACTCGGGCTCGGCGACCCTGGGCTGGACGGGCCAGCGTCTGTCGGGCGCCGTGACGGTGCGCGCGGAGGGCGAGATGCCGGATTCGGGCGGAATGCGTGACGGCTTCGTCATCACCAACCTGAACGGCGCCTATGCGCTGACGGACAATGTCACCCTGACGGCGCGCGTCGAGAACCTGTTCGACGAACACTATCAGCGTCTGCTGGGCTATGGCGAAGCCGGTCTGTCCGGCTATGTCGGGATCAGGCTGCGCTACTGATCCGGGCGCGGGCGTCGGCGGTGAAGGCCGCCGGCGCCTCCAGCGCCAGGGCCGACCAGTCCAGATCGGGGCAGGGGGCGTGGGCGGCGGCCAGGATGGCGCGCAGTTCGGCGGCCGAGGCGACGCTGGCCACCACCTTGTCCACGCCCTTCAGAGACAGGGCGTAACCCAGGGCGGCCTGCATGGGGTCGCAGCGCTGTTCGGCCAGACGTCGGCGGGTGCGCGACAGGGCCTGGGCATGGCGGGCCAGTTCGGGCGGCAGGTCCTCGCCGCCGGCGAACAGCAGGCCGTCGGCGAAGACGGACGACAGATGCACGGCCGCGCCCGTATCGGCGATGGCCTCCAGCACGCCGTCCTGGGCCGCGCGCTGATCCAGAAGGCTGCATGGCGTCTGGACCACATCGGCCTCCAGGCGGCGGGCCAGAAGGGCGGGACCATCCTCGATCGAGGCGCAGAAGCCGATGCGGCGGAACAGGCCGCGATCCTTCAGGCTGCGGGCGCGGTCCCACAGGGCGC